>CAZDMR010000019.1:0-36198 GCA_964506795.1 uncultured Acidobacteriota bacterium | reverse complement strand
CAAAAAGAAGACGCAAAAAAACAAATAATTAATTAACACAATAACAGACAAGATATATTCACAACATAGCTATTTGCTTGCTCTTGGGCGGCCTGATCGCTTTGGAGCATCGGAACGAGCTGATGAGCGATATCATTAAGATTTGCGCTAATGTCCTTGAGCGCAATGGTTCGCCAATCTCTGCGGCTTGCCCCCCCCATAAACTATAAAGCCCAACCTCAAACGGTTCTGGTTCATCTCTGTATGCCGCAATAAATTGCAGGCATCGAAAATGTCGCGGCTGGCATTGCGGCTGAAAAGGGCTGCCAATTTGCCCGCCGCCAACTCATGCAGATCCAGCACAGGAACGCCTTCTGCTTTGATTGAGCCGATAGGTTGAGAATCCATAAAGGTATATGGCCATAATGGCGTTCGCATAAGGAAGTTCATGTCGAGCGCATACCGCTTCGATGGTCTGCTTCACTTTGGGCCTTTCAGCCAGCATTACCTCCCGGTCGCCGGATCCAATATAGTTCAGGTCGATGTCAACCGACAAACGAGGGAGAGGCAACACGAAAGCATTCAATGCAGTGCCCCCCTTAAGGACGATTCTCTGTTTAAGAAAAGGATGACTGTGCAAGGACTCCAGCATTTCAAAAAGGAGCGCTACCCGCTCCAAAGGTTCCGGCTGGAATCCGGTTGCTTCAGCCGCGCGCATCAATTCGCCCTGGGAGATCATCCGGCTGTTTCCTCCCAACGGCGGTTCAATACATAGTCCGGAACAATCAAGTTCCAGCGTTTTACCAATTTCCCGGACTGGCGAGAGCTGTCGATGTAACCGGGTTGGGCAGGAGCGAGCTTTTCAAACGCCTTGAGATGCTTTTCTTCCAGTATCAGGGAATCCCGATGCTGTTCCAGATAGAAACCGACGCGGGCAGCGGTTAAAGCCGTGCCGTTCACGCGCGTGTGCCGGAGAACAGCGTCGATGTCGAAAAACTCAATCAGCTCGAGCGAGCGCCATATTTCCTCCCAGCCGCCGCCTTTATCCGGAGCGTCAAGGACATCCACCATCGTTTGTTCCAGCGTAGTAACCTTTGCCTGGCCGCCGCCATGCGCCGCTTCGATGATGCCTTGTTCCTTTTTGGATCGAGCTCCGGACACGGCTGATCGAAGAACCGGCACGAATTCCATTTGTTTGTAAGAAAATGGCTTTGCACGCAGCCTCGTCGAGTAATGGAAGCGCTGCCAGACGGAATAGCTCTTGCCGAAGAACTGCAGCGCGGCGTGATAGGCAACTACGGCATCTTCCGACAAATGACACGCAATCAGATAGGGGTCCGCCGGCGCCCGATCCGGACTGATGCCGCGCGGGACTACGGCATACAAACCCCGCCGCACACGAACGAGACGCCCGGCCGCCAGATGCTTTGCCAGCAGATTGTTGCTGGTGCGCGGGCTGCGCCCTTTGGCTGTATGCGCGGCCAGAAACTCCGCGTGAGAAAAGACAGGATGAGTCTCAAAGTAATCGATCGATCGCATCACTTGCTCCTATGAGCATTTATTACCACTCATAGTAGGTATATCGGCGCACATCGGCAAGTATTATTTGCTGATTTTCACTTTTATCACTACTTTCGGTGGGTATTTAAACACTATTTGGCAAGCAGCATTACTGTGCATTTTGTATGCGAACGGTGGAAAACATCCCCATTCGAGGAACCTGAGTGGATGTGCTCAGTGTCATAGCGCGATTAGCCTCAACCGGCGATTCTACCTATAAATAGGGATTCAGCTTTAAAGATAATTTCCGCCTCGCTGCCAATGCTCATGAATAGCCCAGGCTAAAGGCTCATTGCCCGATTCCCATGAATTTTACTTGCCACACGGCGGTCCCGGGTATAAAAATTCCAGTCGTTCTTTGGCTCTGCGCTTCCCGGTACGAGCTGCGCAGGAAGCGGAGGCAACGGCGCGATAGGGCAAAGCAAGCGCTGCGACGCGGGTTATTTCCCGATATTCGGCTATCACTCACCCGGCTGTGCCAAGTGGGTCGCCTGCAAACAAGTGCTTTGGAGTAAGGGATTGCCGCGGCCTCTCAGCTGCCGCATTCGGACGCGTCCTATGCTCATGCTACGGAGGTCGGTATCTTCTCCGGGCGGCGGGAATTCGGATGCTGATGCCGCGGGCCTTGGTTTATTGCAGCCATTATAAAAACAGGAGGATTCGAGGTGTACAAAATAGCAATTATGCCCGGGGACGGAACCGGCCCGGAGGTGACAGCTGAGGCAGTGAAAGTCCTCAAGGTTGCGGCGCAGAAATTCGGGTTTAAGACGGAGCTGGTCGAATTCGATTTCGGAGGCGAGCGGTACAAGCGGACCGGAGAAACGCTGCCGGACAGCGCGATTGAAGAGCTCCGCAAATTCGACGCGATACTTCTGGGCGCCATCGGGCATCCCGACGTGGCGCCGGGAATTCTGGAAAAAGGCATCCTGCTGAAGGCGCGATTTGAGTTGGACCAGTATATTAATCTCCGGCCGGTCAAGCTTTATCCCGGGGTGGAGACTCCTATCAAGGACAAGGGACCCGAAGAGATCGATTTCGTAGTCGTCAGGGAAAACAGCGGCGATCTTTATACCGGGACCGGCGGGATTACCATGAAGGGGACGCCCCATGAGGTGGCGGTGCAATCCTCGGTCTACAGCCGTTTCCAGGTCGACCGCTGCCTGCGGTTCGCGTTTGAATATGCTCGAAAGCATGGCAAAAAAGCGCGCGGCAAAGGGGAAAACAATACGCTGGCGCTGAGCGGCAAAACCAATGTGCTGACGTTTGTCTATGACCTTTGGGAACGGGCTTTCCATGAAATGGGGCGGGAGCAATACCCTGATGTCGTGCGCGAATATTACCACGTCGACGCGACCTGCATGTGGTTTGTGAAGAATCCGGAATGGTTCGATGTCATAGTGACCGGCAACATGTTCGGCGACATCATTACCGATCTGGGCGCCATGATTCAGGGCGGAATGGGCATCGCCGCCGGCGGGAACCTTAATCCCGAAGGAGTGAGCATGTTTGAGCCTATCGGCGGCAGCGCGCCCAAATATACCGGCCAAGGGGTCATCAATCCCCTGGCTGCAATCTGTGCCATGCAGATGATGCTGGCCACGCTGGGCGAAGAGAAAGCCGCCGATAAGGTGGAAGAAGCCGTCATGTACGTTACCGGCAATAAGCTCAAGTCGCTCCAGGCCGGTCGAATGGGCTACAGCACTTCACAAGTCGGCGATCTGGTCGCGGAGAAGGTCGCGGAATAAAATTCCTGCCTTTGCCGCTCCGTTCTATCCGGATGAAAAGGATGCGCCGCAGGCCCCATGCGCGCGGCGCATCCCGGTCTTTGGGCAGAGCGCTAGGAAGCGCCCAATGCTTTGCCCGCCTTTCGCACATCCGCCGCTTTCACCCATAGAATCGCGCCGTAACGGCCGTTCCCGGCGGCGACTGCGTCTATGGCCGTAACATTTATTTTCAATCCCGCGAGCTTTGCCATGATGCGTGCGACCGCTCCGGGCCGGTCTTCTCCCTGGACCAGGAATCCCGTTTTCTTAGAGCTTAACTGAAAGCCGGCTTTCTTGGCGGCGGCTTTGAACTTTGCAGAATCTTCCGGCACAAAATCGATCTGTGCCTTTCTCCCATGGGGGAATCCCGAAAAAGCGAGGAGGTTCACGCCGGCGTCCTGAAGCGCGGCAAGAATCCTCGCGCCCTCTCCGGGCTTGTTGGGAGAAATCATATAAAAATAATCGACCTTGCAGATTTTTTCCGCCATTTTCTCCTCCCTGAAGTGTTGCGACAGATTCAAAATTCCAATCCACTGGTTTACTGTAATGTCATAATACAGGATCGCATTCTATCGTGCCATTCGCGCGCCGCCTCTTTTAATAAACCGCTTCCGCCGGGACGATGGCGCCGGCCGGGCACCAGTATTCCGTGGACACGCAAATCCCGCAGTCGTTGCATATGCCAACATCGATGTGGACCGGTTGAAGGGTCCATTCATCCATTCGGATCGGCGGATCGGGAATAATGGCGCCTTCCGGGCATCTTTCAACGCAGTAGCCGCATTTGAGGCAGGCGCTGGTAACCCTATATGCCATAAAAACCTCTTCTATTCAGTTCAGGCGGCGCAGAGCGGGATCGCCAGCGGCTACCCCTGCTTGAGCCGCTGCAGTTTCCTAAAACCCCTCGTCCTTCCACATGCTCCAATCGGTTTTGTCGCGGGCTTCCTTCGGCAAAAGCTGCGGAAAGAACTTTTCGGTGTGCCTGGCGCCCTGGTTTATTTCGATAAATATCCACGGCCGGGTGGTTTTCAACGGCCGCCAGGGAGAATGAATAAAGTTGGGGGGAATAAAAATGCAGCAGGTGCGGTTGAATACGTGCCTTTCCAGCTCGGGCCCCATATACATTTCGACCTCAGCGCCCAGGTCCATGGGATTTTCAGGGTCGGTGCCTATGTGAAACAACAGTTCCGCATCCTTGTGAATATGCGGGGGGTGCCCGGCATATTCGTGGGTTCCGAGCGGCGCTTCAAAGCCGGGAAGCACCCAATGGATCAAATAGAAATGGCTCCCTTTCATTACGCTATCTTCTACACGCGCCATAACCGGCCGGACTTCATTGGGCCAAAGCTTGGGATCGTACTCCAAAAAATATTTGTCATATTTATTTCCAGCCATTCTCAAGCTCCTCTCTCCATGGCGTCAGGCCTATGCCTTTCCTGTGATGGTTCCTCAACCGAAACCTGAATAGCGCAAGAACCTTTGGAAATTCCCTGCGATTCAAAACCAAACCGCAGCCGGCTCCAAGGAAATGTACCGGCCGGCCCGCGCGTCTCATGGAACTACTGTTTGATTTCAACTTGTATCTGATGTTACCAGATTTTGTTTTTTCCAGGCGAGAATTACTAAGCAAAAACTTGTTGTGGTCCGGTCCCAAATGAAGAAGAATGCGGCCGTGCCCGCGCCCCCGGAATGGTTGCCGGCAAACGTCAAGGAATCTCGGCAGAAAGGAAGGCTATATGTCCAGGATAGACCCTCACTCCTTTTGCGACGATACGCAACCTCGTTCCCGCCGCCTGCGGCTGAACTGGTTCGTCGACTTTGACCGCCGCCGGATAGGCGGTTCCGTCGCCATCGAGCTGGAAAGCGTATCCAGCGGGATTCTGGATCTTGATACCAAGGCAATGGAAATCCGCTCGGTACATACCCAAGACGGAAAAGCCGTCCCTTTCCGGTTCGCAAGCGAAGACCCTGTGCTTGGAAGCTGCCTCCGGCTTGATTTACCGCCGGGCACCGTCTCCGTCGTCATTGATTACGCTGCTTCTCCGGAAGCAATCGCGCTGCAATGGTTCGAACCGGAGCTGACACTGGGCAAACGCCATCCGTTTTTATATTCGCAATGCCAGGCGATCCACGCGCGCACCATCGTGCCTTGCCAGGACACGCCGCGCAGGCGCGTATCCTACAGCGCGGCCGTAACGGTGCCTGAAGAGCTCACGGCGGTTATGTCCGCGGGGCCGGCGGGAATCCGCCCGGGCGAGGAGCGCGGGACCCGCACGTTCTTGTTTGAGATGCCGCAGCCGATTCCGCCCTACCTTCTGGCGGTTGCGGCAGGGAAGCTTGATTCGCGGGATCTCTCGCCGCGGTCGCGCGTCTGGGCGGAACCCGGAATGGTTGAAAAAGCCGCATATGAATTCGCGGAAGTGGAGAAAATGATTCAGACGGCCGAGGAGCTTTTCGGTCCCTACGAATGGGAGCGCTACGACATGCTCGTGCTCCCGCCCGCATTCCCTTTCGGAGGGATGGAAAACCCGCGCATGACGTTCCTCACGCCCACGGTGATCGCGGGCGACCGCTCGCTGGTGGACGTCATCGCGCACGAACTCGCGCATTCCTGGACCGGAAACCTGGTCACCAATGCCAACATGGATCACTTCTGGCTGAACGAAGGGTTTACCACATGGGCGGAGCGGCGCATTCTCGATGCCGTGCACGGCCGGGAAGCATCCGCTCTGCGCTGGGCCATCGGTCAGAAGGCGCTGGAGGAATCCATCGCGCGTTTCGGGGCCGATTCGCCGCTTACCAAACTGCGCACCGATCTTCGCGGCATCGATCCCGACGACGCTTTCTCGTCGATTCCTTACGAAAAGGGAGCGCGCTTTGTCAGCGCCATCGAGCAGCATGCAGGCAGGGAGCGCTTCGAGAGCTTCATAAGGAAGTACATCGAAACTTTCCGATTTACATCCATCACCTCCGAAGAGTTCATGGATTTCCTGAATCAGGAGCTTCCGGGAGCCGCTGCCGAGGTGAATGCCGAAGCCTGGCTCTACCAAACCGGCATGCCGGCCGATGCGCCCGCGTTCAGGTCGCGAAAACTGGAGGAGCTCGTTGAGAGCGCCCATGCTTTTGCGGGCGGCAGACGCCCGGATCATCGGCAGATTGAAGGATGGAGCTCGAGCGAGCTGCTCGTCTTTCTGCAGGCCCTGCCGAGACAGCTCGACAGAGAATCCCTGGATTGGCTGGACCGCAATCTCGGGCTGACAGATAGGGGCAATTATGAAATTTTGGTTGAATGGCTGACGATCGCGGCGGGCTCGGACTATGATCCGGTCTTCGATCGCGTGCGCGAGGTGCTGATGGAAGTCGGCCGGATGAAATATCTGCGGCCCCTGTATTCGGCTCTCGGCCGGCACCCGCGCACCCAGGCCCTGGCCAGGGATATTTACTCGCAAAAGAAGGGAACCACTCACAGCCTTTCGCGCCGCGTGATTGAATCGGAATTGGAAAAGTACGGGGAGGTTCATTCATGACGGCGCCGGAAGCCACCGCGGCCGGCGACGCCCGCATCCCGGAAAATGCATTCCGTGAGCTGAAGCAGGGCGAAAATTATACCCCTGTGATCCCCGCCGAATCGCGCGTGCCGGAAATCAGCATCCGTTCCGTGGCTCAGGGATTTGCATGGTCTGTCATCTTTTCGGCGGCGGCTACATACATCGCGCTGAAGCTGGGGCAGGGCATCGAATCCGCCATTCCGATATCCATTCTGGCGGTCGGCTTTTCGGTTTTCGCCGTTCGATTCATGAAGCGGCGGGCTTCATCGCTGCTCGAGAACGTGAATGTACTGGCCGTCGGCGCAACGTCGGGAATCATCGCGGGCGGGTCGGTATTTACGATGCCCGCTATATATATCCTGGGGTTGGAAAACCGATCGTCCTATTTCCAAATCTTTCTTGTGCCGCTTCTGGGGGCATTTCTGGGGATTTTCTTTCTCGCGCCCTTCCGACGGTATTTTGTTCGCGATCTGCACGGCAAGCTTCCCTATCCCGAGGCGCGCGCCACAACGGAAATTTTGATGGCAGGGAAACGGGGCGGGCGAAGCGCCGTCGTGCTGAGCTATTCCGCCGTCGCGGCGGCTCTGTTTGATTTTATCGGCCCTTCCATGAGAGCCTGGGCCGAAAATTTTTCAACCGCCGCCATCGGCGGGCTGGACATGCTGACGAACAAGTACAAGGCCGTCTTCACCATGAATACCTCGGCGGCGGTACTGGGACTTGGGTACATCATGGGGATCAACTACGCCTCGATCATTCTCGCGGGATCTCTGGTTTCGTTCTTTGTCCTCGTGCCGCTTTTCGCCTTTTTAGGCCAGCACATTCCCGGCGCGCTGTTGTCGGGAGACCTCCCGCTTGCCGGCATGGGGGCCGACGAGATATTCCTTCAGTATGTCCGCCCGATCGGCATCGGCGGAATTTTTGCCGCGGGCATCCTGTCCATTCTGAAAATGTCGCCCGTAATCATCCAGGCGACGCGCCAGGCGTCGGGCGAAATTGTGCGGCTGGCGCGCAAAAAAAGTGCGGGGGCCGCGGCGAGGACGGACAGCGCGCTGCCGATGTCGGCGGTTCTCACCGGAATCGTTGTCACGGGCATCCTTGTATTTCTTTACTTCCGATTTTCGGTGCTGGCCGGGACCGGCGGGGCCACAAGCATTGCGCTCTTTTCGGTTTTGCTTACGCTTGTGATTGCATTTCTTTTTGCCGCCGTGTCGGCGTGGGCCATCGCCATGATATCGATCACTCCGATCTCCGGGATGACGCTGACGACGCTGATCATCACGGCCGTCGCGCTCTCGGCGCTGGGCCTGCATGGAGAATCCGGGATGCTGCAGGTTCTGTTGATCGGCGGCGTCGTCTGCACGGCTTTATCGATGTCCGGTTCCCTGGTAACCCAGTACAAAATCGGGTACTGGCTGGGCGCAACGCCCAAACGGATCGAGATCAGCAATATGGTCGGATCCGTCGCCGCATCCGCCGTAACGACGGCGGTCATCCTTCTCATGTCGAGAGTATACGGATTCTTTCCGAGCCCCGCTCATCCCAATCCACTGCCTGCTCCGCAGCCCAATGCCATGGCGGCGGTGCTGCGCGGCGTGATGGCAGCGGAAGGAGCGCCTTGGTTTCTTTACGCCCTGGGAGCCGTTTTCGCCGTGGTCGTAGCCATGTGCGGGGTTTCGGCCCTCGCATTTGCGCTGGGCATGTACCTGCCGATGGAACTGAATTCGCCGCTGTTGATCGGCGCGGCGCTGGCCTGGTTTATCCAGCGTTCATCGAAGAGCCCGGCGCTGAACAGAACCCGGCACGAAAAGGGAACGCTGATTGCCTCCGGTTTCATTGCAGGGGGCGCTCTCGTCGGAGTCCTTGCCGCCTTGATCCGGTTCATTGAGGATTCCTGGAAGATTTCGATGATTCCCGATCTCGTGGAAGTCTGCGGCCCTTGGCTGGGGCGATGGCATAATTGGCTCGGCCTGATCATGTTCCTTCTTCTCGCGACGGGACTTTATTGGGACGCCCGCCGCGAGAGGGAATCTGAAGGAGCGGATATTCTCTAGGAGCCCTTTGTAATTCCTCCCCGGACTCCCGGGATAAGAAGAACGATATTCTTTCTTGTTTGCGCCGACGAATGGGTGTTAGAAATTGACTATGACGATACCTGCATTCTTTGATTCCGCCGTTTACACCTGGGTCGTGTTGCCCATTTTCATTTTTACCGCGCGCATCATGGACGTGAGCCTTGATACGGTGCGGATCATTTTCGTCAATAGAAATTTGAAGTACTTCGCCATGATCAGCGGGTTTTTTCAAGTGCTGATCTGGCTCATGGTTATACGCCAGATCTTTCAGCAGCTCGATAATCCCATTTGCTACGTCGCCTATGCCGCAGGTTTCGCGGCGGGGAATTATGTCGGCCTGTTTATCGAAAACAAGCTTTCGATAGGAAAGGTAATCCTGCGCGTCATCACGCGCAAGGAGGCGGACAGGCTCGTGGACTTCCTGAAATCTTCAGGATACGGCCTTACAGTGCTTGATGCCGAGGGGATGACGGGGCCGGTAAAGATCATTTTCACTATCGTGGAACGCAGCGATATCGATACCATTGTAAAAAGCGTGAAAGAATTCAACCCCCACGCATTCTATACGCTGGAAGATGTCCGCTTGGTGAGCGAGGCCGTGACGCCCTACCGGTTGCCTTCGTCCCGCAAATGGTTCGGCAGGAGCGCGCCCTGATAAGAATTCGTAGAAAAGCGATAATTCTAACCCGGGCCGGTTTATTCAAAAGCCATCTCACTGTTGCGAAAACGCCAAGGCCGCCGGATGCAATGGAAATATGATCTGAATGAATCGCCGCCGTTTTTAGCGTCCGTAATGCTCGGCTTGCAGTGGGCGGTCATTGCAATCGCTTCCGTTGTCCTCCTCGGAAAGATCGCGGGCGCCGTCTATTTCGGAGGATCCGAAGCGGAGATCCTTTATCTCCAGAAGATATTTTTCGTGACGGGAGCTGCCGTCCTGGCGCAGCTTTTGTGGGGACATCGACTGCCCCTGGTCTCGGGGCCCGCCGCCGTTCTTCTTGTGGGGATGATTTCCAGCCGCGGATTTCAGATGTCCGCCATACACACATCCGTCATGATCGGAGGCCTGGCTGTGGCCGCCCTGGCGGCTACGGGCCTATTCGGCTATCTCAGGAAGCTTTTTACCGCCAGAGTGATATCCGTGGTCCTTCTGCTTATCGTTTTTGCGCTGGCGCCCGCTATCCGGGATCTCATGATCGACGCCGGAAGCGGTGTAAAACCTGTTTATAACGTCACCTTTGCCATGCTGCTCGCATTCGCGCTGTTTGTTTTTCACAAATCTCTCCCGGAGATCTGGAGAATGTTCCTTATCGTGGGCGCCATTTTTTTCGGCAGCGTTGCTTATTTTTTGATGTTCCCGGAATCTTTCAATGTGGACGTCCTGATGCGCGGATCGTGGGCGGGCTCCTTTTTGATGGATTTGACCCTTAAGCCGGAAATCGCTCCCGGGGTCCTCCTTTCTTTTCTTGTTTGCTACCTCGCTCTGGCCGTTAACGATTTCGGTTCCATTCAATCTCTTAATGAGATGCTGAAACCGGACCGCCAAGCCCGCCGAATCAATCGGGGAATCATTCTTACCGGAATTGCCAACGCGGCGTCCGGATTTATCGGAGTTATAGGACCTGTGAATTATTCCATGAGTCCGGGAATCATCGCTTCAACCGGCTGCGCCTCTCGATATCCGATTTTTTATGCGGGCGTCTTTATTCTGGCGCTTTCCTTCTTCCCGCGTCTCATAGCCATAATGGGCAGCGTACCGTCGGTTGTGATCGGGGGAGTCATGGTCTATATCATGGCTTCTCAGATTGCCGCGGGGTTGCAGATTGCGCTGCAGGATTGCGCGCAAGCCGAATTTAGTTTTAAAAGCGGGATTATCATCGGCATGCCTGTTCTATTGGGGAATATTATTGCATTCCTGCCGCCCGATGTTTTGCAGGGCATGAGTCCGACCCTGCAGCCGATTCTGGGCAACGGCTTCGTGGTGGGCACTGCAGCCGTGCTGTTTCTGGAACATGTGGTCTTCAGATAATCCTGGAATCCGGCAGACTTTTTGCCTTCAACTCATTGAGACGGGGACCCATCGGGTCAAAGCGGAGGGCATTTTTTGGCTTGATCCCCATGCTTTTCCGGCCGCCGCGCCAACGAAAGACGGAACGCTCCGGAAGGGATACGATCAGGAGCGGTTCTTTTATCTCGCCCTTTCTTCGCGGGATTTCCTGATGTAGCCGGGCCGCGCGCGGACGTGCACTCCGCGTCGCTTCACCCTTACGTCAAGCTTGTGCCAGCCGCTTTCTGCGACTCCCGTCGGAGTATAGGTCACCAGATAGCGCCGGCGGAATTCATCAAGGATTTCAAGAAACATTGCCGGCAGGTTTTTGCTCATTTCGACCTCAAATAGGGATCCTCCCGAAAATTCCACAAGGTCCTTCAAAAATGTTTTATTCGGCAGGCGTCCCGTGGATACCGCGTAGACGACCGCGTCGCTGCGCTTGGCTGTTTCCAGCACGGAGTCGCCTGACAGCCAGCTGAAGGTATCACGCCCGTCGCTGAAGATAATGACAAGAGGCAGGTCGGACTGGGTCTCGGCCAGCACCAAGCCCGCATAGCTTGCATCGATCAGCGAAGAATTTCCGAAAGGACGCGCTCGTTCAAGCGCCTGCCTTACGAGCGCGAGATCGCGGGTAAGAGGAGAACCCAAAACCACCGCGTTGTTGAAGGTAATCAGCCCCGCGCGATCCTCATTCCCCAAATCGGCAAGAAGCTCGTATGCGGCGTTCCGCAGATGAACGAGCAACTCGCCGGCCACGCTGGCGCTCATGTCGAAGACGAGCGTTATGGCGACCGGCATTTTCCTCTGAAGCGTGGCATATTGGATTTGCTGCCGAACGCCGTTGTCCAATACCTCGAAATCAGCCGTTTTCAGATCCGTTACCGGTCGGCCGTCTGCGATTGCAAGGACATCGATCCTAACCTCTTCGGCCGCGACCCGGAAGGTATGCTCCTTCGAAACCGCGGCAAGGGCCGCGGCTGCGATGAAGACCGCGCTCAATGCAAATCCTCGCTTCATCATTGCGCCACTTCACCAAACAAGCTGTAGATTTCGGCTATGAGCTGATCCGCGTCGCGAACGGGCGCCAGGTCGTAGACCCACCTGGGATCATCCTTCCAAAAATCCCGCACGGGGGACTCAAAAATGCGCTGCAGGGCAACCAAGGCTCCTTCGGCGTCGTCGCCGCTATGGGCCAATTGGCTAAGGGCGAACAGGGGCGACTGTGCCGCCGGATAAAGAGAGGCGGCCCGTTGATAGTGGTTCCGGGCGTCGGTTCGGCGGGAAAGCATTTCGCACTCGCGTCCCAAAAATAGGGAAGCATAATAAAGAAGCTGCGGATCCTTTGCCGGCGCGGCCAGCTGCAATTCCGCTACAGCCTGCTGGGGTGTGCCGAGAAGCCCCAAAACCCTGCCCAGGCGAAGATGCGCTTCGGGAAAGTCCGGGTTTCGCGCGATGGATTCTCGAAAAAAATGCCGCGCCCGTTTTAGCTCCGGTCCCTTTGAGCCGTAAATGACCTCGCTTAAGGGCGGCAGAAGGATGTTTTGATTGCAGGGCGATGCCCATGTCTCGTGCAATACGCCGGCATAAAACAGGATTTTATCGTCGGAAGGGAATATTTCCAGCGCTCGTTCAATGTTGCGGCCGGCATATGCAAGAAGCCTCTGATTCAACATATGCGCCGTGGTGGCTATATACCATTTCCTTACCATGGGGTCCCGCGCAGGGGATGGAGATACCGAATCCAGCAGCCGGCGCGCAAATTTCCAGTGAACCTTTTTAGGCTGCATGCCCAAACGTCCATCCGCAAAAACTCCCATTTGGCCTCCTAAAAGGGGAGGCGGTCTTTTCTCCAGCCCCAGCAGGGCGATATCCGTATGCAGCATGGCGCCCTGCTTCAGGATGCGGTTTAAATTGCCCTCGCGCGCTTCCTGATCCGTTAAATGCAATAAGCGCCGGGTCGATGCTCGAGCGAGAGTGCGCTTGGCGGAAGAGGATCCCGATGCCAGTTTTGTGACAAAGTCTACCGGAATTTCCAAATCCCCTTCATCCCATCGCCCGATTCCAGCGGCGGCGGGCTCCGGCCGCCCCGGCTTATGGGCCGCAAGCGCCGCAAGCCATTCCTCTATCTTCTCGCGCCGGTAACTCGAATCCCTCTTTTTCTCGGTTCCTCCCGGCGCCTGCATTTTTGCTGGAGCGGGATTCGCCGCGGCGGCGCGATAGGTTCCCCCAGGCGCTGCCCCTTCGCGGCGACAGTCGCGAATTCGCATGCCGTCATCGACGCCCCATCGGCCGCCGAAATCCTTCTGTGAATTCGATAGGCCTGACGGCTGAGGGAAATCAAATGCTTGAAGCGCGCCAATGAGGACAAGTCCCGCCAGGTTCAACGATACAAAGATTCGAAAGAGTATCAATATTGCTTCTCCTCGTATCCCTTCATGCTTTAAATTTTGAATAAAAGCGGGAAACCGGATCAGAGCATTTCCCTGCCATGTGTCCGGCATTGTCCCATTTATAAAATAAAATAACCCGGATTGAGCAGGCATCGAATAAAATTTTTCCTATTTTGATGCAATTGCCGGGATTCAGGTTTAAAAGATAATTGCAGACGGAAAGAATAAGCCTGGTTAAGGAGCGCATCATAATGACCTATCGGACGATAATTTTAGGACTCCTTCTTGGGGCGTTTTGCCTAGGGATGGCAACGGCGCAAAATGTCCCGCCGCCCACGGCCAAGATTGCCGGCAGAATTTTTGCCGAAGGGCGCCCCGTGGACTGGACGGTAGAAATACGCTTCGAAAGGCAGGACGGTTCCCTGGTTGCGACTGCCTACACTTCGGGATCCTACGAATTCGAATTCTGGATTTCTTCATTCCAGCCGGACGAAAAATACAATATGGTCGTCAGAGAACCCGGCTTTAAAGAGCTGGTCTACCGCTTGGACTATAACGATTTCCATTATGAGCGCTTGCCGATCGAGGATGTGGACACGGGATTGTATACCTATAGCGGCATGCTCACGCTGGAACTTGAGAAATTGCCGGCGGAAGAAGCGGCGGGGCGCGAACAATTAGCCGGCGCTAAAACGGTCGACGTTGAACAGATTAGAACTCAAATTCCTGAGGAAGCTCAAAAACAATACAATCTGGCCAAAGACTATTTTGCAAAGGGAGACGCTGAAGCAGGGGTGGCAAGCTTGGAAAAGGTTGTTGAATCCGCTCCCGATTATTATGACGCCGTCAGCAGGCTCGGCAGCGAGTATCTAAAAGCCGGCCAATATGAGAAAGCTGAAGCCATGCTCGTCCGAGCTCGAAGCCTGAATCCGAACGAACCGATTGCGCTTACCAACCTCGGAGTCGTCTACTTCATGAGAGGAGAGATGGCGGCGGCCGGTGCAGGGGAGGATGATATAGATGTTGCCGATTATATAGAAGACGATCCCGACGCCGAGCCGGATGCGGCCGAGACGTTTTACCGGAAAGCCCTCGAATCGCTCCAGGAAGCGCATCGACAGGATCCGCTGACACCCCGAACCGGCTTTTATCTGGGGACGGTGCTATACCGAATGGGCGACTACGATCAGGCTGAATCTATGCTTGCCGATGCGCTGGCTCAGGATGGGCAATTACACGATGCGCGGCTGTCTCTCCTCAATATTTATATCCGGCAGAAACGCTATGGAGAAGCGCTGCAACAGATCTCGGCTTACCTTGATGCAAATCCGCAAAGCCCCCAACGGGAGCAGCTTGAGAAATTGAAAACCCAAATTGAAACCACGCCGGCCCTGGGAAAAGATAAGTCAGAATAAGACTCTTTTGCGGCGGCAATGCGGATAACGGGGCTCCTTCGATTTTGCCGGATAAACTGGGAACCTGTCCGAATATTAGAATATGCCGCGTTCCGAGCGCCGCTTAGACGATTGTCGTATATTTCTGCAAAGCAATCAGAGATGCGGCCGGGCACGCTTCCAGGCGGCCCATTCCGACAGCGATTCGCGGGAAATCAGACTTCGGCTCAGATACGCTCTGCAATCATTGAAGGCAAGCCGCAAATTCTTAAATGGCCCGCTTAAATTCTATCCTGCCTGTCCTGCCTGTTTTGAAGCAAGCTCTCCGATTATCGGAAGCATGTACCGCTCATTTTTGTAGGCTTTGTACATAAGGAAAAGCCACAAAATAAAGAATCCAAGCCAGATCAGAATGCCCACAATACTGAACAAAATCCCCAGCAATCCGAAAATGCTGCTCATGATCGCTGTGAGGATGCTCCATACGATCACGATAACAATCATCGAAATATTGAAGAAAATCGACTGAAAGGCATGGAATCGAACGAAGGGGTCTTTATTAAAGGGCTCAATCAAAAGAAAAACAATCCCTGTGATAAAACCTACCAAGTAGGATAATGCTCCCGCTACGTTGGAAGACATACCGGCGCTGGTGGCTCCGGCAGGATTGGGGGGCGGCGGAGGGCTGCCCTCGGAGGAGGCAGGAGCTCCACATTTTGGGCAAAATGCCGAACCTTCCGGAATAAACGCTCCACATTTTGAACAATATCCCATAGTCCCTCCGGTATTCTGAATTTGTATTAAGTTGCTCTTTCATTATCACAAAAATACAAAAACTACAAGAATTTAGCTTTTATCCGGCTGAAAAGCCGCTGATTGAAAACGGAGCCCAATGATTCGGCTTCCTTTACTCCCGGATTAACCCGGAGTATTCATGAAGTTTCAACCACGGCGGCGGGAATTACACTGGACCGCGCGAAATCTTGGGGATTATCCGAAATATGGAGCGGCTCAAGAAATCCCTTTGCATGCTTGACAGCCAGCGCTCGCGGTCGCTATTATTATATGATATATTTGAGTTTATGATTTTCTTCATTTAAAATGGCCTGAATCTATTCTCTTGCGGGCATGGAATCTTTGGCCAGAGAGGTATTATCATGAAAGAAACAGACGTATTGATTGTAGGCGGGAGCGCAGCGGGCCTCACGGCCGCGATATCGGCTAGACGCTTCCACCCTGAAGCCCATATAACCATTGTGAGGAAAGAAAAAAGGGTGCTCGTACCCTGCGGCATCCCGTATATCTTCGGCACGCTGGGATCGCCGGAAGACGACCTCATCCCCGAAGATGTTCTGAAGAACAACAGCATCGATCTGCTGGTGGACGAGGTGACGTCCTTCGACAAGGAGGCAAAGACGGTCTCGACCGCCGGAGGAGAAACCATTTCCTACCGGAGAATGGTTCTGGCTACCGGATCCATCCCTCTTGTCCCGCAACTTCCCGGAGTGGAATTTGAGAATGTCTTTACTGCCCGGAAGGATTTGGACTATCTGAAAAGACTTAAGAGGGTAATGAGCGAGGTGCGGAATCTGGCTATCATCGGCGGCGGCTTCATAGGGCTGGAGTTCGCCGACGAGTGCCGGAAGATTGAAAGCGTTAAAAAAGTCAGCGTCATCGAGCTTCTGCCCCACTGCCTTCTGGTGGCGTGCGACAGCGAGGTGTGCGTCAAAGTGGAAGAGCAGCTGCGGCAATCCGGAGTGAGCCTGTTCACCGACCGGCGGGCAAAAGCCATACACGGCAGCGGCCGCGTGAAGGAGGTGGAACTGGACAACGGCAGGAGAATCGATGCGGACGCTGTCATTTTGGGAATCGGCGTCAGGCCCAACATTGAGCTTGCCACGAATGCCGGCTTGAAAGTGGACGAAACGGCCGGAGTTTGGGTGGACTCCTGGATGAGGACCAGCGATCCCAATATCTTTGCCGCCGGCGACTGCACCCAGAAGAGCTGCTTTCTCACCAAGGGCCCCTGCCTGCTGCGGCTGGCATCGATCGCCACCATGGAGGCCAGGGTGGCGGGCGAAAATCTCTTCACCCTCAGACAGCGCGCGGCTTCTCCTATAGGCGTTTTCGGCACTGTGATCGGCGACCTTTGCATCGGTTCCGCCGGCTTCACCGAGCGCCAAGCCAGAGAGGAAGGCGTGGAAGTCGTTGTCGGAACGGCAACCTCCGCGGATAAACACCCGGGAACCCTTCCAGGCACCCAGCAGCTTACCGTAAAGCTGATCTTCATGCGCGATTCGCGCAAACTCATCGGCGGCCAGGTTTACGGCAGCGATAAGGCCGGCTACGTGGCCAACTGCATCGGGTCGCTGGTCCAACAGGGGCTGCGCGCCGATGATCTGGTGACCTTCCAAGTGGGTACTCACCCCAAGCTGACGCCGTCTCCCATAGCCCACCAAATTGAAAACGCGGCGGAGATAGCGCTGGCGAACCTGATTTAGAAGCCTGCCGGGAGATTTTTTCCTTTCGAAGAGCAGCATCGTCGAGACGTTTTAGTGCAGGCATACAGCCGGAGCTTGCAGGCACCGGCAGTTCGCTTTCCGGGAGGCATCCCGGCAGCAATCGGCGCAAATAGAATTGACTCGCCGGGCATAGAATGATACTGAAATGGTTTTTATTTCACATCAAAATCCGTAGCGAAATAAAACAGAAGATCTCACTTACTCTATGGTCTGATTATTGAAAAGGGGGAAACGCAGATGGGAAAAGAGGGAAAAGGGATGGATGTCAGCAGACGCGGTTTTATGAGGACTAGTGCACTGGCGGGTATGGCGGCGGCTATTCCGGCAGCAGGTCTCGCTTCCGGAGAAAGGGCTATAAGTGCGTCAAGACCGAGTCCGGCGGGGAAAAAGAGGACTCTGCTTTTTCTGAGCGATAATCCGGAAAGTTCTTCAGGGCTGATGGAGTCCTTCAAAGCAATAAAGGAATATGAAATCGACGTAATCCCGATAAAGGAAAATTTTAAAAATCCCGAAGGCATCCTCCGAGTTATCCGAGAAAAAAACGCGGATATTCTTTTTATGAGCCTGCCGGGAGTGGCAGGCATGTCAAAAAGATTTATAGCCGAAGGCATGGGCACATTAGACGTCCCTGTAATACTCTTTCCAACGAATCTGGACCTGATGATGTGGGAAACGGATCTGGTAGCGTCCTTTCGCATAAAAGGGACGAACTCCCTGCTTGCCAATTCCGAAAGGCATGCCATTGAACTAATAAAGATCCTCGCGGCGCCAAGGATTCTTGAAGGCAAAAAAGCCCTTGTATTCGGAAAACCGTTCAATTCAACCAGCATTCCTTCGCCCAACCTGAATGAGGACTATGTCTATAAACAGACCGGCGTGCGAATAGAACACCGGCCCATAGAAGAACTGCGGGAGCTTTTGAAAGGAGTCGATGAAACGGCTGCCCGCAGGGAAATGGAGAGATGGAAAAAGGAGGCTGTGAAGATCTCCGGTCCTACGGACGAAATGATCCTTAATTCTTCAAAGATGTCCGTGTTATTGAGATCCATTGTGGAAAAGGAAGGGCTGACGGGTATTTCGGTAGATTGCCTAAGTTACAGCTTCACCCCGGATGCGACGATGCCGCTTCCCTGCCTGGCGTTCACAAGGTTGAGAGACGAGGGAATATCAGGCACCTGTGAAGCGGATATATGCATGATGCTTTCTTCCATGGTCATGCAGGAGCTCATCCACAGGCCGTCTTTTCAATGCAACGTTTCTTCGGTGAACAGGGAGACCTCCAGCGCGGTTCTTCGCCATTGCGTAGCGCCCACAAAGATATATGGAGCCGATGCCCCCGCGTTGCCCTTTAACCTTTGGGATTATCACGGGATGGGCAAGGGCGCTGTGCCGGATTTAGAATACCCGGTGGGTCTGGATATAACGGTGGGAGGATTCAGCAAGGACCTGAAGGATTTTGTATTGTGGCCGGGCAGAGTAATCCCCGGCATTGACGACAGGAAGACGCCTTCATTTAAAGACGCTCCGCCGCAAATGAGCAAGATGCGCAAGTATTGTTCGGTCAGGGCCGAGGTGAAGATCAAGGAAATCCAGCGTTTTATTCAAAGCATCGTCGGCATTCATCATATTATGGTGGCGGGAAGCTACTCGAAGGAGATCTATGACGCCATGATGCGGATGAATGTGAATGTGATTGCTCCGCCCGACCTGACGCCCCCGGAAGTATAAGAAATCTGATAGGCGCCCGGCGCAACCCGGGCGCCTCCCCCCGGAAGCATACGCGCTCCATTCGTATGACGGTAAGAATCAATCAGTCCCCGCCGCTTCAAACTCAATAACAGATCCTTCCAGGTCGAGCCGCTTTCGCGGTTGGCCAGCTCCACCGCCAATACGCAGCGGCGCGCTTCCCAGTTAATTCCAATCGCAATCAGCACGGCCTGGCTCCGCACGGCACCGTCCTCCCGGACCTTCCCGTGCCGAGCATCGAGAATCAGGATTAGCATGACCCTCCTTCTTTTTGCAGAACTTTTGAAGCATAACCTTTTTTTAGCTGCTGGCTTTCCAGGATCGTTCCCGCTACGGCAGTCTCTCCTATTCTTACGTCCAAATGTGTCCCATTTCTTCTGACGTCGGACAGGTATTTGAATTCATGCAAGCGTCGTTACCCCAGCCGAAAATCGGCAGGGGATGGAGGAAGGGGCGGCGTTTGTACGGAACGTTCGTCCCTTGGTTGCTTTTGTGTTTCATTCAGTTTTTGCCGGAGCGGCTCCACGTCCGAAGCCCGGCATGCCGCCGCCTGCCAGTTCACGCTTTAATTTGATTGCATCGCCGGAAAGCGTCCCCGTCCATTTTATTTGAAAATCCTGGCCGTTTATCTGACGCACATAGTCAAAGATAATTCTGTCTCCTTCGATTTTGCCGTCCTTGAACTCGATCGCTCCGGGCATTTGCGTGTTTTCGATGGTTCCCGTCAGTGTGGAACCTTCGACCTTGAACACGAACTTGATTTCGTTGTCGCCGTCTTTTGCCAGCCATGTCCCCGCGACCCCTTCCGATGCGCTGCCGCCTTTCTCTCTCACGGCGATAAATTCGGAACTGGCGCCGCCTCCGGGCGCGCCGGCTCCCGGCCTTGCGCCCCGCCCCATGCCGGGTGCAGCCATGCCGCCGAATGCGCCAACCGGTTCGCCGTTGTAGTTCCCGACGGAGGATGGAGGCGTGACCGATCCGGCCGGTTTGAACAGCATCTGCGCAAACAGATACAGATTGTTGTTCCATACTGCGACCTCATGCCCTCCGGTGTCGACATACCAGACGTGGTCGATCTTGGCCTCATCCAATCCCAGGTGGAGGTTCCAGCTTCCCGTAATCAGGTTGTCCTTGTCGCCGCAGCCGATCCACAGCAGGCTTGGGCTGTCTTTGGCCTGCTGGATCTTTCGAACCAGAACATCGGCCGGCTGAAGGTTGGGCGCGGAAGAGAAGCCGCCGATCCAGGCGAATTTATCGATATTGTTGATGCCGAAATTGAGGCCCTGTCCGCCGCCCATGGACAGGCCGGTAATGGCGCGATGGCCCCGGTCCGCCGCCACCGAGTAGTGTGATTCGATGTAGGGCATCAGATCCTCCAATAAATCAGGCTCGAAGTCGGCGTAGTAATTGAAATCCGACATGAAATTTTGCGACGGGGGCTCGGCCGTTGCGCGGCCGTTGGGCATCACGATGATCATGGAAACGGCCTTGCCGTCGGCGATGAGGTTGTCGAGAACCTTGTTGGCCGCGCAAAGAGTAGTCCAATGAATCTCATTGCCGCCAATGCCGTGCATCAGATAGAGAACGGGATACTTCCGATCCTTATTGTAATCGGGCGGCGTGTAGACGAAAGCTTTGCGGTCGACCCCGATGCTCCTGGAATTGTAGGTAATGGTTTCCAGCTTGCCTTTCGGGATGTCCGGCCGGACTTGGATGAAGTCCTCCGGTGCGTGATCAGGCAATATCAGGGCCGTATCCGCTGTCGCCGAAACGAGATAGGCGGAAGCGGATGGGTTCTGAGCCAGTCCGATAATAAGACCCAAAGCAAAGGCCCAAAGTCCTATTTTTGCAAATTTGTTATTTTTGTTGCTCATAAACGGTTCTCCCCAAAAACATATTTTTCTGTCACGACGGGAGCAGGCTTATGGAACTACTGTAATTGCTACGAATCTCCCGGCTTCGATGTGTCATGAAATATACGCTTGTATAAACAGTGGAGGATGGTTTTAAAATATGAAAGAGCTCCGGCCTTCAAGCGATAATTTGCAGGGCGCCCCGGGATGCGATAATGGCGCGCGGTTTTTAAAGATTGCGATCGGTTTATCTCCTGCCGCTGCCGGTGCATCCGCCCGGTGAGCGGCACATTGAAATTAACGAAGGAGGGTTTGAAATGAAAAAAGCGTTATTATTTTTTTTATTGAGCGCAATATCCGTAAGTGAAATCTCTTTAGCCCAAACAGGACAGGTTGCGGTCAGTTCTAAACTCGCCGGCACCGCGCATCCTTCACCCTACAATATGTATGGTGCTCGGTATCCGTTTATTGAAGCCGATAACCGGGTAACCTTCCAATTCAACGCGCCCAACGCGCAGAAGGTGCAGGTGGCTATCGCAAACGCTGCATATGATATGACGAAAAGCGACGATGGAGTGTGGACCTATACCAGTGAACCGCAGGACTACGGATATCACAACTACTGGATGATTGTTGACGGTGCCGTCGTGCTTGATCCGGCTACGGATGGATTCATCGGTTACAGCCATGATTGCAATGGCTTTGAAATTCCGGATCCGGAGGGCGACTTTTACGATTTAAAAGATGTCCCCCACGGCGATGTTCTGATAAAGAATTATTTTTCAAAGGCAACGGACGCTTGGCGCATGGCATTCATATATTTGCCGCCGGGCTATGGGAAAAACACCTCGACCCGTTACCCGGTTCTTTATCTGCAACACGGCGGCGGAGAGGATCAAAGGGTATGGATTGAAATGGGACGCACTAATTTAATCCTTGACAACCTGATTGCGGAAGGAAAAAGCAAGCCGTTTATCGTTGTTATGGAAACCAGTGCTGCAACAAAACCGGGGGAAGCCCCTCCGCAGCAGCCCCTGGCAAAACCTGCCGGGAAAAGACAGGAAGCCCGGGGCGGACAATCGGCCGCCCGCCCGCGTTTCCGCTTTTCCTTCGACACATACGCAGAACTCATGATGAATGACTTAATCCCTTTCATCGATGCCAATTTCAGAACTTTAAGCGACCAGGGCAACCGTGCAATGGCAGGACTTTCCATGGGGAGTATGGTAACCACCTCCGTCACTTTGCCGAATCTTGATAAATTCTCACACATCGGCCTCTTCAGCGGCGGCACTCTCGCACCGGATCAAATTTCCGACAAATCAAAGGTAAAACTCGTATTTATGAGTTATGGGAGTCGGGAACGGGGGTCGGAGGGAGTAAAGGAGGCTGCCGATCGGTTAAACCAAGCCGGCATCAAAAGCGTCCCTTATATCTCTCCACTCACGGCCCATGAATGGCAGTCCTGGAGACGGAGTTTGCGCGAATTTGCACCTCTTTTATTCAAAAAACAGTAAATTAAAAATCCTCCGATCATCCGCAATACTGCCCGTAAGTATATCGGTGCATTTTTTCAAATATGTTGCCGAATGCTTTCCGAAGCATTGTAGGATCAGATCCTGTAAATCAACGGAGATATACATGAACAAAATGACATTCAAAACGGCGATCCGGCTGGCAATAGTAATGTTTATTACCTGCACTTCATTTTCATGTGTTTCAAAAAATCCGGACAAATCGGAGTCTTTCTCTGTCGGGATTACAGACAAGCCCCTGACATTCTGCAATCCCCTCGATGTGGTTGTGGGATCGGAGAGAGCCCGCAGGGCCGGAGAACCGGTAGTAGTCCTTCACCGGGATGACTATTTTCTGTTTATTACCGGCGGCAGAGGATATTGGTATTCCGATAACCTGAGAGATTGGACTTACGTCGACGCCCCGGATTTCCCGGGAGGCTGTCCGTCGGTTGTCAGTGACGGGGAAAAATTGATTGCTTCCGGGGATAAAGGCCAGAGGGACGTGTTTGCCAGCACGGATCCCAAGAACGGTGTCTGGAGCAAGGTTGGCTACTATGACCGGGAATACGGCGATGCCGACATGTTTATGGATGATGACGGCCGTTATTATATGTATTGGGGATGGTCGCAGATTTTGCCATTTCAGGCTGTTGAACTAGATCCGGATAACGGCTTCAAGGAGAAAGGCAATCCGGTTACCTTATTCTTCGGCGACTATGAATCTCACGGGTTCGAACGAAGAAGAAAGGAAGATGTGATATTTCCCTTTTTCTCGCACAGGGAATATTTTCCTGAAGAGTCGCCATGGATAGAAGGCCCATGGATGATAAAACATAACGGGAAATATTATTTGCAGTATGCCGCCATCGGTCTCGAGTTTTTAACTTATTCGCATGGTGTCTATGTCGGGGATAATCCTCTCGGGCCATTCGAATATTCCCCGCATAATCCGCTGACATTCAAAACGACAGGATTTGCTCCCGGAGCAGGTCATGGCAGCACCTTCCAGGACAAGAACGGGCAGTTTTGGACTATTTGCATGATCCCTGCATTCTACGGTGGAAGAGGAGGGGGTGAGATCGTTTTATTCCCAACCGCAGTAGACGCCGAAGGCGTCATGCACTCCAATACCGCTTTCGGCGATTATCCGCAATATTATCCCGGAATTAGGGAAGGCGCGGTTGACAATAACTTTTCCGGGTGGATGCTCTTATCCCATAAAAAACATGTCGAGGTATCCTCCACCCTCAAAGGATTTGCAGCCGGGAATGCTGTTGACGAGAATTTCATGACGCGCTGGTGCGCCGAATCGGGGGATCCCGGTGAATACATGAAGATTGATCTCGGCAAGGAATGCAATATACATGCGCTGCAGGTCAATTTTGACCAGCATGATGCAAGTGTACCGTTCGGCGGGGGATTCGGCTTCGGCATGGGGGGGAACGGCCTGAGCCGGTATCAGTCCTATACGGTTGAGGTTTCGAAGGATAACGAGAATTGGTCGCTGCTCATTGACAAAAGCAATAACCCGAAGGATCTCAGGCACGATTACACTGAGCTCCCGGAGGCGGTAAAAGCCAGGTATGTCAAATTAACCAATGTATTCACCCATGATGGCGGAAAATTCGCAGTCAAGGATTTACGCGTATTCGGCAACCCTGATATCGCCGATTTTACAGAGGTTGAAGATGTAACGATTATCCGCGATCCGGAGGATCCCCGCAACGCTACACTCGCCTGGCATCCTGTCGAAGGAGCCGACGGTTACGTGGTTCGCTACGGCATTGAACCCGGAAAGCTTTATAACAACTATATGGTTTATGATGTTCATACCGCGACCATGCACAGCCTCAACAGGGATGAAGAATATTATTTTGAGGTTACAGCGTTTGATAGCGGAACGGATTACTACAGGGAACGAACGGAACAATCAATGGGTAGAGGCGCGGAAGTTGAACTTCTCAGAGGCAGAGAAATGGTTGAGAGAAAAATGATTGTGGAAGGGAACAATGAGTATGTTTTTGAAAATATTGTGCCGGGCGAATACATGTTCAGACATACCTTCGGTCCGACCCTGTGGAGAGGAAAGCTGACGAAATCGCATGTAACAGGTCCCGATGATCAGGCTACAATAACTGAAACTCTTTCCGATCTGGGAGTTGGGACGGAAGTGCTTGGACGGATGGAAATCAGGGTTCTTCCCGGGAAAGATAGCGGAAAATTTATCGTGACATTGAGATAGGATCAATCCAGGCAGGAGGGGAAAAAGAGTAACAATCCAAGGCGGCTGTCCGGCGGAAATTGATTTGTGGATAATTCCCCCGGATTCCTCCCTGTACTTGCATTCAAATGCAGTAAAATCCGAATCGAAAATTCGGTAAAAATGACAGCGCTACAGTAAGCGGGCATCAAGGCGCCCCGAGAGGAGGCAAAGTGTCCAAGCCGAATCGGAAAAACAGCACCAAACTGAATCGCCGCCAGGCATTGCTGCTGTCGGCCACGGCCGGTGCGGCTGCGCTTGCGGGAACAGCGTGCGGCTCGGGCGGCAGCAACACCGCCGCGCCCAAGGCAGCAGCAAGCTGCAGTACGCCGCGTGCGGCCGTTGCGAACACGCAATACGGCAAGGTGCGCGGTTATGTCGAAGATGGTGTCTTTTCCTTCAAGGGAGTCCCGTATGGTGCGGACACCGGGGGCGAAAACCGTTGGCTCCCGGCCAAGCCGCCCGCGTCGTGGGATGGAGAGCACCCTGCTCTGACTTATGGACCCAATTGCCCGCAGAACCTGCACAACTGGTCGAGCGAACAGACGTTCCTTCAGCAGTGGACAGACGGCTGGCAGAGCGAGGACATGCTCAAAGTGAACATCTGGACCCCCGGTCTGACCGGCAAACGCCCCGTAATGTTCTACATTCACGGCGGCGGTTTCAGCTTCGGCTCCGCTTACGAACTCGCCTCGCAGGACGGGGCGCAGATGGCCCGGCATCACGACGTCGTGTCCGTGACGGTTAATCACCGTCTCAACATCCTCGGATTCTTCGATGTGTCGGCTATCGGCGGACCGGCGTACGCCGATTCGGCGAATGTCGGCATGACGGACCTTGTGGCGGCGCTTCGCTGGGTTCGGGACAACATAGCCAGTTTCGGCGGCGATCCGGGCTGCGTCATGATTTACGGCCAGTCGGGCGGCGGCTCCAAGGTGACCACACTGATGGGGATGCCCTCGGCCGAGGGCCTGTTCCATCGCGCGTCGGCGCAGTCGGGCGGCGGCGGCGATGCCCCCAGCACCGAGCAGTCTAGGGAATACTCCCGGCAGGTTTGCGCCGAGCTCGGGATCCGGGACATGACCGCGCTTCAGAAAATGGAATGGTCCCGGTTGAACGAAATCGGCAATGCCGTCGCAGCGAAAGTGAACCCGCCGATGGGCGTATACGGCCCCATCGCTCCCCCGGGAGTGGAAAAACCGCGCGTGGGTTGGGGGCCGACCCTGGACGGCCGCAGCATCACCCTGAAATCCTTTTTTGATGCGGCCCCCGAGATGTCGAAAAACGTGCCGATGCTGATCGGCTCGGTGAGCGAAGAGGGGAATTCCATGCTTTCCCGGCCCACCGAGGCGCAGTGGCGGGCCACACTGACGCAGAGCTACGGCGAAGCCAAGGCTGCGGCTCTGATCGAAGCCATGAAGAAGGCGCATCCGGAGAAGAGTATCCGCAAGCTGTCCTATATGTGCAACGGCAGCGGGTTGAACACCTTCAATATATGCAACAACGCCATACGCATGGCCACGATGAAGCACGATCAGAAAGGCGCGCCGGTATTCACGTGGTACTTCTCCTGGCAATCGCCGATGCTGGAGGATTCGGGCGCATGGCACACGGCGGAGCTTGCCTTCTGTTTCGACAACACGAAGCGCTGCGAACAGGGAACGGGAAACGGGCCGGAAGCGCAGGCACTGGCGAAGAAGATGGCCACGGCCTGGGCCAATTTCGCCCGCACGGGCAATCCCAGCCAGCCGGGGTTGACTTGGGAGCCGTTCGACCCTGCACGGTGCCAGACAATGGTGTTCGACAACAACTGCCGAATGGTGGACGATCCCGAAGGCGAAGTGCGCAGGATTTTGCTGACGTAACAGCGGAAATAACACGCCACGAATTTCACGCATCCAGCTCGTGAAATTCGTGGCGTTTTCTTTCAGTATTTCTCGTAAATTGGTTTGAGATTTTTATATTTTGCCACCAGCTTGTCCCAGTTCCTCGGCAACTCAATTTTTTTGGTGACAAAGGAGTTCTCGAAAAACCCGGGACCCGCACTCCTCAGCAAGGCTATAAACGAGCCCGGCCCGCCGGCAACCAGGATCATGAGGCTGCTGTCAAGGTCGACTCCTCGAGAACTTGCGGAGGCCGGCAGGCCGGTAACGCTTGAACTGCCGGGGGAGACCTGCGCCGCCAGGTATTCTCTTATTTTCTGCTTTGTCCATCCTTCGCTCGATAAAACCTTCGCCCATGAAGGGATCAGAATGAGGCCGGACATGGTGCTGGTAACCATGCCCGAAAGCGTATCCAGAATCCCTTTAGCGTCTGTACCGACCGGAACCGTCTGAATGAAGGTGTTGGGAAAGAAAATAGTGACGGTGCTGTCTTCTTTCTTGAAGTTGCGCTCGACGCTGAGGGGCTCCCAGGGGCTTGCCTCTTCATCCTCCCCGATTACAAGGCTGTACTTGCCCGGGTTGCCGATAACTCCCATATCCTCGATCGCCTTTCTTGCTCCGCCGATGTTCTTGACGATCAGCCCGACGGCCCGGCCGATTGCGGCATTAGCGATATCCCCCGGACTCAACGCACCTGAGCTGCAGTTGATGTTGATGTCGTTTCTAATCCGACCATTGATGACAAGGAAAGGCGCCCACGATCCGGTGCTCACCTCAAATGTGTCAAACCTGGTTTTAGGATCGGCCAAAGCCTGCACTGTGGCGATCAATACCGGCATGTGAGTCGGAAGCGCTCCGGCCATGACTGCGTTGACCGCAATCTTCTCGATTGTAGCTTTCCCTTTTCTCGGGATGATCGTTGCCACGAGATGGTCGGGCGGCAGATCAGTCCCGGTCATCATCTCCGCGACCGCTTCCTCGGTCGGCGGAATTATGGGCAGGCCGTCTGTCCATCCCTTTCTGTAATAAAACTGGTTTACCTCTTGAATGTTGCCTTTGAATGCAACTCTTGCAGTCTTGCCTGTTTGCTGCTTCGGGGATTTCTCTTCGGGAGTCAGCGGCTTGGTCAAACCTTCAATCACATCTTTCATGGCTGCCGCTATACCCTCTTCTATTTCAGACTTGATGGTGGATTCACAAGCCACGGATTCCCCCACGATTCTGATTCCAGGCATCCCCTTGCTTGATGCAGCGGATTGAGCATCGGCGACAAAACCATAATTAGCCAGTAGCACGACCGGCTTGCCAAAGTCCTCGAGTACTATTCCGTTATAGACGAGGTACTTTGTGCAGGACCCTCAATCACCGACAACGGCAATGGCAGCGTCAAGATCCTTCGCCCAAGCCGTAAATTTCTCTTTGTTAGCCGTCTGGATCTCATTGACATTCGCACCGTAGGAGCGGTACATGATTATCTCGACGTCGGGGTACATGGCCACCAATCTCCTTTGGATCGATTCCGCGATCGGCAGGGCCGCCCGTTTGGGATTGACGAATAATCCGATCTTCTTTCCCGCGAGGCTTTCAATTCTCGGAGAAATTCCCCGGAGCGGGATCGGATCAACATCCGCCCAGGGGCTGAGAACTTCAAATTGAGCGGCTTGCGCCTTGGCTTCGGAACTCGCAGCCCCTTGAGCCCGGGATGAACCCTGGACCGCCAAAACAGCGAGAATTCCGATGGAAAGCGCCGCTAAAAATCTACACATAGCTGGCTCCTTCTCCTTTCAAAATGGCTTGGTCTTTTCTGGCTATTACAACGGAACATAGACACTCGCAAAACTGATGGGCTTCAGCACCGGTTGAATTTTTGAGCATCCAATGAATGCCGCAGCTGACTGGGCCAGTTTAGCATTTTCAGTCGGCTTCCTTGCAAGCGTTTTCCGCCGCAATTTTCTCCTTCGTTCAGTGCAGGAAAAACTGAATACGTTGGAAACCTTTGTTACAATCGCCGGTTTAAAAGTGAAGCGGAGGGCGGACGAAAAGTGTAACACCCTGGTACCTTTACCCATTTGTTCTGAGATCGGGACAGGTGGGAGGAAAGGGTGTACACAAACATGGAGATGTGGAGAGACATTCGCCGTCGAGTTATCGTGGATGGCGAAAGCAAACGCCTGATATGCCGGGAATACGGCATTCATTTCCCATTATCATGCTGAAAGAAATCATCAAGGGCTCGGCAATCGGATCATTGAACCGGGCGATGAAATGGCCTGCACTACCGGCGAGATCGCATGCCGTGAGCGACTCGGCGGCATGCTGCGCTATTACCATCGTCGAGCGGCCTGATCGCTTTTATACCCGGCATCGAGCTCTCGGCAGAGGTGCGGCATGCGGTCTGTTCACGCCACACACTTCGCGTCACCAAAAGGACAGTCGATCCTCAATTCGAGATATCGTGAATACTCGGATATCGCAACAAACTCTTCGGTCGAGATCCTTACCTCCCTCGCGCGCCAATCGCCGAATAGCCCGGCAATTTCACGTCGGCTCAGTTTTTTCGCCTTACGGCACCGCAAGATGACAGCAGAACTCATTTGATTACGAATCAAACATTTTTTGATCTGTATGCCAATGTCCTATTCACGGCGCTGTTATCGGCAATTATGGTAGGGAGAGATCTTTAATAAATTTGTGAACCGGAAGCACCCTCACGCCATTTTTTTCAAAATCTTTGATGCCGGTATGCACTTGAAAAAACTTCGGAATTTGTGTCCTTTCCATAAAATAAAACAGGGAGGGATTAATGTTTTTTTCGCCGCTTTTGCATTCGACGGCGAATAGGGGCTTCCCCTCTTTTAAAACAACAAAATCCGTTTCTCGCTTATCCGTGTCGCGAAGGAACCTCAGATCCATTTCATAACCTTCAGTGTCTTCCATAAAATGGCAATACTTCAAAAGATGGGAGGCGATAAAATTTTCGAATCTTGGCCCCTCTTCCGGTACTGCAGACCAATCCCACAAATATAGTTTCTGTTCTTTTTTAACAGCACGGATATTTCGTGGACCGTAAGGCGGCACACGAAAACAGAAATACATCCTCTCGAATATTTTTATCCACCTTTCGACGCTTTCGTGCGCGACCTGCAAGAGCTCCTTCAGATTCTTGATGGAGAGGGGAGAACCTACTCGGTTTGGAAGCTCTCCGGCAAGCAATTCCAGAAGGCTTATTTCTTTGATATTCTCCAGATCACGAATGTCATCGTATAGGACTCTCTGAAGCCTTTCTCTCTGCCACCGCCGCCAAAATTTTTCTTCTCCTCGTAAATAGGGCTCCGGGAATCCTCCGAACTTGAACAGCAGATTGAAGTCATTCATGGTGGGGGCAGAGTTGATTTCCGCCATTGAAAAGGGATGCAGCCGGTAATAATGGTATCTGCCCTGAAGGGAATCCCCGCCTTTTCGGTAATAATCCAGCTTGGCGGAGCCGGTAATGATAAAGGAAGTTTCTGATTTGTTTTTATCGTAGAACCCTTTGATTAAGCTTCGCCACCTTGCATATTTATGGATTTCATCCAGGACGACTATCTTTTGTCCTCCCGGCAACTCCCCCTTTATAAGATCGGCCTTAACGGATACATCATCCCAGTTAAGGTAGGCTGGATGCTTTTCGCTGGGCTCGGATAGGAAGGTCAATGCAAAGGTGGTTTTGCCGACCTGCCTGGGGCCGCCGACAAAGACCATTTTGCTTTTAAGATCATCGCACACCGGTTGTTTTATATATCGCGTTCGAATAGCGGCCATAGCGATATAGCCATAACACGATTATACTCATGAGTAAAGTAGATTATGGGTGATTATTTTTACGTATAGCGATACACAGCCTGTGGCACTCAACGAGAATTTCGTCGTTGTTTAGGGATGCTACATCCCGTTAACTGTGCTCAAGGCAAGCTTTTTCACTATTGAGCATCGCAGAATATTGTGACAAAACAGACACTGGACTGCCTTTATCGGGCTTGTCCAGCAAGGCTTTCAAAAGGAAAATAGTGTTTTTTACCCACTATGTTGGGAGAAGAGGCAAAATCAGAAATAATATCGTATTCTCAATTCCATGCGGCCATCGTTCTGTTTTTCGCCGTATTCGGTGTCATTCCCGCCGGCGAGGATCGCGCCTTTGAATCTCAGCTCCAGGTTTGTATAGCGGGTATATACCAGTTCAGGCGATAGGGAAAAACTCAGATCATCCGCATTGAATATGCCGGTGAGAGAGGGAATGAAGTAGAGGATGTCAAAGGGATCCTTCTGGCTGATGCGAAGGTACAGGTAATGTTTCATGGGATTTCTTTGCTGATACCGGTTTTCGGCCAGGCCCGCGGATTTCTTCAACAGGGTGTCGTCTCCCGTTGCAAGATAGGCGTCATAGCCTTCGTCGATCAAATAGAAGTAATCCCGCATCTCTGCTTCGGTGAAGCCGGCCCCGTTACGGTAATACTCGAAAATATAGGTCGTTTCCCGATCGGAGAGATAACGAATTCCCAGCACGGCGTTCCAGGCAGTGCCTCGGCTTTCCATAAGCCTTCCCTCACGGTCAACGGTTTTCTTCCTGAAATCCGCGATCCATGCCGCCTCTCCGTGTATCTCGAAGTTGGACCGGATGTTGCGGGAAAAATCGACCCCGTAGCGGGAAGGCTTACTGCTTCCGGCAAGGAACATGAAATCAATATCCGTATCAAGGAACAGGAAGTAGAATTTTGCAGCCAGATCCAGATTGCGCGCCTCGCCGAAATCGTCGTTCATGTCTCCATATACCGGGATAAGGGCGGGAGTAAACGAAAAGGTCTTCAGCGGGCCGTTGAAACTCCGGACGTAGTCCAGCGTGGCCATGAAGAATCCCTCGAGGGCCAAATCCGGGTCATCCGGATCCTTGGGCCGGTCCAGGAAGGCCGACGGATTCCAGGCGTAGCCCTTGCCCCATTTCAAAGTTTTTTTGCCTATGTCCACGGACAGGGATGGAGTCGGGTTCAGGGACAGGAAGCCTTCATAAAGGTTCCATTCATCCGACCAGCCTTTGTAGGTGTAATTGAGGTTGCTGTTTAATCTGGCAAAAACGCGGGCAATGCTTTTTTCGTAACTCCCTTCCAGTTGAAGGGTCATATCGTATTTTTCAAGAAATGAACCTTCGTCCCGGTCGTAAAGCCCGAGTTTATGAAAAGCCGCGTTCCTGTCCAGCTTGAAAAAAATCGGGTTGAACTCGGCATATCCTCCCCAATCGTAAGGCTTTTTTTTGTGGTCTTCAATTTCGAAGGTATATTCCTGGGCCGGGGAGGAGATCCTGAAGAGGGGCAGCGACGAGAAAAACAGCAGGGTCGCCATCCACGATATTCTGCCCGCGCGCCGTCTCATAGGGTTTGTTCTTATTCTAAACCGTCATTATGCCGCGGTGTGGTTGCAGCGGAAATGGGGGATCCGTTTCGGCGGCGCAAAAATCCGCGGTTCAATATTTTCGGGCATGGCCGATACCGCTTTAACGCTTCCAACCGATTCGGACGGCACCGGCACTCGAACGCGCCTCATCGAAGGGAATCCAGTTTGGGCATGAACGTGAGCGTGAAAACCTCGTCGGCCATATCGCGTTCCTTGATGTCGGCAAAAAGCATGACGGATTTGTAGCCTTTGTAAAGAGGACTATCCGTCTCGATGGTCGCGGGCCGCACGATCCCCGCTCCGAAATCCTTGATGTCCTTGAAGTAGAGAGTTTTGATCAGCATGGCCGCTTCGGTCATGCACTCAATCCGGATGGGGACAATGTTTTCCTTGTCCACCCACATATTCAGCCGGTCATAGGCCACGGTTTTTGTCTTGGCCTTGAGATGAAGAAGGCAGGCCTCCCCCTGGTCTTCCAACTGTGCGACGTCGTACTCTTCGTGGTAATCAAGCCGCATGATGTCGGAATTGTTGAAAACGCCGCCTACAACGGATTGAAGACTCGTTATCCTGATGGGCTTTCCCACCCCGGGAATGTAGAGCCACATGTTATCCCCAAGCCTCAAGGTGCTTCGGCCTTTCTCGCTGGATGGGGAAATAAAAAGAGATGCGATTTTGTCCGACCCTTTTTTTACTGTGAAAAGAACGTACTCTTTTTTTCTGCCGTCCGGTTCAATGTTGATGAGCTTCCTGTACATCTCGTAGGAAGAGGGGGCAAGGTTTTTGTCCACTTCTTTGAGAAGTTCCGTCCCATCCATCGCCGAAACGGGCAGGGCATAAGCCATGGCCAAGATTAAAATGAGGCTTTTGAGGGTCATTGTTTTTCTCCGTTGCATATTATCGCCGATTCGTTTTCCGCTGTTTCTTTGCCGTTTTTACGGCTTCTTCAGCGCTTCCCCGGAACTCCAACGCTTCGATGCCCCGGTCCTTCATGGCCTGAATCATATTGTCCCCGAAATTACCGGCGACAATCATGGTGACTCCCTTTTGCTCGAGGAACGGGATCACCGAAGCCGAGGCTTTTTTTCTGGCTGTTTTGTAGGGATTGTCGACGGTTTCAAGCAAAGCGCCGCTCCCGTCAAATATCAGGAAAAATAGACTGCGAGCGGCGGCCTTGCTCACTTGAGCGTTCGGGGACTTCCATTCGACCGCGATCGTTCCCCTGTCTGCAGTATAAACCAGGCCGGCAAAGAGAAAAAGGAACGTCATAATTGAGGATGCTGTCTTTATCATTTTCGTACCTCATTTTTAAACATACCCTAAGGCTTGGATGGGGTCCATGCGGGATGCCTTGAAGGCCGGCTGAAGGCTCGCCAAAACCGCCACCGAAATCACAATTCCGGATATTACCAGGAGATCCTGCGGATTGACCGTGGTTGTAAGGACAATGTCGGTCTGTCTGCCGAAATCATACGTGAACCCCGCCAGATTGATGGCCCAGACCATTCCGATGCTCAGCAGACTGCCGACAGCCGCACCGACAGCGCCGAGAAGGAAGCCTTCGATGATGAACATGGAAAGGATTTTCCGCGGCAGGGTCCCTATAGCCGCCATGGTCCCGATTTCTCTCACTCTCTCGTAAACCGCCATGATCATCACGTTCATAATGCTGATAAGCACGACGGCGATGAGCATAAGTTTGATGAAAAAAGTCATGATATCGATCATCTGGGCGATATTGTAAAAGGGCGAGAGATCCTCCCAGGTATGCACCTCAAACACCGGATTCCCCTCCTTGCCTCTGTATCCGGAAAAACTGTTTTCCAGGTCGCGGCGAATAGTATGAAGCCGGTCGAAATCATTGACCCTGAGGGCGATTTCACTGATTTCCGTTTCTTCCATCCTGAGGATTTCAGCAGCATCCTCCATATGGATATACCCATCCCTTCCACCGGGACCGGTGGCACTCTCCAGGATACCTCCGACTTTTAGCTGTTTACCGTTGACGGAACCATCCCTGTTCGTTGCAATGATGACCGCCGGGTCCCCGACATTCACCTTCATTCCTTTTGCAAGGAGTTCCGGAACCAGGATTTCTCCTCTCCCGAGCTTTTTATCCCCTTCCGTTATCCTTGGAAGAAGCAAGGGAACGGTTTTTGCCTCCTTTTCGGGATCGATCCCGTTCAGCCGGATATTGGCTGTTTCTACAAAATTGCTGAACATGCCGCTGAACTTGATCCTCTTGGAATAGGCTTCGATCCCGGGGTCTGTATTCAAAATGCTTTCCACCTTCTCGACATCCCGAGATTGCATATTCATGGTCAGGGGCAGGGTTTCCATCGCGGCCAGATATCCTTTGCGGTGGATCTGCATGTGCCCTACAAAGGAATCCGTGATCTGGCCGATCATCAGGGTTTTGAACGACTCGGTGACGGCCATGAAGCCCGTAACGAAAAGCACGCCGACGATGATAAGAGACATCGTAAGCAATGTTCTTCTCTTGTATCTTGTAAGATTTCTTGCGGCGATCTTCAGCAGATTGAGATTAAGCATTATGAAATCCTCCCCCCGTCTCCATCGGACTTCAGTATGCCGTCTTCCAGCCGGAATATGGACTCGGCTTCGCCGATGATGCGGGAGTCATGGGTGGAAAACACAAAGGTTGTGTCCCGTTCGCGGCGGATTTTTTTCATGAGGGTGAGAATGCCTTTTGATGTGTCGCCGTCCAGGTTGGCTGTCGGCTCGTCGGCGAGAACCAGCGCCGGGCGGGTCACAAGGGCCCGCGCAATGGCTACACGCTGTTTCTGGCCCCCGGAGATCTGGTCGGGCATCTTGTCCTGCTGCCCGATCATGCCCACGGATGCGAGAAGATCGCGCACCTGCGTTTGACGTTCTGCAGCCGGAATGTTTTGAACCATGAAAAGGGGGTATTCCACGTTCTCAAAAACGGTCAATACGGGGATCAAATTAAAGTTCTGAAAAATAAAGCCGATGTGTGTGCCTCTGAATTCGGCTGCGGCGGTTTTACGCAGTCCCGATACATCCACCCCCGCGACGGTGAGACTGCCCCCTGAAGGTTTGTCGAGGCAGCCGATGAGATTCAGCAAGGTTGTCTTGCCGCTGCCTGACGGTCCGACGACAGATAGAAACGCCCCTTTAGGGATTGAAAAGGTGACATTTTTCAGGGCGGTTACTTCCACTTCTCCGGTTTGATAGATCTTGCTTATGTTTTTGCCGACGATCAGTTCCATAGAATCTCCAATCCGGTCGATGCAGGGGAAAACAAATCCCGGGGAGGATTGCCTCGTTTGTTTCTCCCGATGCGTGAAAGAACTACTCGCCGGAGAAGGCTGACGGGCTGTGAACCCTTTTTATTTCAAGAATTGCCGGGTATTCAATTAAGGTAAGTAGATTATCACTAGGCAGATGTTCAGGTCAATGGCATCACGGCCGATGGGTCATTCCCCCGTTTCCCGTTCGGCGCCGAAACTTCGGATATTGAAAGCCCGTAGAGTCAAAAAATTCAGCCGATGCGCAAATGCCTGTGTTGGCTACTCTTGGCCCTTAGAGCAAAATCCATCTGTCCAACGGTTGACAGCCAAGTTCCGATGACTCATGCTGCCCATTTTCACACAGCATTGGGAGAGACATGAAGTCGCTTCTGCAACCTTAGCAGTTATTGCTCCTGATCCTGGCAGGCTGGATCAACCGGCATCAGCAAGAAGTCATCGAGTACATGCGGACCGAAAACCAGGTGCTGAAACAAAAACTCGGCAAGCAACGCATTCTTCTCAATGACGACCAGCGGCGCCGCCTGGCCGTCAAAGGAAAGGTATTGGGTCGCAAGGCGCTGCAGGAAATCGCGACCATCGTAACCCCGGACACGATCTTGCGATGGCATCGGGAACTGGTGGCCCGGAAATGGGACTATAGCGCGTGCCGCCAGAAAGCGGGGCGCGCCCGCCTGTCTCCCAAGAGATCGTCGACCTCCTGCTGCGCATGGCCCGCGAAAACACAACTTGGGGCTATGATCGAATCCAGGGTGCACTCGCCAATCTTGGCCATAAGATCTCTGACTCAACGGTTGCCAACATCTTCAGAGAACACGGCATTGAGCCGGCGCCAGAAAGAAAACATCAGATGACATGGCAGGCATTCCTAAAAGCACATTGGGATGTGAAGCGCCCCGGGATTGTCGGAGACCCTAATATTTGAGAGGATAGGGTCATGACAACAA
>CAZDMR010000018.1:0-57831 GCA_964506795.1 uncultured Acidobacteriota bacterium | reverse complement strand
CGTTTCTTCTCCCGCATGCTTTAAATCGTGGAGCTCATGCTGCAGCGGAGGCGCGAAATCTTGCGCAAGAGTTCCGGATGCCGTTGCTTCCATGAGGATCCAGTATCCGGATTCGAGAGCTCCGCTGGAGAAGTTTTTCAGCGGGTCCGCGAGATTTTGGACCCCAAGATTGAGCTTTCCGCCTTCGGGCATTCCATCCCTTATTTCAACGGCTAAAAGAACGAGTATCCTGATAAGCTGGGTCAAATCGGCTCGGACCGGCCGTAATCGGGGTCCTATCTCCAAATTGAATCCGATATCCGGACCTAAAAGATGGGGGATAAGGTGCTCCATTTCAAGAAGAAGACTGTTGAAATCCGAAGCTTCCTGCGGGTCTTTTCGTTTTTGTTTAAAAACCATCAGAATCCGTGTCAGGAAAGCAATGCGTTTGGCCGCATCGGCTATCTCTTCCACGTGCGGCCGAAGCGCTGAAGGGACAGAGCGCCGCAGCAATTCACTATACCCGAGGACTGCCGAGAGCAGGTTATTGATGTCGTGGGCAATTGCGGGCGAGAGGTTTCCGATGGCCTCAAGTTGCTTTGAATTATGGTGTTTATTTGCCGACGGCATAATGGTCTCAGCTGGCTGCGGGTATCATGAAGACATCTTAATCTTGAAAACCATTATAGTGTACGCTCATGGGCGGAGTCAAAGGGTGGGTAGAGTCCGGGCTGCGAGTTTTTGAGCAGAAGGATTTCAATCCAGCCGGGAGTCCGCCTGAGAATTACTCAGACAGACTCATAAAATCCCGAAGAAAGGGCGGCGCCAATTAAAAATCCTGCAGGGTCTTCGTTTCGTTGTCGAAGACCAATTCCGCGACATCATCCCGGCCGTTTGGTTTCCATTCCTTATCGTTGAAATCTATGAGGGCCGGGCTTTCGGCTTTTGGTTTTTTGGTGATAGGATTGTTGGAGCGCGAGTGAAATCCCAGGTCGTAATCGGAGTTCAAGTTTGCGAGGCGGAAAGTCTCGACCATTTTTTGCATTTTATGCGCCAGATTATCCAGCTCAAGCGCGGAGGCTGCAGATTCCTCCGAATTAGCTGCGTTCTGTTGGGTCATCTCGCTCATTTGCTGCACTGCTGACGTAATCTGCTCTATTCCTTCGCTTTGCTGGTCTGATGCGGAGGCAATTTCCGCCATAACTTCGCTTACTTTATTCACCTGATCGTTGATTTGTCCCAGGTTGGTCAAAACTTCCTGGTTGATGGAAACCCCCCCCTCTGCATTATTCACGGATTCTTCGATAAGATTAGATGTATTTTTAGCGGCCTCAGCGCTGCGCATGGCAAGATTTCGCACTTCCTCCGCAACAACAGCAAAGCCCTTTCCGGCATCGCCCGCGCGGGCGGCTTCCACGGCCGCATTCAAGGCCAAGAGGTTTGTTTGGAAAGCAATTTCATCAATCGTCTTCACGATTTTTGCGGTGGAATCGGACGATGCTTTGATTCGATTGATGGCATCCGACAGGCGTTTCATGCTGTCGACTCCTTTTGCCGCGGTCTCGCGGGCGCCGTCGGACAGACTCCGGGCTTCCTTCGCATTGCTGGCGTTTTGCCTTGTCATCGAAGACATTTCCTGGAGACTGCTGGATACTTCCTCCAGTGAGCTGGCCTGGGATGTGGCGCTTGAAGAAAGGGCCTGGCTGCTTGAACTGATCTGCCCGGATACTGCGGTTACCTGTTGCGATGCCATGTTCACCTGGGACAGGGCTCCCGAAAGGTTGGTCAAAGCCGTATTCATCGCCTGTTTGATTCTGTCGAAGTCGCCCCTGTAATTTCCGGTAATGCGGACTGTCAAATCATGGGCCGCTAATTTCTCAAGGGCGGCTGCCATTTCATTGAAGGGTTCCACAACCGCCTCAAATGTCGTATTCATTCCTTTCACTACGTCCGCATACACGCCCTGAAACTTGGAAGCATCGCCCCGCTGGTTGAGTTTGCCTTCAAGGACAAAGCGGGTCATGTTCTTGGTTTCTTCGGCCAAATCCCTGAGGGTATGGATCGTGCGCTGGATGTTCAGAGATAGGGCATCCTGCGACGATTTCGGTTCGATATTCACCGACAAGTCGTTGCGGCTCAGCCCTTCAATGGCGCCGGACAGGCCCCGGATATAATCGATGAGGGATTGAAACGAGCGATAAAGGGTTCCTATTTCGTCTCCCCGCCTGGGCACGGTCACGTGCTCCGTTAGATCTCCGACCGCAACTTTTTGTGCGATGCCCGCAATCTGGTTAATGGGCTTCCCTATGGAGCGTCCCAATAGAACCGCCAGAATGGCGGCAAGAAGCATGGTTCCCAAGCTGACCCATATCGTGAAATTGGCGTAAAATTTGGCCGTTTGAGTGACATCCATTATCCCTGCGTGAAAGGCGGAATCTTTGGACTCGGTGAACTTCACAAGCCTTTCATGGAGCTCGTTGCCGAGGGCGCCGAATTCTTCCAAGCCTGTCTGCATGTCCTCGGTCTGCTGGCTGGACACAGACCCTACTATTTTGCGGCCGGCGGCCAGGTAGGCGGCATACTGGGATTCGAAAAAGGATATTTCCGTTAGATCATTGGGCGCGACTTTCTTCAAATGCTGCAGCGTTGCCGCAAATTCTTTGCCTAATTCATCGGCTTTCTGAAGCTTCCCGGAATCCATGAAACCGATCGCTTCCGTCAGGGTATCGGAGATCTTGGTGAAATCCGCCAACAGGGAAGATCCGTCCTTATAGGCTTTATAGGAGTTTTCTTCCAGCGCGGTGGAGAGCGAATGGATTCGGGTATTGGCCGTATAATTGGAGATCGCCAGCACCAGTACGACGGCCAATATGGCCGCGAAGCTTGCAATGAGCTTGTGTTGGATTTTTAAATTGCGGTAAATCAACATTGGTCCACCTCATGTCTTATAAAATCGTCGGCCGGAAGGCTTCGGAACCTGCGACATTATTCGTATCGGCATGAATTGAATTGCGCTTAGCGTCTTCTGCGAAACCGATTAAATTTATTTGCAGCGGATTATAAAGTAAGAGCTAACGTACGGCCCGAATGCTGGCGATAGATAATGAGATCTCGCAGCCGTGTGCCCCGGAACGGACGCAGAAGAGAAATCCGTAATAGGATAAAAAGCGGATGCGCAGGGGGAAAATAAAGTTTGTTGGACAAAGGACCCAGATGCCGAGGAGTCGCTATGAGTTCTGAAGTGGTTTCCGGACAGCGAATAAGCAAAGAGGAGTTGGAAGCAAGTCTTAAGCGTGCGCTAAGGGAAATTATTACAACCATGTTCAACTGCGACGTAAAGATTCTGCCGGTTGAAGAGGTGGACATCATTCCGCCCGGATTGTCGGCCATCGTCGGATTCGGCGGCAAAATATCGGGATATGTCGCCATTCATCTCTCGCCGCACAGCGCCTGCGTGCTAGCTTCGAATCTGCTCGGAATGAAATTTGATGAAATGGATGAAATCGTTGCGGACGCTATGGGAGAGATGGTGAATATGCTGGCGGGAAGCTTGAAAAAATATGCATCTCGAAATGAGGATCTATTCAAGATATCCATCCCGTCCATAGTCTACGGCAGGGATTACTCGACACACGCTCCAAAGAACGCGGAGCGGCTGGCGGTCGGAGTCCAGGCGGGCGGTTGTTCTTTTGAAGCACAACTGGTCTCGGCGCTTTAGCAGCCGGCCGCGATGGGAGAAATAGAGTTTATTGCAGCGCCGTCACGCGGCGGGAACGGGAACATTTTTGTCCACAAACAGCGCCACCTTGGCGTGGCCGCTGTCAAAGCTGATATGAATCGTCGCCGAACGCTGAAACGTAGATTCAAGGATTTCCAAACGCGATGCGTCGATCAATTCGGGAGCATTCAGGTGAAAGATCGAATCAAATCCATATATCGCGGGCAGAGCGTTTCCGCAGATAACGTTGGCGACTTCGCAGAGAGCATCCTCATTAAGGGTTCTCTCCGATGACTCTGCTCCGCCGAGCATATTGGATGCCAGTTGAGGAAGGATCCCTGAGTTCAGCGATACAAGCAGGCAGCCGGAGAACGGCCCGTTAAAGGATACGGCGGCATGGACGGTTTCGGAAGAAGCATCGCCGCCGTTTTCCGGCTGAGGCATCAAGAAGCCCAATTCTTCAAAAATCAGGGCCGCCTTCCGATAAAGAATTTTCTCCGCTACATTGGTCATAAGAAACACCCGTAAGATCCAAAACCGCCTTTCGAAGGGTTTCCGGTGTAAACGGCTTATGGACAAATTCTACGTTCTTCTTTCTTATAGTGTCGACCCGCTCGATGTTGCTTTCCGTGGAAACAACGATGATCGGGAGATCGGACAGCGTCCGGCTTCCGCGGATGCTGTCGATCATTTGTTCGCCGTTCATTACGGGCATATTAATATCTACCAGCGCCAGATCAATCCAATTGTCGTCAAGGATCTTAAGTCCTTCCTCGCCGTTGGCGGCTTCGAACAATTCGCCGAGAGATAATCCGGTCAGGCGAAGAATTCGAATAATCATGGCGCGCATCACAGCGCTGTCGTCGACTACAAGAACATTCAAGGACACGTTTGATCTCCGATTGTCCCGCCTCTCCTGCGAAGCATCCCAGGATGGATAGGCCGGGATTTCCATACGATACCATCATCGGAGGGCGGTTGCGGCGACATTAGCAGTTTCTTTTTCTAACCCGAATCCCTATCAGGATTCGTGGCGGATCGCGGCAGGCCTGCCGCGATCCGCCGCCGCAATGGAAGCGTCATGATTCATTGGGCGGCAGCGTCCAAAGGCGCGAAGATTCAGTGTAAAGAAAAACTCTCATGAAGCATGTAAATGCGTTCGATAAGGAAATCGCATGGCGCTAAGGCCTCGATGTGATAGACAAATGGACAAATACCGGCGGCGCATCCATAGGGTTTTGATAATGAATCGGTGAACTGTCGCTATTTCCGCGGAAGTATTGAAAGGGGCGGATGGGATGAACAAAAAAGTATTGACCATTGACGATAGCAAAACGCTGAGGATGATTATCAGCAAGCATCTAGCGCCTTTCGGTATTCAAATGCTGCAGGCCGAAAACGGCGAACAGGGAATTGTGCGCGCGCGCGAGACTGCCCCCGATGTAATTCTGCTTGATTACAACATGCCTATCATGGACGGCTATCACACGCTCATGGAGTTGAAAGCGGATCCGGACCTCAAAAAAATCCCTGTGGTGATGCTTACGACCGAGACCGTTAAGGAAACGGTCGTCAAATTGGTGAAAATGGGATTGAAGGACTATATTGCCAAGCCTTTTACCCGGGAAATCCTGCTTGAGAAATTAAACCCAATTTTAAAATTATATACCACTCCGGAGCCTCCTGGCGAAAAGCAGGCGTCCGAATCCGTCGGCGATGCTTCAAGAAATCCGAAAAAGCCGACGATTCTTGCGGTTGACGACAAAAAAAACATTCTGGAGCTGCTCAAAGATTTTCTGGGAGAGCAGTTTAATATCCTGCCCGTGGATTCCGGCGATGCCGCGCTCAAGGCCGTCGAAACCAAGAGCTTCGATTATGTGTTCCTGGATTTAAACATGCCGGGCATAGACACTTTCGATATCCTAAAAGCATATCTGCGCAGCAACGGTAAAAGCGCCAGCGTGCGCAAAGTAGTGGCCATGACGCTGCGCACCGCTGAATCCGACATCAAGCGCGCGATGAACGAGGGGATCGTAGTATTTTTATATAAACCGTTCGGGGTCGAGGATGCCGCCAAGGCCTGTGAAAGAATAGTTTCCATTCAGAAACAACGCCCGATAAGAAACCTTCACTATCTTTCAGCACAAGGAAAAGTGCGCGTTTTGGAATGTCCGCCCGAAAAAAGTTCTAAGTTCCGGGCTGTGGCCGCTGCACTTTCGTCGGAAATTATCCGCGAGATTGACGACATGGCGGAAGAAGGATTAAGCCGTTTGATCATAAACGTGGGTGAAGGATTCTTGTCCGACTTGAGCGTTACCAGAAAGCTCGTTGATTTAGTGGATCACGCGCACAAATTATCTTTGGATGTGAGATTTGTGGCGGATTCGGAGCAAGCCAGGGAAACACTGAAGATGTTTGCGGAAACAGCAAGCATCCCGACGGATGCATCGCTTGAATTTGCCTTGAGCTCGATGAAATGACGAGCGCTTGAAGAATACTGAGGTCCATTAGGTTCGAGAATGCATTTTCTCTGGATCCTATGGAATATTTGTTCATGAACCGGAAGGGCATGCCCGTATTCGTCGACCATCGGAAAGAACCGCTAGGAGTGGGACATCCGATGCCGATTTGCCGCCTGACCGTGTGTGTGAAGGGAAAATCGGGACGCAGAGCATCTAAAAATCGGGAAAACGAGCGGTTAGGCTTCTGTCGACACAATAGAAGGTACGGCGCGTCTTGGGATTGCGGGACGCCCTCAAGGCGCGGCGGTGAAACCGTGTCTTGGGGCATTGTCGACAACGAGCCGCGCGGGGGCCGGCCGGGATGGAGACGCATCGTTTGGATTCCGGCGACGACCGGAACCGGGTGCTTGCTATTGCTCGGACGGGTTTCTAGAGAAAGAACAAATCCGTGAGACATCTTGTGGGAGTGGCAGATATGAAGATTTCGTCATCCCTGGAGGACGAAATCATCACCTACGCGCTTGGAAGCTGTCTTGGCATTACGCTCTATGATCCCGTGGTGCATATCGGGGCAATGGTTCATGTCATGCTGCCTTCTTCCTTGATAGATCCGGTCAAGGCGTCATCCAACCCCTGCATGTTTGTGGATACGGGAGTCAAACAGCTGTTTCATGCCACCTATAAGGCCGGCGCGGAAAGGAACCGATTAATTGTCGTTGCCGCCGGCGGATCCTGCGCGAATGGATTGGAACAGGACGACTATTTTCAGATCGGGAAAAGAAACGTGACGGTGCTCCGAAGCCTCTTATGGCGGAATGGAATTATTCTTAAGAACAGCGACTTTGGGGGGAACCTGGCTCGCACAATGTCTCTGGATGTGGCAACCGGCCAGGTTTCCATTCGAATCGGCGGAACGACAGAAATTCTTTCCGGGAACAACGGGGGGCGAGCGAAATGAAAAAGGTGCTGGTCGTCGATGATTCGGCGCTCGTTCGCAAGACCCTGGGAGAAGAAATCTCGAAATTTCCGGACTTTGTCGTCGTGGGAAGCGCCATCGATCCCTATGATGCGCGGGACAAGATCCTGCAGTTAAGTCCCGATATCATTACGCTGGATCTGGAAATGCCGCGCATGGACGGACTGTCGTTTCTGTCGAAGCTGATGAAATACCATCCGCTTCCAGTCGTTGTCGTCAGTTCGCAGGCGGAGGAGGGAAGCCATGCGGCGATGACCGCGTTGGAATTGGGAGCCGTGGAAATAATACCGAAACCCGGATCCCAGTTCAGTGTGCCGGATGTCGCTCATAATCTGATACACGCCCTGAGGGCCGCCGCGGCCGTCTCTCCTGAAAAACTCCGATTGAATGCGGGGGACCACGGGCGCGGCGATATCAAAAAGATAGCGCGTCTTGCCGGAACCGCGCATAAGGTGCTGGCAATGGGAGCCTCCACCGGAGGGACTCAAGCAATTGAAGCGGTGTTGCGCCGGATGCCGGCGGATGCTCCGGGCACACTCATCGTCCAGCATATGCCCCAGTCTTTCACGGGTGCTTTTGCCGAACGACTGAACCACGCCTGTTCCATGGAGGTGCATGAAGCTCGCGACTTTGAAGAAGTGACGCCGGGCCTGGCGCTGGTCGCGCCGGGAGACAAGCACATGGTTTTGTGCAAAAACGGCGCGGGGTACCAGGTGCGTATTAAGGATGGGCCGCGGGTTCACTTTCAACGGCCCAGCGTGGATGTGTTATTTCAGTCGGTTGCATCGAACTGCGGCCGAAATGCGATCGGCGTTATTCTAACGGGTATGGGCGCCGACGGAGCTCGGGGTTTGCTGGCAATGAAAGAGCATGGGGCGCACACAATAGCGCAGGATGAAAAGAGCTGCGTTGTTTTTGGAATGCCGCGGCAAGCCATTGAACTCGGAGGAGCATATCAAGTATTGCCTTTACCGAAAATTGCGGAAGCCGTTATGGCCAAAATAAACTCTTTTGAGAATTAGCCTAACCTGGATGATCCACGAATAATCCGGGTTAAATGCGCACTTCGGCGTTGCGCGCATTGTTAAACCTTAGGATTCGCCATGATTCCGAATAAGATCCTCGAAGGCATTGAAAGGCTCGATCCGCTTCCGGTAACTGCCCGAAAGCTGGCAGACATGCTGGGGAGCGAAGAGCCGAACATGAGGGAAATCGCCAAGGTCGTCGAGTACGACGCTGCGGTAGCGGCCAATATTCTGCGCGTTGCCAACTCAGCGGCCTACGGCGGCCGTTATCGAGTACAAAATATCCGCCATGCCATAGTGCGGCTGGGGACGGCAAATCTACTGACGATAGTGCTAGGAGAATATCTGAGGGTCTTTAATTTGCCGGAGCCGATTTTCGCCCTTACCGAAAACGATCTCTATCTGCACAGTGCCGCTTCCGCGCTTATGGTCAAAGCCATGGCCAGGGAGGCGCGCGGCACTATGCCGCCGAACGCTTCCATTGCGGCGCTTCTGCACGATATCGGCAAGCTGATAATGGTGCGGTACCTGAAAGCCGATGTGGCGGCTATGCTTTCGTTGTGCAAGGATAAAAATATAACATTCGTTGAAGCGGAACGCGAGATGCTGGGCTACGATCACGCGGAGGTTGGAGGCGCCGTTGCCAGGAAATGGGGATTCCCTGATGAAATTACGTGGGCGATTGAAAACCATCATCGAGTGGTTCCCGGCGGGAGCGGTCCGGTGCTGGATGCGGTGATGCTGGCAAATTACGCCGCAAAATCCATGGGGGCCGGCTTGGGAGCGGAGGGCCTCAATCTGTCCATAGATTATGCCGGCTCGCGCCAAAGATTGGGCCTGACGATGAAGGGATTTGAGAGAGCTTGCGCTCAGGCAGCCATCTGGCTGGATGAGCAGAAAAAGGATGTGTATTCTGCGGCCTAGAGGAACGTTGATCCGCATTGTTCATGAAGTTTGTGCTGCAGCGACATATCCGGGCCTGACTCCTGCTGAAAACTGCAGGAAGGGTGATAGAGCAGGCATTGGATTTTTTTAAACGAAATGCATACAGAATCCTAAGCGGTTCGGATTCAAATCAATGGCGGCCTGAAGGCGACTCGAGCTGAACGGTCCTGCCGGGAAATCAACGGGGATTTTATTATGGCAGCACGACGAAAAGGCGGACGCAAAAATTCAAAAGCTTCCATTCCCGCGATAAATTTTGATGACGCCCTGGCATTGCTTTTGCAATTGGAGCCGGGCGATATTGAAGGTTTTAAAGAATTATCGGCAGCTCTGGAATCGGTATATTCCGGCGGCGGCTTGGATCCTGATATATCCAAATTGGTCGCGGCGGCCAAAGCGCATATTGACCGATACGCTGGCGGAGAAACATCGGATGCGGAGGAGGTGCTGGTTGAAGCGTCCAAACTCCTCGAAGCCGCTACCAACGAAAGGGAAAAGGCGGCGTTTAAGAAAACAGCGGCCGGATCCTCGGGAACGCCTGATGCTGGGGCTGCGGACGGTGCAGATCCGCAAATACCCCAAGAGGGAAAGGCTGTTTCGAGCGCCGCAAAGGAACCCTCGGTTTCAACCAGCCTTCCCGCGGATGCGGATCCCGGCTTGATAATGGAGTTTGTTGCGGAATCGCGCGAGCTGCTGGAAAATTCAGAATCCGCCCTGCTGGCGCTCGAGAGCAACCCGGATGACGACGAATCCGTCAATACCGTCTTTCGGGCGTTTCATACCGTCAAAGGAACCGCGGGCTTCCTCGGAGTCGGATTGGCCTCCGAATTGGCCCATCATGCGGAATCGCTGTTAAGCCGTATCCGAAACAAGGAAATCCGGCTTGTAGGCGGCTACGCGGATCTGGCTTTGCGGTCGCTGGACATGCTTAAAAAAACCGTCTCGGCGGTAGAGGGCTCGCTGCAGGGCGGGCTTCTTGAGACACCAAACGGTTATGAAGAGCTGAAATCGATTCTTTCGGATCCGGAGGCGGCGGGCATTTCGGAAGAAGCCGGCCGTCAGCCTGATTTTGAAGGAAGCATGGAGGAAAGCCCGGTTTCGGCCTGCGAGGATGTGAAGACTAATCCTGAACTACCGGCGGCCGAACCGGTGTCATCCGCACGGGATGCGGTCGCCAAAGCCGTTTCAAAAAAACCGGCGATTTCCCGCAGCGATTCTGAATTCCAATCCTCTATCCGAGTGAATACAGCGAGGCTGGATCGTTTGATTGACATGGTGGGCGAATTGGTGATTGCGCAGTCCATGGTGACCCAGGACCGGAAGCTGTTGGAAGAAGGCTGCCACGATTTGCTGCGCAAGGTCACGCATGCGGGCAAAATTGTGCGCGAGTTGCAGGATTTAAGCATGTCCATGAGAATGGTTCCGCTGCGCGGGACCTTCCAGAAAATGCAGAGAGTGGCCCGCGATCTTGCGCGAAAGAGCGGTAAAAGCGTCGATTTGATCGTCGACGACGGCGAGACGGAAATCGACCGTCATATGGTGGATATTTTAAACGACGTTTTGGTGCATATGGTGCGCAACGCCATTGACCACGGAATTGAATCTCCCGAAGAACGCGAGAAAAACGGCAAAAACCGAAACGGCATGGTCCGTCTGGTCGCTTTCCATTCGGGAGGATCGGTCGTGGTGGAAATCCGCGATGACGGAAAGGGGCTGAATCGCGACAAAATCCTCGCCAAAGCCGTGGATTCAGGCCTTGTGGATCCGGAGAAACCGATCACCGACAACGAGGTTTTTAACTTGATTTTCGCGCCGGGATTATCCACTTCGGATAAACTGACCGATGTTTCCGGTCGGGGCGTCGGCATGGATGTTGTTCGCAAAGGCGTGGAAGCCCTTCATGGCCGCATTGATATTGACTCTTCTCCGGGCGAAGGTTCGATTTTTACGGTGCGGCTGCCTCTCACGCTGGCGATTACGGACGGAATGCTTGTCCGGGTCGGATCCGAAAAATATATTATTCCGACCATCAGCATTCAGGTCTCCTTCCGCCCGCAGGCGGATTCGATCTCGACCGTCTCGGGCCGCGGAGAATTGGTGATGCTGCGCGGGGAGATGATGCCGATTTTTCGTTTGCACCGGTTGTTCGGAATAGATTCTGCGGCGGAGGATGCGGTAGATGGGCTGCTGGTGGTCGTAGGAGATGAAAAGCAGCGATGCGCGCTTCTCGTGGATGAATTACTCGGTCAGCAGCAAGTGGTTGCAAAGTCTCTCACGACCGCTGTAGGAAAGATAATGGGAGTGTCCGGCGGCGCCATTCTGGGCGATGGACAAGTTGGCTTGATCTTGGATCCCAACGAAGTAGTGGCTCTGGCAAGGCAGACGTCCGGCCAATACGGAATACCGGCGCCTTACGGGCGTCCGGCCGCGTGAAAGAATCCCGGACGGTTCGGCGCTGGGTATCCGTGAGAACGAAGGCCCGCGCGCCCGGCATCGCGAAAAACATTACGGGAGTTGAAAATGAGTTCACAGGAAGCAGTTAAAGCGAATTCCAACAGGGATGAGCGGATAAGTATCCGGGGCGGCAAGTTTCTAACCTTCTTCCTCTCCGGGGAAGAGTACGGTATCCCAATCTTGAATGTCCACGAGATCATAGGCCTGCATCCCATCACCCGCGTGCCCCGTGTTCAGGAGTATCTTAAAGGAGTTATCAACCTCAGGGGGAAAATCATTCCCGTCATTGATTTGCGTCTTAGGTTCGGGCTGGATGCGGCGGAACCAAGCCCCGAGACTTGTATTATTGTGGTGCATATCCGCGGGGTTGAAGTGGGTGTTATTGTCGACAAAGTTTCTGAGGTGGTCGATATCCTCGACGAAGAAATAGAACCGGCTCCTTCCTTTGGGGCGGATGGCGGCACCGATTTCATTCTGGGAATAGGAAAGCTTCGGGAGAGCGTAAAAATTCTGTTGGATATCGAACGGGTACTTCCGTCCGGGGAATGGATGCAAAATGAGGATTTTCTCTCCCAAATGCAGGCCGTCAATACTGCGGGTTAATTTTTGTAGTACCTCCGGCTAGGAAATCCCCTTGGAAGGATGAACGGCCGTCCGGGCATACTGGAAAAGCAGCGGATGCAAAAGTGTGGATTTCAAGAATCGCCATGCGTAGCGCGGGCGCAGATGATAGGAAACATAAGCGAATTCGCGCAATTGATGCAGGGCCTCCGGCGTAATGCTGGGGTGATAAAAAACGCTCGTCCAACCGTTAAAGCGCTCCCAATCCCTTTCAAAAATAGAATTCTGCACGCTCTCGTAGAATTGAGTTCCGGGGTACGGCGTGGTTACCGTAAATTGAATGGCGAACGTATTCAGCTTCTTGGCGTAGCGGATCGTGTCGCGGATTCCCTCGATGGTATCGTTCGGCAAGCCCAGGGTATAATTTGCGATTACGCGTATGCCCAATTGATGGCAATAGGAAATGATGCGTTCTTGTTCGCTGGCTGGAGTCGTTTTTCGGTTGTTTTCTTCCAGCGTCTTTGGATTGGAAGACTCCACTCCGACTTCAATGCTTCGCAATCCCGAGCGAAACAATAATTGAATCAGATCAGGATCCATCCGGTCGATGCGGGCTTCCATCCCCCAACGAATATCCAGATTTTCCCGCAGAAGGAGTTCCGCAAATTCGCGCGCTCTTTTCTTGTCCAAGGTCAAATTGGGATCCCTGAAAGCAATGCCGCGGATGTTATAAATCCTGGAGAGATAGCGTATTTCCTCAATGATATTTTCCGCGCTGCGCACCCTATATTTTGAGTTCACCCGATAGGGACAGTAACTGCATGCATAGGGACATCCGCGACTTCCAAGCATGGGAAGGGTAACGCCCCTTCCTGTCACTATCTGGTATCGAAATCTGCGGATGTCGAATTTCTCCCATTTGGGGAAAGGGAGCGAATCAAGGTCCTCGACGAAACCGGCCGACACGAGGCCTGCCGGAATTTCTCCCCGGGCCAGCGCCGGGGCGATGTTTTCGATTTCCTCGCGCACTATGAAATCGGCGCAATCGGAAAAGAACTCAGGAACAGTCGCGGCAAAAGCGCCAAAGTAGCCGACCGGGCATCCGTAACGCTGCTTAGCTTCCAATCCGAGCTCGCGCTCAAAGTTGCAGTCCACAATCGAAGATGAAATGAGATAAAGATCCGCTGGAACAAGCTGGCCGTCGCGGCGCACGTCCAGAATCTCGACGGACGCTCCGGAGGCCGAAAGAATGGAATCAAGGTATGCAAGCGTAATATTGGGAATGGAGGCGATTCTTCTCTTGGCCAGCTCCAAAAGGCGCGCAAAAGGCGAATCGCCGACGGTAAACACGGTGCCGAATCCGCCGGCGACATCCTTAAGCGTGCAGTTCTTATGACGGCTGGCGCTTAATACTGCTATCTTCATACGGTTCTTTCTTCACGGCCGGCAAAGCAATCGGCCATGATCCTGTGATCGTTCCTATAAAAAACCTTTAATTATAGCAGCGGCCTTCCCGGAAACAAATCATTCAAGTGTTTGAAACCCGCTGCGCCTTTCCCGGCTGATCATCGGCATTCGCTCTAGGAACATCGCGCCTATGGCATATAATGCCTCAGGGGAGGAAACAGTATTCATGAGCGGCCGAGAATTGGTAGCCTTGGGGACAGGCGCCCAATTGCCCACTAAAGAAAGAAACCATAATGCGTATTTGCTCCGGTGGGATGGAGAGGATTTCTTATTTGATCCCGGCGAAGGCGCTCAAAGACAGCTTTTGCTGGCGGGCGCGGCAGCGGGATCTATCCGGCATATCTGTATCACGCACTTTCACGGAGACCATTGTCTCGGGCTCGCCGGCATTTTGCAGAGAATTTCGTTGGAAAACAGCAGCCATCCTGTGAATATCTACTATCCCGAAAGCGGGCGGATATATTTCGACCATCTCTGCGAGGCTGCGATTTATAAGAAGAATATTCAAATTGTGCCGCACCCGGTTGCGGCTTCCTCAACCATGATTGAACTGATTCATACGGACGCGTATACGCTTAAGGCGCACATGCTGGATCACTCGGTCCCCACCCTGGGCTATCGGCTTGAAGAGCCGGCCCATTTCAACTTTTTGCGCGAGAAGCTGGATCTTGAGGGAATCGAGGGCTCCATAGTGGGCGAATTACGGCGCAGAGGCCGAGTCCGGCACGAAGGAAGAATCATTAGGCTGGAAGATGTCGCGGTCAAACGCGGCGGAAACGTTTTTGCACTTGTAATGGACACCCGCCCCTGCGAAGGAGCCGTAGCCTTGGCAAGAAACGCGGACCTTCTTGTTATGGAAGCGACGTATACGTCCGAACACCGGGACCTAGCCGATGTTTATTTTCATTCGACCGCCGCCGGCGCGGCCGGCACGGCATCGGCCGCCGGCGTCCTCCGCTTGGCGCTGACGCATTTTTCCCAACGCTATCCCAATGCGGAGGGCCATCTGAAAGAGGCGCGGCAGATTTTCGGCAATGTCATTGCGCTGGAGGATCTGGACCGTGTCGAAATCCCGAGGAGAAAAGTCGCTGCGGACTCTTAACCCGGATTATTCATGAGGATCCGCCGCCGCAGTAGAAGATTCATGAATAATCCGGGTTAAGCGGCGGTGCGATATTGCATTTGAGTTTTACGGCGCCGCTTGATAGCTTAAGAATGAATGTTTTGGTATATCGAGAATTAGAGGGGAATTACATTCGGCAATGGAAGAGGCAAACGACCGCGAAAGCGAAGCTCAATTAAAAAGCGGAAAATTTCAATTGGCGTTGGAGTTGAAGTCCTGGTTCCGGGATATCTTTTTTGCTTTTGCGATAGCGATCTTCATCGTTGTTTTTGTCGTCCAACCGGTCAAGGTTGAGGGGACAAGCATGCAGCCTCAACTGGCGGACCAGGACAGGATTTTCGTCAACCGATTTATTTACCGGTTTAAAGATATCCAGAGGGGAGATGTCGTCGTCTTCTGGTATCCGAGAGACCGAAGCAAATCCTTCATAAAAAGAGTACTGGGCCTGCCTGGGGATGAAGTGGAAATACGGCGCGGGGATGTCTATGTTAACGGTGTTCGCATGTGCGAGCCGTACTTGGAGCCCTATTATCGGGATTATAAATCGTGCCGAAAGGTGCTGGTGCCGGCCGGGCATTATTTTGTCTTGGGGGACCATCGCAATTCCAGCAACGACAGCCGAAGCTGGGGCTTTGTCGAGCGGAGCCTCATTTACGGCAAAGCAATTTTCAGCTACTGGCCTGTTTCACGCGTCGGCATTGTGGAATAGCCGGGCTAAAACTTCGTCTCCGCCTCGGGGGAGGGAACCAGCCCCACAAGCTCTGTGAATTCGCTGTTGGTTTGCAGCGCTGAAAAGTCGGCGTCGTTCTTTGCGTAAATGCGGCTGTCTTCGTTTAATTCCACCGCCTTGCGAAGGTTTTCCAGGGATCCCGCCACGTCTCCCTTTTTTGCCATGGATGCCGCTACGGAATAGTAGATGTAGTCCGCATTTGGATGCATTTCAAGCGATTGTTGGAAATAGGATATTGCAGAATCATAGTTGGCCTTGTTATGCTCCAGGATGCCCATGGCATACAGCTGGTCGGTGGCGACGGGCGGCTTTTTATGAAGCGTTTCCTCTCGCTCGCAGATTTGAATATAGCTGCGCGCGCGCGCCAGAATTTCTATTTCTTTGGGATATTTTTCGAGAAGAGCGTTTAATTCCCCGCGGGCTTTCTTAAAATCCTTTTTATAAATAAGCTGTATTCCCTTTTCCAGAAGGGCAATGGCGGCAGCGGTCGTCTTGGTTTGGCGCAGCAGGCGCGGCGGTTCGCTGACGAAGGAAGGCGACGCACTCTTCAATGCGGATTTCTTGGATTTCTCTTCGATGACCGCGCTTTGTGCCCCGCGGGAACGCCGTGCGGGAGAAGGTGTCTTTTTCTTCAATTGTTTCTTTGATTTCTGCGCTCCTTTGCTTTTTGGTTTATTGGAAGCCCGGTGCGCCTTCGCCGGGTTGCTGCGACGGGAGGGTTTTGCTGCAACTTTCGACTTAGCCTTTTTGGTGGTGCTTGAAAGTCTTTTAGATTTTCCCTTTGCCGTTTTTCCGTGTGCCGAAGCCTTCGCCATTAATAACCCATAAATCTCTTTAGGTGAATGATTAACGCCATAAAGAACCGAATGTTCAAATTTTGACTGTATTATTAAGAAAAATCAGACGATAAGTCAAGCGCAAGATCTTGTTGAGCTTGGATGTTGGGCAATGCAGGCAAAACAGAGGGTCAATGAGGCATTATCTGGCGGCTGAAGGCTGGCGTTTTATTTTCCATGAAGGGTGGGGAGATATGGCGGTGGAAGCGGCAAAGCCGGAAAAGACATTGTCTCTAAGTGCTTCTTCAGTAATAGGATAGAATAGTATTTAAACGTGATCTCCGATACATTTGTTTTGCATGAACTTGAATTCCAACGCATACAAGCCATTTTGGCCAAGATGCAGAAGGAATTAAGGGCTGATTTGGTGCTGCTGATAAGCCGAAGCGGCGAACCGATAGTTATTTCAGGGCCCGCAAAAAACATTGATTGCACGTCTCTTTCATCCCTGGCGGCGGCAAACCTCGCAGCTACAGACGGTTTGGCCAACATCGTCGGAGAAAGGGAGTTTTCGGTGCTTATTCATCAGGGACGCCAGAGAAGCCTTTTCATTTCAGATCTGCTCAAAAAGTTTTCTTTGGTGTTGGTTTTCGATGCCTCGGCGTCTTCGGGATTGGTGCGCTATAAATGCAAACGGACTACTCTGCTGCTTGAAGATGTAATAAGGGATTTCCAGCGGAGAATTGAAAAAACGGCGTCCGACATAAACACTCTTCAGTTCAGTGATGAGGAGCTTGAAGAGCTCTTGGGAAGATAAATTATCAATAATCAATAGACTGAAGGAATCAGCCTTGACTTTCATCAATTATGTTGCCAGAGAAATCAACTGCAAGATTGTTTATTACGGGCCTGGTCTGGGAGGCAAAACAACCAATTTGCAATATATCTACCAGATCACCAGCCCAGAAAACAAAGGCAAGATGATTTCCCTTGCTACCGAGACGGAGCGAACGCTCTTCTTTGATTTCCTGCCGCTGGACCTTGGCCAGATTCGCGGCTTTCAAACGCGGTTTCACCTCTATACGGTGCCGGGACAGGTGTTCTACGATTCCAGCCGTAAACTCATTCTTAAAGGCGTGGACGGAGTTGTCTTCGTAGCCGACTCCCAGGAAGAACGCATGGATGCTAATCTGGAATCTATATCCAACCTTGCGCAGAATCTCAAGGCGCAAGGATTCGATTTGGAAAGAATCCCTTATGTCCTTCAACTCAACAAGCGCGATCTGCCCAATGCCGTGCCGGTAGAAGAACTCGAGCGGCAGTTGCTCGTAAAGGGCGAGCCTGTTTTTGAAGCGGTCGCGACTCAGGGCGTGGGTATCCTGCCCAGTCTGAAGGCTGTAGCTCGCCAGGTTTTGGTCGAACTCAGAAAAAGCGCATAGATTTCACTTATCAAAGGATTGATTTAGGCTCGGGCTGATTTGCGCGATTCCTCTTTTCAATGGCTTCACTCAGGTTTCCTACGTTTAAATAAGGGCGGCAGTGCCGGCGCCCCGCAACAGGGCTGCATGCGCTGGCCTATTCGCGTCTCTCGGCCGAACAGCGGCGGAGCCGATCCATAATGGCCAAACCGAGTCCTTCTTCCCGTACCGGCCGAGCGATGATTCTGTCCAGCGAAAGCGAATCCAGGCGTCTCAGAGCGCCAAAGAGATTGGCTGCGGCTTCTCGGAGATCTCCCGTCGCAGAAAGGATTTCCACCGCTGTATAAATTTGCGGGTTCGCAGGCGCGGTCAGGGTCAAAAGGCCGGTCTTTTCGTCTGGTCTATGATTTTCTGAAGCCGGGTCGGCGATTTGCAGGCGCGTATGCGTTGCATAATGGCGTGGCAGTTGACCCGGGGCCTGGATCCGCGGCGCGGCGCCGGCGCGGATTTCGAGGGCTGCAACGGCATCCTGAAGCGCCTCAATCGGCGTACCGCCTGCTCTGAGAACGCGGGGAATCGGGCCTGTGAGCGAAAGAATGGTGGATTCCACGCCGATCGCGCAAGGGCCTCCGTCGAGAATTAAGTCTATGCGATCTCCGAGTTGTTGGGCGACATGTGCGGCTGCGGTCGGACTTACGTAACCGAAAGGATTGGCACTGGGAGCGGCGATCCCGCGGCCGGATTCTTCAATCAGCGCCAACGCGGCCGGGTGAGCGGGAATACGAACGGCCACTGTCTCAAGACCCGCAGTGACAATGGGCGGAACCAACGGCGTTTTTTCCACTACCAGGGTCAACGGGCCAGGCCAAAATTTTTCCATGAGGCGATGAGAATATTCCGGAAATTTTCCGTATCGTTCGGCTCCTTGAGGGTCGGCGACATGAATGATTACGGGATCCATGCGCGGTCTGGCCTTGACTTCAAAAATGCGGGCGACCGCTTCGGCGTTTTCCGCGTCCGCTCCCAATCCATATACCGTCTCCGTTGGAAAGGCGACAAGGCCTCCCTCGCGGATTATGCGCGCCGCCTTTTTTAGGATACCCGGAACTGTTATATCGACAATTTTGGAACTCGACAATAAAGCCTCCATGATAGGGGACAATGGATGTGCGTCCCGGATCCGGACAGGAATTAGTATGCCTGTGAATGCCAAAGCTGACAATATTTCTAATGCGACAAAGCATTTGCGTTTGTTTCGGCATGAATCCGGATGATTCATGAAGATTCGCCGGCGAAGCAGAAGCTTCGCAATAATCCGGCCTAAAAAGGCAAGAACCGGCTGGTTTCCAGCGGTTCTTTTAATCCTTTATTTACAGTTTTTATCTATCAATCAAAGAAGCCGCTTCACTTGACAGCCGCGGAGGCAATCGCTATATTCAACCGAAAATCCGGCTTGTTCTCTTGACAGAGTCGCGGAGTTGGTTTCGGGCTCGGTTATTTTTTCGCTTAAAAGAGTGACGATGATTGAACGACTGAACGATGTTTCATCCGAATCGCCGGGCCTGCGACATGCGGATGGTATAGAGGTCCTGGAACCTAAATGGTATGCTCTTTACACCCGCAGTCGTTTTGAAAAAAAAATGCTGAGCGAGCTTACGGAAAGGAAAATAGAAGTATTTCTTCCGATGCGCGAAGTCCTCAGTCGCTGGAAAGACCGCAAGAAAAAAATATGGATCCCGCTGTTCCCCGGTTATATTTTTATAAACCATATCAATACGCCGGAAAACCGGTTTAAAGTTCTAAATATACCGGGCGCTGTCCGGTTCATAGGCCACCAGGGCCATGCTGATCCGGTTCCCGAAGAACAGATCCAATACGTGCGGAGATTCCTGGAATCCAGCATTTCAATGGATCCTTATCCGTACGTGAAAGTGGGAAGCAGAGTGGAAGTCATTGCCGGACCCCTCAAGGGAATTCAGGGCATTTTGGTTAAGAAACGGGGGAAATTCCGCTTTGTGTTGCAGGTCGATTTGATTCGTCAGGCCGTTTCCGTTGAAATAGATGCTTCCGACGTGCAGCCGCTCTGATAGGGACACACGCGCTAAACGACTGCGACATTAAAAAAGTAAACCGCGGTTTTTTGCGAATTCAACAGATTAAATCCCTTTAATCCGTGATAATTTGTAAAATCCCAATTGATTTTGGAGCTTCCGAAGCGGATTTGCGGCACCTTTTTTGTTTTCAAAGGGCTCCCGGGCCGCCGTTCACTGGAAAGCGCAGGATGCATTTATGACGACGGATAGAACGCTGGTTCAGATTGTAGAAAAATTTAGATCAAGGGGATCCGATGCCGCATACATCCATCGGCGCGGTTATCGCATTTTGCGTTGGTCCTATGGGCAAATAGCCGATCTCTCTTATCAGCTGGCAAGGGAGCTTGAGGATCGAGGCGTCGGCCGCGGCGACAGGGTTTTTTTATGGGGCGAGGACTGCGCGGAATGGGTGATATCCTTTTTTGCCTGCATTCTAAGAGGCGCGGTTGTTATTCCCATGGATCGTACCGCGTCTTTGGATTTTGCAAAGCGAGTCTGCCGCGATGTTGAAGCCCGTCTTTGCATCTGCTCTCGCGGCCAGGAGCAAATCGATTCGGCGTTGCCCGCGATTGCGTTCGAGAACATCGCGGAGCTGGTCCATCGCCATCCTTCAACAGCGTTTGCGGCGCCTGATCTTAAAGAAACGGATACCGCGGAGATCGTGTTTACGTCGGGGACAACGGCGGATCCGAAGGGCGTAGTGATTTCGCATAAAAACATCCTGGCCAACCTCGCTCCGCTGGAACGCGAAATAGGCAAATATCTTAAATACGAACGAGTTTTTCACCCGCTTCGATTCCTGAACCTGCTGCCCCTAAGCCATGTGTTCGGCCAGTTTCTAGGCCTCTTCGTCCCTCAAATACTGGGGAGCACCGTCGTTTTTCACGATACCCTCAATCCTTCCGAAATAATTAAAACAATTAAAAGGGAGCGCATATCCGTTCTTGTGACCGTTCCGAGGATTATAGAAACCCTCCGAAGCAAGATTGAGCGGGACATGGATAAAACCGAACCCGACTTTAAAAAGCAATTTGACAGAGCGCTGGGCGAGCACTTTCTAAAGCGCTGGTTTCGATTCAGAAAAATCCATGGGCAGTTCGGTTGGAAGTTTTGGGCTTTTATTTCGGGGGGGGCGAGTTTAGATGCGGACTCGGAACAATTCTGGCAGCGCTTGGGTTTCGCGGTCATTCAAGGTTATGGATTAACCGAAACCACCTCGCTGATCAGCATCAATCATCCAATGAAGCTGAGCAAAGGATCCATCGGAAAAGTCCTGCCCGGCCGGGAGATGCGTCTGGCGCCTGATGGAGAGATTCTGGTTCGCGGCGGGAGCATCGCGGAAAGCTATTACCAGGGAAAGGAAATAAAACCGGTCTACGGTGAAGAGGGATGGTTCCATACGGGAGATTTGGGGGCTTTGGATGAGGAGGGAAATCTATATTTTAAAGGACGCCGCAAAAATGTTTTTGTAAGTCCCGAAGGAATGAATATTTATCCTGAAGACCTGGAAAGCGCTTTGCGGCGGCAACCCGAAATCCGGGATTGCGTGGTGGCGGGAGTTCAGCGGGGCGGGAATGCGGAACCCTGCGCCGTTTTAATCTTTCATGACAGAAATCAGGAGGCGGAAGATGTAATCCGGCGCGCCAACGAATCCTTGTCCGAATTTCAGCACATCCGGCGCTGGCTTGTCTGGCCGCAGGAAGACTTTCCGAGAACTCCCACTCAAAAGCCGCATAGCAAAATGATTCAAGAATTCGTCGATTCCTATTTTGAAGGGAAAACCGGCGCCTCCGCCGAAGGAGGGATGCTCGCCGATCTTATCAGCCGCGTTACCGGGAGACGAGCCGGTGAAATGCCGCAGAGCCGCGATTTATCAAGGGACTTGAACTTGAGTTCCATTGAGAGAGTGGAACTGTTAAGCGTATTGGAAGACCGTTTTCAGGTGGATTTAGATGAATCCCGCTTCACTTCTGCAAGCACCATTGAAGATCTCGAAGGGATTCTGAATCAGCCGGATGCGGCGCAAGGAGCCGCTTACCAGTATCCGCGCTGGGCTCAAAGAGCGCCGGTTTCCGCTTTAAGGACGCTTGCGTATTACGGGCTGTCCTGGCCGGCAACGATGATAATGGCCCGTCCCAGGATTCTGGGGCGTGAAAATCTCAGGGATTTGAAAGGGCCGCTTTTATTCATTGCCAATCACGTCACCGAAGTCGATATCGGCTTCATCCTGGCGGCGCTGCCGTTTAGGTTCAGACATCGTCTGGCCGTGGCCATGATAGGAGAAATGCTCAAGGAGATGCGGAATCCTCCCCGACATATGTCTTTTGCAAAAAGATGCGCCGAGAAATTATCCTATTGGCTGGTGACGGCGCTTTTTAATGTTTTCCCGCTGCCTCAAAAAACGGGATTTCGCGAAAGTTTTTCTTTTGCCGGGGAGTCGGTCGACCGAGGGTATTCCATACTGGTTTTCCCGGAAGGGCGGAGAACGCCTGACGGCAATCTGGGACCCTTCCGCGCGGGAATCGGCCTGCTGTCAATAAACCTGAATGTGCCGGTTGTTCCTATCAGGATAGACGGGTTGTATGCGCTTAAAAAGACAGGCAGGAAAATGACGCGGCCGGGGACGGTAACGGTAACCATTGGATCCGCGATGCGATTTAAGCCCGGGACCGACCCGCTGCAAATTACGCGGGACCTGGAATGCGGCATGGCAAATCTTTAATTTTGCATCGGAGAAAAATGAAAAAAGTCGTCGAGCGGGAAAGAAATAAAAGGTATTACAGAGTCCTTCACTTGCCCATATGGATCTGGGTTTTTTTCATATTGCCCGGGCACTTGACTTACGCGCTTTATTTGCACGGCCCCGACCGAAGGCATGCGATATGGTTGGGCATTGTATTGGTTGTTTGCATATTGCGCGGGATAGCCGGACGGCTTCCGGGAGTGGAACCTCAACCGTACGTAAAGTACTACGGAAAGGATCAAAAAAATCTGCCCTATCGCGTTGTTTGCTATACAGCAGCGTGGATTGATCTATTGGTGCCGTTTACGCTGAATTTCCTGGGACTCGTGCTCGCCGTAGCGACAGGCCGTTGGCATATTGCGGCGTTGTATCGCTATTTATATTATCCTCTTGCACTTGGGATTGTGCTGGCGACATTTATGGATTGGACTCCCAGGGCGCGGCGTTCCACGAAGAATGAGGGATCTGAGAAGGCTTGGTTCTATGTCGCCATTTGGACGGTAGTCCCGACACAAATTCTTGCCTGGACCGCATGGAGGCTGGGAAGCCGGATTGGATGGACTTCTTATGAATTGGATTCCCTGAGGCTTGCGGTTTTTGTCGCTGCGTTCGCATTTTTCTTTTTTCTCGGCTTTAAGGGCAGGCTTCCGCGGTCGCAGCGCTACTACCTGCCCGATTGACCCGGATAATTCATAAACTTTTGCTGGAATGGCTATATCGCCGCTTCTTCCTCGAGCAGCGATCTCGCGGCGCAGGCGCTCTGCGCGCGACCCATCTAATTCTCGGACAGGCTTCTCAGCATGGCGGAAACGACCGATTGGGCAAGTTTGCGCTGGGCTTGGGGAATGCGCGGGTCTTCAGGAGATCCGTTTGCCAGCAATACTACAAACAACTGTTTTTCGGGATCGATCCAAAGAAAAGATCCTGTAGGCGCATAATGGCCGAAGGCCGAAGGGGAGAGGCTTTCGCCGGACCATTCTGAAGCGGCCGGTTTTTCCCAAACGCCTCGCCAGAGGGTGAAACTTTCAATCGTTTGGGGGTGCAAGAAGCGCCGGTGGTCGTAAGCGCCGCGATTCAACATCAATTGGGCGAAGACAGCCATGTCCCGCGCGTTTGTGAAAAAGGACGGCTCTTTCCACTCGCCCGAGTAAGCCAGGCTCCCGCAGAAATCCCCCGGTGCAATAAAACGCGTGCTATGCAAGCGCAGGGGGTCCAATAGCTTCTGTTTGAGGAAACCTTCCCAAGACGTCCCGGAGACGCGGGATATAATATCCTTTAGAAGATCCTCATTCCTGTGAATTTCTGCTTCCGGCAGGGCTGCGTTGGAAAAACTCTGCCATAAATCGCCGACGGCAAAATAATCGTTTTCTTTCCACTCGGCGACGAAATCGCTTATGGGGAAATCGGGGAGGAGACCGCCGGAATCCAATGCGAGCATGGCAGCGGAGGAGACCGCCATAATCCTGGACAGGGAAGGTGCGGAATACAGAGTATCGAAGGATACTCTCGCGGAATCAGCGGAATGCGCGGTCGCGCCCTCGTAAAAATCCAGAAGAATCCTGTTTTCCAGGCCGGCTGCCAGATGGGCTCCTGAAAATGTGCCGGAAGCTATATAGGATTCCAGCAGACGCTTGGAATCCCGGAAGGCGCGGTCCCAACGCCGGGCGCTCTCGCCGGAAATACGGCGCAATTGCATTTCAATTTTTGGAACCTGAAGCCCTCGGCCCGCTCTCACATAGCGAGGTATAGAAACGGGCATTCTTCCGCTGATTTCGATGGCGCCCGAGAGCGCCTTGGCTGCGGCGGTCTGGGATACATCGGAATAACTGAAAGTGAGAAGGCAGGTTCCGATATCAGGGAACAGCCTTAATGCGTAAGGATTGCCGAAAATGACGCAGATCAGGGGCTTATGGGCGGCGGTGAGCCGCTGGAGAATTAGCCTCTGGCTTTTCGGGATTGAAAAGTGGCGGCCGTAGGATCCAAGGCGGGCCATGACGGACAGAACGATAAGGTCGGATTCGGCGGCGTATCTGCCAATGCTGGACGAAAGGTCCTCCGGAATGCGCTCATCCGCCCAGGCGGTACGGATATCGGGAAAGCGTTTCCTCATTTCAGCCTGGAATACCGCCCCCGGCGAATAATCCAAACCGGCGGATAGAACCAGGCTGAACACCCGGGCGCCGCTCAGTGGATTGAGCGGAAGCAGATGTGTTGCATCTTTCACGGCGGTGATTGAATGATCGGCGATTTCCTGAGCTAATTCGGTGTTTTGGGGCGATGCGATTATTTCCGCGATCCTGTCGATGGGAACCAGGCGGTTTCGGTGCAAGCCCAATCGGCTTTTTGCACTGAGAATTTTGCGCAGCGATCGGTCTATTCTGGTTTCGGAAATGTCACCGCGGCGCACGGCGCGCTCGACTTCATCAACGGCCACGGCGGCATCCGGAGGCAGCAGCAGAACATCGGCGCCTGCCTTTATTGCGCGGACGGCGGCGAGGCCGCACCAGTAATGGTTTGTGATGCCGGCCATTTCAAGCGCATCGGTGACTACGATCCCGTCGAATTTAAGGCTGTCGCACAATATGTCGGTCAGCATTTTTTCGGAAAGCGTTGAAGGCAGCTGCTTATCACCCGTAACTTTGGGCACGGCCATATGAGCTGTCATTATGGAATCCACACCGGCCCGGATGGCGCTCTTAAACGACTCAAATTCGACGGATTGCAAACGGTTCATATCCGATTGCACCACGGGAAGGCCGAGATGGGAATCGACCGCCGTATCTCCGTGGCCGGGAAAGTGCTTGGCTGTTGTTAGGACCCCCGAGTTTTTGGCCCCGCGGATGAAAGCGGCGCTCAAGCGGCCGACAAGATCGGGTTGCTCGCCGAAGGAACGGATATTGATCACCGGATTATCGGGATTGTTGTTTATATCCACGACCGGGGCGAAAATCCAATGAACGCCGAGCGCTCTGGATTCGCGCGCAGTAACGGCGCCCTGGCGGTAAGCGTAAAGCTCCGAGCCGGTGGCGCCCAGGGCCATTGCCCAGGGAAAGGATGTCGTATCCGCAATTCGAAACGACACCCCGTTTTCAAAATCGGCGGCCACGAGGAGAGGCAATCGGGAGAGTGTTTGAAGCTCATTGAGGAGAACGGCGGATTCATAGACATTTCCCGCGAAAAGAACCACTCCGCCGATATCATTCAACCGTATATGGTTTCGTATGGCCAGGTATTGCGGGTCACGCCGGTTGATAAATCTGCCTGGAACTCGAATCAGAACAAGTTGGGCTATTTTTTCTCTGAGAGAAAGGTCCGTCAGCTGCTTCTCCGTCCAACCGTCCTGCCCGGGAAGATGGAATGCGACGGTAACCGCAGCCAGAAGAGCGGGGAACAGGAACTTAAATCGCGCGCTTCGAAGTTTTCCCCGGCAGCGGGAAAAGAGAAGCAAAACATTTTGAAAGCTCACGGGAATCACAGGCGGTTTGGTATTGATAATGAAAAAGCCAAGAACGCTGATCGGTTTCGTGCGAAAGCAAATCCGATCCCTAATGCGCGTTCTCTTTCCCGGTCTTTTCTCATGGACTCCGGGAGATCAAATCAAAAAACAGAATATCATAAAGGAGCCGGCTAGGCACGGCACTTTACGGCGCCGAAACATCCACCGGCGGCCGGGTTTGTGTTTCCGCTTGCGGGGCGGGGCGAGATTTTCGATTCCTATGCATAAACACTCGAAGGTTGCGGCCGTCTTGCGGTATCCTTTGGGTATGAGCGATAAAAAAATACGGACAGTTTCAACCAAACCTTTTGAAGATCAACGGCCGGGGACGTCCGGCCTTCGAAAAAAAACGCGTGTTTTTATCCAGCCTCATTACATAGAAAATTTCGTGCAATCCATATTTGATGATGCAGCCCGAGACGCCGATGTTGATTTTTCCAGGGAAACTCTGGTGCTGGGCGGGGACGGCCGGTTTTTCAATCGCGCCGCCGCCCAAGCCATAATCCGAATGGCGGCGGCGAACGGCTTCGGCCGCATTGTTGTGGGCCGCGGAGGATTATTGTCGACGCCGGCTATGTCGGTATTGATTCGCGCTCACGGCGCTTTTGGGGGGTTGCTGCTTACTGCAAGTCACAATCCGGGCGGGCCGGACGGGGATTTCGGGATCAAATACAACGTCCGGAACGGCGGGCCGGCGCCGCAGTCTGTTACCGAGGGGATATATGCTGAGACTCGGAGAATCAGCCGTTTCCTTACGATGGAATTCTCCGGAGTGGACATCGATCGCGAAGGGACGACACTTCTCGGAGATTCGCGGGTCACCGTTGTCGATCCGGTTGAAGAATACGGCGCCGCGATGAAAAAGATTTTTGATTTTGATGCCCTAAGCCGACTGTTTCAAAATGGATTCAGACTGACCTTTGACGCCATGCATGGGGTTACGGGAATTTATGCGGAGCAGCTGTTTGAAAAACAAATCGGGGCTCCCGCCGGAACCGTTATCCACGGCGTGCCTCTGGAAAATTTCGGGGGTCTTCATCCGGACCCCAATCAAGTGCACGCTTCGGAGCTTGTTCGGACCATGTCCAGCGCCAATGCCCCGGATATGGGAGCTGCGTGCGACGGGGACGGAGACAGAAACATGATTCTGGGGCGCAGCTTTTTCGTCAGCCCGGGCGATTCTCTCGCCATTATTGCAGCGCATGCCTCCGAATATATTCCGGGATATCGAGCCGGTCTGTCCGGAGTGGCGCGTTCGATGCCTACAAGCACCGCTTTGGATCGGGTTGCGCAAAAACTGGGTATCCCGTGCTACGAAACGCCCACCGGATGGAAATTTTTCGTGAATCTGATGGATGCGGGGAAATGCACGATCTGCGGCGAGGAAAGTTTCGGAACCGGCTCGGATCATGTGCGTGAAAAAGACGGAATATGGGCTGTGCTTGCCTGGCTTTCCATCCTCGCGGCGACGAAAAGTTCCGTTGTGGAATTGGTTGAAAAGCACTGGAGCGCCTTCGGGCGCAGTTATTTTCAGCGGCACGACTATGAAGGATTGGATCCTGCGGCCGCCGAGCGCGTGATCGAGGAATTGCGGGCCGGAATCGAAACGATTCCGGGGGCTTCGTTGGGTTCGGCGGCCATCTATCAAGCGGATGATTTCAGCTATGTCGATCCCGTGGACGGCAGTATCAGCCGCGGACAGGGAATCCGAATTCTTTTGGATGACGGATCCCGCATAGTGGGACGGCTCTCGGGAACGGGAACGCAGGGAGCCACTCTGCGGCTTTATTTTGAGCGATACCGCAATCGAAGCGACGAGCCTATGGCCGAGGTGCTGCAGCCGCTTGTTGAGTATGCCGGCGAGGCTTTTCGTTTGCGCGATGCGCTGGAATGCGGGCGGCCTTCGGTGGTCACTTGATCCGCGCAAGGAGAATCTCCGGGACGCCGTTTGTCCCCTCTGCAAAAAATCGAGCCGGTGGCTTATAATTTCCCGGATTTTTGATCTCAAACAGGATAATGGGTGTTGCTATGTACGATGTTGTTATTGTCGGATCGGGGCCGGCGGGCTACACCGCCGCAATATACGCCGCCCGTGCCAATCTTTCTCCATTGCTGCTTTCTTCGGAACCAAAAGGCCAGCAGATGCCCGGGGGCCAGCTGATGTTTACAAGCGAGATAGAAAACTTTCCGGGCTTTCCCAAGGGAATTTCCGGGCCTGAGTTGATGGATCTTATGAAAACGCAGGTTTTGAAATTCGGGACGGAGATGATCGAGGAGGATGTCGAAGAAGTAAGCTTCAAGCCGGGAGGTCCCTTCCGGCTCCGGTCCAAATCGGGGTGGCACGAAACGCGTTCGGCTATTATCGCAACCGGCGCGAACGCCAAATGGCTGGAGCTTGAGAATGAGGCCATGTTCCGGAATCGCGGACTCTCGGCTTGCGCCGTATGCGATGGACTTTTCTTCCGGAACCAGCACGTAATGGTTGTCGGCGGGGGGGATACCGCAATCGAAGAAGCGCTTACTCTGGCCCACAATGCTTCCAGGGTAACATTGGTGCACAGGAGGGAAGCGCTGAGGGCAAGTAAAATAATGCAGCGGAGGGCGGCCGAACACCCAAAAATCCAGTTTATGTGGAACACGGTGGTGACTGAATACAGGGGAGACGATGTTCTCCAAGCCGTAAAGCTCAAGAATGTGAAAACCGGCGAAGAGTGGATTGAACCTGTCAGCGGGGTTTTCATGGCGATCGGGCATCAACCCAATACTGGATTTCTGAAAGGGGTTCTCGACCTGGATGATATGGGATATATCCTCGCGCGCAATAACGTGGAAACCAGCATGGAGGGAGTTTTCACGGCGGGCGATGTGCACGACAGATATTACCGCCAGGCGATCACTGCCGCAGGATTCGGATGCATGGCCGCAATTCGGGCGGAGCGTTGGCTTGAGATGCACTCCGCATAAACATGGTGAAGAACGCTGAAGCTCATTCCATTGCCTATTACATAAGCGCGCACGGTTATGGTCATGGAGTCCGATCCTGCCAGATTATACGAGCCGTCAAACGGCTGCATCCGCGGATTGGCATTCATGTCGTCAGCAATCTGCATGCTTCTTTTTTGCGGGATCGGATGGGCGATTCTCAGTGGACTCCGCGTGCCGAAGCCCTCGATGTCGGCATGGTTCAGAGGGATTCCATTCGTGTGGATGTCGCCGCCACGCTGGGCCGGGTGCGGGAGCTCTATGCTCGGCGCGCGGAATTGGTAGGGCGGGAAAGCGATTTCCTTCGGCAAATAAATGCGGGAGTCGTCGTGACCGATATTCCGGCTATCCCGATCGAAGCGGCCGCCGCGCTCGGCATTCCAAGCGTTGCAGTCGGAAATTTCAGCTGGGACTGGATCTACTCGGAATTCGTCGAACGGGATTCGGGATGGCGGGAGATTGTGGATGTCCTGAAAGAACAGTATTCGCAAGCCGGCCTTTTATTGCGTTTGCCGTTTTGCGGAGATATGAGTGTTTTTCCGCGGATCCTGGATATCCCGCTGACCGCGGCGCCGGGAAATCCCCGGCGAAATAGAATAACGGGACTTACCGGCTGCCGGGGAGATAAGAAATGGGCGCTTTTGTCTTTTACGACTCTCGAGTGGAATGAGGATGCTCTGGATGCCGTTGCTCGGATCAAAGATTACGAATTCTTCACTGTGCGGCCGCTCGAATGGAGCAGAAGCAACATTCATTGCCTGGACCGTTCTCAGATTTGCTTCGACGATATTGTAGCTTCCATGGACGTAGTGGTGTCCAAGCCGGGATTTGGGATTTTGTCGGACTGCCTGGTGAATCAAAAACCGCTGATATACGCGGATCGAAGTGATTTTCTGGAATACAGGGTTCTTGAGGCCGCCATAAAAAAATATCTCCGGTTTGTACATATTCGCGCTTCCGATTTGTACCGCGGAAATCTGTCTGGAAGCCTGCAGCGCATAGGGGAGAGTGCGCATCCAAGAGAAAGCATCGGACGGGGCGGAGATCTGATTGCCGCGAACGCCATTGCGGCAATGGTCGAGAATCCGGCTGTTCGCCGGGAACCTTGATTGGGGCGCAGTCATGCGTGGTTAAATGCGCTGGGCGGGATTATAATCGCGGCAATCCCCAATAGGATAAATCCAAATCATTCAGGCTTGGGATAACCTGATGGGCATTTCGATAAGCCTGCGGGTCCATATGCGGATCGGGCACGGCCACAGCGTACATGCCGGCGGAAAGAGCGGCTTCGATGCCCATGGGCGAATCTTCCAATACCAGACAACCGGACGGATGCGCCTGCATGCGCCTTGCGGTTGCCAGAAAGATGTCGGGGGCGGGCTTTCCGCGCGCAATCTCCGGATCGTCCCCGGTTACCACGCACTCGAAAATTCGGAACCACTCCCGATGACGGGTGATTTTGATTTCAAAATGGCGGCGGTCCGAGCTTGTTGCCACCGCCTGCGGGACCGCGGCCCGGTACAAATGACGGGTTAAGCGAACAGCTCCGGGCATAGGCTCCGCGCTGGGAAACATCTCTTCTAAAAGATGTTTGCGCGCTTGAAGGTATTCTTCTATGGACATAGGTAACTGCAGAGCGTTGATCATCACTTTGGCGGAATCCTCCGCCCTCAGGCCGATCATTTTTGACTTGACGGACCAATCAAAAATCTTGCCGTAACGGGCCGCGACGATTTCATGCGCTTTTGTGTAAAACGGCTCGGTGTCCATAAGCAATCCGTCATTATCGTAGATCACATGGGTAATTTCGGGCATCTCCTGTCCTTCAAATAAAAAGGGCCGCGAATTGCGGTTTCGTGAGTCCTGCATCATACCCCATGCGCCGCGAAAAGAAAAAAAGTGAATGGCTGTTTGGCGTGGCGGCGCTTTCAGAAGCCCGCTTATGAAACTATTGATCCGGATTGAGGATGGGGCGATGAGCGCGTCGAACGCAAAAGCAGCGGCCGGCCTTATTTTGGAAGCAAGTTGAACCGAACCCGGACAACCGTGATATTATAAAAAAGGTTTTTTTGAAGGAAAGGGAGCTTGGAACGCAAATGACTGGAAATGAAGCTTCTCAATCGGATGTGGAAGATGTCTTGGGACGCCCGCTGAAGGATCTTCGGATATCCGTAACGGACCGGTGCAATTTTCGCTGCAATTATTGCATGCCGCTCGACAACTATGAATGGATCAGCAGGCGCGAAATCCTTACATTTGAAGAGATTTCCCGGCTCGCAAATCTTTTCGTCCGTCTGGGAGTTGAAGAAATCCGCTTGACCGGAGGCGAGCCGCTTTTGCGACATGGTCTTGAGGATCTGATAGGTCAGCTGGCAAAAATCAAAGGCCTGAGGGACCTTTCTCTGACAACCAATGCATCTATGCTGAGTCGGAAAGCGCCCGGGTTGGTTCAGGCCGGATTAAAAAGGATCAATATAAGTTTGGATACGATCTCCGCGGAAAAATTCCGGGTGATAACGAAACGGAATGAGCTGGCCAGCGTTTTGGAAGGACTCTTTGAAGCAAAGCGCTGCGGATTGGATCCGATAAAAATAAACTCGGTAATCCAGCGCGGAGTCAACGACGGCGATATCATTGATCTTGTGGAATTCTCCCGAAAGAACGGTTTTTGGATCCGTTTTATCGAATACATGGACGTCGGAAATTCGAACAACTGGGTTTCCGAGAGGATGGTTTCCAAGAAGGAAATACTGAGTGCGATTCATGCGAAATACCCTTTGAAGGAAATCGGCCGCAATGACGAAAGCGCTCCCGCCGTAAATTACCAATTTGTCGACGGCATTGGGAAAGTGGGAGTGATTGCGTCGGTAACCGAGCCTTTTTGCGCGGCATGTACCCGCGCAAGATTGACATCGGACGGTCAGCTGGTGATGTGCCTGTTTGCGGATGGAGGCATCGATCTCAAGAAATTGATGCGGAAAGGAGCGGGCGACGAGGAGATTTACGAAACCATATATAAAGCCTGGCGGGCGAGAACAAACCGCTATTCGGAGGAAAGGCTTGAAGCCATGAATTCAGGGGAATACCGGCCGAATGCTAGAAAAAAAATGGAAATGATCAGTTTGGGCGGATAGCCTCGAAACCCTCCCCTTGAATGTTTTCCGAAATCTTTTCCTTCATAAGAAGACCGCTTTAAGAACGGATGCGAGTATGGAAAGCGCCGTGAGCGCGATGCAAATCACCGCTGCAAGGACGTGATTGCCGTGTTCCGGCTTGAGCGGATCCATCCACCGACCCGCCGCATATCCGCCCAGAAAGCCGCCCAGGTGGGCGTAGTTATCTATGCCGGGCATGACAAATCCGAAAACAAAGAGGATAGCGGCATAGCTCAAAGCCGGCCCGCCGATATGGCGGCTTCCTCTCCTGCGACCATAAATAACCAAAGCGCCAAGCAAACCGAATATGGGAGCGGAAGCTCCCAGAGTGAGCGTTGCTCCGCGCAGAAAAAATACCGGCATGTTGCCGAAAAAGAGGCCCGCGCAACTGCTTAATAAGAAGCCCGCAATAGAAGCGGCGGTGTAAATTATTACCATTCGGGAAGACCCGTAGAGTTCTGATACAGCCGGCGCCAATTGACGGACCCACAGCAGGTTAAAAAGAATGTGGAACACGCCCCCATGAAGCCAGGCGGCGCTGAGAACCGTCCACCACCTGCCGTAGCCGAAAAACGGGCCTGCTCCGCTGGCCCCGAAAACAAATACGCTCCAACTGCTGGGCGCCAGAAGAGACATTCCGCTCATGCGGATCCCCTGTGGATCAATAACAAGAGTGGCTATGTATAATAGGATGCATCCCCAGGTAACCAGCGGCACGAATCCCAAGTCTTGACCCAATTTCTGCAATATCGGCGCCAATCCCCACATGCCGGGATTCCGTCTGCCGCAGTAGTAGCATTCTTTATCGTTTATCCCCACCAGCTTGCCGCAGGAGGGGCAGATAACGGATCCTGTTTTTTTTCTTTTAAACACCCAACTATTATGGGCCGAAGCATTGATAAATGGGAACCCAATTTTAGATTTCCAGGCGGCAAGCGGCGCAATGGACGGGTGTTTCGGCGGATCCATGATGCTCAAACTTGACACAAGACGCCTAAGTTGCTAAATGTCATGATCCATCGCCCGCCGGAAATCGCTTTTTGTCCTTCGCGCAGGAGGCCTATGACGGATCGATCGCAACGGTTTCGCTGGATTTGGAATATTGTTCTGGCGCTGTTGATCTTGGGTTTGGTCGTTTACGGATTTTATGTTGCGGAAGAAAAAGATGCCGCCGGCTTAAGGACATCGGCCGAGAAAGAGACCGTGATACTGGAAGCGGAATCTTCCGCGGCGGCCGCCGAATATAGCTACATCCCCGCCGAAAGGCTTCCTCAGCCCGCACCCGGAGGCAATTATCGATGGGATCCTGAGGAGAAAATCGTGCGTTTCGGTTATAACGTCTGGATAGGATGGCTCCCGGTGATTGCCGCAAATCACGGATTCCACGCAAATGCCGACAGCATCTTTTTTAAAAAGTATGGATTCCGCGTTGAAATGGTATTGATGTCCGATCCCGCGGCGGCGCGGGATGCTTTCGCAGACGGCGATATTCACACGCTGTGGGGAACGGTCGATATGATGGTTTTGCATGCGAAATATCTGATGCGGAGACCAAGCGCCGTTCCCAGAATAGTGCAACAGATAGACTGGTCCAGCGGCGGGGACGGTCTCGTTGTCAGGAATCCGATCCAGGCGATGGCTGATTTAAGAAACAAAACCGTGGCTCTTGCTAAAGATACTTCCAGCGCTTACTTCCTGAACTCGCTGCTTTTTTCTTTTGGCATGAGTCCAAACGATTTGAGAATCAAGCACACGGCCACGACATTTGAGGCGGCGGCGGCTCTGCTGGCCGATGAAAATGTGGATGCTTGCGTTTCCAGGGCTCCGGATATGTACAAGATTCCGAAGCGCGAAAAAGGATTGCGGGTGCTGGCGAATACGGAGAATGCAAAAAGGCTGCTGGCGGACGTATATGCGGTGCGCGCCGATTTCGCGCGAGACCATCCCGAAATAGTGCGCGGCCTGATTTCTGGAATTTTTGACGGAATGGATTATTTGAATCGGCAGCCGGAGCACGCGGCGCGGTGGATGGCGGATGTTTTTGTCATGACGCCCGAAGAGATTCTGCATATGCGCGAGGATGCCCGGCACGCAAATTTGGGAGACAACCTGGAATTTTTTCTGAATCCGTCCAATCCCACGAATTTTGAGCAGACCTGGAAAAACGCGAGCCTGTTGTATCGGGAGATTGGGAAAATCCAAAATCCAGTTCCATTCGACAGGGTGATGGATTTCACATGGCTGAAGCAATTGCAGCAGGAAGGGAATTGGGGACACCAAAAGCCGGATGTCCGGCCGCATTATGTGCCTGCCGGTTTCCATAGAATATCTCGCGGGCATTCTCAATTGGCGCAAAGAGTTCGTATCAATTTTTCTCCCAATTCACTCGATCCTTTCAGCTTTGCTGGCAGTGGAGGCAAAAGCGAAAAAGGGGAGATTAATTACGGCACAAATGCTCATGCAACACTTGAACATGCTGCAATGCTGGCCGCGCAATTGGGACGCGCGGAGATTCTCATTGAAGGACATGCCGATTCAAGCATGATGGGAGTTGTTCCGGCCGAATCGGTGCGCGAGCTTAGCTTAGCCAGAGCGAAGGCGGTACAAAAAGCTTTGATTGAGAGATTCGGTTTGGACGCGAGCATCATGCGTGTTGAGGCAAAAGGATGGGATGCGCCTGCAGATCCGGAAAATCCCCAAAATCAAGCGCTCAATCGCCGAGTGGAAATCAGCGTGTTTCCGGCCGGACTTCGATAGCAGGATTCGGCCAAGATAGGTTTGTAATTATGGGTTTCATCGCCGTCATTGGAGGAGGAAGCTGGGGCACGGCGCTGTCCATCGCACTTTCAGGCATTGGCCACAAAGTCACGCTATGGGCATACGAGAACGAGGTTGTGGAGGGCGTTAACGGCCGGCGCGAAAACAAACTGTTCCTTCCCGGAATAGCGATCCCCGAAAGGGTAACCGCCAGCGGGAATCTTTCCGAAGCAATTCGCGGAGCGGATATGGTGCTCAGCGTAATGCCGTCGCACGTATGTCGATCTATTTACGAGCGGATGCTGCCCTTTCTGAATCCTGATAAGATTCTCATAAGCGCTACAAAAGGTCTCGAAACCGAAAGCCTGATGCGCATGAGCGAGGTTATCCGCAGCGTTGTGGGATCGCGTTATAACACGCGCCTCGGCGTGCTGTCCGGCCCGAGCTTTGCGCGTGAGGTCGCCCGCGGCGATCCCACTGCAGTGGTGGCGGCTTCTGAAAATCCTGAGGTCGCGCGCAAAGTGCAGGCGGAATTTTCCTCAAGCGCGCTGCGTCTTTACACGTCGCAGGATGTGGTAGGGGTGGAGCTTGGAGGAGCGGTCAAGAATGTCATCGCCATTGCTGCGGGGGTTATAGAAGGCCTGGGGCTGGGGCATAATGCGAAAGCCGCTCTGATCACGCGCGGACTCGCCGAAATAACGCGCCTGGCATGCGCATGCGGCGCTCGGAGCGAAACGCTGGCGGGCCTGGCGGGAATGGGTGATCTCGTCCTCACGTGTACCGGCGATCTAAGCCGGAATAAAAGGGTAGGCGTCGAGCTTGGGCGGGGCCGCAAGCTGCCGGAAATCCTTGAGTCCATGCATGCGGTCGCCGAAGGCGTCAAGACCACGGGCGCAACCGCTGAACTGGCCCGGAAGCACGGGATCGAAATGCCTATAACCCGTCAGGTTCATCGTCTGTTGTCGGGAAACGTCTCGCCGATGGAAGCTATCCGGGAGCTGATGGAAAGAACATTGAAGGATGAATGAATTTTTCTGCGAAAATTCCGCCCTGCAATCATCATTTCGGACGGCAGCAATCGGAAAAGCAGGAAGCTTTATGAATCATCGGGGTTCAGAAGAATTGTATTTATTGCGGATGAGAACGTTGTGAAGCTCCTTAAACCGCCAGTTGACGGCGTGAAGAATGATTCCCAGGAATCCAAGGCTCGAGGCCAATAGAATGAGCCCCATGGACAAGATGGCGAGGGGGATATTCCCGACTTCCGCATAGCCGCTGTGAACGTAGTTGTAGACGGGGGGGACGCCGGCAATGATCCCCATTACCAGCAATATAAGTCCCGTACCTCCAAAAAAAGTCAGCGGCTTGAAATTGCGGAAGAGGCTGAAGATTTTCCACAGTACACGGATGCCGTCGGGCAGGGTCTGTAGTTTTGAAGCGCTGGCTCTAGGGCGCGCTCGGTACGGCACTTCTATTTCCATGATTTTCAATTGGTAATAAAGCATTTGAACCGTAAGCTCCGTTTCCACCTCGAAACCGGAAGAGACTATGGGAATGCGCTGAACGACTTTGCGGTTAAATGCGCGATAGCCGCTCATAATATCGGTAAGCCGGGCCCCGAATATTTTGTTGATAAGGCTGCAGACAAGCTTGTTGCCAAGCAAGTGCAGGGGGCGAAAGCTCCCGCCGCTGCCGCCGCCGAGGCGGGCCCCGACCATCATGTCGGCTTTTCCCAGCCGGACCGGTTCGATGAGAGCATGGACATATTCTGCCGGATAGGTGTCGTCTCCGTCCACCATGACATAGAGATCGGAATTCACGGAGCCCAGCATGGATTCGACGACATATCCTTTGCCCTGCCTGGCCTCCGGTAGGACAATAGCTCCTTGTTGACGCGCAATCTCCGCCGTTCGGTCCGTGCAGCAGTTATCGAAAACGTAGATGGATGCGTCCGGCAGCTTAGAGTGAAAATCCTGTATCACTTTGCCAATTGTGATTTCCTCGTTATGGCAGGGGATAAGAATTGCAAGCTTGCAGTTATTATCCATAATAGCGCCAATACTAATCGTTATCGGATGCGAATCCAAGACAAGAATAGGCCGCGCCGGCGTCCGGCATGCCGGGTTTCAGCGGCCGGAATAAAAATACTTTTATTGGTGCTTCAAAGGAAATAATTTATAGTCTCTAAACCGGGAAAGCGAAATAAATAGTTATCCTCCGCCCTAATGTGGAGATTCCATTGCGCCATACGCGGACTGCATCGAAGCCGGCATCCTGGTTCATAGGTCGGGCATCGCTTTTTCTGCTGCCCTTGATCGCGGCGGCATTAAGCACGATTGAGCTGGGGCAGGATATCAACTGGGATATTAAGAATTATCATTTCTACGGAGGATTCGCGTTCCTCCACAAGCCGCTGAATTACGATTTTGCGCCGGCGCAGGTACAGAGCTTTTTCAATCCCGTGCTGCACGTTTTCAGCTACCTTATGCTGGCTCATCTTCCCGCAAGGCTGACGGCCATGATCCTTGGGTTTATTCAGGGACTCAATTTCATCCTTCTATTCGAGATAGGCCGCGTTTCCTTCAGCCGTTGGCCGCGCTCGCTTCGTTTCTGGACCAGCCTGAGCTGTGCTTCGGCGGGATGCTACGGATCCGCCTTTATTTCCGAGCTTGGGACGACGTTCGGAGACAATCTAACCAGCATCTTGATTTTAACGGCTTTGCTGCTGTTGATTCGATGGCTGCTTCCGGAATCCAGTCAAACGGCTTTGCGAAGTTCGGCTCCCGCTGTCGCAGGAGCCATCCTGGGCGCGGCGATGGGACTCAAACTAACAGTAGCCATTTATGGGGTTGGAATCGGAGTCGCGCTGTGCGCGGTTGTCTTATTGGCCGAGCGCCGCATGAAGCCCTTATTGATTTTTGGCCTGTGGTTTTTTATCGGATTTGCCGCCGTTTATGGATATTGGGGCTGGAATCTCTGGCGCGAGTACCAGAATCCCTTTTTCCCTTACATGAACGCGGTTTTCCAATCTCCTTTCTACGAAAAGGTCAATATAAGTGATGCGCGTTTTTTCCCAAGAACGCTGCAGCAAGCTTTTTTTTATCCCTTTTTCTTTGCGCAAAAAAATAATCTTGCAAGCGAGGTCTATTTCCGCGACATCCGAATAGCGCTTTGTTACCTCGCTTTTATTGCTCTTGCGGCGGGAGCTGTAATTGGACGATTTCGGCGCGTCCGAAGGAGCGGCGGAATTCAAAACCTAAATCGCGAATCCCGTGTTTTGTGGTTCTTTGCGGTATTTTTCGTCGTTTCCTATGTTTTATGGCAGGTCCAGTTCTCAATATACCGGTATTTGATCGTGCTGGAGCTGCTCGCTCCGCTTTTTATCGCCCAGATAATGGATCGATTTTTCAGCAAAAGGAAATTGGTATTTTTCTTCTCGCTTGGTATAAATGCAGGCATCGCTCTATGTGTGGTGCCTGGAAACTTCGGACGGCAGCCGTTTGACAGCGCATTCTTAAAGACAAGCGTCCCGTCGATCGAGGAAATTGAGGAAAGCCTCGTTTTGATGGGAGGGGCGGACCCGACGTCTTATATTATCCCGTCAATGCCTGCGGGGACGCGTTTTGTCCGCGTAAGTTCAAACTTTCTTTTCCCGGGAAAGAACGTAAATCTGGATCGCAAAATCCGGACGCTTCTAGCCGAATACGATAGCGAACATACGTTCGTTTATTTTTCCGGGACGGCCGAGAAAGAATCGGTAAGCAGAGATGCGGCCTATTATGGTGTTTTCGTGGACGCCGAGAATTGTTGGAACGTGAGCTCGGTCGGAGCGCCGGGCGGCACTCTCTGCGAAACGATGAAAAGCAGCGGCTCGAAGCTGCAGTCGTTGCCTATGGCGGGTGTTGTAGAACCCGTATTTCAAGCCAAGAAGGGCGTACGGCTGATTGTTGCGCCTGCGGAGCTGGAAGACGGAGACAAAGTCGAATTTTGCCTGGGAGGGTTGAAGCTCCAGTCGATCGATTTGTTTTATACCCTCAATGACACGCGGATGCCGCCGCTGAATAACTTGAATCTGGATGGACGAGGCTGCATTTCTTTTCCGGTCAGCGCCGCGACGCGCACAGGGTTGTATCATTTTGCAGGCGTCAGGGATGCGCGCGCCGACGATAACGAGGCCTGGATTATGGTCGACGCTTCCGCAGTAGTGCGATAGGCGTCGGGGTGCGGCTTGCGGGAGCGCGTCAGCCCTATATGGAAATAAAGAGTCATAGAAGCCGCGTGCGGAAATCCGAGCCATCGGGGTATAATCAATTTCATGAAAATTGTGTACGTGGATAATAACGCGACGACGCGCGTTGCCCCTGAAGCTTATGAAGCCATGGTTCCTTATTTTACGGAGGATTATTTCAATCCCAGTTCCATGTACGAACCTGCACGGGAAACCAGCCGAGCCGTTTCCACCGCGCGGAAAAGCATCGCCGACAGCCTGGGTCATATTGATACGAAGGAAATAATTTTTACAGGCAGCGCCACTGAAAGCAATAACGCCGCCATTCTTGGAGCTGCCCGAGCAAATCCGAATCGGCGGCATATCATCACAACCGCCGTGGAGCATGCGGGCGTTCTGGAGGTCTGCCGGGAACTTGAACGCGACGGCTATACGGTGACATACCTCGGAGTGGACAGCGAGGGCAGATTGGACGTCGACGAATTTACACGCGCATTGTCTCCGGGCACGCTTCTTGTTTCCATTATGCACGGCAACAACGAGACCGGGGCCATTTTCCCGATAGAGCAGCTTTCGCGCATCACCAAGGAAAACGACTCGTCGATAGTTTTCCACAGCGATGCAACACAGACCGTGGGAAAGCTTCCCATGGATTTGGCGCGCGGGTTGCCGTATGTGGACTTGCTGTCTTTTTCAGGCCATAAGCTGCATGCGCCGAAGGGAATAGGAGTTTTGTTCTTACGGAACGGAACCCAGTGGCGTCCTTATATGCTGGGCGGGCATCAGGAAGAAGCCCGGCGCGGCGGCACCGAGAATGTCCCTTATATCATTGGAATTGCCAGGGCGTTGGAAATCGCAGTGGAACGGCAAAAAGAAGACGAAGAGAAAATCAAGCGGATGCGCAACCGCTTGGAAAAGGCCCTGGTTGAGAGGATTCCATCCGTTCAGGTTAATGGGAAGGAATCCCCCCGCATCCCCAACACTTTGAATATATCTTTTCATTACATCGAAAGCGAGGGACTATTGTTTCAGTTGAGTTCGCGCGGGATCTGCGCTTCAAGCGGCTCCGCATGCACCTCCGGGTCGCTGGAACCCTCCCATGTGCTGCGGGCGATGAGAGTGCCGGTTACGGCGATTCACGGTTCGGTTCGCTTCAGCTTGAGCCGCTACAATACCGAAGAAGATATCGATGCAATCATTGAAGCATTCCCCGAGATTGTCGCCGGCTTGCGCAAGATGTCTCCCTATTGGGATAATGAACGGAATGCCCCGCGCCTGGACGCCATCAACTTGATTCAACAAGGGAAATTTTAGATTTGCCGTACCGCATGCGCGCCGGGGTTTTCAGCGCGACACAGGCGTGTCGGGGCGGCGGTCTATTGCCGGCACGGCTGCACGCACGCCGCGCATAGCATGCAGGATCCCCGCTGAATTCGTATTCAGGCCCGAATCCCGTTATCGTGCGGCGTTTTAAACTGCCGAGATGGTACAGATGCGCGGGGCACCCTGCTCGGCAGTCGGTGGATCCGAAATTGGGGACGGGAACAGTGACGCCCGGCTTGGCCGCCATCTTTTGAGAAAGAGCGCATTCGCGGCTGCCGGGAAAGAGGGCAATGCGGGTTAATTGGATTTCAGGATGGGTAAGCAAATAATCGATATGCCAATGGATTTTACCCGTTTTGGATTCTGCCAGGCGCGCATGGCGGGCGATGCGTCCCATGAGGCTGCCGCGCGCGCTTCCGACATAGGCATAGAGGCCGGAGGGAAGGAAAACATTTTTTAAAGCTCCCACTTCGAGAGTGAGGGCCCGGTTTGAATAAAGATACACAATATAGGCGCCCTGCTTCTGCATTCGGCTCCACCCTCGGCAAAGAATATAAAAATATCGCGGTATGTTAATTCGGATTGTCAGCCGGGGCCAAAAATAAAAAGCGAACCCGCACCGTTTTTCTTTATTTATTCCGGCGCGGGTCCGCTTTTAGGGGACATAACGGAAAACGATCCTCTTAGCCGAGCTTATTTTTGCTTTCCAGGAGATCAGCTACTTTTTTTAGCTTCATCTTTTCGAGAGTCTCTCTGGTCGGATATCCGTTTTCGGGATTGTAGCCTTCGAATTCATAGAATTTGGTCTTGAATTCCTCGGTTTTGGCCCGATCAAGCTTGCGGCCTCGGCCGTTGGCATAAACCCATTTGCCGTCGATATACATGGGCATATCATGTCCCATGGTCGGTTGGTCATAGATGTAATCGGGGAATACTTCCATATTCCGGTGCCTTCCCTGCAACACCCAAATAGATCTATCCAGAGTATAGATTTTGTGGCCGATTTCCATCCCGTCTGCGAAGCTCAGGTTGCTTCCGGTAATTGCATTCCAGAATCTGGGCTCCGCTTGCGGAGTCGGACCTCTCCTGTCGGCGGTATTGTTAGTGATGCACATCGGCCATCGCCAGCCGCAGAAGCCTCCGGCGCCGACCCAGAATTTTTCGTAATGCTTGATCCATGCGACCTGCTTGACCTTATGTTCCGAGTAAATCCCGGTTGGGCCGTCGCTATGATCCACCATGAACACATCCCCCTGGTAAGGAACCATCGCGTCCGTATAAAGCTTGGCAGCCTCCTCGGCTGTTACGTAGGGATCGCCCGACATCGCCATCCAGTGGAGAGGATAGTTGGCCATCATGTGAAGCATGAGATCCCGCTCTCCAAGGAGAGATCCGAAACCCCATTCCGCCTCGATGGTGCCGTCGTAATGAAGCGCGGTTCCCCAATAGGCGAGACGCAATTTACCGCTGTTTACGTCTTCATAGCGTCCGATTTTCTCGGCGAATCTGGCTCCGGCCTCGGCCAGATCATTTCCGATTCCCTCCCGCAGCGAGATCTGCCTCATGATCGCTTCAGCGTATCCAAATGTGCCCAATTGCTCCATGGGCAAATTGGTATCGATCTGTTTGCCTTTTCCGAGAATTCCTTCTTTATAAAGAGATTGGACATAGCTCAATATGGGCATTAATTGCCAATGACCCAAGCCGAACTTTTGCATCAGATCGTTGCCTTGGCGCGTAAATTTCTGGGATCCCCGGACGTTGACCACCATAGTGCCGGCACAGACGGATTCATTGCTGTCTCCGGTGGCCAGCCGCATACGGCAGCCCCTTGGACAGGACGCGCAAGCAGCCGCCCGCGCAGGAGTGAGGGGAAGCTGGCCGTTGGTTACATTGCCTCCGCTGGGGGCGCCGCTGATTAAACTGTAGGCCATCTTGCCTTCAAATCTTTCGCCTTCTCGAGGGTCGTCGACGTCCCATTGAAATTGACGGAACCAAAGCCTGGCGTCCATAAGCGCCTTCGGATCGGCAATGGGCACGCTTCCGTTGCCGATGGCGCTGATGGCTTTAAGCTTCTTGGAGCCGAATACGCCTCCAAAACCGCAAAGAGCAGCTTGAGAACCGGGGCCGTGAAGCAAACAGCCGAGTCGGCTTCGGTTTTCCCCCGCAGGGCCGCAACAGACGACGGCGGGAATCTGGGTGGTGTAGTTATTCTTTTCGAGCTCCCCCCATTCGCCGTATTTGAAGTTCGGCATAACGCGCCTGGCGATTTCCTGCTGGGCGTCCCAGGTATCCATTCCCCATATTCCCTGAGCGCTTTCGATCGTGACCTTGTCGTTGACGATATTAATCCATACCGGGTCGCTGGAAGCTCCTTCAACCACGATGCCGTCCCAACCCGCGAATTTTAATTGAGCGGAGAACCTTCCGCCGAAATTGCTGTGGCCGAACCATTCAACCGGGTACAGCATCGGTCCCAATCCCTGCACTTCAGTGCGCCCGGAACCCGGCATGAACGTACCGGAGAAGGGAGACGCTATCATGATAATCAAGTTTCTCGGATCAAAAGCCTCAAACGGCAGCTGGTCGCCGACCAAATCGAAGAAAATAGCCGAACCCATTCCATGGCCCCCGCCGAATTCGACATATTTTTCGGTATCGATGGTGCTTTTGGCCTTTGTGGAAAGGTTGACCCTTAATATCTTACCTGTATATCCGCCTTTCATATGCGTCTTCCTCCCTATTGCTTTTGTTTGGGTGGGGCTTTAAACATTGGTTTACTTTTTGCTCTTGCCGCGTATACCGGCGGGACGATAGTGCTGTTTTCGACCAAGCCGAGATTCAACCAGTGCTCGTTCCGCAAATTTGTATCGTAGCCCTCCGTTTCCTTTTGGTCAGGAGTTTGTCTGGCAAGTTTCAGAGCTTTCATAGGGCAGGCTTCAACACAGGCCTGCTTTCCATCCGGGCCTCCCTTCTCATTCCAATAAGGCGTATCAATACACAGATCGCATTTGGTTGCTTTGCCGATGGTGTGATTCCAGATAGTTCGATGGGGTTGCTGCGGACACATCGCAAGGCACGTTTTGCAGCCGATGCATTTATCGCTGTCAATCCTGCGGATGTTTCCGTTTTCGGTATCGATATAAGCCGCGCCGACGGGACAATTAATCACGCACGGCGGCGTGACGCACTGGCGGCAGGGCGCTATTTGGATATCGTTGGGAAATTTCGCGAAGGAGTCTTGAATAATCTGGATGCGCGAAAGCGACAGATTTTGGACTCCGTAATGGGCCAGCGAACAAGCCAACATGCAGGTTGTGCATCCATTGCATTTCTTACTGTCATAAACCAGATACGCTTTGGCTGCGGGATAGGCGTCTCCCGCGGCCGCCGGCGCAGGGGAAGTTGTTGGTGTCGCCGCCGCTTTTGCGGGGGTTGTTGCGATCAATGCATCGACGGCAACGACCGTTCCGCCTGTTACCAGGAAATCTCTTCTCGAGAATTTCTTTTTGGCGGCTTCCTGGCTATCAGCTTTTTTGCCTCCAGACATAGGCTTACTCCTTCATTTAGCATTTATTTTGAATGTCGTTGTAGGGCGCGAGCCCTGAACATCCTCTACAAGCTTATTTTTTTTCATGTAGTATCAATTTGATGCAAAGGAGAGCGAATTGTCAACTGTTAATCCCGCTGAGTGCAAAATTTCGCCGGAATCACTGGATGCTGCGGAAAACAGCGAAATCGGGCAAAATAGCGCGTAAAAATCCTGCTGGTTTTTTATGGTCCGGATTTATTCATAATAATGGGCTTTCCGCTTTTGTTCGCTGCTGATGCAGAAGAATTTTAATGCGGCTGTATTGCAGGAATTCCCGATCCCCTGCAGGAGTGGACGCCCTGATTTATGCGGATTAATGGCTGGAATTCCTCGGATATCTTTTCATGGGGCAAAAATGATGCGATGCAGGAAAATGCGGCGCGCCGGAGGCGGAAAGAAAACCGATTGAATTTGATACTGTTAACCCGGATTATTCATGAGGATTCGTAGCGAGGCGGTGCAGACAGGCGTGGATACAAGGCGCGCGACCGAGAGCCCCGCAGGCGTATTCGACAGTACGTCGAGGAGCTTAAAGGAGCGCAACGCGGTAAACATGGCTGGATCCGGCGCCGCAGTAGAAGCTTCATGAATAGTCCGGGTTAAAATAGCGGAAAATAGAAGAAGATCTGAATAAGGACTGATGCTTTATAATGCGGGTTAATAAATTCGCGGGCTTTTAGAATAAGCCGGCACATTATCTCGGAATGCCCTATGAATGAAGAAATTCGGAAGATCTCGGAGCTTTTGGATAATCTCAGGGCGGATACATATCCGCTGGAGCACTATGATTCGATTGGGAAACGAGGAGTCCGCCGGCTGGACGGCTATGAAAAGGCAAGCGGCAGGGCTGTCTACACAATCGATATTAAGCTTCCGGGCATGATTTATGCCAAATTCCTAACCTCCCCCTATGCAAACGCAAAGATCCAAAGCATGGACACTCGGAAGGCCGAGGCATTGCCTGGAGTTAGAGCAGTCCTCCGCTACGATGATCCCGCGCTCCCCGATAAAGCAAACCTCGGCGGCCATGTTCCGAATCTCACCATCGTTTTACCCCGATTCGCTTATTTTCAGGGAGAGCCGGTCGGAGCGGTGGTTGCGGCCGACAGCGAAGACATCGCGGATGAAGCTCTGCAGCTGATTCATGTTGAATGGGAAGAAAGACCGTTTGTTCTCGACGAGGAAAAGGCGATTCAAGAACTGGCCCCTCCAGCTAATCCGGAATTGTATCCGCAAGGGAATCATTACAATGAGGGATTCATGGATTTGGAACAAACGGGGGATGTGGAACGAGGTTTTGCGGAGGCGGATAAGGTCATGGAGTTCAGGGCAAAACGCACCGCCAATACCTGGATGGGCCCCGAACGGCCGTGCGGAATCGTCCGATGGAATGGGGAATATCCGGAAGTGTGGTTGAAGCAACAGCATCCGCTGGTCAGCAAAAAGGCCATTGCATCCTGGTTCGGCGGAATTCCCATGAATCAAATCCAACTCCACTGTCCCTATCAGGGGGCCAGCTTCGGGGGATGGAGCCACTGCGCTTGGATGATGGGGCCCTATTACTGCGCCGCATTAATCGCCAAAAGAACGGGCAGAAGCGTGAAATGGAACTTCGATCGCCGGGGGGATTTTTACGGAGGTGAAATGGACGAAGGCACCTACTTCTTTAAAGTGGGAGCCAAAAAGGACGGAACAATTACCGCCGTAAAGGGAGAAGCATGGGTCGCCAATCAATGGTTCCCGGTTTTTGGAGCGTTTCATCATTTAAGCGAAAACACCAGGATTCCTAACATCCATGCAAAGCTGAAAGCAATTCAAGTCAACAAAGGGCCCACTGTGCCGGTTCGCTGCGAACAGAACTCCAATTGCCTGACCCTCACACTGATATGCAGCCGCGTTGCCGATGCGCTCGGCTTGGATCCCACAGAAGTAGCGCTCAAAAACGACGGCGCCGAGGGGCATGACATGGACTGGCTTAATCAGCGCAAGGCGGAAATGGGATTCCCTCAAAAGGACAGCCTGCGTGAATGCATTAATAAAGGGAAAGCGGCGATCGAGTGGGACAAGAAATGGCACCCGCCGGCAGCCAAAAGGCTTCCGGACGGCAGAATGCACGGGATGGGCTTCACCTGGACGCATGAATGGGAGGATTCATCGGGATCGGGAGAGATTGCTATTCGGCTGGAACGCGAGGACGGAACCGCAAACATTCTGGGAATGCGGTGCGACATCGGGGTTAACGCGGAAACCGCTTATTGTCAGATCGCGGCCGATGAATTGGGAATGAAAGTTGAGCATGTGTATTACAGACCTCATATGGATCCTGGATTTTTCACCATGACTCCGGATTCATCCACCAACCTGTCGATTAACGGATTCGCCGTCAGACATGCCGCCAGATTGCTGAAAAGGAGGATCCTTCAGGTCGCGACAAAGCCTCGGGGAGAAAGCGTGCGCGGAAGTTTCCCTCCTGCGTTCCCCGGCATGAAACCCGAGGATCTGGATATCAAGGACAGCACCGTCTTTGTCAAACGGCAACCTTCCATTCGGATGTCCTTGGCCGCTTTAGTCGGTCCTGCCGGAGGGGAAGGGCCGCTGTGCAGCGAACCGGAAATGGGAAAGGGCGCTCAACGAAGCAGCTTTGTGGAGCCGCTGTTTGCTTACGGATGGCATGTTCAGCAAGGAGCCTATGCCAGCGTTCGGCTGCGCCTTTGCCGGCAGGCGCATTTTATGGAAGTGGAAGTGGATACGGAAACAGGGGAGGTGGAAGTCACCAGAATTGTAAATGTGAACGATGTGGGGAAGGTGATCAGCTGGGAGGCCTGCGAGGGACAGCAATACGGAGGTTCGTATATGGCCGTGGGCCGGGGCAGAAGCGAAGAGGTGATTCACGATCCTGCCACCGGAGTTATGCTCAACGGGAATCTTCTGGACTACAAGATAGCCACTATCCGGGACATCGGATCCGTTGATACGTTGCTGGTCGAAAGCGGGATGGGCTACGGGCCCTACGGCGCGGTCGGAATCGCAGAGGACATTGCAACGGTGGTTCCCGCATTGATCGCTCCGGCCGTTCATAACGCGATTGGGATTTGGATTGAACATTATCCGGTTACACCGCGCCGTATACTCGAGGCCTTGGGGAAGGCACCCCCCGGCGGAGAAAAATAATCAATTCCGTTTTACGGAATGCGTTGAGCGAAGATTCTGCTTAGGAGGTTTGGCCCGTCCAGCAGAATTTGCAAATTTTGTCGATCGGGCGTCCTATTGCAGCCGCCATGTCTTCCAATCCTTGGTAAACCAGAGAATCGGCGCCCAACTCCCGGGCTATCTCATCCACCATATTCTTATATTTCGAGGATTTGTTATCAAGATACTCCGAGACGTCTCGAATGTCGGCGTCTTCGAGGAGGCGTATAGCCCTGCGAGCGGCGAGTTCCGTGGCGTTACGGGTGGATTGATTGTAGATGCAGGGGAACATAAGGGGGGGGCACGCAATCCGTAAATGCACTTCCTTGGCGCCGTGAACCAAAAGCTTTTCCTTAACCAGTTTTCTGAGTTGTGTCCCGCGAACGATGGAATCATCGCAGATCACAATGCGCTTTCCCTTAATGAGATCGGGAATCGCGATCAGTTTCATATTGGCAATAAGATCGCGCGTCGACTGTTCCGAAGGCATGTAACTGCGCGGCCAGGAGGGCGTGTATTTGACGATGGGACGGGCATAGGGAATTCCGGATTCGTTTGCATAGCCGATGGCATGACCGACGCCGCTGTCGGGAACCCCAGCCACAATATCGGCGGTGAATCCCGCGGCCCTGTCTCTTTTTGCCAGAAGCGCTCCGCTGCGATAACGCGCTTGCTCCACGTTAATCCCCTCGATCGAGGTGGCAGGAAAGCTTGTATAGACCCATAGGAATGCGCAGGGAAGCCCGGAAATCGAGTTGCCTCCTTTGATTTTATCAATTCCGTGTTCATTGATTCTGTATATTTCTCCCGGGGAAAGCTCCGCTATCGTTGAAAATCCGAGGTTCGGAAAGGCGGTGGTTTCTGTCGTGACTGCAAATCCCTCCTCGCTCTCTCCCACCACAAGCGCGGAGTGTCCCCTAAAGTCGCGGGCTGCATAGATGCCCTCTTGGGTCAGAATCAGTAGCGATACGGAACCCTCAATGTGGGCAAAGACGGATTCAATCCCGGATTTGAAATTATCGGCCTTGCTGATCAGCTTGGCGATAACTTCAGCGGGGCTGATGCTGAAATCAGGCTGGATTTCCGCAAAGGTGGTTCCCTGGTTCTGAAGGTCGGCTGCAATATCGTCAATATTGGCGATATTTCCGTTCATGACGATGGAAAAAACGCCAAGCCGGGAGGACAGCACAATGGGCTGAATGTCGTATCCTATAACGCCGATTCCATATCGGCCGCGCATCTTTTCTTGGTCCTCTTGAAATTTCGGCCGGAAATTTTCACCGCGGATATCGTGAATTTTTCGCTCGATGCCCTTATCGCCTAAAACCGCGATCCCGGCGTAATCGGTGCCCAGGTGACAATGATAATCGACGCCGTAGTATAGAGATCGGACGCAGTTTCCCTTCTTGGAAACGGAGGCAAAAATTCCAGCCATGACAATGCTCCTCCTTTTAGATTTGCCGCAGTTTTAGGGCGAGCGGGAATATATCAAAAAAGCAAGGAGCATTAAACCGTGCACTTTTATGCGCCTTTTATTGCGTGCTGCCTGATGGCCGCGCAATTCCGTAAACTGTTCTCATAGTTTGCCATAGATGATTTTCCGCTTGTGTCCTATGATGCAATCGCCTATAACCTCGATTAAAAAGCTTAACGAATAATCCGGCTTATCTATCCGGGAGACCGAAGATATGGCATTACAGTGTCTGACTAAAGATGGATTCTATGGATGGATCAACATGGCGGTCATGTTTTTCTTCAATATCGCGATAATGCTAATGATGTTGTCGTTTGCGCTGTTTCTTCCCTTTTGGATCGACGAATTTGGATGGAGCCGCGGATGGGCTTCGGGAGCACAAACTTTATGCGTGATACTGACAGGCATTGCGGGCCCGGCCGTCGGTATTTTCATCATGAAAAAGGGAGCCAGGGAAGCAATCGTTATTGGGAACCTTCTTAGTATTGTCGGCCTGATTCTTTTGGCTTATCAGCGCTATCTATGGCAGCTCTATTTGGGATACGGCATTTTAGTCGGACTCGGGATGAGCATCGGCGGGATGCTTGCCATGATGACCGTAATAAACAACTGGTTCGTCATGAAAAGACCCATAGCGCTGGCTATCGCAATGGCGTCGATGGGATTTGCCGGGATCGTCGTGAGCCCATCGCTGATGGCGCTCATTCAAAGCGTTGGATGGCGCCATGCTTACTTTGTCATTGCCGGCATAGTGCTGATTTTTTCCGTGGTCTTGCCGGCTTTGTTCCTTAAAAACAAACCTGAAGATCTTGGACAAATCCCGGACGGAACCAGTGCACCCAAGGCAGGCGGAACCCAATTTCAACAAGGCTCTTACAAGAATCTCTATAAAACGCCGGTGGATTTCACGGCAAGAGAAGCTATGCGCACGCCTGCCATGTGGCTGCTGATCGGTTTCGGCACCATTCAATTTCTGGTGATGGGAGGATTGACTACACACCAAATCGCTTTCTTGTTCGATCTAGGCATTTCTCCGGCCATGGCGGCCGTGGCCGCGGGAATTCTTGGAGCCGTCATGGGCGCGAGCAGCTTGGGCATCGGTTTCCTTGGATTAAAATTCAGGATGCAGTCTCTGGCCATCGCGTCCGTCATGATAGGAATCGCAGGCTACACAATTCTCCTTTTCGCGCATTCGTGGAATATCGTGCTTGCCTACAACGTGATGCTGGGAATAGGCTTTGGGATACAGTCGATAGCCATGGGAAATCTTTTGCCTGATTATTTCGGCAGAAGCGAGTTCCCCAAGATCATGGGTTATTCGATGCCGTTTACGACAGTTCTGGCGAGTTTCGGCGCGCCGATAGCTGGATATATACGCGATGCCACAGGAAGTTACATCTTTTGGTTTCAGTTATCGCTCGCTTTAATGGCTGTCGCTTTATTTTTTATCGTCTTCGCGAAACCTCCCATGCATCCATCGCTTCGCAGACGCGGCGCATAGGTTAAACCGTTTTTTGCTGCGTTACGAGAATTTTGTCCAAGATAGAAGCAGGAATTCAGTCGTCGGCCAAACCGCTACGCACGAGGCGTTCCGTGCCGCGGCTCCTGAATCCCGGCTTTCATATCCCCCCGTTTTTTATCCGGCTATCCAGGCGCGGTCCTTGGCTGGTCGGAGACCGCGGGCAATCACGGGCCGTTTGGACCGGCAAATATTCATCGCGAAACGAGCGAAAAGCGCAGTGCGACAATAACGGTTTCATGTGTTAGTATGACAATTCGTTGCATTAATTTAACGCCGATATTTTGAGTTACGACGGCTTTTACTAACGGATTTGGAAGATGATGGTCTATGTCGTTTCTTGAATGCGGCCGGTTCGGTTTCAATCAGTGTTTGGTCTTCGCGGACTTTTCGGGCGCCGCCGTTTTGGATTCGTCCGGACCGGTGCCGGGTCCGGGCGAAATGCATGCATCGAGCGCCGCTATGATTTTTGAGCCCGTTGCCGTGGCTTCGGAGGCGTGCGGCGACGCAATTTTGGATACCCCTGCCGAGAAAAAGGAATGATGAAGGAATTTGCATTTTACGATGCGAACTACCCCGGACGGATCATAGAAAGCTTTAACCGCCAGAAAACCATGCAATGGATGGGCGCACAGTTGACCGATGTGCGTCCCGGATACGCGGAGATAACGCTCCCATGGCGGGAAGAATTTACCCAGCAATCCAATGCGGTACACGGAGGAATCGTTGCCATAATCGGCGACAGCGCCGGCGGATATGCCGCATGGACCCTGGAGCCAAATGATTCAAATATGCTGGCGGTAGAATTTAAAATCAACCTCCTGTGCGAGGCCAAGGGCGATCCCATAATCGCCCGCGGAAATGTGGTCAAGCGGGGGCGGACTCTTACGATTACGAAAGTTGATATTTTTTCGGTGGAGAACAATGTCGAGAAATTGTGCGCCGTTATGCAGCAAACGTTGATGTGTCTACGCGGAAAAAAATCCGGTTTTTGATCCTAGCCGGATGTTTACAGTTGGAGCGATGCCGGTCCTATTGCCGCCGTTTTTTGCTTGGGGGGCATCTTGCATTGAGCGGGGCGTCCCTATGTCCAAAGCGGAAACCTTCTGAAAAATCCGGGTTGGCACTTGTCCGTGCCACTGCGGGGGGCTATCATTTTGGGTTATGCTGCTTCAAATTAGGTGCTGTGGAATCAGTACACATCTGTCTATAGCGGCTATTTTGATGATCATGGCCGTAACCATGGCGGCTGTATGCGATTGGCACAGCGATTTGGTGTACCACCCAGACTGCGTCCTCTGCCACTTTGCTCAGTTGTGTCTGGTTTCAACCTCTGGAGCTGTAATCCTTCCTCCGCCGATAATTTCGAATTTTGAAACAGCCCAGGCGCCGGTCCTTCATACGCAAATCTCGCAAACAGGCGAGTGCTTTTTTCGAGGGCCTCCCGCATAAATCGATCTTCGGTCTGCTTTGGAATCAATTTGAATTCGCGAGATACAAGAGGCGATTCTCGGCATGACTGACACGGGAATCAGACTCAAAAGGGTGTGCAGGTTATATTTATGCGGTCGATTATTTTTAGAAGGCTGATCTATTTGCTTGTCTTTATGATGCTTGCAGGGAGCTCGCTGCCGGCTGAAGATACGGATTTCTGCGCGCTGCAAGGAAGCGTAACAGACCCCAGCGGTGCGGTGGTGCAAGGAGCAAAAGTTTTTTTGGAAGCAAAGGGAAGGCATCAGCGCCGCCGGCGGGCTGGAAGGAAAATCCATGCAAATGCAGAAACGTACACAGACAAGGAGGGAAGGTACTGTTTCCGCAATATTCAAGCCGGGAGCTATAGGGTGCGCGTCACGGCCCAGGGATTTGAGGAAATGCAATTTCCGTCGGTATTATTAAAGACCGGCGACACCGAGGCGTTAGACATAGTGCTTTCCTTAGCGCAAATGCGAGAGGTGGTAACGGTGACATCTACGGCCACCCGCACCGAGAGGCTTCTGGAAAGCGTTCCCATCCGCGTGGAGGTCGTGCCGCGCGACGTGATCAAGCTGTCGGCATCCCGCTCGCTTGCGGACGCGGTCGAGTTCACTACCGGCATCCGAACGGAAAGCAACTGTCAGAACTGCAATTTTTCACAAATACGCTTGCTGGGTTTGATGGGCAACTATACGCAGATTTTGTTTGACGGACAGCCGACCGTTTCATCGGTGGCCATGGTCTACGGGGTGGAACAAATACCGTCGGCAATGATCGATCGAATAGAAGTCGTGAAGGGGGGCGGATCGGCTCTTTACGGGCCCGGCTCAGTGGGAGGCGTGATTAATATCGTTTCGCTGAAGCCTTCGAAGACCGGGGCTTATTTTGAGGGGCGATATGAACCGATGGACGGGCTCCCCAGCTTTTCTACAAGCGCCGGAGGCGATTGGGTTTCGCGCGATCAAAAAACCGCTTTGACCCTTTACGGCCAAATCGACAGAGTCAAACCCGTGGATCTGACAGGGGACGGCTATACGGAAGTGAGCAGACGCAATCTGGAGGCTGTCGGATTGCGAGTAAACCGCCACATGCTTGGACAAAAGGCCAGGCTGACTCTGGATTTCAATCGCATTCAAGAGAATCGCCGGGGAGGGGATCGGCTGGATTTGCCAGAGCACATGGCGAACACGGCCGAGTCGGTCAAGAGCCGGAGAAATGCCGTGGGTGTTTCCTGGCATCATACGATCCATTCCGAATTCGATTATCGGTTGACGGCCTCTTTTGCCGGTCAATCTCGAGACAGCTACTACGGCTCGGGGATGGACCCCAATGCCTACGGCCAAACGGACAATCCGCTGTGGGTTATCGACTCGCAGTTTAATCACTATCTGCTTCCGCATGTCGTTACCTGGGGAGCGCAGGTCAATCTTGATTACCTCAAGGATACTCAACCCGCCTACAACCGGGTGATTGATAAAACCTATACGGATTTCGGATTGTTCGTCCAGGATGACTGGTTTCTTTCCAAGAATTGGGAGTTCGTTTACGGAGCGAGATTCGACAAACACTCCGAGCTCGATGATTTAGTTACCTCGCCGCGTGCCGCACTGATGTGGAATCCGAAGGGAAGTCTCAGATTTCGCGGCTCGGTGGCGACGGGATTTCAGGCCCCGCAGGTATTTGACGAAGACTTGCATATCACCCAGGTCGGCGGGCAAGGCCGCGTGATCCGCAACAGCGGAAATCTAAAAAAGGAATCCTCGGTTACCTATGCGCTGGGGATGGAATGGAGGCCCCGGTGGAATGAGGATTCCGCAATGTTGGACTTCAACTTCTTTTATACGGGAATCAGAGACCTTTTCAACGTGCAAGAAAATGATGATCCCGGAACATCCGACCTGGAATTCATCCGGGTCAATTCCGGCAGCGCAAAGGTGTACGGAGTTGAATTGAACCTGGGCTACGGGATTGCGGAAAGATTTCAGGTGGAATTCGGTTATGTGGAACAAAGATCCCGTTTCGATCAAGCGGAGCCGGATTTTAACAGCAAGGATTTCTTCCGGACGCCGGAACGCTACGGAACGGCCAATTTTATCTGGCGCCAGCCTGGTCTTGTAGACGTCTTCATCGGAGCCAAATTTACGGGTCCCATGAAGGTCCCGCACTATGCAGGTTTCATCCCCGAGGATCGGTTGGAAAAAACAGAATCTTTTGCAACGGTGGATGCAAGCGTATCAAGATCCTTTAATCTCGCGTCCGACCTGAAGGCGACACTCAGAATCGGCGTAAAGAACCTGACCGACAGTTATCAGAGCGACTTGGACCAAGGGCCGGAACGCGACGCCGGTTATGTATACGGCCCTCGTTTCCCCCGCACCTTCTACGCCGGCATCAGATTTGGGCTCTAATGACAGACATTCCTGAATGCGCATAGGCAACGATCAACAAAATGTTGGCCGCAGGGGCATTATCGGCTACATTGCGTCTTTTGAGTTTCTCTGTCTCGGTCGTGATGCAAGGCTTGGGAGCAAGGGGCTGCAGTAATGGCCGATATTGCAGGCGGCTTAAGCCGGATTAAGAATTCCACGCCCCACGTTTTGCCCGGGAAAGTAAGATGGGAAGCAGGATTAGACTGAAAACGCATCGTGTTTAATCGAGAGGGATTATGAAAAAGCCGGGTATTTGGTTCCTATTAGGAGCATTGATTATTCTAACAGCCGGTTCGTGCGCAAGGGAAAAGGACGCATCCATTCATATGGCGGTGGAGTTTGTCGACCACGCAGCGGCAGCCCACATCGCCAAAAGCAAGGGATGGTTTGAAGACGAGGGATTGAATGTGACCGCGTTTGACAATTACATAACGGGCATGGCTTTGGCTACCGCCTTGGGCACGGGAAATATAAACGCCGCCTACATGTGTATGATACCGGCTATCTGCAGCTACGCTAACGGGAAAGTTCCGTTGAAGGTTGTATGCGGGACGCATACCTATGGTTACGGCTTGCTTGTCAATCCGGAAAAGGTGAAGACAGTTAAAGATCTCGAAAAGCCTGAAATTCGCATGGGTTGCCCCAGCGAGGGCAGTCCCAATGCGGCGCTGCTTTATAAGATGATAGAGAAATATCAGCTCGATGCCGGGAAAATTTTGGGAAAGATACAGAGAATGCCTCCTTCCACGGTACTGATGATGCTTGAAAACGGCCGGCTCGATGCGGGATTTTGTTGCGAGCAGTTTCCCACCATGGGGGAACGGGCCGGTTTGCGCGAATTGGTGACAGCGCAGGATCTTTGGCCAGGCATGCAGGGAAGCGTTTTGGTTGTGACCGACGAACTTATTGCAAAACATCCGGACGCAGTAGAGAAGCTGGTGAAAGTCACCCAGCGCGGGGTTGACTATATATCCGAAGATCCGAAGGGCGCGGCGGAAATAGTTGCCGACGCGTTATCGGTGGCCGGAAACGAAGTTTTCCCAGTGCAAATAGGAGAAACGGCCGCCGGATTAAAAATTACTCCCGATGTCATATTGTCGTCGCTGACCACCAAAATGGAATGCACCACCGCGATTGACCTGGATGCAGTGCAAGAAGAAATAGACTATCTGGCCAAACTGGGTTATATAGAACGCAGCTTCAATGCTCAGGATATATTGGATTTAAGGTTCCTCGAAGATGTCGGCACTCCGTAAACTCCAGCCCGGTTGGGGCGTCGTTCCCGTAATCGTATTCCTTGCAATATGGGAGTTGACAACCAGGCTTCGATTAATACCCGGCAATTTCTTACTGCCTCCCTTTTCAGAAATAGTAGTCGAGTTCTATGACTTGAGCCTCAGCGGAGCGCTCGGAGAGAACTTTTTCAGAAGTTTGATAAGAGTGCTTATCGGATTCACCGCGGGCTCGGTAGTGGGTATTGTTTTCGGAACCCTGATGGGATGGAATAGGGTAATGGACAGGGCTTTGAATCCCATCATTAATTTATTTTATCCTATCCCCACGCTGGGTTGGATACCCCTGCTGATGTTATGGATCGGAATCAACGAGATGCTGCCGATTACCTTAATCTTCATATGCTCATTTTTCCCCATTGTATATAACACGGTGACCGGCATCAAAAATGTGGACAAGGAATATATTGAAGCGGCGAGAAGCCTCGGCGCATCGGATATGAAAGTTCTCACCACAGTGGTGGTGCCGCTGGCTTTACCCAACATCTTCACGGGCTTGAGATTGGAAGCGGGAATGGCTTGGAGAGTCATTATTGCGGCGGAGATGGTGGCTATACCTACGGGTATCGGGGCATTGCTTATGAGGGCGGAGAGCCTGATACGCATCGATATCATCATTGTTTGTCTCATTGTCCTGGCGGTCATGTGTTTTGCTTTCGAGAAATTTTTCGAGTATGTGGAGACAAGAATAACCGCCAGATGGAGACAATATGCCGTCTATAAGCATTAAAAATATAAGTAATTACGCCTGCCGAAGCGCAAACCTGGAAATAGCCGACAAGGAATTCCTGGTGGTTCTGGGGCCGAACGGATCGGGCAAGACGACGCTGCTTAATGCCATTGCGGGTTTGGTGGATTATCGCGGAACAGTAATGTTCGATGGCGTTTCGGTAGACTGTTTCCCTGCAAGCAAGCGGGGCGTGGGATACATGTTTCAGAACCTGGCCTTATTCCCGCATCTGGATGTTACGGCAAATATCGCTTACAGCCTAAAGGTCAGGCATTGGCCGCAGCAGAGAATAGAAGAAAGGGTAGGAGAATTACTCAAGTTGGTAAATATCAACCATTTGGCCGCAGGTTATCCCGGACATCTCAGCGGCGGGGAAAAACAGCGCGTTGCGCTGGCCAGAGCCCTGGCGGCATCCAACGGCATACTCCTTTTGGATGAACCGCTGTCGAGTTTGGATGCCCAGACTGCCAAGTTTTTGAGGATAGAGTTGAAACGGATTCAGCGCCGTCTGGGGATCACGACCCTGTATGTCACTCATGATCTCATGGAAGCCGTAAATATGGCTGACAGAATGGCCATTATCCTTGACGGCAAGATAGAACAGGTTGATGAACCGGGAAAGCTGCTGTTTTCGCCTTGCAATGAAAGAGTTTCGGATTTTATAGGTGCTCCCAATGTATTGGATTGCGATGACTGCAAGAGAACGGATCAGGGAGTCATGCAGGTCGCCTGCGGCGGATTGAGGTTATTGGTTCCGCATGACGGCGGGGTAATCCGCAAAATAGCCATCTTGGCACGGCACATATATGTTTCGGAGACCAGGCCGTTAGGCCCAGGTATAAACAGCTTCGTGGCGAAAGTTGCCGGCATAATTCCGCGCAACGACGCGGTGAGGATCCAGCTTGAACTGGGCAGTCATAGGCTGGCGGCGGAAATACCCTATTTCATTTTCGAGGACATGAATTTGCAAATGGGCAAAGACGTTTACATCATTTTGCGAATGAAAAACATCAAGGTTTTTGAAGATCAAAGGCTTTAGTAGCACTCATTCATAAAGCCCCACGTGCGGAACCCTCTTCATAGCCGTTCTCATTTGGATGTCAATTTAAAAGCGTTTATCATTCAGCAAATTATCAAAGGATTAGCCTTTCCGATGATCCGGAATCGGCATCGCGATGCATTCCCCGGCCTTTATGGACAATGAATCAATTTAGATATCATTTGACACCCGGTAATTCAGCAAGGGCGAGTTCGGGCGCGCAATCCATAGAGCAGAAAAACGCCGAGAGCCAGGACAGTAACAGGCAAGGAGGGGGGAACGCACTGAGTTTTATATTAACAATTGCCAAGTGAGAGGATTGAATAGTTTGGCTCCCCAAACGCAACCGTCTTCATAAGCACTCTCATGTGGCCCGAGACTTCGTAAATGCCGTCATATCAATCAATTGTCAAAGAGCGAGTGGCGCGTAGCCGTGGGAAGCAATCTTGAGCCGGATTTCCTCGATGTCTTCATCGGTCCGCCTGAATGTCGTGAGTCCTGTCGTATGCGTGTGGCAAGTTCAGCCCGCCTCCTTCATCTGGTAAACGAGGCGGTTTCTGGAGCTCTCGGCTGGCGTCCCATATGTCCCATAGATGTCTCAAATGATGGATGTGGGTCCCTGCTCATGCTCTAACTTCCCGGATGGTCACCCTGCACAGCTTGCACAGTCGCCGGACCTCCTC
>CAZDMR010000017.1:0-59581 GCA_964506795.1 uncultured Acidobacteriota bacterium | reverse complement strand
CTAGGAACCTGTTGTAGGATGGATGGCAAGTTATTTTCTTACAAGCTTTTAGGTGGAAATCGCCTTGCATCCGGGAATAGGCTGTGATACGTTTCGACAATCGTTCTGGAGCAACGAAAGGTTAAAGTGAAATTGAGACAGAATATACAGATCGCGCCCTCTATATTATCGGCGGACTTTGCAAACCTTGCCGCTGAAATTGCGAAAGTCGAGAAAGCCGGCGCTGATCTGATACATCTGGATGTCATGGATGGCCGTTTCGTGCCGAACATAACCATAGGTCCGCCGGTCATCGCGTCGATTCGCCGGATTACAAGCCTTCCTTTGGACGCTCATCTGATGATTGAAACACCGGTGCGCTATATTGATGATTTCGTACGCGCGGGAATCAACTGGCTGTCGGTTCATGTGGAAGCGGATCAACATCTGGACCGGACGCTGCGTTTCCTGAAAGACAACGGGATTCGGGCGGGGGTGGCGCTGAATCCCGGCACGCCGCTGAATCTGCTTGATGAAGTCTTACCCTTGGCCGATTTCATTCTTGTTATGACCGTGAATCCCGGGTTCGGCGGACAGAGTTTTCTCCCGTCTGCCATAAAAAAAATCAGTCGTCTTAGAGACTTTATCGTATCTAATGGCTATCAAGCTAGAATCGAAGTGGACGGGGGAATCGGGCCGGGAAATCTTGCGGACGTACTCAGCGCGGGGGCGGAAATAATAGTCGCGGGATCGGCGATTTTCAGTGCCGGCAAGGACGCCGCAGAGGCGATGAGGGAAATGAAAGAGATTGCGGATCAGCACGTGAGAAGCCGGGAAAGGACGTAAATCTTATGCCGGAACGCCATCGCCCATGTCTAAACCATTGCGGAGGTACTGCTTGATGCGATCCGTGACAGGTTGCGTTCTCAGCGGCGCTATCCTGGTTTTGGCAATTGGATGCTCTCAGAAAAGCGCGAAGCTTCAGAGAAGCGTTGTGCCGCCCGATAAAACGCTTTTCGAAAGAGGAAGCGACTATCTTGAAAAAAGCCAATATATCTCAGCGCGGCTTTCATTTCAGAATCTATTGAATACATACCCCGACAGCGACATGGCCCCTCTCGCTTACCTGCGATGGGGAGACTCCTTCTATGAAGAAGGAGGCACGGAAAATTTGCTCATGGCGGAAGACCAATACAAAAATTTTATCGTGTTTTACCCCAATCACCCTAAAGCGGTTGAAGCACAGCTCAAAATTATTTCGGCTAACATGCGGTTGATGAATTCGCCGCAGCATGACCAGCAGTATACGATTAAAGCGCTGGACGAGATTGAATACCTGCTGAAGAAGTGGCCGGACAGCGATTACGCTCCCATTGCACGGCAATGGAAGGCAGAGGCCGAAGAAAATCTGGCCAATCAGAATTTAATGATTGCGGAATTCTACCGGCAGCAGAGAAACAATCCCGTGGCCGCGGTGAGCCGGCTTCAGGAGATTGTGGATAAATGGCCAAATTATTCGCAACTCGATGAAATCTATTATAATTTGGGGGGTATTTTCGAAAAAGCAAATAATCCAGAGCATGCGGCGCTGAATTACGAGAAAATCGTAAGAGGCTTTCCCTTTAGCAAACATTTTGAAGACGCAAAAGAGAGGCTGAAATTACTGGGCAAACCGGTGCCCGATGTCGATAAAGAACTTGCGGCCAGTAATAAATCGAAAACGAGGGAGGACGATGGATTTTCGCCGCTGAAGCCTTTTATTGATTTTGGAAAAGCCCTTGGATTTGTCCCCCCTGTGGACCATTTCGAGGCGGCGAAAAAAGCGGTGGAGGAGGAAAAGGTCAAGAGAGCGGAGGCGGAGGGGAGACAAACGGACGAAGAACCGCCGGTGGACGACATTCAGTTTGAGACCACCATCATAAAAACCGCGGACGGAGAAGCTCAAGCGACAACCACGCTGGGCGGAAATATCAAAGGTTCGCCGGAAGAAGACGGCGACAAAAAGGAGAAATAGAACCTCCAATGACCGTTAAAATACTGCTGGCAGATGACAGCTTAACGATACAAAAGATCGTGCGGCTGGCTTTCAGCGCCGAAGACGCCGTGGTGGAAACGGTTTCCGACGGCGATGCCGCGCTGAATGCGATAAAAGCTTTCACCCCGGATATTGTGCTTGCCGACGTGCATATGCCCGGCTGCAACGGATACGAAATATGCGAGCGTATTAAAGAAGACCCGCATCTCGGTCCTATTCCTGTAATACTGCTGGTCGGAGCCTTCGAAACCTTCGATGAAGCGGAGGCTGCCCGAGTCCGATGCGACAAGCATCTCACTAAACCGTTTGATACGGAGGAATTGATCAGGACGGTATATTCTCTCGCAGAGAAACCAGCGACACTCCCCAATAGCGGCATCCATGAAGCTCAAACGACCGAGGCCGACAAGTCAAAGGATTCCGGGGATGGCTTCGGTGCACCGACCGTAGCGCCTTCAGATCCGGTAAACAGACCATCGTCTGTTGAAAGCCGTATATGGGATTCTTTCCTCGGTTCGGCGCGGGTTCTAGAAATGTTCGATGCGGATGTTTTGGCTTCGATACAGGGAGGATCGGCAGCAAAGAATCGTCCTTGGGACATAAACGCTTCCAGTGTTATGAGAGGGGCCGGAACGCCGGCGCCCGAGGGCGAGCAATTCTCGGGGGCTTTTCTCGACAAGATAGTGGATCGAGTCGTTCAGCGCATGTCCTCAGAGGTGATCCGCGAGGTTGCGTGGGAAGTGGTGCCCGAACTTTCCGAAGATATTATCCGCCAGACCATTAAACAAACCGATAAATCCTGATTATCTTTTGTATTCGGCGCGGTTTTAATGCTCTCCGCGCAGGATTTTTGTGCGCCCCGAATGCCACGGATAGTCCTTCCGCGACTGCCCTTAACACTGATGATTCATGAGGATTCTGCTGCTGCGGCGGATCCGGGCATGCCTTCGGCCTCGCCGCATATCCTCGCGAATAATAAGGGTGAAAAGTGCGGGGTAGACTAACCTGTTCAATTCGAATAAAATCTGATGTTTTATCTGCTATGAAAAAGAGGATTTTCTATGCCGCGCGAACCGCTCGCCAAGTCTTATGAGCCTAAAGAATTCGAGCAACGATGGTATGAGTTCTGGGAGAAGCATAATTTCTTTCATGCAGACAATACCTCGCAGAAACCGAAATTTTCGATCGTAATACCGCCGCCTAATGTGACGGGATCCCTGCATATGGGGCACGCGCTGCAGCACACGCTTCATGATATCCTGGTTCGCTGGAAAAGAATGAGCGGTTTTAATACTCTTTGGCTGCCGGGAACCGATCATGCCAGCATCGCTGTTCATTATGTGTTGGACAAGCGCCTCGAAGCGGATGGCAAAAGCCGTTTTGATCTGGGCCGGGAGGAATTCTTAAAGTACGCGTGGCAATGGAAGCGTTCCAGCGGGGGCACGATCTTGAATCAAATGCGGCGGATGGGGGTCTCCTGCGACTGGAGCCGGGAACGATTCACGATGGACCAACAGCTGTCCAAAGCTGTGGTGGAAGTTTTCGTCCGGCTTTACGAGGAAGGGCTCATCTACCGAGGCGAGTACATGATCAACTGGTGTCCCCGGTGCAAAACGGCCATTTCCGATCTGGAGGTTGTTTACCAGTCCACCGCCGGAAAGCTCTGGTATATCAATTATCCTATCGTGGGCAGCGAAAAATTTGTCAGCGTAGCGACAACGCGGCCGGAAACCATGCTGGGAGATACCGCCGTTGCGGTGCATCCCGATGATTCTAGATACTCTCATCTGGTAGGCCAAAAGGTCCTTCTGCCGTTGATGAACAGGGAAATACCGATCATCGCCGATGGCTTTGTGGATAAGGAATTCGGCACCGGCGTCGTTAAAGTAACTCCTTCCCATGATGTTCATGACTATGAAGCAGCGCTCCGGAACGGTCTCGAGAGAATAACGGTAATAGACGATTCGGGGATCATGACGGAAGCTGCGGGGCCCTATAAGGGAATGGACCGCTTTGCCTGCAGAAAGAAGCTTGTCGAACAGCTTTCTTCCAACGGATATCTACAAAAGGTACAGGATTATGAGCATAATGTCGGCCAATGCGACCGCTGCGGAACAATTGTAGAACCCAAGGTATCCATCCAATGGTTCTTGAAGGTGGAGGAGCTTGCGAAACCGGCTATCGAAGCCGTCGAGAACGGCAGCATCCAGTTTATTCCGGACAGCTTTAAGAAGCGTTATTTTGAATGGATGTACAACATTCATGATTGGTGCATATCGCGGCAGCTCTGGTGGGGACACCGCATTCCCGCGTGGCACTGCGAGTCCTGCGGAGAAATTGTGGTTTCGCGGAGCACGCCCGATAAATGTCCCCGCTGCGGTGGTTCTCTGCGGGAAGAGACCGATATTCTCGACACGTGGTTCAGCTCTGCGCTCTGGCCTTTTTCAACCTTGGGATGGCCGGAGGAAACCGACGACTTGAGAATTTTCTATCCGACAGATGTGTTGATTACGGGGCCCGACATCATTTTCTTTTGGGTGGCGCGGATGATCATGATGGGGCTTAGGTTCGCCGGAGACATACCGTTCCGGCAAGTGCACATCAATGGGATCGTACGGGATGCCAGCCGAAAGAAGATGAGCAAAACCAGGGGGAACATCATTGAACCGCTGCAGTTGATCGAACAGTACGGGGCGGATGCAGTGCGATTCACCTTGTCGTCCATGGCGGTTCCCGGAACGGATATCCCGTTTTCTTCAGACCGGATGAAAGGCTACAGTGCTTTTGCCAATAAAGTATGGAATGCCGCGCGTTTTGTGCTCTTGAATCTGAAAGACGAAGATGTTGCGGTAGCGCCCGAAACGATCGATGATCTTTTACGGCAAAACGAAGGGAAGCCGCCTCTCGAAGATCTATGGATTATTCATCGGCTTGATCAGGTTTCCACCCAGATAGCGGAAGCTCTGGACAAATTTCGCTTTCACGAGGCGTCCGCCCTTATATACCAGTTCATGTGGCACGAATTGTGCGATTGGTACATAGAACTTGTTAAACCCGTTTTGACCAATCCGTCGGCGCCCCAAAGCCTACGCGGACCCCGAGTCAAGATCCTTTTGCATGTCATGGATTTTTCTCTAAGGCTGCTGCATCCCTTTATGCCCTTCATCACCGAAGAGATCTGGCAAAAGCTTCCCCACAAGGGAGAATCCATCATGATGCAGGAATTTCCGGCGCCGCGGCGCGGAAGGAATAATTCTGAATCTGCGCAAAAAATGCAGGATTTGATGGATTTGATCGGAAACATCCGTTCACTGCGGGCGGAAATGAATATCGATCCCAGAAAGCAGTTGTCCGCCATGCTGGTCATAGAGAATCCAAATCAGAGAACCCTCATTTCGGAGAACATGGAAAAAATCAAAGCCTTGGCGCGCCTCAACAGAGCCGACTTCTGCGATTCCATCTCGGGCAGTTTATTGCGGGGTGTTTCGAAAATAGGCGGATTCGGGCTTGACATACAGGACGCCGTTGACGTGAATGCGGAACGGGAGCGGTTGCAAAAGGAAATTTCCCGTCTGGGAAAGGAAATCGACAAAGTATGGAAAAAATTAAACAGCCAGGAATTCCTGGCGCGCGCTCCGCAAGAGATCGTCATCGAAAACAGAACGCGCCATAGTGAACTGCTCGAGAAATATCAGAAGCTCGAGGCAAACCTTAAGCATCTTCCTATACAATAGAATGCCGACATTAAAATACCCGTCGATCCTGACCGATCTTGGACATGTGGGAATAAACGGACTGCCGTTGAATTCCGAACCATGGTTTCAGCGCGAGCTGAAACTATGCAGGGATTGGGGATTCCGGCTTCAGATCGCGGAGGGGCGCGTCCGGTTGAATTTTGACCAGGAACAGCTGGTGCCTTACTGGATTCAAAAGGAATCACCCGCGATTGCCTGGGATGCCCTTCGGATCCATGGTTTTCTGAGCGTGGGATCCACCAACAAAGAGGCTCTCGAAATGGCCCGACAGGGAGCCCCCGCCGGCACGCTTGTTTATGCGGAAGAACAAACGTCCGGCAAAGGCAGGGGAGAAAGGACATGGTACTCGCCGGCGGGGGCCGGTTTGTATATGAGTCTTATCCTCAGGCCCGCTCAAACTCGTAAATTCTGGCCGTTGCTGACCCATGCGGCTTCCATCGCTCTATTCGATTCTTTGCGCGCGCTGTCGGAAAATAAAATCATATCGCAGCCTTTGGAGATAGATCTTAAATGGCCGAACGACGTGCTGCTTTCGGGAAGAAAATGCTCTGGCATTTTGCTGGAAGCTTCGCCCCAGGAAAAGGGAATCGCGGCTTCGGTGATCGGCGTGGGGATTAACGTTCACAAAGGGAGCTATCCCGAATCCTTGGCTTCCGAAGCCGCCTGCTTGGACGAAATAACGAAGACCCTCGTGCCCCGCAGATGGCTTCTCGTTCAATTCCTGTATCATTTTCAGCTCATGTATCTGTTGTTTGAAAAGGGAGGCCATGCGGAACTTCTTGAACGCTGGAAAAGCCGATCTTCCATGTGGAATGGGGTTCGAGTGCGGATCGAAGACGGAGGCAAGCATCGGACAGCTGTGACGTGCGGGTTGAATGAAATCGGCGCGCTGGTTGTCCGCACGGAAGAGGGCGCAATGGAAACGGTTTTGGCAGGCGATATCCGTGTTTTGAACGAATAGGGGACTAGGAGTCCATGGTGGAAGTACAAAAGGCCGCGCGCATACGGCTCGCGCGGCAAGATCAAGGCGCGAAGAGGCGGCGATGCGGGGACATCGTTGATGGCAAGCAACATAGAGATCGCGCCCGCAATGCCGTTGCGTTCCTCGGCGCCGCCGCAAGGGATGCGGGAATGCAACTGATTTTTGCCGCGGAAAGGGAAGTTCATGTTTTTTAAACGTTCCTCCAAAGAGACGCCCGAGAACAAAGCCGGTTTATTTGAGAGGATGAAAAAAGCTCTCGGCGCGACAAAAGGAAGCCTGATACACAGGATTGAACGAGTCCTTGCTTCGAAGCCCGTTCTGGATGAAACCGTTCTTGAGGAGCTGGAAGAAGCATTGCTTGAGGCGGACATGGGGGTTCGGGTCACAGAAAGAATCATGAATGTAGTGCGGCAGCAGCAGAAATCGGAAGGAATACAAACTCCCGAAGATGCAAGGGAAGCGATCAGCAACCAGCTGCTTTCGATTCTAAATGCGCCGCCGGCGGCAGCCGCTAAATCCGGCGAAAACGGTCTGCAGGTTTGGATGATTGTGGGTGTCAACGGCACGGGAAAAACAACAACGGTGGGAAAAATTGCGGCCTATCTTTCCCGCAGCGGCAACAAAGTATTAGTATGCGCCGCCGACACATTCCGCCCCGCCGCTATGGAGCAGTTGACGGTATGGGCGGATCGTTCGGGGGCGGAATTGGTGAAAAGCAAGATAGGAGCGGATCCGTCGTCGGTTTTGCACGACGCGCTGTCGGCGGCAGCGGCGCGTTCCATAGACGTTGTCCTTGTCGATACGGCGGGGCGCTTACATACCAAGAGCAATCTCATGCAGGAATTGGAAAAAATGAAGCGTGTAGCCGGGCGAAAGGTTCCGGGGGCGCCGCATGAAGTGCTTCTGGTGGTTGATGCCACAACGGGACAAAACGGCCTTTCTCAGGCTCGGGAGTTCATGAAATTTACCGGAATAACCGGACTGATCGTTACAAAGCTGGATGGAACGGCCAAAGGAGGAATTCTTTTCAGCATTTGCCAGGAGCTGAGCATCCCCGTTCGATTTGTCGGGATTGGAGAATCTCTTGATGATCTGCTGGAGTTTTCCCCGGAGGATTTTGTGCGTTCGCTTTTTGGCTAGCCCTTCTTATGCGGCTCTGCGTTACGCCTGATTTCCAAAACCCATGGAAGAAAATTGCGTCATAATCCACAACGCAGCGACGGCGGAGTGGATTCTTTTTAAAAAGCCTCTGCGCATCATCACAACCGACAGTGCCGGAGAAGTTGCGGATGCTTTGAGTGAGATTGAATCGCTGGTAAATACGAACCGGTGGCATGCCGCGGGATTCATCAGCTATGAAGCCGCAACGGCTTTCGATCCCGCGTTTTGTGTCCGTGCATTGAAAGGTTTTCCGCTTTTATGGTTTGGACTCTACAGTAAACCTGAGCCATTCCAGTTGCCAAATCCTGATTTCGAGGCGTATTCACTGGGAAACGCAGCTCCGTCCGTAAGTCAAAACGAATACGAGCGCGCGGTAAAGCGCATCAAGGATCTTATATACTCCGGCGATACATACCAGGTGAATTACACGATACGGCTCCGCTTTCCTTTTCGCGGAGATGCCTGGAACCTGTTTCTGGCAATGGTGCGCGCGCAGTCTCCCGGTTATTCTGCCTGGATCAACATGGGGAAAACGGTCATCTGTTCCGCTTCTCCCGAATTGTTCTTCCGGATGGAAGGAGATTCTTTGACCTGCAAGCCGATGAAGGGAACCGTCAAACGGGGACGCACTCTGGAAGAAGACCGGCTGCTGTCCAAATGGCTGCGCGATTCCGAAAAAAACCGGGCGGAGAACTTAATGATCGTCGATATGGTGCGCAATGATCTGGGGCGCGTGGCCGAAATGGGCAGCGTGCATGTTTCGCATCTCTTTGAGGTGGAGCGGCACCCAACTCTGTGGCAAATGACGTCTACGGTAACGGCGCGCTGCAGATCCGGCCTGCGGGAGATAATGACGGCGCTTTTCCCGTGTGCTTCCATCACCGGGGCGCCTAAAATCCGCACGGCCCGCATTATTTCTGAGATTGAATCGGATCCACGCGGCATGTATACGGGCTGTATCGGCTTTCTATCTCCGGACCGGATTGCTCAGTTCAATATTGCCATCCGCACGGCTGTGTTGAATAAGGGATCCGCAAGGGTGGAGTACGGGGCCGGCGGAGGAATCGTTTCGGATTCCAATGTCGACGACGAATACTCTGAGGCGCTGCTTAAGTCCCGGGTGTTAACGGAAAAGTATTTTGAATTTTCCCTGCTTGAGACAATGAGGTGGTCCTGGGAAGAAGATTACTTTTTGCTGGATCGCCATTTGAGGAGACTTGCGGATTCGGCGCTGTATTTCGGGTATGCTTTGGACCTTGAAAAAATCAAACGAAAGCTTCGGGAAAAAGTTCCCGGTTACGGCCGGAAAGCGCAGCGCGTGCGATTGCTTGTGAGCCGCGGCGGCGCTTTTGAAATCGACGCCTCCCCTTTGAATTCGGTTGAGTTTGCCAAGCCGTTGCGCGTAAAACTCGCGCCGCGGCCGGTGAAATCGTCGGATGTTTTTTTGTATCATAAAACCACGAAGCGTCAAATCTACGAAGATGCCCGCAATGCATACCCGGATCTGGACGACGTTCTGCTGTACAACGAGCGGAACGAATTGACCGAATCCTGCGTTGCGAACATTGTTCTGGAAATAGATGGAGAAATGCGGACTCCGCCGGTGGAGGCGGGCTTGCTTGCGGGCACCTATAGGGCCTATTTGCTGGAGCAGGGCAGAATAAAAGAAACAACTCTTCCGGTCGGCGACCTAAAGAGGTATTCCAAACTCTTCCTCGTTAATTCAGTCCGAAAATGGATGAAAGCCGTATGGATACAGGATTCGTAACTCCGATTATTCGTGAGGCCCCGTATTCAGATGTGCAGACAAGACTGGGTATGTCCTGCTCTCTGCGCGGCGCGCGGCAGTTTGTATCTCCGCCACGAACGGCTAGGCGTCGCCTAAGAGAGCCTGAGAATCCAAAAGGGTAATGCGCCTTTGATCAATTTCGAGAACACCCTGATTCTTGAGAAGAGCAAGAGTCCGGGTGACGGTTTCCCTTGATGTTCCAGCCATCTCCGCCAATTCTTGGTGGGTTATTTTTAGATCGATGATGGTCCCATGGGCGTCCCGAATCCCGTGCCTTTTTGCAAGTTGATAAATCGCCAAACGAATCCGAGACTCCGCTGCGCTGGAGCTCATGCTCTGCGTTTGCCAAACTTGTCTCAGGCGCGCGCATAAAACATTGATGATCTGCATCATGACTTTTTCATTATGCAGGAGATACTTATGGAAATCCGCGCCGCTTACCGAAATAATTTTGGAATCCTCCATGGCGGAGACTGTCGCTGGAGATGTTTTCCCGTCGAGAAGCGACATCTCTCCAAAAAAATCTCCGGATCGATGGATGGCCAGGATGGTCTCTTTCCCTCCAGCCCCAGACTTTGTAACTTTGACTTTTCCGGAGAGTACCAGATACATATAATTTCCGGTTTCCTCTTCGAGAAAAATAATCTGGTTTTTGCGGTATGCGCGCACCACAAAAATATGCGCCAGCTTGTCGAATTCTTCGTTGGTAAGCGTTGAAAAAAGAGGAACGCTGCGGATCATGTCTACTTTCATCGAAGCCTCAATCGCAGGATTTCATTCGGGCCCTGCTGTTTTCGTGAATTTCTATGAAGCAGCTTGAAGAAAAAAAATCTGATAAAAGCAAGCACAGCGCCCGCTGCAATGGATGCCAGGCCCAATAGCCCAACAAAATACAGGGATTGAACAACCGTGCGCAGGATACTGGTAGGGATGCCCCATACAATGCCGCTCTGATTATCATCTTCATAAATCCAGCTGACCGAGTAGCTGTATTTTAGAGGATTCAGAACACGGTCGGCAGAATTCGGATCCAATGAACCGTCGAGAATCGCCACCAATGGGCCCACTCTTTTGGCATATACTCTGCCATCCCTATGTTTGAATGATTCCAACGACTGCAGCTGCGCAAAATAATCCTCGGCGGCTTCAGGCGTCGGAAAATCCAGCAAATAGAGATCGGCCGCCTGCCTGTCCACGAAATATCGCGCTTGCGCAATCTCAGTATCCTCTAAGGAAGAAAGATATGGAGCCGCGGCGGTGCCCCGGTATGCTTTGTAAATTTCTAGTCCTGAGAAATAGCGCATGCTGGAAGCATCGTAACCCAAGGTGGGAAGATGAGAGATCAGCGTGGGGGCCTTGGGAATGCTGGCCCCTATCCGGTTTCCAACCGAAAGGGCCGCGGGCATGATCAAATTTTTTGAAACAGGCATATTTTTGATGCGAACTAATTCATTCCCGTGGGAAAACACAATTCCTCCGGCGGTTTCGGCATAAGCGACACCGGGCGGTCCTTTCCGGAGATGTGAGCCGCGCATAAGCGTAAGCATGGAGTATGCCGATAGGGAATCAAAAAGAGTCACAATTTCAATGGAAAGTGTCCCTCCGTCGGGCAAGGCATAAACGCGCTGTCGGTATTTTCCAAATCCAGCAGCCGCAAAAAGCGGACCCCCGTCAATGCTTGAAAGACGGGCGGGATCCTCAAAAACCCGCTCAAGGGAGACTTTGCCGAGCGCCTCAAAAGCAGATTCCTCAGGGAAATATTCGAGAAATACCGGCTCCGTTTGAGAGGCGGCGGCCCCCGCAAAAAGAAATATATTAAGCAAAAGTAGGGATAATTTCATTTATTTGTAAATGTTGCGGTTCTGAGCCGATATTCTCCAAGGTTTATAGGTTCGATTCTTTCGGGAAACATAGCTTCCCCAAGAATTGTGACGGCCGGTTTAATCCCTAAAACATATTCATTGAGGTTGTGGACGGCACATTAACCTCCGATGATAACAGCAAATTGGCACCCGTCCACTATACAACAGGCATGAATCATTGAAAAATCATAATGATCAAACAACATGATGTCAAGGCTAAACACTTAGAACTTATTGATAAGTAAGGCATTTGCGGAAAAATAAAGCGGCACATCCTATTTTTCGGACAGGCTCTTGGGCGGGATGTTGGTGATATTCAATACTCCGGATTCGTCGTAAAAAGGCCTGATGGGTGAATAGCTATCAACTTGCTGCTGCTCCACCCTGCTTTTTTCATATTTTGAGGTTACCGACCGGACATAGTCACGTGTTTCCTTTATAGCCGGGACGCAGCCCAGTCGCTGCACCAGGTTTTCGCCGGCATTGTACGCGGCAAGACTCAACACCAAATCATTGTCGAAGGTATCGAGCAGCGAACGGAAATGCTTCACCCCTCCGCGAATATTTTGCTCGGGATCGAAACTGTCCTCAACTCCGAGCCTTTTTGCGGTCGCGGGCATCAACTGCATCAGTCCGCGAGCGCCCTTGGGAGATATCGCTTTAGCGTTATAGCCGGACTCGGTTTCGATAATGGACCGTATGAGGGCGGGATCCAGGCGATAATCCTTGGCGTACCTTTCTATAATAGAATCATAGGATTCGGACGATGTGCCTGAACCCGATAAAACGGCGGATGGATCGGCTCCTATAATTTGGACACCTTCTATCGATTGATCAACCGGAGCCATGTTGGTGAATACGCGGACGCCGTCCTTGTCCAGGTAAGAATAAAGCACTTGACCGCGCGCATCATTGGCAACTATTAAAAGCGCTATTATTGCTGCAGGCAGAAAGCAAAATCTAGGATTCATAAGATCTCTTATTCGGAAAATCTTTTTGAGATTCGCAACAGAAAGAATCAAAAAGGAGTTCTACCACGCTTTCCGGCATCGTCTTAAAAGAGATCCTCGGTCTCATAAAATCACGAATTAAGCAGTCTTTCGATTATGGAATAGCTCCGTTCGATTGCATCGGCTAATTTGGAAGAATCTTTACCCCCCGCTTCGGCTAATTCCGGTTTGCCGCCTCCCGAGCCTCCCACCAAAGGAGCAACGGCTTTAATAATCTTTCCCGCCGGCAGCCGCTTGCTTATGTCCGAAGTAACCATAACCACCAGCGCCGCCTTGCCTTCCTGAGGGGTGCCGAGAACCACAATACCAGAGCCGAGTTTTTGCTTAATTTCGTCGGCAACATTGCGAAGACTCGCGCGATCAGTCGACGGCAAGATATCGGCTAAGATCTTGATTCCATTGAGAATCCTGGTCTTAGGCAGCATATGGTCGATATTGGCGCGGGCCGACTGGGTTTTTAGATCGGCCAGCTCATGCTGCAAATCGCGCATTTGGTTTTGCATCTTTTCAATAAAAGAGGGGATTTCGGAGGCGGAGACTTTATATTCAGCCTCGATCGCTTCAAGAATGCGCTCGTCAGCCCGAAATCGAGCGAGGGCTCCCGGACCGGTAACGGCTTCAATTCGCCTGACGCCGGCGGAGATTCCTCCTTCGCTTAAAATCTTAAAGAGACCAATGCTGCCGAGGGCCGATACATGGGTTCCACCGCATAACTCTTTACTGAATCCGGGTATTTCCACGACTCGGACCTTATCTTGATATTTCTCGCCGAACAGAGCCGTGGCCCCTGACTCAATGGCATCCTCCAAATCCATAACAGTGGTGATTACTTTTTCGTTGCGCCAAATCTGCTCGTTTACAAGATCTTCAATTTTCTGGATTTCAGCTTTGGTTAAAGCGGCATAGTGATTAAAGTCAAACCTTAATTTATCTGCCGTAACTAGCGATCCTGCCTGTTTAATATGCGTACCAAGAACTTGGCGTAATGCAGCCTGTAGCAAGTGTGTTGCAGTATGGTTCTTCATCGCGGGAAGCCGTTTGTCAATATCAACAAAAGCTTCAATCCTATCTCCAACATGGAAGCCGCCGGTTTTCATTTCTACGAGATGTGCAATTGAGGTGCCGCGATAAATCGTATTAACGACCGCACAACGCGAACTCCCGGACGCCAAATACCCTGTATCCCCTACCTGGCCGCCTGATTCGGCATAGAAAGGCGTAGTATCGAGTATGATTTCGCCTTTCTGGCCGGCGTCGATACTTTGGGTTTGCTCGTCGTCGACAATGATTGCAACGATAGAAGCAATGAAGCGTTGCTCCAGGTTGTAGCCGACAAAATTCGTTTTGCCCTCGAAAGGAGCTTTCGAAACCTGTTCACTGATTTTCCCGGACGCGTAGTCTCGGCGGGATCTTTCACGCTGAAGTTCGAATTCCCTGGCGAATCCCGCTTCATCGACGGCAAAGCCGTTTTCCTGCGATAGATCCTCAATAATCTCAAGCGGCAAACCGCGCGTGTCGTACAGAAAAAAAGCTTCTTTGCCCGGTAAAATTCTGGAGCCGGAAGCCTTGAGCTGTTCCATGCGCTCATTGAAATCCTTCAAGCCCTCGCCCAGTGTTCCGGCAAAGGATTCCTCCTCTTGCTTGATAACACGGGCTATAGTTTCGCGGTTTTGCATGAGATCCGGATAGGCGTTTTTCATAGACTCAACGACCGACGCGGAAAGCCGATAAATAAAGGGCTGATCGATCCCGAGTCTTTTCCCATGAACCATCGCCCTTCGCATTATCTTGCGCAATACATAGCCGCGCTTATCGTTGCCCGGATACTGGCCGTCGCCGACTACAAAAGCAGCGGCGCGCGTATGATCGGCAATAATTCTCATGGAGACATCATCGCTGGGATCGGAGCCATATTCCTTGATGGAAATCTCTGCGATTTCGTTCAGGAGCGGTCTAAACAGGTCTGTGTCGTAATTAGAGGTTTTTCCCTGCAGGATGGTCGCAATGCGTTCCAGCCCCATTCCCGTATCTATGGACGGGGACGGAAGGGGATGGAGGGAGCCGGAGGAATCGCGGTTGTATTGCATGAATACCAAATTCCATATTTCCATCCAGCGCCCGCAGGAACAAGTAGGGTCGCATTCTCCGTGATTGGGCAGAGGACTGGAGCCGAAATCGTAATGCAGCTCCGAGCAAGGGCCGCAAGGACCGATGTCGCCCATCGACCAGAAATTGTCCTTCTCGTCGAGACGCAGAATTCTGTTCGAGGGGATGCCCTCCTGCTTATGCCAAATATCCCATGCGTCGTCGTCATCCCGGAAGACCGTTACCCAGAGCCTTTTGGGATCGAGTTGGTAGTATTTGGTCACCAACTCCCATGCAAAGTGGATAGAATCTTTTTTAAAGTAATCACCGAACGAAAAATTGCCGAGCATTTCGAAAAAAGTGTGGTGCCGGTTGGAATGACCTACCTCCTTGAAATCATTGTGTTTACCGCTTACACGCATGCATTTCTGGCTGCTCGCAGCCTTCTTATAGGGCCGATTTTCCTTCCCCAGGAAAGTGTCTTTGAACTGGTTCATTCCAGCATTGGTAAACAGCAGAGTAGGATCCATGAAGGGAATCAAGGAGGAACTTGGCACAATCTTGTGATCGTTGGTTTCAAAATATTTGAGAAACATTTCCCGGATTTGATGGCTGCTTGTCAATTCATTCTCCCGTTTCAAAAGGCTGCAAGGAAGCTGCAGGGATCTTCTCTCTCAGCGCATCCAAGATACGTTCCTTGTCGAAACCGCGCCGGCGCAGGTGCAGGATCAGCTTTTGAATATCCCTTGGGTTCGTGGGCGGCCAATGGGAACCGCAGTATTTCCGCATATACTCCATAAGGGGTCTTTCGCCGATCAGTTCGTTCTCCACTTTCGATAATTCAGCTTCAACAATTTGCGGAGCCACTTGCCGCTGGAGAAGCGAGGCTCTCACCTTGGATGGGCCCCATCCTTTGAAGCGTATTCGATTAAGAGCAAAATTATACGCGTAATCGGCGTCGTTGAGAAGATTCTGCTCCTCGAGACGATCGAGAACGGATTCGACATGAGTCTCATCGGCAAGCGTGGCGAGCTTTTGACGCAATTCAGCCCGGCTGAAGGCCCGGCGGGAAAGCAGTTCCCCCGACTTATTAAGGAGTTTCTTGAGAATTTCAGCGTCCACGGCAAGGATTATTTATGGTGTTTCTTCGAGTCGCCGGAGTGTTCGTCTCCAGGAAGCATTCGAGACTCGAGTTTTACATAAAAAATTACCTTACCATTTCTTTTTCCATGGATTCAATGGCGGCGTCCTTGGTGGTGTATATGCCTTGTATGCGCAATTTGAATTCTTCCGGATTCGTCGAATATGAGAACGCATCCTGCAGGGTGATGCGGCCCGCTTTATAATGTTCGTATATGGATTGATCGAAGGTTTGCATCCCGTATTGAGAGGTGCCGGCCGCCAGAGCTTCCCGCAACAGCCGTGTTTTGTCGGGATCTACAATGCATTCGCGAATGTAATCCGTTGTCCTCAATATTTCAATGGCGGGTACGCGTCCCTGAATATCGGATCTTCGCATCAGACGCATGGAAATAACGGAGCGCAGCACCATCGACAGCTGGAGACGTATCTGCTTTTGTTGGTGGATGGGGAAAACGGCGGTGATCCGGTTGACGGTCTCGACGGCATCCAAGGTGTGAAGAGTGCTGAATACAAGGTGTCCGGTTTCGGCGGCGACCAGCGCGGTTTCGATGGTTTCAATATCCCGCATTTCACCCAGGAGAATGACATCCGGATCCTGGCGAAGAGAGCTGCGCAATGCGGAAGCGAAACTGTCGGCATCCACTCCGACTTCCCGCTGGCTGATGATGCTCAGGCGGTCCGTATACAAAAATTCGATGGGGTCTTCTATTGTGATGATGTGGCGCGTTGCATTCTCGTTTATGAAATTGATCATGGACGCCAGCGTAGTCGATTTTCCGGATCCGGTTGTGCCGGTCACCAACACCAGTCCGCGAGGCTCATTAGAAATCGTCTCCAGGATTTTCGGCAGGTAGAGTTCGCTGAAATTACGGATATTGTTGGGGACCGCCCGAATGGCCACTGAAACGTTCCCTCTTTGCTGAAATACATTTACACGAAAGCGTCCCAGTCCCCGGACTCCGTAGCCGATATCCACTTCCGCGCGATCCCGAAAATGTTCCTTCTGCTTGCTGTTCATAATGGAAAAAGCCATCATCAAGGAGTCTTCTTTATCGAGCTTTCCCTGATCGCCGAGAGGCACGAGCTCGCCGTTGATCCTTATGTGGGGGAAAGAACCGACTTTTAAATGAAGATCCGAAGCACCTTTAGAAACCATTATGCGAAGCAAAGTATCAAGATTCATAAGCGTTCCCCGACCATAGCCGAATTAGCCGAACTTCTGGATCGGACCCGGCATGCCCGTTAAATTATTTCAACCGGACCTTTTATACCATCCGCAATCAGCGGAATGGATCCCATAGTCTTTGGTATCGGCTGTTTTGGGCTCTTACAATAGCTTTCCTAATACAGGCCGCCAGTCAAGGCCGGCGCGTTTTTGGGGGATGTGTTGTGATCAAAGGGTTTTCGGCCTTGACTGCTTCCATTCCATTCCGTAAGATTTGCTTCTTATGGAAAAGAGACCCCCACAAAATGCTTTATTGAAATCGGAGCCGGTCTACGCTCAAGCGGGAGTCTTTAAGACGAGCCTTGCATGCGTGGCCGGATTTTTTGTCCCTGGACTGGGGCATGCCGTTCTTCGCAAATGGGACAGGGCTGTTGTATTTTTCGTTTGCATTTTTATTCTGCTCACGCTTGGGATACAGCTTAACGGCCGCTTGTTCAGTCCTGACTTCGGAAATTTCTTTTCCGCGATTAAATTTTTGGCGAATGCCGGCCTGGGCTTGTTTTATTGGATTCCATGGTTTCAAGGTGCGGGCACCGGCGATCCCACGGCTTATACTTATGATTATGCGAATGTTTTTCTATACGTCGGCGGGCTTTTGAATATGCTCGTGGTTTTGGATGTCTACGATATAGCTCTGGGCAGAAAAAAATGAATAACCATTTCCTATTAATGGTCGTTTTCAGCATCCTAACCTCGCTGGTGTTCACATTCATCGGCAAAAACGGAGCAAAGGAACGGATCAGATATTTTTTGTATCTGTTTTGTTCATTTGTTTTCGCCTCCGCGCTTATCGGCTGGCTGATGCGTCCTTTCCCCTTTTAAGCCGCTTTATTCGTGCGGATTCACAGAGGCTGCGGCAAGGCATTCGCGAATCATCCCGGGCAAACGGCTGCTTGGAAAAAGGATAAGGCAGCGGATTTTCATTGCTATCGCAGATTAATTCTTTTTAAATCCGAAACAATCCGAGATAATTCTGCGTGGATTCTGATTTTCGCGGCGGCAGGAGGGGCATCGGTTTGTTTTTACAATCTCCCCGGCGCCGCAAAGCTCCAAAATAATCGACGGGAGGCCCGGCTTGAGCTTTAAAAATCGGACGGCTATTGTAACCGGAGCGTCGAGAGGCATCGGCCGCTCGATCTCCCTTGAACTGGGGAGAAGAGGCTGTAACATCGCCTTTAATTTTAAATCCGATTACGTACAAGCCGATGCATTGGTTTCCGAGCTGAGGGAAATGGGTCGCGAGGCCTATTGCGTTCAGTCGAGTGTTGAAGATTTCGCAGCCGCCGATGAAATGGTTCGAGAAGTCCAGAATCGCTTTGGGACGGTAGATTTTTTGATTAATAACGCGGGAATCATACGGGATAAACTGATTCTCCGAATGAGCGAAAAGGACTGGGATGAGGTTATCGCCGTAAACCTAAAAGGAGCCTTTAACTTTTCGAAAGCCGCAGCTCGTGTGATGATGAGAGCGCGCTTTGGCTCGATTTTAAATATGGCCTCCATCAGCGGCATCGTTGGATCTCCGGGGCAGGTCAATTATTCCGCCTCAAAAGCCGGAATGATCGGATTGACTAAATCGCTTGCCAAGGAGCTGGCAGGCAGAAACATAACAGTAAATGCGCTGGCGCTGGGATTCATCGATACCGAAATGACGGCATCGCTTCCCGAGGACTACAAATCCAAAATACTTGCGGCCATCCCTCTGAATCGGTTCGGGACTCCGGACGAGGTGGCGCGGATCGCCGCATTTTTCCTTTCAGATGAATTCCGCTACGTTACGGGGCAAGTATTGCAGTTGGACGGGGGGCTGGCCATATAGAACCGGCGGCTGATAAACCGCGATCGATGCAAGTCACAATGAAACGACCGACTCCTTTTGTATGGGGTTCTGCTCCACGGTTAATAACCGAATCGTAGTGTAACCCACGGCCTACGAATTCGGAGTCGGTCGTTTCATTGTGACTTGCCTGTGTATTCCCGCCTCCGTATCCCGCTGGTTTTTAGCGGGATATCAAGGGCGCTTGCTTTCTCTTTCAATCGGAGCGCCTTGCTTTTTCTTTGGACACTTTCCCTCTTTGTTCCATTAGATCTGCGGGAGGCAATTTTGCTGCATTGATTTTCGAATCGGTTGTTTTTTATAACGCTCCGTTGCAAAAGCCCTATTTGATATGAACGGAAGCATCGATACCCTGAATCTTCTGGCTAATATTCTTTCCCGCGGCGACAGCAGCACAGCGGCTCATGCCGCTTCAAAGCGCTTGCTATTGCATTTCGGATCCGCTCAGGGCATCGCCCTTGCAACGCTTGATGAAATCCGCAATGTGGGGAAGCTGTCCAAAAGACAGGCAGCGGCGGTTTTCTATGCGCTGCAATTGGGAAAACAGGTTTGCTGCGTGCCGCTGCGGGCAGGAGAGCGTTTTTTAAACAGCAGGGAACTGTATCAAAGATACAGGGCCAGGTTTTTTTATGCGAATAAGGAATTCTTTTTCTCGCTGCACTTGAATTCCAAAAATAAACTGATTCGCGAAGTGCTCATTTCCATTGGAAGCCTTAGCTCGTCGGTGGTGCATCCCCGCGAAGTATTCGCGCCCGCGGTTCGGGACAGTACGGCGGCTTTGATTTTCATGCATAACCATCCTTCCGGGGATCCATCTCCAAGCAAAGAAGACAGGGAATGCACCCAGCGGCTCATTCATGCCGGACAGATTCTCGGCATTCGAGTCCTGGACCACATTGTTATAGGACACGATGACTACTATAGTTTCGCCGATTCCGGTATCCTGAATCATCCGGGTTAACCCGGATGATTCGGGAGGATTCGTAGCGAGGCGGCGTAAACGTGCATGGATACAAGGCGCGCGACCGAGAGCCCCGCAGCCGTACTTGACAGTACGTCGAGGAGCTCGAAGGAGCGCAACGCCGTAGACATGCGTGGATCCGCCCGCCGCAGTAAAATCTTCCTGAATCATCCGGGTTAACATAACGACGCGATATGAAAATAAAACGCATTGAAAGCGTATCCGATTCTTTTGACCTGGAGATGCCGCAAAATAAGCCTTTTGATGTTGTCGGATTCGGGCTTAACTCCATCGATTTTCTCTATGTCGTCAGCGGGTATCCACAGCGCGAAAGCAAAACGGAAATCATCGAATACCGGAAGCTTCCAGGCGGACAAACAGCCACCGCGATAACGTTTCTTTCCCGTATGGGATTGAAGACAAAGTACATAGGGAAAGTCGGAGGAGACGAAGCCGGGAAATTTTGTCTGCAGGGTTTTGCAGATGAAAATGTGGATGTGGAATCGGTCCTGGTGCAACGGGAGGCCTCAAGCCAATATTCAGTCATTATTATTGACCAAGAGAGCGGGGAAAGAACGGTTTTTTACAAAAGAGACAAAAAATTAGACTTCAGTGAGGCGGAACTTGACGAAGAAATGCTCTGTTGCGGCCGGATAATGCATTTGGACGGATATGACTGGGCTTCTATTGAGGTCGCCGATTGCTGCAGCAAGAATGGAATCCCAATTTGCATAGATCTCGATAAAGTTGTGCCCAATTGCCGGGAACTTATAGATAAGGTTGATTTTTTGATTGTAAGCTCGAATTTCCCGTCAGAGTTCACAGGGATATCGGATCCAACGGAGGCTTTTAATTCGCTGCGGCAGATCTATGATGGTTTCCTCGCTATGACGAATGGGGCTAAAGGTGCGCAAGCCTGGATCGGCAACCGATGCATCCGATTCCCTGGCTTACCGGTAAAGCCTGTGGACACAACGGGAGCGGGCGATATTTTTCATGGCGCTTTTATATATGGATTGGTGATGAATTGGCCCGTGGGCAAAATTATGAACTTCGCAAATGCGGCAGCGGGTCTCAGTTGTCAATACCTGGGAGCCAGAACAGGGATAAGGAGCATTTCGGAAATAATGCAATATATTGATAAATAAGGATATAGGTAAACAGGGCATCTAATTTTGGGGCATACGTCACATATTTAGTTAAAGCTTTCTCTTTATAAATCCGATTAATGAAACATCCAGAAAAATAAAGCCTATGTCCCCGGCGGGGCATGGAGGGAAGAGCTATACAGGATTGGAGGAAAGCGAATGAATAGGATGTTTGTGATAGCCACTATAATCGCGGCGGCCTTGGTTTCTTATGCTATCCCGTCTGTAGCGCAAGCGGATGTTGGGGACTTTGTTGTTGTGGCAAACAAACAGGTAGAGGGTTCCTCAATCAATCTTGCGGCTTTGAAGGGTATATACCTCAGAGAAGTTAAGAGTTGGGGCAACGGGTCCACCATTGTTCCCGTGGACCTTTCTTCTGCAAATGAGTTTTATCAGAATCTGTTTGGAAAAACCTATGTGCAGATGCAGGCTTATTGGCTGAATATGCGGATCAAATACAGCGTGGATTTGCCGGTTACCAAGAAGGATGCCGCAAGCGCAAAAAAATATATCGCTGAGAACAAAGGCGCCATAGGTTTTCTGAAAAACACCGATGTGGATGACAGCATTAAGGTGCTGAAAGTGATCAACTGACATCAAGAACCGGTTCTTTTCGAGTCTTGGAGATTATTGCGTATTAGCGATTGAAGATAGCCGCAGCTGAATCTCAAAACTCCAGGACTCGAAGAATCGTAATCCCGTTTCCCGCACCCCGAATCCCCGATCATAGTGAATCCAAAAAGGAACAGCGCACCCAAATTGCATTTGGCGTGTTGTGGTAAAGGCATCAGAGACTGCGTTCAGACTGCCGGAGGGGCGGAAATAAACCGATGCAGCCTGTGGTGCTTTTGCTTACGCAAATCTTTTATTTAATATGCAAGCCTTGCGCCGGATACAGCGGTAGAATTCCCTTTGGCGATTTGGCCATGAAACTTGTGACAAAAAGACCGGCATTCAACGCCGGCCCACCGGATATAAGAATGTCTTGTCAGGTGAACGAAAATGGAAAATATTTTTTTTGTGGATGTCGACACGCAGCGGGATTTCATGCTTTCAACCGGCTCGCTTTATGTCCCCGGAGCGGAGAGAATCATTCCAAAACTGCGGCGTCTCTTTGATTTCGCGCGAAAAAATGAAATCACCATTCTTTCCTCGATGGATGCGCATTCTCCGGAAGATCCGGAATTTCAAAAATTCCCTCCACATTGTATCCGGGGAAGCGAAGGGCAGCGGAAGCTGGATGAAACCCTGCTGCCGCGTCCGTTAGTATTTCAAAATAAGCTTGTTGATAGAAACCTCCGGGATGACGTTCGAAAGTACCAGCAATTGATCGTTGAAAAGCAGGATCTGGATTTATTCAGCAACCCTGTTGCGGAGCGTTTATTGCGGCTTCTGGCTCCTCGGGCGATTGTGTTTGGAGTGACAACAGAATACTGTGTTAAATCAGCCTGTTTGGGATTACGCCGCCGCGGGGTGCATACTGTTGTTGTAAGCGATGCCATCGGAGCGCTTGCGCCAAAAACAGAGAAGGAAGCGCTGGAAGAAATGAAGGCAAGCGGGATTGAGTTCATCACGCTGGAATCTCTGATCAGTGCGGGGATCAATTGAAAGCCGTCCCATAATGCAAACGACTAATCCGGATGATTCGTGAAGCTTCAACTGCGGCGACGCATTCATGTATGGAGGCGCCGCCTGGCCGGGAATTCCCACGAATAAGCCGGATTAAAAAATCCTATGTTGAGATGAAACCGCTGTGAGTCTTGGGATTTATATACATATCCCATTTTGCCAAAGCGCCTGCAATTATTGCCACTTTGTTCGCATGGGATTTGATAGGGAAATTGCCGAACGCTACCACCTAGCGTTAAAAAATGAAATAAAACTGTTCTGCTCATCCAGGAAATGCGAGCAGGTCGATTCAATTTATTTCGGAGGAGGAACCCCTAGCCTGGTGCCCGCGGAGCATATTGTCGGGATTCTTGACGAGTGCGGGCGGCATTTCAGTATTGTTAAGGACAGCGAAATCTCCCTGGAAGCGAACCCCGAGACCGTAAATGCGGCCAAATTAAAGAAAATTCGAAGAGCTGGGGCCAACAGAATTTCTCTTGGGGCGCAATCATTTTCAGAGCGCGAATTGGCCGCGATCGGAAGGGTTCATAGCGCGGCGAGAATTCTGGAAGCTTTGAAAATACTGCGCGCCGCGGCTTTTCAAAACATAAATATGGATTTGATGCTTGGGCTTCCGCACCAGACAGAGGAAAGCTGGCGGCAGAGTCTGCAGGAACCAGTCCGTTTATCGGTTCCCCATATTTCCGTATACATGCTGGACCTGGATCAGGAGTGCGCGCTTTCGCAACTGGTTTCCGCCGGATCCGTCAAGTTGCCGGAAGAAGACCAAGTGTCGGATTGGTATCTTTATACGATCGAGTTTTTGTCGTCCTGTGGTTATCGGCAGTATGAAATCAGCAATTTTGCCAAGCCTGGATTTGAATGCCGGCACAATCTGAAATATTGGAGACGGGAGGCCGTCCAGGGATTCGGACTTGGAAGCCATTCATTCGTCGGGAATAGCAGGTACGTCAACAACGCCGGTATCGACGGTTATCTTCGCTCAGTAGAAGCGGGGGAAAGTCCCGTGATCTGGCAGCAGCCGGTTACGGGGGAGAAAGCACTGCAGGAAGCGCTCTTTCTGGGACTGCGGCTGAAAAATGGAGTGGATTGGAGTGAATTGTCAAACACCTACCATCGCAATAATACAGCCCAATATGAGGATTTCTTTAAGGAATTATTGGACGAAGGCTTTATGGAGCAGGAAGGGTCCATTTTCCGGCTTACGCCGGCGGGGATGCTCATTTCCAACGAAATCTTCCTGAAATTTGTTTAAACGATGTCTGTGAAGTGCTGCATCCATATAAGATGCGGCTGATGCGCGGGATTTCTGTTGGAAGAGGCGGCGCGTTCATGGCATCCTTGGTTTTTTTTGCGCTTTTTTACGGCAATAATGCGCCGAAAGGCATGAAAACAGAAGCACGCAGGGATTCGCTGTCTCAGTGGAAGCTTCATGAATAATCGGAATAAGCGCCCATGATCACGCTTTGGGAATCTAAACCCGCGGGGGTTTCGAGAGTCCGCGGCTTGGTCTTTTGATTCTGAAACCGGTATCTTATAAACACAAACATCGCAACGGAGCACTATGGAAAAAGTCACGGTGGGAATTATCGGCGGAAGCGGTTTGTATGATATGCCCGGCTTGACCGACCGCAGCGAGGTTACAATAGAAACTCCATTCGGGAGTCCCTCGGATTCTTTGATTATAGGAACCTTGTCCGGAAGGAGAGTGGCCTTCCTGGCAAGGCACGGGCGGGGACACCGGTTAATGCCCTCGGAACTCAATTATCGCGCGAATATATGCGCAATGAAGCTTCTAGGCGTGGAACGCATACTATCGGTGAGCGCCGTAGGGTCTTTGAAGGAAGACATTAAACCGCTTGACATTGTTTTCCCGGATCAATTTCTGGACCGCACCCGAGGGCGTGTGTCCACATTTTTTGGCGAAGGTTTTGTGGCGCACATATCCTTTGGGGAGCCCGTCTGTCCCGATCTCCTGATTCAGGTTCATCAAGCTTCTCAAAAGCTCGGGATCCGCTCTCAGAAAGGAGGAACCTACGTGTGCATGGAAGGTCCGGCTTTTTCAACCAAAGCGGAATCCCATTTGTACAGAAGCTGGGGAATGGATGTTATCGGGATGACCAATCTACAGGAAGCCAAGCTGGCACGGGAAGCCGAAATTTGTTATGTCACTATCGCCCTGGTGACGGATTACGATTGCTGGCACGAGACGCACGAAACGGTGAGCGCGGATATGATTCTGGAGAATCTGCAGAAAAACTCCCAGGCGGCTCAAGCCATTATAAAGCAAACGGTTCAAAACCTCGGCAGCAAAAGAGATTGCGGGTGCGGGGAAGCGCTTAAGTATGCCTTAATTACGGATAAATCATTGATACCGCCGGAGACCAGAAAGCGGCTGGATTGCCTTTTAGGAAAATATTTATAATGACGGCAATATGGATGATTTTTAGGGATTGCATGCGGGAGAATTGAAATGGGAATACTTGTTGTGGGATCTGTCGCGCTCGACTCGGTCCAGACTCCTTTTGGGAATAAAGACGACGCGCTCGGCGGCGCAGCCACCTACTTTAGTGTAGCGGCAAGCTATTTTACCGATGTCAGCATATTGGGCGTGGTCGGTGAAGACTTTCCTGAGGAACACATTTCATTCCTTAAAAGGAAAGGGGTCGACACTGTGGGTCTCCAGCGGCGCGCAGGAAAGACATTCCGATGGAAGGGCGCTTATTCATCCGATATGAACACACGCACCACTCTGGAAACTCAGCTGAATGTATTTGCCGATTTTTCTCCGAAGCTCCTGAGCGCGCATTGCAACCAGGAATACCTTTTCCTCGGGAACATAGATCCGGAATTGCAGCTGAGCGTTTTAGAGCAAATGAAACGTCCGAGACTGGTTGCATGCGACACCATGAATTACTGGATCGAGAGCAAGCGGCCGGCCCTTTTGAAAACGCTGTCCAAAACGAACCTCTTCATCATAAACGACGAGGAAGCCCGGCAGCTTTCCGGCGAATTCAACCTTTTCCGGGCGGCCCGCCGCATTCTGACAATGGGGCCCGACACGCTCGTGATCAAACGCGGAGAGTACGGCGCGCTCTTGTTTCACTCGGGTTCTGTTTTCAGCATTCCGGCTTTTCCTGTTGAGGATGTTTTGGATCCTACGGGCGCGGGAGATTCCTTTGCCGGCGGGATGATGGGCTATCTGGCCACGGGCGGGGCTTACGACAGCGCGGCATTGCGGAAAGCGGTCGCTTTCGGTACGGTCATGGCTTCGTTCGACGTCATGAATTTCGGCCCTCTGAAATTGGGGGATTTGACATTTCCCGAGATAGAAGCCCGATATCGAGAATTTCATAAAATCATTTCTTTTGAAGATATTAAATCGAAAGCAGATTCGCTGCTCGAGCTGTGAAATCAGAAGCAGAGCGGCCGGCAAGGACAAAACGCCTGTTGTTCTGTTCGCGACGAAGCGACTATAAGCCGTCGGCGGCGACGCGGGAATTTTGATATGGATTGCAGAGCGTTTCGGATAGTCGGCGCATTTGCGGTTGCATTCATGGTGAGCGGATCCCTGCCGCTTTGGCCGCAGGCCGGAGGAAAGAACAAAAAGCAAAGCGAGAGGACGATTCAAGAGGCGCGAACCTTCGGGCAAGCAATGCAATGGTTCAAGAAAGGAGAATCGCTCATCGGAACTCCGCGCGAAAACAGCGAGGAGCAGGCTGAGTTTTTCAGAAAAGCAATCGAAATCCTGCCGGATTTTGTGGAGGCCCGCTATAATTTGGGCTTGATATATGCGAATCAGCAAAGAATGAAGGACGCGATCGCACAATTTGAAGAAGTGCTTCGTTTGGAACCCGACTTCAGTGAAGATATCCACTTTCTCATCGCATCGGCCTACCAAAAATCGGGAAACACAAAGGCCGCCATGGAATCGCTTGAAGAAGGTGTCCGGCGTCGGCCGCATGATATGAAGGCGTTGAAGGCACTGGCTTTTCTCCAGATCCAAAACCGTCAAGACGCTGCGGCGGCCGGAACGCTCCGCAAAATATTGCAATGCAATCGCGAGGATGTAGCCGCGCACCTGGATCTGGCATTGATCCACCAGAAAAACAAGGATCTTGAGGCAGCAGTCCGGTGTTATCAGGCTGCGCTGAAAATGGATCCCGCCAATTTCGCCGCTCGCTACAATATGGGCCTTATCCGGATTCAGCAAGGGAACTATGCAGAGGCAATCAAGGAGCTTGAAGCGGCAAATCAAATACAGACGGGAGATGCCGTGCTGCTCGAAAGGCTGGGGGACGTCTACGCAGAGTTGCAGGAACATGCAAAGGCCGCGGCCGCATACGAAGCCTCTGGGAAAGCAAATCCTGATCGGGGGCTCATATTTGCCAAGCTGGGATTCAGCCAGGCAAATTTGAATCGGCCCCAAAGCGCAGTTGCGGCGCTGGAAAAAGCCGTGCGCTTGAATCATGAGACGAGCGGAGTTTATTTTCTCCTGGGAGATCTGTACACCCTGCTTAAGCGCAATGAACAGGCGGTTTTGGCCTATAGGAAATCTCTGGAATTGAATCCGCAGCAAAAGACGGCGCACTATAATCTGGGCACGCTGTATGCGGAAATGGAAAGATTCGAGGACGCGATGTCGGAATTGAAAATCGCCGTGCAGTTGGATCCAAGCGACTCCTCTGCTTGGGCGAATTTGGCATTGGTCGAGGAAAAGCTCCATTTGGAAAAAGAGGCGATCGGGGCTTATGAAAAACTGGCGGCGCTGGGAGAAGCCCGCGCGTCGCATTATTTCCGTTTAGGACTTTTGTATGTCACGAACGAACAGCCGGATCGCGCCATTACGGCTTTCGCGCGCGCTATAGAGCTGGAACCCGATAAGTACCGCATGATCTTAAGGGAAGAGCTGAAGAAGGTCCATTCGGTCCTCGATAGTATTCGGTACAATACCAAATTCTATCGTCTTCTTGATCTGCCTTAATCCGCGGCGGTTCCTCGCGGGCTCAATCCGGATTATTCATGAAATTTCTGCGGCGGCGGCTCAGAAATTCGGAAAGCTCCGTCGGGGATAGGCGGTACAGGTCCTGGGGGTTTCCCTCAGGCTGATAGTTCCATCGTTTATGGCTCCAGAACCACGATTCGGGCTGTTCGCGTACAATTTTTTCCAACACTTCATTGAAGCGCCGCGTATTGATCAACACGTCGTTATTTCGGTCGCCGGTGCGAACGACATCGATAGGAGCAAGGAATTTTATCTTGTAGCGCCCGCGCTTCATGTTCGTTAGATATCCCGGAAGGACGGGCGCGTCGGTGCGCAACGCAAAAAGGGCGACGCTTGTCGTTGTCGCCGCCGGGATGCCGAAGAAATCCACGAACATGCCCTCCTGAAGGCTCGTGTTTTGATCCATTAGAATTCCAGCGGATCTGCCGGATTGAAGCTCCCTAAGCACCGCCCGGGCCGAATTCTTTTTGTTGATTACGCGATTTCCTTTCGATTCCCGGATTTTAAGGAGGTAGCGCTCCAGAGGCTTATTGTCGAGCGGGCGCGTGATGAAGCTCAACGGATAACCGTACAAGGCATGAGCTGAGGGAAGCAATTCCCATGAGCTGAAATGCCCCGTAAGATATAAAATCCCTTTCCCTTTTGAACACGCAGCGCGGTAATTGTTCAAGCCGTGTTCGGCATCATATTCAACCAGCGACGATATATTGCGGGCATTGAGTAAAGAAAATCTGCTGATTTCCAGAAGATTCATGGCGGCGTTTTGAAAGCTTTTGCGGGCGATCCTGCTTCTTTCGGCGCCGGACATTTGGGGAAAAGCGATTTTCAAGTTGACGGCGGCGATATGTTTGTGTCGCGCGTCCATATAATAGGCGCCGGCTGCCAGCATTTTAACGAGGAGAATGCCGGCCCCTCTCGGCAGGAAGCGCAGAAAAGCCATGACGAATCGCGCAAAAAAATAGACGAGATAGGAACCCATTAATGGTAATCCGTAGCGATGATATACTCTTAATTCGGGTAAGCCTTTGATATCAGCTGTAAAAAAGGGGATCTTAACGGTATGCGGGCTTATTTGTCCATAGGGCCGTGCGGCTATACCACTGAAAAATGATTCTTAAAATCGATCCGGGGTAAGGAAAATAATTTTCAGGAAGGCAAAATCAAGATATGAGCCGGGAAGAGCCGGAGATTCAACCTCCATATAATGAAATATTTAGGGGACTATTGTCTTTTTCCGACTTTGCCGCGGCGGAGAGCACAATAAAACACCTTGAAGATTTACGGCGGGAATACCTGTCGGCGGGCGACATGAAAGGGATCAAATATTGCCGGCAAATTGCGCTTATCGGGCGCCGCAGGGCGGAGCAGATCGCCAGGAACAAACGAGTATCTCTTCCAAAGCGGCTGCAGAAGAAGGAAATAGCGGCGTGGTTTGAAATATGGCTGGAGACTCCATCTCTATTTGGAAAATGGTTGTTGATGCGCAAAGAAACCGCGGAGTTTCAAAAGCTTGTGCAATGTGAGGCCGCGAACGCGTCGGAAAAAGGAAGGGACCGGAAGGCCGGGAAACGAAAATCAAGGAGGTCCCCTGGGTTTTCCTGATCCCTTAATTCCAGAAAGGTTTGCGGCCGACAAAAGCTCGGAAGCCTGCGGCATTCAGTTTCGCTTTACGCTGAAGTATTTCCCATATCTGGTAAAATACCCAGATCCGGCGGCTGCGGATCTCAAATGCATTAGGGGGCTTGTTCGGATTCGGCGCTTTCAGATACGGAGCCATAACGACACACCGGGATTAAATTTAGGAAAAAATTCCCTCGACGGTCAGCGAGTTTGTTACCATATCATGCTTATTTCTTGAACAAGGCAGCGGATGGAACATTTGATCACAGGCAATCTCCCGGGGACCAGGGACCTTATGCCGGAGGAAATCAGCCGCTGGCAATCGGCGGAAGAAGTTGCGCGGCGTATTTTCAGCGGCTACGGTTACCTCGAAATTCGAACTCCCATTATTGAACCCACCGAACTGTTTGCGCGGGGCATAGGAAAAGATACCGACATAGTCGGCAAGGAAATGTACACGTTTGCGGACCAAAGCGGCCGGTCCGTTACGCTCCGGCCGGAAGCCACCGCCTCCATCGTAAGAGCTTATTTGCAGAACGCAATGTACCGGGGAAGCGGTATTACAAAGCTGTACTACATGGGGCCTATGTTTCGTTACGAAAAAAAGCAGAAGGGACGGTGGCGTCAGTTTTATCAGATCGGGGCGGAGACGCTCGGATCCGAAAACCCGGCGCTCGATGCAGAAATGATGGAAATGGCGCTGTGGTTTCTCCAATCCCTCGGTATTCATGCAAAGCTGCTCATCAACTCCGTGGGTTGCCGCAAATGCAGGGCAAGTTATACCGGGATTCTTAAGGCAGAGCTTCAGAAATACCTGCCGCTTTTATGCGAGGATTGCCGCCGGCGGGCGTCAACCAACAGCCTTCGTGTTTTTGACTGCAAGGTGGAAACCTGCCAGCCGTCCATCAGGAAACTCCCGGTTATTTCAGACCATCTTTGCAGCGACTGCGCGGAGCATTTTGCAAAAGTAAGATCTCATCTTGAAAACGCTGGAATCGAATACAAAATTGAGCCCAGACTTGTGCGCGGTTTGGATTACTACTCCAGAACCGCCTTTGAAATCGTCAGCGGAGATCTCGGTTCGCAAAATGCTCTCATTGGAGGCGGCCGCTATGACGGGCTGTCGGAAGTACTCGGAGGGCCCCCGGTGCCTGCGCTTGGATTTGCCGTGGGATTGGATCGGCTCGTAATGGTTTTGCCCGAGGAAAAGGATGGAAATCATCGGGCGAATCCGGAAATTTTTATTGCGTACATCGGAGAAGCCTCATTGGGCAAGGCGATAGAAATAGCGCGGGACTTGAGACACCGGGGTTTCCGCTGCAATTTGGATTTCTCCGAGAGCCGGCTGAAAAACCAATTGCGGCTTGCCGACAAACTTAATGCGGAGCATGTTCTTATACTAGGAAGCGACGAATTGGCGAGCGGAAGATATACCATCAAAAGACTGTCGGATTCCCGCCAGTGGGAAGGAACTCTTCCGCAGATCGAGGAGTATCTTAAAAACGCGCATGAGACGTAAGCAGATTTTCGTATCGCGAATGATGAATGCGCCATCTGCGGCCTGAAGCGCAGTTCCTCATATGGAACCCATGAATAAAATCCGAGTCCTTCCGGAAATTGTTGCCAACAAGATCGCCGCCGGCGAGATAGTGGAACGTCCGGCCAGCGTGGTTAAGGAGCTCGTGGAAAACGCGCTGGATGCCCGCTGCCGCAGCATTCACATATCTGTGGCATCCGGGGGCAAGCGGCTTATTCAAGTCCGCGACGACGGGGAAGGCATGAACGAGGATGACGCCATCCTGGCTTTTGAACATCATGCCACCAGCAAGCTTCAGACTGCAGAGGATCTTAATGCCATCGCCACCCTGGGATTCCGAGGAGAGGCGCTTGCATCGATCGCGTCGGTATCGCGGCTCAACCTAAAAACCCGTTGCGCCGACCCGGCCGATATATCGGGGACTGAAATCGAGATCCAAGGAGGCATTCTTCGATCGGTCAAGCCGGTATCCTGGGATAAAGGGACCGAAATTTCGGTGCGCGATTTGTTCTTCAATACGCCGGCGCGGAGGAAATTCCTCCGCTCTCATAATACTGAACTAGGACACATCACTCGACTGGCGACCCACTACGCGCTTGCCAACCCGGGGATCCGTTTTACGCTGGCCAGCGATGGAAGGGTATTGCTGGATGCGGTTGCCGTTACGGATGTGAAGGAACGAATTTACCAGGTTTTCGGAGAGCTGTTTCTGAAAAATATGGTTGAGCTTTCGGGGCAGTCGGGAGCGGTTAAAATAGCTGGTTTCAGCTCCTACCCTTACGAACAGCGAACCAATCCTTATTCGCAGTTTTTCTATGTCAACGGGAGGATGATTCGCGACAAAGTGATCAGCAGCGCTGTCCGGCAAGCTTACCGGAATTCCATGCCCTCGTCCGCTTACCCGATTGTGATACTTTTCCTGGAATTGCCTTTTGATGAAGTCGATGTCAATGCCCATCCGGCAAAGACCGAAATACGGTTTCGCGACGCAAATACGGTTCATGGACTGGTCCAGCGCACGATCGAACGCGCTTTGACCGCAAGCGCGGGCGTCCCTTCGTTTCTCCATCGAGCGGCTCCTCAGCCATTAGCGGGCCTCGAGGCTTTTACGAAGGATTCCATGGTCCGCGAAGGCGGATATGCGGCCGAAGAGCGCTCCTTGGATTTCCGCCCGCATACGCTTCAAGCGGCGCTGGGTCAAAATCCCCTTTCCTATCCTTTCGGCGAAGCGGATGGAAGTCAAGGAAAGGACCCGAATCATTCCTCACTGAACGTCGTTCCGGAAATGCTGTTTCGCGCATCAGGGGATACGAAAAACAAATTCCAATTCGAGGACCTGCGGATACTCGGCCAGTTGCGGGACAGCTATATCATCGCATGCGACAGGGACGGATTGTTGATTATCGACCAGCATGTCGCGCACGAACGGATTCTCTATGAAAAATTAGCCGCGGCCATGCAGAGCGGAGCCGTTGAAACTCAGGGCCTGGTGGTTCCCTTAACGCTCGAACTGGCTCCGCATCAAGTCGCGCGGCTGGAGAAATTGATGCCGGAATTCAATAAAAACGGTTTTCAGGTCGAGCTTTTCGGCAGCAGCAGCATCCTAGTCCGATCCGTGCCGGCAATAGCGGGGGAGGCGGATTGCCGCAGGCTGATTTCCGAAATACTGGATGGGTTGGATATGGAGAATAGGACGCTGGACGTTGAAACAATCAAGGACCGAATCGCGATTCGCACCGCTTGCCAGGCCGCAATCAAAGTAAATACGCCGCTAACGCCGGAAAAAATGCAATGGCTGCTCGACGAGCTTTCCAGAACCCGGATCCCTACAAACTGCCCGCATGGAAGACCCATAATCCTGAGGTTTTCCATGCATGAGATTGAACGAAACTTCGGACGATCCTGATATGGAGTTTTGAAAATCAGGCAATCGGCCCGAAGGCCCGCGCAGGCATTCTGTCCCTGTCTCCCCCCTAATCGCTACACGCGGCGCGGAAAAGCGCCGATATGAAGATTTTAAGGCGAAACGTCCTCCGGCGGATTCGACGGCAAGGAGGTTGTCCGAGTATGTAAATGCGCCGCGTTCCGGGCGCGACGCGGGAAGATGCAAGGCGGCAAAGGGTCGGAAAATGAGCGGAATGCAGGAAACAGATCGGGATTTCTCCAAAGAGCTTCAGGCGCTTAGGGCGATAAACGAATCCCTGCAGGTGCGCGTACCGGACAGTGAAGCATCCGGGGGTTATTACAGCAGGATCGATGATATTTCCGAAGGGAGGCTGGTGGTTGCCTGGCCGACAAGAAGGGGTATGCGCCTGCCCGTACACAGGGATCAAATTCTGGATTTTTCGTTCTTGCGCGGAGGGGTTCCGTACACGTTCACGGGTCTGGTCGACGAAACGCGTCTTGGGCCCCCTGCGCTGTTAACCGTCATTGTAACCAGCCCTGTTATGCAGGTTCAGCGGAGGCAAAACTTCCGCATCAAATGCCTCGTGCCGGTTGAAATACGCGGTTCCTTCAAAGTGGATTCCTCAAAAGACTCATTGTCTGCGATTGAAATAAAAACGGCGACCTATGATCTAAGCGCGAGCGGAATGGGATTGCTCCATGCGAAACGAATTCCGGAAGAAACCCATTTGGATGTGAGGATGCGGCTGCCGGACGGCGGGCCCGCGCTGAAAATCCCGTGCCGCGTTGTCTATTCGGAGAACCTTCCTGGAAACACCGCCCAACACCGCATGGGAATAAGCTACCTGTCCCTGACGGAAAGCGAGCGCGCGCGGATCGTCCGCTACATATACCGAACGCAGTTGAAAGGATTCCGGGCCGGATAGCCTCCCATGGGGATCATGAGATATTTGAAATCACGCCCAGTTTCCTGAATCTCTGATAACGTTGTTTCCTGATCTCGGAACCGGATTTTCCGAGCATGGACTCGAGGCTGGGCTTGAGCTGCTTATCCAACAAATCCGCAGCGGCATCAGGATCCGTTTGGGCGCCGCCGGGTGGCTCCGGCACTATTTCGTCGATGACGCCGAGAATTTTCAAATCGACGGCCGTGATTTTTAAAGCAGCGGCGGCCGCGCTTACATGTTCCTGGTCCTTCCAAAGGATGGCGGAGCATCCCTCCGGAGTTATCACAGTGTAGATCGCGTTTTCCATCATCAATACTTGATTCCCCAATCCTATTCCAAGAGCGCCGCCGCTTCCTCCTTCGCCAATGACGCATACAATCATGGGAACCTCCAGCCTCGCCATCTCGCGAAGATTATAGGCAATGGCTTCCGCTTGGCCGCGCTCTTCGGCGCCAACGCTTGGATAGGCGCCGGGGGTGTCGATAAAGCACACGATGGGTCGGCCGAATTTATCCGCCAACTTCATCGCTCGAATGGCCTTGCGGTATCCTTCGGGCTGCGCATATCCGAAATTACGGTATTGGCGTTGTTTGATATCCCGTCCTTTTTGGTGGCCGACAATCATGATGGGGATCCCGTGGTAGTTGGCCATGGCGGTTATTATCGCCGGATCGTCGGCATATCTCCGGTCTCCGTGTATCTCGGAGAAATCACCAAAGAGCCTCTCCGCGTAATCCAAGGTGTAGGGGCGCAGATCATGCCGGGCCAGCAGGGTTCGCTGCATGGCTTCATCCGTGCTCTCGTTGCCGCGAAGCCGTTCCACCTCGGCGCGCAAGCGTTCAATTTCGGTTTGAGCGGATTCGCTGGTATCCATGTTTTTGTCCTCGAATTAATAGAAGCATCCCCGACGAGCCCATAGTCTCCGAGTCTAATTTACGACCAGAACAGATCCGGCTCCGCAGATGCCTTCAATTTCCTGTTTCAACTCGGGGCTCGATTTTACTTTTACAAAGTCGGAGGAGTGGATGTTAACACGGAACTCCGACGGTGAATACAGTTCAAGGTCTACCCCCGTGTCGCCTCGGTTGTTTTCAAGCAATCGATGAAGGGCCGCGGCCGAATCGGGGAGCAGGCTGGAAATGTCGGCCCGAATGCGCAGCGTTTTTGCGCGGCGTTCGGCTATCCCGGACAAAGGCTGCAAGTCCGCGGCGATGACCTTGCAGATCTTTTCGTCTTCAACCTCGAATCTCCCGGAGACAAGGATCGGATAATCCGCCGTTAAATACGGTTCGAATTTGGAGTAGGAATTGGGGAAAACCACAATCTCGACGGCTCCGCTGAGGTCTTCCAGCGTGAAGTTGGCCATCAGATCTCCCTTCTTGGTCCTGCGCGTCCGAAAATCCGTAGCGATCCCGGCAATCTGGCATTCCGCGCTGCGGCCGTCGCTCTGGAGCTCCGCAATGCTTTTTTTGCTGAAGCGTTTGACTTCCTCCCCAAACCGGTCGAGAGGGTGCCCGCTGACATAGAAACCGAGAGTCTCCTTTTCGAAAGCCAGCAGCTGATCCAGCGGCCATTCCGAAATATCGGGGGGAAGCGGCTCCGCGATAGCGGCTTGCCCCAAATCCACATCTGTAAAAAGGTCCTTTTGTCCGCTCTCGCGGTCGCGCCGCACTTTCTGGCCGTGTTCCATGGCCGCATCGAGCATCTCCATGCACTGTGAACGCTTCCATCCAAGCGAATCCAAGGCGCCGCTTTTAACCAAGCTCTCCAGCACCCGCTTGTTCAGGGAGCGGGAATCCACTTCTTCGCAAAAATGGAAAAGGCTACGGAACCGTCCTTGATTTTTGCGGAACTCCAGAATGGATCGAATTGCGCCTTCCCCCACATTGCGGATTGCGAGCATGCCGAAACGGATTCTTCCCTCCAGGGAACGGAATTCCAGGCCGCTTTCATTGACATCGGGAGGGAGGACGGAGATTCCCATGTCCTTGCATTCAGCGATATACATCACGATTTTTTCGGTATTGCCGATTTCGCTTGAAAGCAGAGCGGCCATGAACTGCACCGGATGGTGGACCTTAAGGTACGCCGTTTGATACGCGAGAAGCGCATAGGCGGTGCTATGCGATTTGTTGAATCCGTATTGCGCGAACTGCTCCATGAGGTCGAAAACCTGCGTGGCCGATTTTTCGGAGATTTTATTCTTGCGGGCGCCTTCAACAAATTTGTGACGCATGGAAACCATGACGGAGGCCATTTTTTTGCCCATGGCTTTACGGAGAATATCCGCTTCGCCGAGGGAAAATCCCGCCATTTTGCTCGCAATCTGCATGACCTGTTCCTGATACACGATAACGCCGTAGGTCTCCTTGAGGATCGACTCCAAAGCGGGGTGCGGATATTGTACTTGGATCAAACCTTGCTTGCGCTTGATAAAATCCGGGATCATGTCCATGGGCCCCGGGCGGTACAGGGCATTGAGGGCGATCAAATCTTCAAAACGTTCCGGTTTTAAGCGCCTCAGCTCCGCTTTCATCCCTCCGCTCTCAAACTGGAAGATTCCGTTGGTCCTCCCTTCCGAAAAGAGCTCAAACACTTGGGGATCCGTCAGCGGGATGGAGGATAAATCCAGATCGATTTCCTTTTCTTCGCGGACTCGCCGCACTGTGCTGTCTATAACGGTCAGCGTGGCAAGCGCGAGAAAATCCATCTTGAGCAACCCGATGGATTCCAAGTCCTTCATGCTGTACTGGGTTGTGATTTCATCCTTGTTTGTCTTCTGCAGGGGAATCAGCTCCATAAGGGGCTTGGGAGCAATGACCACGCCGGCGGCATGCGTCGACGAATGGCGCGATAAACCTTCCAGCCGCTTGGCGATCTCTATCAACTTTTCGATCTGAGGATCTTTCATGGCGGCTTTCAACCGCGGCTCCTGTTTTAGGGCCCTATCGATGGTTATATTCAGCTCGTTTGGAATAAGCTTGGCGATTCGGTCCACCTCGGCGTAGGGGATATCCAGGCTTCTGCCCACATCGCGGATGACGCCCTTTGCGGCCATGGTGCCGAATGTGATGATCTGGCACACGTTGTCGCGCCCGTACTTGTCGGCGACATAATCGATCATTTCCGCACGGCGGCTCATGCAGAAGTCCATATCGATATCGGGAGGCGCAATGCGCTCCGGGTTTAGAAAGCGCTCAAAGAACAATTCGTATTGCAGGGGATCGATATCGGTAATGCGCAGGCAGTAGGCAACCAGGCTGCCGACAACGGATCCCCGGCCGGGGCCCACGGGAATGGAGTGGTCGCGCGCATGCTGGATAAGGTCCCAAACAATCAGAAAATAGCTTGAAAACTGCATCCTCTTGATCATTTCAATTTCCGAATTCAATCGTTCTTCATAGGTGGCCAGCGGGTATTTCAGGCGGCCTTCCCGCGACAGCGCTTCAAGGTGCGCGCAGCGGTCCTGGAATCCTTCGCGCACGGTTTTTTCAAAATAGCTGTCGGCATCAAATCCGGCCGGGACGGCGAAGGGAGGCAGCAATTGCGAGGGCTCCATCTCCAGGTTGCAGCGCTCCGCTATGCGGACCGTGTTGTCGAGCGCTTGCGGAATATGCCCCCATAGCTTTTTCATTTCTTCGAACGATTTAAAATAAAACTGGTCGGTTTCATAGCGTATGCGATCGGGCTGGCTGACGGTTTTTCCTGTCCCGATGCAAAGCAGCACGTCGTGAGCGACGCTGTCTTCGCGGCGAAGGTAATGGGTATCATTTGAACAGACCAGCGGGATGCCGGTTTTATGCGCTATCTCAATGATGGAGGGATTGACCTTGTGCTGGGCCGGAAGGTTATGGTCCTGGAGCTCGAGATAGAAATTTCCGGAGCCGAAAATATCCCTAAGCTCCACTGCTTCCGCAAGGGCGGCTTCGGGATGGTCCATAAGCAATTTTTGCGGAACCGCGCCCTTCAAGCAGGCGGACATCGCGATCAATCCCGAATGATAGCGGGAAAGCAGTTCTTTATCGATTCGGGGTTTGTAATAAAAGCCTTCGAGATAACCAATTGAAACCAACCGGCAGAGATTGCGGTATCCTTCGAGATTTTCAGCCAGCAGCACGAGGTGATTTGATTGGTCTCCGCCTCCCGTCTTTTTGTGGCGGCTTTCCTTTGCAACATAGACTTCGCACCCGATAATAGGTTTCAGTCCTTTCCTGCGGGCGGCATTATAAAACTGCATTGCTCCGAACAGGTTTCCGTGATCGGTGAGAGCCAGCGCAGGCATCCCCATCGCCGCCGCGGTGTCCACCAGGCTCTCAATCTTGGAGGCGCCGTCGAGAAGACTGTAATCGGAATGATTGTGAAGATGCACAAAAGGCGTATCTGGCACGGGCTACTCCCATTCGATAGTTCCCGGGGGTTTAGAGGTTATATCGTAAACAACGCGGTTGATGCCGCGCACTTCGTTGACGATTCGCGTGGACATTTTCTCAAGGACGTCGTGGGGGATTTTCGCCCAATCCGCAGTCATGCCGTCCGTGCTGGTAACGAGCCGGATGGCAGCGACATTCTCATAGGTTCGGTTGTCGCCCATGACGCCAACGCTGCGGATCGGCAGCAGAATGACAAATGCCTGCCACAGGTTACGCAGCAGATCCGCCCGGTCTATTTCTTCGCGAATGATCGCATCGGATTCCCTTAGAATTAAAAGGCGTTCTTCAGTCACGGATCCCAAGATGCGCACTGCGAGTCCGGGTCCCGGAAAAGGGTGGCGATACAAAAAGCGCGGAGCCACCCCGAGCTCTTCTCCGACTTTCCGAACCTCATCCTTGAAAAGTTCGCGGAGCGGTTCAATAAGCTCGAACTTCATGTCAAAAGGCAGTCCTCCCACATTATGGTGCGATTTTATGACCGCCGAAGGGCCCCTTACGGAGGTCGACTCGATGACGTCCGGATACAGCGTGCCCTGGACTAAAAATGAAGGATTTCCTAGTTTTGCCGCCTGGATTTCGAAAACGCGGATGAATTCGTCCCCTATGATTTTCCGCTTTTCCTCGGGATCTTCGATATCCTTCAGGCGCTTGAGAAATCTTTCCTTTGCATCGACGCCGATAACATGAAGGGGAAGATGATGCTTGAATTCCGAAAGCACCGATTCGAATTCATTTTTTCGCAATAAGCCGTTGTCGATAAAAACACAGCTGAGCCGGTCTCCAATGGCCTTATGTACAAGCAGCGCCGCTACCGTCGAATCCACGCCGCCGCTCAGACCGCAGATCGCGCGGTTGGATCCGACGCGGGAAGAAATGGCGGCGACGGTCGATTCTATAAACGCCGACATTGTCCACTGCCGCTTGCAGCCGCAGGCTCCAAGGAGAAAATTTTCGAGAATTTTCATTCCCTGATGGGTATGGATCACCTCAGGATGAAACTGCAACCCCCATATCTTTCTTCGTTCATCACCGGCGGCCGCGATAATGTCGTTGGATTTGGCTAAAACACTAAAGCCGGGAGGAAGCCGACTTATTTGGTCTCCATGACTCATCCATGCCTGAAAATGCGGCGGCAGACCTGCAAAGAGCGTGTCCGGTTCAACCACATCGATGGTTGCCTTTCCAAATTCGCGCCGGCCGCCTCCAGAAAGCACAAGGCCATTGAGGCTGCTGGTAATTAGCTGAAAACCATAGCAGATTCCGAGGATGGGAAGGCCGGTTCTGAAAACCTCCGCCGGAATAGACGGACTTCCCGACCGGCAGACGGAATCAGGGCCTCCCGAAAGAACAATTCCGACCGGTCTTGAATCCCGTATCTTTTCCGCCGCCTCCCAATAAGGCGCAATTTGGCAATATACCGATGATTCGCGGATTCTACGTCCGATCAACTGGGTATATTGAGAGCCGAAATCAAGAATAAGAATATATTGCGGGTTAATAGCATTGCTCCATTTTGTGCGTTTATCCCGGGCTGCTCGACTCTTTAATTATAGCAGGGGGATTTTAAATTCAACGGATAGCTTGATTAAGCTTGGCATCAAAAAAACCAACGCTAAAAGAATAGGAAGGCGGAAATCCCGCTGAATAAAGGATGTCTGGCTATTTTATTTCCATTCTCGGCGATCTGAAAGATCATGCAATCAATTTGTTCAGCGGATATTCAATAATCCCTTGAGCCCCGGCCCGTTTAAGATCGGGAATCATATTCTTTACAATATTCTCTTGCACTACAACTTCAAGCGCTATCCACCCCGGCAGGGTTAAAGGGCTCACTGTCGGCCGCTTAAGCGAAGGAAGGATATTCATTATTTTCGGCAGATCGTTTTCTTTCAGATTCATCTTCAATCCAACCATCCCTTCGGCGGCGAGCGCTCCTTTTAAAAGTATGGCGATATTTTCCATTTTTTTCCGCTTCCAGCTATCATTCCAGGACTTTACGTTTGCGATGAAGCGCGCGGTGGATGCCAATATTTCTTCTACGACACGGAGCTGATTGGCCTTAAGAGACCTGCCGGTTTCCGTAAGCTCCACAATCGCATCGACCAGAATTCCGGCCTTGGCTTCGGTGGCGCCCCATGAATATTCCACTTTGGCCCGTACTTTTCTTTTCGCAAGGTACTTGGAAACATAATGGACCAACTCCGTTGCTATGGTCTTCCCCTGAAGGTCTTTAAGGGAGCGTATCCGCGACTTTTCAGGAACGGCGAGAACCCAGCGAACGGGTTTGAATCCTGATTTGCCGTACACAAGCTCGCATATCTGTTTAACATGAGCGCCTGTTTCAAGGATCCAATCTTGCCCGGTAATTCCCGCGTCAAACAGGCCGTCTTGAACATACTTCGCCATTTCCTGGGATCGGATAAGCATGATTTCTATTTCGGCATCATCGCAGTAAGGGAAATAGGAACGATCGCTTGAACGAACGCGTATTCCCGCCCTTCGAAAAAGCTCGATGGTTGCATCCTGAAGACTTCCTTTAGGCAATCCCAATTTTAGAATCTTCTTTGCTTTCACTCTAAGCTCTCCTCGCACAGTTAACGATCGGCCGTACGTTTTTCGTGAAGAACCGAAAGGATAATACCCGAGCGCAAATATTTCCACAGGATTCGAAGATAGGCTCCTGGAATGTTGATACGGGACTGCATCGGTGGCATTATTTCCCAATTTTACAATGAATACCTATACAATGATGGCCGAATCCGTAATCACGGGGTTCGCGGTCTAGTGGATGATTCATGATGATAATCACAGCAGCAATTCTCGGAATCCTACAGGGCCTTACCGAGTTTCTTCCCATCAGCAGCTCCGCGCATCTCCTTCTTGCCCCGTGGTTTTTCGGCAAGCAGCCAATGGGACTCGTTTTTGACGTCTCCGTGCATTTTGGAACCGCAATCGCAGTGATCGCATATTTCTGGAAGGAATGGCTCCGCCTGTCGAGGGCCTTGATGGCCGGATTAGCGGAGGGTTCCCTGTCAGGGAATCAAGATCGTAGACTGGTCTTGTTTCTGATAGTCGGCACGCTTCCCGCCGTAATCGCAGGGCTTCTGGGGGAAGAGATTGTCGAAACCACGTTGCGCTCCCCGCTGGTGACCGTATTCACTCTTTCTGTGCTTGGGATGGTGCTGTTTTGGGCAGAGAAAAAAAGCCTCCAAAACCGCACCCTTCAGGCATTCGGATGGGCCGATTGCTTGTGGATAGGTTTCAGCCAGGCTGTGGCTCTGGTGCCGGGCGTATCCCGAAGCGGAATTACCATTACGGCCGCCTTGTTCAGAAACGCCACCAGGACTGATGCCGCCCGTTTTTCATTTCTTTTGTCCATGCCCGTAATTCTTGGGGCAAGCGTTCTTGCCGGCTGGCGTCTGATCCACCAAACCTGCCAGGGAGGGGCTCCGATCCCATGGGATGTTTTGCTTGCGGGGATTTTAAGCGCCGCGGTAACCGGGTTTTTCTGTATCCGTTTTTTCCTTCGTTATCTTCAGACTAAAAGTTTTGTCCCTTTTGTGGTCTACAGGTTGCTGCTTGCCGGCGTCGTGCTGGTCTATTACCTAAGGCAGCAGTGACAAGCCGCCGTTAATCCGGATTCTAAATCGCGCCTTATGAGATTGGCGGGCTCCTCTTCTTTTTCTTCTTAATTTCCGCCAGAATCTCCGATATGCGCCTCTCCATCCCCTGGTCCGTTGGATGGTAATACCGACGTCCTCTCAGGGATTCGGGAAAGCACTCCATATCGGCTACCTTCTCCTTTAAATTGTGCGCGTATTGGTATCCCTCGCCATATCCCAGTTCCTTCATCAGACGGGTAGGAGCGTTGCGGATCTGCAGAGGGGGCGGTTCATTAAAAGTATTCTGCACATCGGACGCAACTTTGGAATAAGCGGTATACAACGCGTTTGATTTCGGAGCGATCGACAGGTATACCGCCGCCTGGGCAAGCGCCAGCTTGCACTCGGGCAACCCGACCAGCCGAACAGCCTCCGTGGCGTTCAATGCGACGGCCAGCGCACGGACGTCCGCAAGGCCGATATCTTCGGAAGCAAAACGCACCATGCGGCGCGCAATATAAACCGGGTCTTCTCCTCCTTCCAGCATGCGTCCGAGCCAGTAGAGGGCCGCATCCGGATCGCTGTTGCGCATGGATTTATGCAGCGCGGAAATCAGGTTATAGTGCTCTTCGCCCGCTTTGTCGTACTGCAACATCTTTCGCTGCAATGCGGATTCCAAATCGGCGGCGGCGAGAGAAACCGAGTTTTTCCCGGACCGCTTCTGAGCAAGCGAGACCGCGGCCTCGAGAATATTGAGCGCCATGCGCGCATCGCCGTTTGAATAAATAGCGAGGGTGCGTATCACGTCGTCGGACGCCGAAACCGGGGTCCGCCCCAATCCCCGCTCTGAATCGGAAAGAGCTCGGCGCACAATCGTATCAATTTGAGCCGGTTGCAGCGGATTAAGAACATATACTTTGCAGCGGGATAAAAGCGGCCCGATGACTTCAAAAGAAGGATTTTCCGTCGTCGCTCCAATCAGCACGATGACGCCGGATTCCACATAGGGTAGAAACGCATCCTGCTGCGCTTTGTTAAAACGGTGGATTTCGTCGACGAAGACCACGGTCTTTCCGTGCGCATGACGGTGATAAGTCTGCGCCTCAGCCATCACTTTCTTTATTTCTTTGATGCCGGATAGCACCGCGCTATATGCGATAAAAGGCTTTCTGGTCTGCCTTGCAATGATGCGCGCCAGCGTCGTTTTTCCGGTTCCGGGAGGCCCCCAGAGAATGATGGACGTCAGCTGATCCTGCTCCACCATCACGCGCAAAATTCCGGATTCTCCAATCAAGTGCTCCTGTCCCACAATTTCATCCAAGGTAGCAGGGCGCATACGCTCAGCCAGCGGTGCTCCGGAAGTCATGTCCCGATCGCCCGATTCCGGGAAAAGCGTTTTAGCCATGGCGCAGCCTCAAATGAGAACGGACACCGGAATTAAAACAAAGCGCCGCGCTTTCGCGTACCCGTGATTTTCAAGCGCGCCGGCGCTGGTTGAATGCTTCATAAAGAATAATTGCGCCCGCCGCTGCAACATTTAAAGATTCAACGCCCGGCGCCATCGGTATTCGGATTCCTGGAAAATCCCGAAATTCGTCCTGCGGCATGCCGCTTCCCTCGTTTCCGACAAGGACGGCGCAAGCGGACCCGAGGTCGGCATCCGTATAGGGCGTGCCGGCCCGTGCATCGGACCGATACGATTTTATCGAGTATCGAGAACAGAATGCCCGAAAATCGGAGACAGCTATATGCTCGACGACGGGAATGTGAAAAAGCGTCCCGGCACTGGACCGAATTGTTTTAGGATGGCTCGCCGATACGGTGCCTTTGGTGGTGCATATCAGACAGGCCCCTGCGGCGGCGGCCGTTCGAATCAATGTTCCCAGGTTCCCGGGGTCTTGAATTGCGCAGGCATAAACAACCAGCGGATTTTCAGGCATCGCTATTTTGTGCAGGGAATATTCGGGCATTCGGACCAAGGCCAATGCGCCCTGCGGCGACCTCAAAGCGGACAGAGACTCAAAAAGCTTTTCTCCGACCCTGTAAATCCGCGCTCCACTGCTTTGCCATGCATCCAAAAGGTCTTTTTCGCCGGCGGCGGACCCAAAATGTTCGGATATGACGACAGAATCAATCCTACCGGGCCAACGCTCAATTTCCTTGAGCACGCGAATGCCTTCGACGGCGGCTAGCTGTTTTGGCGCGTTTCGCGAACCGGCCAGAACCGTTCGGATGATCTTCAAGAGCGGATTTGCCTTGCTTGTCAGCCGCGTAATAGTCATGGTTTTGGCTGCAGGGAGACGGATTCTGCCCTTCCTTGAAGCAGACTGCCGTATAGTACGCGCTCAACAGGGAATGCGGGATTGCGGAGTATCTCGGCCGCCAGCTCTCTTGCAACCCCATCTTGGGACGGTTCATCGACTTTGTTAATGAAAGGAAGGATGGTGGTCCCGGGTCTACATTTACGGCAAACGCCCTCCGGATGCATTAGAATGGCCGCCGCTGTTGCGGCGGTGAATCGATCTCCTTCGCGAAGCGCAAGCTCATCCGCCAACAGGTTCCAGCGGCAAACCACCGCGGGTCCCATGGCCAGATTCAAACAATCGATTCCGACGACGGGAACAAGATACTCTGCATTCTGCATTAAAACAGGTCCGTGCTCCTCGGGCATATTTATGCAAAAACCTTCGGCGCTGTCGGCCTCATTCAGAAGGATTGGGAAGAATTTTCTGTCCACCGCATTGTTGAAATCGGGAGGGACCTCCTTCAATAGGCGAGGGCCTACAAAATGGCCTCCGACGGAGAGTTTAACGGGACAATCCGCCCAGTCCTCCCCGATGCGCCGAACCATTAAGCGCAGAAGATCGATGTTGTCGCCGGAAATCACCACGAATCCATCGGCAGGGTCCGGGGGATGAATGCGAATCGTCGCGGTACATAGGACAGGCCCCCGAGGAGAAAATTCCTCCGCCAACTTACGAATCAACGAGGTCTTACCCCCGCCCCCGACGAAATTTACCAGCGCATGGGATTGAAAACCAAAAAGTTCTGAAAACAAGGACGAGCCCTCACGTTTGCGGAAGATCCGGAGGATGCTCGGCCACGCGCATGCTTGCCCCTTTTTTAGACACAACTCTCCGCACTATATAGGGCGGCTTGCCTTGGGACTCGAAGTAGGTGCGTATGACCAGCTCTGCGACCAGACCCATCAATATGAATTGTACCCCAAGAAGGAATAAAAAAACCGCAAGTAAAAGCAAGGGATTCCTATGAGCTTTGACGGCATTGTAATATTTGTCCAAGAGCGTCAGTAACGCAAAAATCAATCCGGCGGCGCACGCGCCCAAACCAACGCCGCCAAAAAAATACATAGGCTTCGTGGAATAGCTTCCCAGCATTTTTACCGTGATGAGATCCAGAATGACTTTAAACGTGCGATTGAGTCCGTATTTGCTGGATCCCGAAGATCGAGGATAATGCCGCACGGGGATCTCGGCCACTTTTGCGCCCGCCCAGGATGCATACACAGGAATAAATCGATGCATTTCTCCATACAGCCGTATATGTTCTACAACCTCGCGGCGATATCCCTTCAGGGTACATCCGTAATCATGAAGGCGAACGCCGCTGATGAATGAAATCAGCAGATTGGCGAGCCTGGAAGGCAGGGTGCGCGTAAGCCAAGGATCTTTGCGTTCTTGGCGCCAGCAGCTGACAACGTCATACCCTTCTCTTAGCTTTGCGAGAATGGCGGGGATATCTCCGGGATCGTTCTGAAGATCCGCGTCTATGGGAATCAGAATATCTCCGAGTGCGTAATCAAAACCGGCCGCCATGGCGGCTGTTTGTCCGAAATTTCTGCGAAATTGGACAACGCGAAAACGTGAGTCCTCGAGGGCTAAAAACTCCATATAGGAATCACTGCCGTCGGTGCTGCCGTCGTCGATGAGCAGAATCTCGTAATCTTCCCCGCTGGGTTCCAGCGTTCGCGTCAATGCCTCAATGAACGGTTGCAGGTTGCCGCGTTCATTGTAAACCGGGACAATTATGGAGATTTTTTCTTTCATGAAAATGCAGTTTCAAATTCGGCGGTTTTCAGCATGCCGTCTCGATTATGTGAAAATGCCGGATATCGTAAGAAAGCAAAACGGTAACAAAAAGCTTCGTAAGCCCTATTCGGATATTTTTCATAGCGGCTACGGGCCCTTGATATGCTCGGTTTCACAGCAGGGATTGTTGGATACCAAAAGAAGTTCCTCGCCGGGGAAACGGCCCCCGTTCCACAGGTCTTTCAGTCGCAGCGAAAAGCGCTCATTTCTATCCAGGACGTAAATACTTACATTTTTATCTGCAAAATAGCCATACTCTTCTTCTGTCAGCAGACAAAACACCCGATCGTTCGATTTAAACCTCCGTGTCATTCCCTCGTAGCTGGTTTCTTCAAAAATAGGGCGTTGGAGATAAAAGACCATGCTCGGCAAGGCAATTTTAAAGGTGCCGATTTGCTCCCTTCCGCTCGACTGCGCTTCTATAATAGTGCAGAAGCGCTTGACGGGACGGAAGGATTCCAAGGCCGGCACATAAAACAGAGCCCCCATCAAAAAAACGGTCCATAATGAAATTGCGAGGACGAGGAAGCCGGTTGCATGCTTTTTCCGGATAATACTCCATCCCAAGGCCGCCGCTCCGCCGCAAAAGACAACCGACGGTGCGACGCGGAGCTGGCGGGAAACGTCGGGAAGAAAAGAAGCCAGGATATACGGCGTTAAAACGCCCAGCACAATCATGAAAAAAGCTGCGAATGCGAAAGGCGGAATCCAGGAAGCAGAGGCAGCGCTCCAAAACGATTCCGAATGCGGCTGTGGGGGAGGGAAGTCCGAATTCGCGCTCTGATTCGACCGATTTTCCCCCTTGAATATTCGCGCGCTCCTGTTGAAAATCCCCGATATCATAGCGGCGACCGCAGGATAGATGGGAGCGATGTAATATTCCTGCTTGTTTTTCGACAGGGAGAATAAAAGAAAAGTGACGCCGCACCAGATAAGCGGAAGGCCAAAGGCGAGGGTTTTGAGGGGAGGCCGACGATTCCTTTCCTTCCATAGAAGAAACACGGCGAAAACCGCAATGATGGACCATGGGATAAAATCGATGGCGTATACCGAGAAATAATAGAAAGGACCCCGCGAAGGCCCCATCGTTTCCGTCGCAAACCTTCCTAGATTATCCTTAAGGAAAAAGGGGGCGATATAAGTCCAGCCGTGAATTCTATAAACGAGAACGTACCAAGGAAGGACAACCGCGGAAAAAACACCAAGGCCCATCCATGGATGGGCTTCCGAGATCCGCGCGCGGCGACTCCACAGAATCCATACAAGAAAAGACACCCAAGGTATGATGACGGCAACCGGACCTTTGGTAAGGAAGGCCAGGCTTGTGCAGAAATAAGCGAGCAACCAGCTCGATTTCTCCTTTGTCTTGAGAGCGCGCACTAAAAAGAATAGCGCGCCCGATAAGAAAAAAAGCAATAACATGTCAATCGGCAGCCTTCGGGCGAGAATAAAAATTCGCGGCGTTGTTGCAGCGATCATCGCTGCTATCAAGCCGGCGCCTGGCCCGAAAAGAATCCTTGCCAAGCCGTAGGAGAAAAGCAGCAGGCCAAAGGCCGCAACCGCGCTTGGGAACCGGACGGCAAATTCATTAACGCCGAAAATCTTATAGGAAAGAAGAATGGCCCAGTATGTCAAAGGCGGTTTTTGCGCGCGCACCTGATAATTAAACCTGGGTGCCACGTAATCTCCCGAGGCAAGCATCTCCCGGGCGGTCTCGGCATAAAAGGCCTCACTGGCGTCCCAAATGGAAGATGCATTGAGATGGATGCCGTAAGGCAGAAACATCGCCAGCAAAGCGATAAAATGCATTAATGGAGAATTAAATCGCATGGATGCCTTAGGCACTAAAAGAGGGAACCTTGCGTTTCGTCGAATAGCTCATCGGCGGATTGGGAGCGCGGCCGCCCCGTAAGATCAATATTTTTCCTTTCGAGACGCTCAAGTATTTCATGGGCCCGAACAAGCACGTCACGCGGCATTCCGGCGAGGCGGGCGACTTCGATTCCATAGCTTTTGTCCGCGGTTCCGGGCATTACCTTGCGGAGAAAAACGATGTCCTTGCCCGCTTCCTTAGTGGCCATACTATAATTTTTAACGCGCGGGTTCATTTTTGCCATCTTGGTAAGCTCATGATAGTGCGTGGCAAAAAGAGTCTTTGCGCGATACATCGGGTTTTGAACCAAATACTCCGCTATTGCCCAGGCAAGAGAGAGACCGTCAAAAGTGGCCGTGCCGCGCCCGACTTCGTCGAGCAGTATCAAGCTGCGGTTTGTCGCCGTGTTCAGGATATTAGCCGTTTCGATCATTTCCACCATGAAAGTAGAACGTCCCTTCGCCAGATTGTCGGAAGCGCCCACTCGGGTATAAATGCGATCCACGCAGCCGACCACGGCTTCTTGCGCAGGCACAAAGGAGCCCATCTGCGCAAGGATTACAATCAGGGCCGCCTGGCGCAGATAAGTGGACTTCCCGCCCATATTGGGACCGGTCAATATTATCAATTGATGGGTTGACGAATTCAGATACAGGTCATTCGGAATAAAAGGCCGACTCTGCAGTTCCACCACGGGGTGGCGTCCCTGCCGTATTTGTATTTCATCGCCATCGGTCAATTTAGGGCGGACGTAGTTATTCTTAAGAGCGCATTGGGCAAAGGAGGCGTAAACGTCCAATTCGCCCAGCATTCGTGCTGCTGTCTGAACGCGGGATCCTTGAGACGCCACCCCTTTGCGGATTTGGACAAAAAGATCTTTTTCAATCGAAGCAATACGTTCCTCCGCCCCTAGAATTTTTTCTTCATAGGATTGCAGCTCTTCGGTCACAAACCGTTCGGAGTTTACGAGGGTCTGTTTGCGAAGATAGCGGGGCGGCACCTGAGGCAGGTTGGGTTTGGTGACTTCGATAAAATAGCCGAAAACTTGATTGAATTTTATTTTTAGAGATTGTATCCCGGTTGCCTGGCGCTCCCGCGCTTCCATCGAAGCGATAGTTCCCTTGCCGCTATGGCGAATGGATCTCAATTCGTCCAGTTCAGGAGAATATCCCGCGCGAATAATTCCGGGCTCGTTGGGCGAGGCGGGCGCCTCCTCGGACACGGAAGTCTCGATCAGCGTTACGACGTCTTCCATCTCATCCAACCGGCCGCCGATTTCGGAAAGGCGCGGCGCCCGATTCTCTTTGAGGAGAGCCTTAACGGATGGAATGGTTCGCAGGGAGTCCCGCAACGCAAGGAGCTCTCTAGGATTGGCAACTCCGACCATGACGCGGCTGATAAGCCTCTCCAAATCATGGATTCCGTCGAGTATCTGAGTCAGACGGTCCAGAAGCCGAATGCCGCCCGTCAGCGCCTGAACGGAATCCTGGCGTTGCTGCAGTTCCTCCAGGTTAAGCAACGGCAAAAGAAGCCAGGATTTTAATAATCGCGCTCCCATACCGGTGCGCGTAAAATCCAGAAAAGACAGGAGCGACCCCTTCTTGGAACCGTCGAGGGCTTGAACCAGTTCAAGGTTGGTTACCGTGGAAGAGTCAAGCTTCAAAAAATCCGAGGGTTCAAAGAAGCGGAGTAGGGCCACTTTTCCGAGCGTTGCAAGCTGGGAATCTCGAAGATAATGAACCAATGCTCCGGCAGCGGAAAACGCAAGCGTCTTTCCCGCGCCGCCAAAGCCGTCCAGGCTTGCCAGCCCGAAGTGTTCCAGAAGAATCCTCTGGGAATAATCGAAATTAAAGGCCCAATCCTCCAGAGGGCTGGCAACCCAATTCTCAGACCATTCTCGAAAAAGTCTTTGCTTTAATTCATCGGCGGCATTTTCGGGGAGAACGAGTTCGCGCGGGGCGAATCGGGTCAGCTCGTCGACTGTTTTCTCCCAGGGTTGCTCCTCGATAAATTCCGTCGCCAGGAAATCCGCGGTGGAAAGATCCATAAATGCCAAGCCGATGCCTTCCCTGGCGACGCAGATGCTTGCCAGATAGTTGTGGTCTTTGGGCTCCAGGAGCATTTCTTCAACAACGGTTCCGGGGGTCAGAACTCGCGTAACCTCCCGCTGAACGATATTTTTTGCGGTCCGAGGATCCTCGATCTGGTCGCATATCGCGATTTTGTGGCCTTTTTTCATCAGCCGCGCTATGTAGGTATCGACTGAATGATAGGGCACCCCGCACATGGGAATAGGGGCCCCGCCCTTATCCTTGTTTCTCGAGGTAAGCGTGATTTCGAGTTCGCGGGATGCGAGGACCGCATCTTCATAGAACATCTCGTAGAAATCGCCGAGGCGGAAGAATACAAGTTTCCCCGGAAAGCGGCGTTTGACCTCGTGATACTGCTTCATCATAGGTGTGAGGTCGTCCATTTTAGCCATTCTTCTTCAGTGCGGCGCATTGCGAAAATATCGGCGGAGTCCGGGCATAACTTCTTGAGCGTAAAGAGGTCGAAGTATATAATTCCTTTCCTTTTATTGTCAATGATGATGCCCTCAAGAGATGCGCTAAAGATCCTGGCTTTTGACACTTCCACCCATCGAAGCAGCGTCGCCGTTCTCGAGAACAATGAGGTTCGCGCGGAGCTGCGATTGAGTCCTTCAGGAACACACTCCATACTTCTCATGAGATCCGTGGATTTTCTGCTGCGCGGTCTGGGGTGGCGAATGCCCGATTTGAACCTTATTGCGGCAGGCATCGGGCCCGGTTCTTTTACAGGCATCCGTATAGGCATTGCTACGGCGCTCGGCATTGCACAGTCGCTCTCGATCCCATTTGCGGGGATTTCAGGACTTGACGCTGTGGCGCACCAGTTCGCCGCGTTAAGAGGAAACATCGGCGTTCTGCTGGATGCGCATCGGTCGCAGCTATATTACGCGGAGTATACCGGCAACGGAAGCGGAATGCGGCCGCGCCAAAAACCGGTCCTCCTTGCTGTTTCGGAGCTTGAAAGGCGTCTTGCAAACAGGCATTTATATATAGCAGGAGATGTTGATTTATGCGGTTATAAGCAGAGTGCCAGATCTCCGGAACTCTGGCCGAGAATTCTTGCCGCGGATCCGTTTCTTGCGTCGAGTATCGGCCGACTGGCTTCTATGCGGAAGCGAACATGGCGATCGGGCGATTATGTTCTAGCAGAACCTTTATATATAAGGCCGCCGGATGCACTCAGGAATAAGAGAAACAAGCGCTGAATCAACTTTCAACTTATATCTTTCAAACCTCACGGTGGACGACATACCGTTTTTGAAGCCTCTTGAACTGCAGGTTCGTCTGGCGTTTTGGGGGGACGAGAACTATCGAAAATTCCTTGAAGAGTTTCCAGCCTATTTCGGATGCAAGGCTGTCCGGCTCACCGAAGAGGGAGGGGAAAAGCTGGTCGGCTTTTACCTGGCTCGTTCCGTTTACGATGATTTGGAGATTTTAAAGATAGCGGTCTCTCCCTCATGCCAAAGGCAGGGAATCGGCACCCAGCTTATGCAGACTGCCTTTGCCGAAGGGATCCGCCGCGGCTGCAGCAAGTGTTTTCTGGAGGTTCGGAAATCCAACCAGCAAGCCATTCAATTCTACTATGTCCATAATTTTCGCATAAGCGGCACCCGCATAAATTATTATACATATCCTGTCGAGGATGCCTGGATTATGGAAAGAGTTTTATGAAAATCCGGACGCGCGGAAAAAGCGCAGAGCCGTGTTTAAAAAAGCTTTGGTCGCCGTAATAATTTGGCTAGAATACTCCGTGCCATGTATTGACGCGTGCGGCTCACATCATCACTCCCGAAGGAGGTATGTCTTGCGGATTCTAAAATTTACCCTTTTTATCAGCGTGCTGCTGGCACTGGCAGGATGTGGCGGCAAAAAAGAAGAGGTGCCGGATGCTTTTGACAGCATGAAGAAGCATAAAAAAGTGGCGATGGCCACCGATGCCAGGAGCGCGCCGTTTGAATTCGGCGCCGGGACGAGCGTCCAGGGATTGGATGTCGACATCGGAAACGAAATCGCGAAGGATCTTGGCTATGAAGCAAATTGGTGTCATATTCAGGGGTACGAGCATTTATTCGAACTGCTGAAGAACGGAGAAGTGGAGATTGTAATATCCGCAATTGCCGTCGATCCTAAGAAAAAGGAACATTTCTCCTTTTCAAATCCATATTTCAAAACCGGCGATGTGATTGCCCATCAGCGCAGGGATTTCGACATCAAAGGTGTCTCCGATCTTTCCGGCAAAATTGTGGGTGTTGGAAGCGGGCGACCGGGGGATGCTTTCCTGGCATCCCGTGCTGCGCAGCTGGGAGTCACGCTTAAAAAATTCTCGACGCTGGACGATGCAATGGTCGCACTGAACCGGACCGAACTGGATGCCGTTGTGGGAGACCAGATGATCCTTAGCTATAGCAGCGCTAAAAGCTATACTTACACCACTCCATTACCGGAAATTATCAACGAATACGAGTATGCGGCCGTTGTACGCAAGAAGGATAGCGCTCTTCTAGAAAGCATAAACAAGACGATGACGCGTCTTGAAGAAGCCGGAGAGCTTGAAGCCCTGAAACAAAAATGGTTTGAAGATGTGCTGGAGCAATTGACGGAGCGGCGCGAAAAAGACTTGAAAGAAGAAACGCTCAGCAAATCCCCCAAAATTATAAACGTTTCCATCACAAAGTTGTCAGGCGCATGGGATATGGACCGATTGGAAGGATTCACGCTGATCCTTGAAGGAGAAAAAGGAACGTACGAATCCGATTACATCCGCACGGAAGGCAATACAGGGAAATGCAGGTTCAAAACGCCGGTGCCTCCGGGCGAATACAAACTCATCATCAAGATCCTGCAAATGCAAGCGAAAATCCCTCCCGTTCCGGCGGAGCCGAAGAGCACGCTGTCTATGGGTCTAAAAATAGGGAGGGATATCACCGTAGACTTCAAGTAGTCCATGCGGATTCATTATGAACCATTCGCTGCGAATTATTATCGTCGCGGCGCTTCTGTCAAGCGCCGCGACAGTTGCCGCCATACGTTGGGACCTTTTCCCGGGACACAGGCGAGGGGAGGAACCCAATCCTGCCTTCGCTTTTGGACCGACCCAGCAGCCGCCGCCGAGCCGCGACGAAGAAATCAACATCGGAATCTATGAAAAAGTAAGTCCGGGAGTGGTAAACATTACGAGGACTGTCCTCGAATATGATTTCTTTTTCACGCCGGTGGCGAGGGAAGGAACGGGAAGCGGCTGCGTGCTGGACCTAGAGGGGCATGTTTTGACCAACTATCACGTGATTCAATCGGCGGATCGCTTGGAAGTATCGCTTCCGGATCACACGAAATACGGCGCCGAGTTGGTCGGAGCGGACCGTCAAAATGATCTTGCTGTATTAAAACTGCTGGATGTTCCGAAGGAACGCCTGCATCCGATCCCTATCGGCGACTCTGATGCCCTGAAGGTCGGCCAAAAAGTACTGGCCATAGGAAATCCTTTAGGCCTTCAAAACACGCTGACCACGGGAATTGTGAGCTCTCTGGGAAGACGCATTCGGACGAATGATGGGGATCTTGTGGATCATGTCATTCAGACGGACGCCGCCATCAATCCGGGAAATTCCGGCGGGCCGCTGTTGAATACCGCAGGAGAAATGATAGGAATCAACAGCTCTATTTTTACTATTGGGGGAGGCAATATAGGAATAGGATTTGCCATCCCGTCCAATACGATCCGCCGCGTGGTCACCGATCTGATCAATGAAGGGCGGGTTCTGCGTCCCTGGTTTGGGGTCGAGGGATACGCTTTGGATGATTATTTATCTTCCAGGTTGAACCTTCCCGTGCAGCGCGGGATTTTGGTTGTCCGTGTCTATCGCGGCAGCTCCGCCCATGCAGCCGGGATCCGCGGCGCCGACAAAATCACCCGCTTATACAACGAGTTGATTCGCACAGGCGGAGACATTATCACGGAAATCGACGGCAATCCGGTAGGATCCCAGGATGAGCTGCTCCTGTTTTTGGAAACAAAACGCCCCGGAGACAGTGTCCGCGTAACCCTATACAGGGACCGGTCCAAAATGCAAAAAACGGTCCAATTGTTTGAAGCGCCGAATCAGCGAACCCTGAGGTTTTGATTGCCGCGAGCCATCGGAATTGCGCGTTCATGTGAGATTAGATTCATCCTGATCCTATGCGTTCTTTCCGCTTGGATCTCTTATGTCCGCGCCGCAGCGCCTGAAGATGCCGAACTGGTAAGATTAGCGGAGGGAGTTTACGCAAGAATCGTCAGCCCGGACAGCAATGCGGTCACCAACGCCGGTTTCGTTGTTCTGGACCATTCCGTGCTGGTATTCGATACGCACTTTACTGCTGAAGCGGGGCGAGACCTGCTTGCAACCATCCGTTCGGTTACGCGCAAACCGGTGCGCTACGTCGTGAACAGCAACTGGCACTCAGACCACACCCGCGGCAATCAGGTTTTTCGCGATGCCTGCTTCATCGGAAGCACCAACGCCCGCAGAGCAGTTCTCCAAAACGATATTCCATCCGTGAATCGCATCCTCGCAATTGTGCAAAAGCAACTGGAAGATCTGCGTGCAGATATGGAAAAAGAAGAGGATTCAACGCGCCTGGAGCGTTTTCGGGCGCAAATTGAGGCAAGAGAAAAGTACCTGCGCACGATGTCCCAGCAGCATATTCTAGCGCCCCATGCGACAGTAGACGATGAACTGACCATTGTAGACGGTTCCCGGGAAATCCGGATACGATACCTCGGCAAGGGTCATACCGACAGTGATATCGTTGTTTTTCTACCGTCAAAAAAGATCGCCTTTTTAGGAGGATTGTTCTTCAACAAATCTCTCCCGAATGTTGAGGACGGTTTTATTCTGCATTGGATGGAAACACTGGAAAAAATCCTCGAGCTCGATGCTGAAATATTTGTCCCTGGACACGGCCCGGTGGGATGCAAAAAAGACGTGGAATCCTTTCTGCGCTATTTCAAGGACTTGGAGGCGCTTGTAAAACCGGCTGTAGAGCGGGGCGACAATCTGGAACTGGCAATGGAAGAAATACGGATGCCGGATAAATATTCCGCCTATTGGTTTCAAAACTTTTTCCCGTCCAACATCCAAAAAATGTACAGGGAATTAAGGGAGCAGCAGCTTCTTGAAAGCTTCCAGAACGATGCGGAATGAAAAAGACTGTAAAATACTGAAAAGCGGGCTCCCATCAATTATATCTGGACGGTTTCCTCCTAACCGAGCAAAATAGTTCGTTACATGAAGCGGGATTCTTTGATGAACGGTAAAAACTCAAGCTCGAGCCTATGTCCTTTCTGCAAAGGAACGGGCTGGGAGCCTGTCGGGATTAACGGGGAAGTGCGACGTTGCCGTTGCGTGGAATCGGCGCGAACGGAGCGGCTTCTGGAACAAGCGAGGATTCCTAAACGTTACCAGCACTGCGATCTGGCGTCCTATCTGCCCAACCATGAATCTCAAAAGAAGGCTAAAATTTACGTGGAGCGGTTTCTGGAAAAATACCCCCAGATAGATGTAGGATTATTGTTTCTCGGGACGTGCGGAGTGGGCAAGACACATCTTGCCGTCGCTCTTTTAAGACAAATGATTGCCGAAAAAGGAGACGCGGGGCTCTTTTATGATTTTCGAGACTTATTGAGGGAGATTCAGGCGAGTTGGAATTCCATATCGCAGACGTCGGAATTGGAGATTCTCCGCCCGGTTCTGGAATCAAAAGTGCTCGTATTGGATGAACTGGGCGCCAATAAGCCTACCGAATGGGTCCGGGATACCATTGCGCATATTATCAATTGCAGGTACAACGAAAAGAAAATCACGATCTTTACTTCAAATTATCTGGATGTGCCTGAAAAACAGGGAGAGGAATCCTTAACGGACCGAATAGGAGTCCGCCTTCGTTCCCGGCTTTACGAAATGTGCAGGGAAATTGAAATCCACGGGATGGATTTTCGGCAGGAATTTAAAAAGGGCACCTACCGCTTTTAAAGCTAAAAGGGAATATCGTTGTCCGTAATGCCCTCATCTCCGAAAGCCTGTTCCGGCTCCTCCGCAAGCCTTTCGGCCGCTTCCTGGGGCTGTCCGGCATCGATATTCTGGGGGCGGCTTCCCAACAAGACCATTTGAGATGCAATAACTTCCGTGGTACGCCGCCGATTGCCGTCCTTGTCATTCCATTCCCGACTGCGGATTTTTCCTTCGATATAAACCTGCCGGCCTTTGGAAAGATACTTTTTGCTTAGATCGGCTAACCGTTTCCACGCGACAACGGTGTGCCACTCGGTATGCTCCTGCCTGTTGCCGTTTTTATCGGTCCAATTCTCGCTGGTCGCCAGGCTGAATGTCGCAACCGGCGATCCATCGGAAGTGTAACGAATTTCGGGATCCTTCCCCAGATTCCCTATCAGCATGATCTTATTCAGTGAACTCATTGCAGGTTCCCTCTTTTCTATGTCCGTTTAACGCTTCTTGCTCGAAGGCTTTGCAACGCGTATGCCCAGTTTCTTAAGCTCCGATTCCGCCAGATCGGCTTCCGGACTTTCCGGAAAGCGCTCCATGACCGCTTTAAAATCCGATGCGGCGCTTTCTCTTTCCTGAACCGTCAATCTGGCAAGAGCACGCTTATAGAGAGCCGCCGCAACCATGTCGCTGTCCGGATACTCGTCAATCACCCGAGAAAACGCCGCAATTGCCTTCTCCGGGTATTTCTGGGTTGAATAGGCGTCTCCGATATAGCAAAGAGCCGCCGCGGCGCGATTGCCTCCGGGATAATTGTTGCTATAGGAATCGAAACCCTGGATCGCCAGATCAAAATTTCCCTGTACAAAATCCCTGTAGGCTTGATCGTACAGCGCTTCCGGCGAGATGCTGCCTGGAGCCGCTCCCTGGCCGCGGAAGGACTGCGATTGGACTTTTAATTCCACCAGCTGCTGTGCGATTGCGGCGACCTGTGTTGATACATCCGTAACCTTTCCGCTAAGAACGCGCATATCCTCAAGCAGAGCTTGATTGGATGCTTGCGCTCCGGAAGACTGAGATTCGAGAATTTTCAATACTCTTTCAAGCGCTTTCTTCGATTCTGCGACTTGATCGTTCAGCTGCTCTGTAAGACTTTTGATCCCGTCGGTTTTTTCGCTAAAGGCTCTATCAAGTTCTCGTATCTGGTTTTGCAAGGCCAGAACATCTTGTTGCAAGCGAACCAGTTCTTCCTGCGTGCCGGCTGTTGCCGCCGGCATCGCGATCACGAGAAACGCCAAGAGGCCCAAGTAAAATTTACCCTTCATGAATCCGCTCCTATTCCAGAATATGCGATATTATTTCATACACGCAATCCGGCATCAATGGCGTCCCGGCTATGTTGGACCGTCATTCGCTACGCACCGAGAATTTCGTTGGCGTTAGAGGCAAAAAGTTATACTTAGGCATGGCAAAATCCGAAAACTCCGGCCCTTCCGCACATAACCTTCTCGCGGATAGGGTCTGAGAACGCAGCGCTAAACCGGATCATTCATGAAAGCTTCTACTGCGGCAGCGACAAATCGGCCTAGCGCATCACGATGCGAGCCCGGCGGTTCAGCTGCCAGCATTCTTCGTTATGCTCATCGCAGAAAGGCCGTTCCTCGCCGTAGGAAACCGTGTCTATACGACTGGGGTCAATCCCGTTGGACACCATGAATTCCTTTGCGGAATTGGCGCGTCTGTCGCCGAGGGCCAGGTTGTACCGTTCCGAACCTCGTTCGTCGCAGTGTCCTTCGATGGTGATGCGTATGGAAGGCCGCTGCTTAAGAATTTCAACATCGGCAAGGAGGCCTGCGCGCGCATCCTCGCGAATATCGTAGCTGTCGTAGTCAAAGAAGGCGTCTTTGATATTGGCGGAGAAGAATTCGGAATCGCTTATGGCGGGCAAAGGAGGAGGCGTGACTGCCGCGGGAGCCGTGACGGTCACTCTTGCCTCCGCCACTGCATTTCCGCCGGCGCCAACAGCTACCGCTTTATAGGTTGTTGAGGCGGGCGGGCTGATGGTTCGGGTTCCCGAAGGTTCCACGGTTCCTACGCCGTTGTCAATCGTCACCTCTCGAGCGTTCGATGATTCCCATGTAAGAACGGTGGATTGTCCCTTTTCAATTACGGACGGGGACGCGCTCAGCGAAATCGTTGCGGCGGGAAGAGCAGGAGACGAAGGCGCAGCAGGCTCCTCCTTGGCGGCAGCAGGCGCCGTCACCGTCGATTTTTTCTCTCCACAACCGGTTCCCGATACCAGCAAAGCCAGAGAAACAGCGGCTATGGCAGTCATCAGGTATATAGGTCGTCTCATTTGCAGGTTCTCCTTCCCATTCGTTTCTCGTTTTCTCCAACGTAGTCATGGACGAGATAGCGTCCAGATACGAAACAATGCTGATTCAAACACGAGTATATCACGCTTAGAAAAAAATCCGCCGCTAAACAGCTAATCCGCGGCGCCCCTAAGGTGATACCCCCCCCACGCCGGAGTCGTATTTCGGCCGCGGGTGGTTATTCTGCGCGGGTGCGAAGCATCGCTCAACTGCATAATATAGATTTGCTCGCTTCCGCTGCGGTTCGATTGAAAAGCAAGATGCCGCCCGTCCGGAGCCCAGGAAGGGCTTTCGTTGCTTCCGCTCGCACTCGTCAACTGATAAATCTGCCCGCCGGGCGCTTCAACAATAAAGAGATCGTAGCGGGTGCTCTTCCGGGGTTTCCATTGAAATGCCAGATATCTGCCGTCCGGCGACCATACAGGGGCGCCGGCGTCCCCGCCTTCTTTGACGATTCTCCGGATATTTGTGCCGTCGGCGTCGCAAATATAGATCTGGTTTGTTCTTCCGTGGCGGTCCGATTCGAAGGCTATCTGCCGGCCCGATGGGGACCATGAGGGGGCATTGTCTATCGCCGGATTATTGGTGATGTTGCGCCGTCCGGATCCGTCGAGGTTGGAAACGAACAGGTCGGTATCCCCCCTGGGCGTTCTCAGTGAGAACGCAATGCGTTTGCCGTCGGGCGAAATAGCGGGGGTGGTAGCCAGGCTGTTGAAAATCGGAAAAGCAACACGGGCGCCGTCAATGTAAGAATAAATGTTGATTTCCGGCTTGCCGGTGCGATAACTGACAAAGGCGAGTTTAGAATTATCGGGGGCCCAATTGGGGAAAAGATTGAGCGAGTCGTTGCGCGTGAATGCATGCGGGTTATACCCGTCGTAATCCGCAATGTAAATTTCCTTCGTTTTTCCATTACGCGAGACATAGGCGATCTTGGTCGAAGCTATTCCTCGCGAAGCCCCGGCGGTCAGTTTGTATACGATTTCGTCGGCCCACCAGTGGGCGATAGTCCGAATTTGATCGAGGCTTCCAACGAAACGTTTCCCTGGAATGGGTTTGCGCTGCTTCATATCTACAATGCCCAGCTCCGCGCGCAAGACGTCGTCGGTAAGATTCAACGTTCCCACTGTTAGGAAACTGACTGGAAAGGGAAGAGCGCTCCATGCATCGAAATCTATATCGCTATCGGGGCGGACTATCGGTTGAGGAGGATAAAAACTCCTCCCCGCGATGGTGAAGAATCCGCAAAATGAAAGATCGTCCCTCAAAACCTGGTTGAAAGTCTCCAGCGCATCCATGAGCTCCGGAGATTTTTCCTGCGATGCGGCTTGTACATCGGCGACCGCAAGGATGACTTCTTCGGATGCCCTCGGCCTTATCTTAACTTCAGGACTCTCTTGCGTGTGCAGCATTCCTCTTGTAACAAAAACAACAATCAAAAACAAAAGCGCGGTTTTTCCCGACATTATGCTCCTTAAGGACTACTCATTCGGTGGATAGATAAAT
>CAZDMR010000016.1:0-61701 GCA_964506795.1 uncultured Acidobacteriota bacterium | reverse complement strand
CACAGTCTGAATAAGCTGCCTTCCGGTCATGAATCCTCACGGGATGCGATTTCTGATGAGATGTAATTGGGACATCGGCGCCATCATTCGGTGATACCATCTGGGCACCTGACGAAATGCTATGCAGAAGCCCGACTTAGATGGGAGCGTTGGAGATAGTGCACAGTTTAGATTTTGACTGGAGCGACAGCGTCGGATTTACACGGCAGTATTGGATGTGGCAGTGGTAAATGTTCGGCAAATGTGAGCGGTTTTAGACGAGAAGCGGGAAAGGTGAAAACCCGTAAGTCTTTTATTATCATGGAGCCAGCGCCCGGACTTGAACCGGGGACCTACTGATTACGAATCAGTCGCTCTACCAACTGAGCTACGCTGGCTTTGAGGCGCTTCCGCACACAGCAAAACGGGGATGCGGAAACAAAAGCAGCACAGCCGGAGAGATTATCATGCTTGCGGTCCGCGGTAAAGATCTTGCGATAAACGATATGCTGAAGGGAACTATAGTGTATTAGGAACCGCAGGGAAGATTCGGCCGGCGGCAGCTAAAATTTTATGACCATGCCGTCTGATGCCAATTCCATATCGATTTCTTCCCGCCGCGCCAGGACTTCTTCGCCCAAATGCGTCAGCACAATTCTTTTGGCGCCGAAGCGCAGACGATTTTGCGAAATCTGCGCATAATTCAGGTGCGTTGCCGTATGCGTGGAGAAATAGCTGCATTCGCACAGAAACAGATCCGCATTCTGAGAACGCGCAACAAGCTCGTCGGTCCACCCGCTGTCTCCGGAATATACGATTTTTCGGCCCCCTGCTTCGATGACGCACCCGAATGACTGGGGCTGTTTTTGATGCGGCACTGGAAATGGCAGGATATCGATGCCATTGACGGACAATGGCTTTCCCGGCTCCACCTCAATGAATTCGAGCGCATAGGGAAGAGGCTCTGCGGCGGCATCCTCATACATTATTTCGAAAAGCTGCAGCGCTTTGCTTTTTATACGGGGCGGGCCGATGACGGTCAAAGGCCTGCTGCGCGGCTGTATGTAGGTATAATGGAGAAAAAAGAAAGGCAGTCCGGCGAAATGGTCTCCGTGCAGGTGGCTGATAAACACAGCGTCAATCGGTCCCGCGGAAATCTTGTTCTGCTTGAGCGATCCCAGGGCGGCGGGGCCGCAGTCGAGCAGAAGGGAACTTTCGTCGCATTCAATCAGATAGGATGATTGGAGCCGCCCTCCTGCGGAGAAAGCGTCCCCGGTGCCGAGAATGACAATCCGATTGATTTGCATGGGCCAAGTATAGCATTAACGGAAGGCGATGAAACCCAGCATGCGGGGCGCGGGTATAATAAACCGGCTGTGCTACAATTCCCGGTTAATTCCTGGAACAGGCCATGAAGAGCAGAGAGCAATTGATTAAACGAAAGCTCCTCCGAAGCACCGGACAGGCGATCGCGGATCATCAAATGATTGTCGGGGGGGACCGCGTCATGGTTTGTGTAAGCGGGGGAAAGGACAGTTATGTCCTTCTTGACCTGCTCAGGCTTCTGCAAAGGCGCGCGCCGGTGCACTTCGAGCTGCTGGCGCTGGGCCTTGATCAGGGCCAGCCGGGATTCCCCAAAGATGTCCTTTCGGATTATCTCGCCTTTCTCAGAATGCCGTTCCGAATTGTAAGGAAAGACACCTATTCCGTCGTCAAAAGGCTGCTCCGCGAAGGAGAAACGGCATGCTCGCTGTGTTCGCGTCTCCGCAGGGGCATCCTTTACAATATTGCCGTAGAGGAAGGATGCCGGAAAATCGCTCTCGGCCATCATGCAGACGATATCCTGCAGACTTTCCTCCTCAATCTTTTTTTTGAGGGCTCGCCTCGAAGCATGCCTCCGAAGCTTCACAGCGGCGACGGCCGCAATACGGTGATCCGCCCCTTGGCCTACTGCTGGGAATCGGATATCGCAGCCTTCGCAGCTCTTCGAAAATACCCCATTGTCCCTTGCGGCGTGTGCGGACAGCGGGAAGACCTTCAACGCGATCGCATGCGCCGCCTGCTGGACGATCTCGAAAAGGAGATTCCCAATATCCGCAGCTCAATCCTCTCCGCGCTGGGAAAACTGCACGGATCCGGAAGCGACGAAGCCGGAATCGGAGAGGATCTCCTCTCGCGCATTGTGTAATTTCGCAAAATAATTTTCGGGATCCAGCCGGAGGCTGCAAAGAATAGAATCCGCTATTTTGAAACGCCGCGCCGGGGAAGATGGCGGAGGAATTCCTGAGGCGCTTGGGTTTCAAACAGACAAGGAGTCCCCTGTGTGGGATGCGTGAATCCCAGCCGAAAAGCATGGAGTCCCAGCCTGCCGAGCGGATCCTTTTTGCTGCCGTAGGCGCGGTCTCCGACAATCGGATGTCCCATCTCCGATAAATGCGCGCGGATTTGGTTCTTGCGTCCGGTTTCCAGCGATACTTCGAGCGTCGATGTTTCCCTCATTCGCCTGATGACTCGGTAATGTGTGACGGCCTGCTTCCCCTTCTGGCTGTTGTCCGTGGAGTGCATCCGCAACGACCGGTCCTCCGCCAGATAGCTTCGGATAGTGCCGTGATTCTTCTTGAGGCTTCCCTCAACGACGGCCCAATACTTTCGCTCGATGTTGTGATGGCCGAAAAGCCTTTTCAACTTGGATTGAACAGGCTCGGATTTAGCAAAAACCAGGAGCCCGCTCGCAAATTTATCCAAACGGTGCACAATGAAAAGCTTCTGTTTGGGGCGGCGCTCTTTCAAGTGGCGGCGCAGGTATGCATACACGGTTCGTTCGCGTTCATGGATGGTGGCAACAGTGAGCAGCCCGGATGGTTTCTGAATGACAAGTATATCGCTGTCTTCGTAAATGATTTGGAGGCCTTCAGGAAGGTTGGCCGGCTCTTTGCGGGGCCCGATCTCAACGGAGTCTCCCTTCTCGACCCCTTGGGCCGCAATCGCGCAGGGAACTCCGTTTATGCTGACGCGGCCTTGTGAAAGCATCTGACGCAATGTTCGATTGGAAGCTCCGGGCACGAGAAGATGGAGAATATCGATAAGATGGCCTGAAGCGGGCGCTGACGCTTTCACCTAGGATGGATTCCTAGCTTTGGTTGCAGATAAGCAAACGGACGGAATCGGCGAAACGAACGGTGATTTTATTGGGAGCGACGAACGATTGAACGCATCCCAATCCAAAATGGGAGTGTTCGATCCAGTCTCCCTCGCCGAAGCTGCCCGACATGGTGTAAGGTTTGTGAGGCTTGTTGGATGCTTCCTGCATCACTTCTTCCCACGACTGCCGCGTCTTCTTGCCGGCGGTTTTCTTGACCGGTTTTTTCGCTTTTTTTGAGGCGCTTTTGGAAGCCGGCTTCGTCGGGCGATAATTATGTTCGCCGTCGCAGGTAAGGCAGCGGACTCGCTTAGGCTTTGCCCCCTGCATCGAAACCACTACATGGGCCAGAACAGCCTTGCATTTTGTGCAATAAGCTTCTATTTCGGAACCAACTTCTATTTTACTCATTGCAAAATATTAACATACTAATGGAAAAATAAGTAAGTCAGAATTTCCGTTGGGTGGAATAATTGCGTTGTCCCTGGTTCAATCTGTTTTTAGGGAGAAAACTCAGCGATTTTGTTGATTGCTTAAAATCCGGCGGAATTCGTCCAGGTATTTTCGGATGGCATGGACATCATTTTCCAAAGGCGTCTTGGCTCCATTGCTTTCCGAGGCTCCCTCGGCCTGTCCAACTTGGTACTTCATTTCTAAGACCTCATCCCGCAGGACGGAAAGCTGATTCTGGATTTCTGCGACCTGCTGCGCATGGGCGCCGGTTTTGTCCGTCAAATCGTTTATTTGGCGGGTTAAATTATCCAAGCTTTCAAGCCTGTCCTCGAGCTTCTCCAGCCTGGTCAAAAGCGAAGGAAGAAGAACTTCGCGCTCCTGCCTGGATTCTCCGCCTAGATTTTGCTCAAGGCGCTTCTCGAACTGTTCCAGCCTGGCGGATACTTGCTCCCTATCCGACTGAATCTGCTGCTCTATATTTTTCAAGTCGGTCCGCATTCGAGTCCGCTCCGCTTTTTCAAACTCGAGGTCGCTAAACCTGGTGGACATTTCCCGCACTTGCATCTGCAAATCGGCAATCAACGAATTGCTTTCCTGATCCGTCATGCCCGGCAGAGCGGGGTCCTCCACGCTATCTGCTTCGGAAGATTTGCGATTTGGGAAAAGAGCGTAATATTTGCTGAAAACTACTCCGCATTTTAGGCAATCCGGCCGCTTTTCTTGTACGTGCCCGCATTTCGGACATACCATCATGCCGGGAGGAAGCTCCGTTTCGTAAGAACCAGTTTCTGTTGCCACGGCAATACCTTCGGAATATGTTCAAATTCAAGTAATCAGTAATAATACCCTTTAATTATCGGCCGACACCCCGCGGGACTTAAGCGATGAACTGCATTTTATAGCGAAGAATTCCAATAATTGTTTTGCCGTCAACAATTTCTCCGTTTTCAATTTTGCTCATGCATTCCTCGAGAGAGTAGGTTTCGACAATGATATGCTCTCCTTCCTCAAGGCGTTGCACAGTGGGAGTGAGGTCGCGGGCAATGAAAAAATGGATGATTTCGTTGCTGATTCCGGGAGTTGTGTAAAATGTGCAATCGTGTATAAGGCTGCCGGCGCGATAACCGGTTTCTTCTTCCAATTCGCGCGCAATGGTTTCCATAGGAGGCTGCCCGCTATCCAGTTTCCCTGCGGGCAGTTCGAGTATATATTTGCCGATGGGGTAGCGGAACTGCCGGATAAGCAAAAGACGCCCGTCTTCGAGGACCGGGACGGCGGCAACTCCTCCCGGATGGAGCACAACCTCGCGAATGGTTGTGCCTCCCGTTTTTTGCCGGATGGTGTCTACATGCAGGGTAACTATTTTGCCGCGATAGATTTCTTTATGGCTTAAAAGCTCTGTTTCAGGGTTTTTATATTCCATGCTTCCTCCGTAACCGTACAGGATACCGGATATGCCGGCTGCGCGAGGGATGATTTTTTTATACTCCGCCGGCGCGCGGCATTAAACTGAATAATTGGAGAGGCGCTTGAATAAGATGGTGCAGGACGAACTCGAGGAAATCCTTGGCCCGGAGGGACCGATTGCCGCTCATCATCCCTTCTATGAGTACAGGCCCGGTCAGATTCAAATGGCCAAGGCTGTTGCTGCCGCCATGCAGCGGGGCCGCCATCTCTGCGTGGAGGCCGGCACCGGTACCGGAAAGACCCTCGCGTATCTTCTTCCGGTTGTCTTTTCCAACAAGCGGGTCGTCATTTCCACCGCCACAAAGAATCTTCAGGAACAGCTTTTTTTAAAGGATATCCCTTTCCTGGAAGAAGCCCTGGGCCGCCGGTTTTCGGTCTGTTATATGAAGGGACGCAGCAACTATCTCTGCCGGAGCAAGCTCGATAAAATTGACCAGGAGGCGTATCTTTTCTCGCCCCACGATCCGGAATACCTTAAACGGATCAAGGAATGGGCGCAAATCACCCAAACGGGAGACCGCGCTGAATTGGCGGATCTTCCAGAAGATTTTATTCTCTGGCGCCACTTGGATGCCCGGCGGGAGACCTGCGAGGGCCAGAAGTGCCGCAATTTCGATACTTGCTTCGTTACAAAAGTCCGTCAACAGGCCCTCGCGTCGGACATAATCATTGTGAACCATCATCTGTTCTTCGCCGACCTCGCTTTAAGGCAAGGGGACTTTGGGTCGGTGCTGCCGGATTACTCCATGCTGATTTTTGACGAAGCGCACGAAATAGAAGACGTCGCGACGCAGTATTTCGGCACAATGGTCAGCAACTACAGGGTCGAAGAACTCGTGCGCGATACGGATCGGCTGCTGGCCGAATGCGCTGCTTCCTCGCCCTTCCTTTCCGATCAGCTTGCAAAGCTTGCGGCGCGTTCGATGGACTTCTTCGGGGGGTTTCAGAGGAGGGAGGGCCGCTATACTCTCCGGCCTTTAGGCGCGGGCGCCGATATTCGCCGCGGGCTTGAAGGCGTCGACAATATCGACGGCGCCTACCGCGCGCTGCGCACGCAGCTGGAGGTCCTTCGGAGCGCGCTGGGCGCTATTTCCGTGCAGAGCGAAGGCGTCGAGGCTTTAATACGCAGGTGCGGAGAGCTTGAAGAGGATTTCGCCGCAGTGATGGAGTCTGAATCCGCGGATCATGTATATTGGTGCGAGGTCCGCGGCCGCGGCGTTTTTCTTTGGGCCTCTCCGATCAACATCGCCCCGCTTTTGCGGGAGCGCCTCTTTTCGATGGTGGATTGCGCTGTTTTGACTTCGGCTACTCTGTCGACAGGGGGAAACTTCTCTTTTATAAAATCCCGTCTGGGAATCGAAGAAGCCGATGAACTGATCATTCCTTCTCATTTTGATTTTGCAAAGCAATCCGTTCTTTATATCCCGAGCAATATCCCGGAACCGAGGGAAGCCGGCTGGGTGCGGCAGGCTTCCGGCGAACTGGAAACAATCCTCGGCGCCAGCGAAGGCCGCGCTTTTGTTCTGTTTACGAGCTACAGCCAGATGGAGCAGGTGTATTGGTCGCTTAAAGACCGCCTTCCATTTCCCATGCTCATGCAGGGCGAAAAGAGCAAAGCGGGGCTGCTCCAGTCTTTCCGCTCGGTGCCGCATGCGGTCCTTTTTGCAACCAGCAGTTTTTGGCAAGGAGTGGATGTGCAGGGGGAGCAATTGAGCTGCGTGATTATCGACAAACTTCCGTTTTCCGTTCCCAGCGATCCCGTTGTCGCGGCCCGGATCGCTCAGATTGATCGATCCGGAGGCAACGCTTTTTATGACTATCAGATCCCGGCAGCCACCATCCTGTTGAAACAGGGTTTGGGCCGATTGATCCGCAGCAAAACGGACCGCGGCATTCTGGCGATTCTGGACAAGCGCATATTAACTAAAAGCTATGGAAAAATGTTTTTGCGCAGCCTTCCGCCCGCCCCTCTTGCGCACGAAGCGGGTCAGATTATCTATTTTTTGAAGGGCCGACCGTCGAGGGAAAATAAATAACGGCTTTCGTATTTGCAGCTGCGTCTTTGGATCAATCGTCGTCTTCTTCAGACGGAGCGAAATAGGCTTCCGCACGGCGGCAGCCTACGTCGGCGAGGTTCTGAAGAGCCGACAGCGCGGCTTCCGCTACCATTGAATTAGGATGGGTAGTCAGATCGTAGATTTTTTCGAGGATTTCGTCTTCGATTTCATTCGGGCGGTGCCAATAAGCGACGGAAAGCTCCGAGATGGCCATGGCCTGAATATCGGGATCATTGTGGGCTGTCAGCTCTAACAAGGCTTCCAGAGAATGGGTTCCTCCCTGCTGGGCGATTGCGCCGAGCGATTCCACGATCCAGCGGCTCATCCTTTCGGCGTTCTTGGCGGCGCCCTTTTTGCCGCGGGCCGCGGCTTTGCTCGCGAGGCAATCCTGCAATGCGGGCAGGAAAAAATCGACGGCGGCATCGTCTCCGATGGAGCCGATGGCTTCGATAATAGCTATTTGCAGCTCGCGGGCGCCGAAGCCGTTAAGCTGCATGGCCTGAAAGAAGGCTTTTCTAAGCGGATCGAGAAAACAGGCGTCTCCCATCGCTCCCATGCAATATGCCGCAAATTCGCGCCGCTTGATGTCTTTTTGGGAAAGAAGATCGAGGAGAGGGTCATTGAAACGGGGATCGCGCAAAACCCCGATCCGCGGGATAATCTCAAAAAGGTCCTCAATATTGCCCGATTCCATAATCGCGAGGCATTCGCGAATCATGTCTTCGGAAAAGGGCTTTAATTTCTTGGAACCGGATTTTTCTGATTCTCCCACTTACTGGACCTCATCCTGAGGAAACATCAAAAGACAACCTCCGGGAAAGCTACTTTATACGATAGAATGCCGGCTTTTCAACAAGTAAAAAATCGCCCACAGGGCCATATCCCCTTTTGAATGCATTCATACAATGCAGAAGATAATCTCCTGCAATACGGAAGTTTTTGGTTCGCGGTATCGCGTCATTCGCCGGATGCTTTAGCACCGGGGCTTCCTTTTTCCTGCTGGTTTAAATATTTCTGCTTGCATTCTTCGGAACAGAAGTAAAGCGTATCCTTTCCTCTCTCCAGTCGGACGGCAAGACGGGAATCCATATACATCCCGCAGACCGGATCCTTCACCATGTAGTTTCTGGCGGCAGGGCTGTGTTTTTTAGGCGCGGCTTTTCTGGAAAAGCCTATGAAAGCCGACAATAGGCGCCAGACAAGCCAGACGAAAAGCAGTGTGATGACAATTCTCGCCAAATATGAAAGCATAAGCTTTACGGACTAAACTTATTGAAGAGCCTCTTCAAGCTGAAGGATCCTTTGCTCTAATTCCTCTTTTTGGGCAAAGTCGGGGTCAAGCCGCAGCAAATCCTCCCATACTCGGATGGCGCCTCTGATATCATTTTTCCAGTTGATCAGAATCAGTCCCTTATTGAACATGGCTTGGGGAAAATTCGGGTGGTATCCAAGCACTTTATCCAGTATTTCCAAAGCCTTGTCGCTCCGGCCAAGATAATGAAAACAGGTTGCCAAATCCGTTTCAATCCTCGGATCTTGGGGACGAATGTCCAGGCTTTGCTGATAATATTCTGCCGCCTTGCCGAATTCGCCGAGATCGTAATAAAGGTTGGCCATTTGCGCCCGGTAATCAGGATCCTGCGGATGCTCCGCGATCAGCCGCCTCATAGCCAGCATCCTTTCGGCCGATTCAGAGGGAAAATGATTGTCGGACTGGCGGCCATCGGGTTGCCGGCTTTCGGATAAAGCCCGGGAAGCGGCAGGCTGAAGGCTGGGCTTCCTCCACTCCCTGTATACGGACGCAGCGGCGGTCAACCCGAGAGCGGCAACAACAAAGGCGAAAACAAACTGAATGGAGAATCTGCCCAAAGTCATAAATCATAATCTTACGGAATGCACTCCCATGTAATCAAGGCACTTCCATAATTCCCAGTTTTGAACGCCGATATGCGCGGCTCGGATTTGGACTTCCCGAGGCGAAAGGAATCCGCGATTTCTACGCGCTTTATAGTCGACTGTCGATGATCAGGGTAACGGGGCCGGAATTGGTGAGTTCCAGTTCCATCATGGCGCGGAAGCGGCCAGACTGAACATCGGGGACGAGCCCCCTGAGTATTTCGATAAATCTATCATACAGTTTTTCGGCTTCCCCCGGAGAGGCGGCTTCGGAGTAGGACGGACGCCGGCCCTTTTTGCAGTCTCCATATAGGGTAAACTGGGAGACGACCAGCAACTGCCCGCGGATATCCTGTAAGCTCAGATTCAGCTTCCCCTGGCTGTCATTGAAGATCCTGAGCTCGATGAGCTTTCTTGCCATCCAGAAAAGATCTTTTTCGGAATCCTTGGGGGATATGGCGACCAGGGCCAGAATCCCCGCTCCTATGCGGGCAATGGAAACTTTATCGACAAATACCTCGGCTCGGCTGACTCTTTGGACGACGGCTCTCATGACACGGCATTTTCTTTCGATTCGACGCGAAGGTCAACTGCTAGGAGCCCACGAGAAAACTTGTGCAGCCCCGAAGCCTTTGTGGCATAATTTGAACGTATGTTGAAAATGGCGCATGCTTTGATGAGCGAATGATGAATGTAGGATAAGGCGGTTGGTCCAGGAAATTAAAGAAGCACGATGAGGGAATTAAAAGGATCGTCTTTGCCCATAGTTTCATGGCAGCGTCGATCTCCGCAAGCGTACCCCCTGAGTTGTCCGATTTAATCCCCCTCCCATTTTAAGTTCTTCCTTTCCTGCCTGCGCGTGAATGTAGGATTGCGCGCATAGACTGTCAAGGCTGAGAAGAGAATCTGTGCGCTTATTTCAAATCCATAAATGTTTTTTGAAGAGGGAGTTTGAATTAAATGGTTACCAGTAAAAACCTGATTGTGATTTCGATGCTTTTAATTCTTTTGTCTGCTGCTCCGATAATGGCTGCGGAAAAAGGATCGGGAAGGTTTTCAATAGCGAAGCCGGTTATCGTCGCTGGATCTGAGATTCAGCCTGGGGATTACAATGTGAAGTATGAGGTGGGCGAGAAGGGGGCCGCGGTCGTTTTCTCGTTTGTAGGAAATCCCACAAAGGTTGAAGTCCAGGGCGATATTGAGCGTTTGGATAAGAAATCTGACTATAATGCTGCGGCGATCGGAAAAAATTCCGCTGGAAACGATGCCATTTTGTATCTGTTGTTCAGAGGGAAGGATATCAAAATCGTTTTTGAATAATCATTGTCAACCGCGGATTAGCGGGGATTGTAACGGGTTAGCCTGTGAAATCTTTGAAAATCCGCGGTTTTTTATTTTCCGAATTAAGTATAAATCCAAAGATCGCGCCGGTTGACAGTTATCTTTTATAAAGTGTAAAATGCCGGATTGCCAATGCGACCTATGAGACTATATAGCACCAACGACGGAAAACGGGCGGACTTCGACCCAATCCAGATATGGATAAGGGCCTCCTCCGCAAACGCTGATATGGAGGGGGCTGACAGGTGAATCCCGGTCTTCGGAACCTGGTGGCCCTCCAAGATATAGAATTAAAGATTGCCGGTCTGCAAAAACAAGTCCTCGAAATCCCCGCCCAAATCCAAGGCTTCGAAGAACAACTCAAAAACATCGAAGCGGAATATCAGAAGCGGGAAAACCGCTTAAAGGAACAGTCCAACTACCGGCGCTCCCTTGAAGGCGAAGTCGACATGCTTCGCTCCAAACTTTCGCGCCTTAAGGACCAGCTCATGGCGGTCAAAACGAATAAGGAATACACAGCGATGCTGCATGAGATCCAGGCGGCGGAGGGTGACGTCCGCGTCCAGGAAGACAAAATCCTGGATGTGATGGAGCAGATGGAGGAAATGGAAAAGGACCTCAAAATCGCCGAGCGGGAAATGTTCAAAAAGCGCGCTGAAATCAAGGAAAGCATACAAAAGACAAACGAATCCACGCCCTTGATGGAAAGCGACCTGGTCAAACTGCGCGAAGAGAAAGCGCAAATTGAGTCTCTAATCGATCCGGAATTGCTTTCCCGCTATCGCAGGATTGCGGAAGCTCGCCATGGAGTCGCGTTGGCAGAGGCCAAAGACGAGATTTGCACCGCCTGCCATGTCCGAATCCGGCCCCAAATGTATGCGGAACTGCTCAGCGGCGAAAATATTTACACCTGCGACAGCTGTTCGCGCATTCTGTACTCCCGCGAAAATCTTTAGAAACAATAATGGATTTATATTTAGGCCTGTCTGCGCTAACCTAAATCCATGGTTAGGTGGCATCCAAAATCCTCATATTCCCGGAATAGAAGGCGCGCTGCGGCCGCGCGTCTGTTGATTCCTGCGGCTCTTTTCTTTTTCTCAGCGTTGTTTCTCCCCCGTCTTGAAACCTCCGCGCAGGAATCGCGGCCGACCATCCGGGCTGAAGTCTCTTTGGTTAACGTGGTGTTTACGGCCACCGACGATAAAGGCCGGCCCGTGGAAAATCTGAAAGCGGACGATTTCCGTGTTTTTGAAAACCGGACGCCCCAGGAAATTGAATATTTCAGCCCCATGGACCAAACCGAAAAGGTGCCTTTGACAATTGCCTTTCTGATAGACACGAGCGGAAGCGTCCGGAGCAAATTGGAACATGAAAAGGCCACGGCGAGGGAATTTTTCCAGGAAGTCCTACGTCCGGATAAGGATCTGGCTCTCATCATCCAATTTGATTCCGAAGTCAATCTGGTCCAGGATTTTACGCAGAACCCAAAGGATCTTTTAAATGCTCTGGATTATCTGCTGAAGGCGGGCAACAGCACGTCTCTATATGACGCGATATATCTGGCGGCGGAAGAGAAGCTGCGCGGCGAGATCGGGCGCAAGGTTATGGTGGTCATGACGGACGGCGAAGACACTGCAAGCAAAGTGGGCAAAGAAGAGGCGATCGAGGCCGCCCAAAAAAGCGATGCCGTCATTTACGGGATCGGCGTGCGCGGAAAGGGTTACGGCACCGATTTTGGCGTGCTCAAGCAATTTGCCGATGAAACGGGAGGGATATTCTTTTCTCCCCGCGCCGAATTGGATGAATTGCGGGAAGCGTTCCGTTTGATCGGGCAAGATATCAGAGGGCAATACAGTCTGGCGTACAGTCCCACCGATAAAAGGAAGGACGGGAAATTCCGCGCCATCGATGTTCGCTGCAGGGTGCGCGGCGTGAAGATTCGCGCGCGCAAGGGCTACTATGCGCCGAAGGCCGATCCGGTAATACGGTAAAAACAGTCGATGAAAGAGTCAAAAATATTCAGGTTTCCGTCTCATGGTCGATATGTAATTCGAGATGACTATCTCATTACAAAAACAGGATCAGGCCATGAGAGCACCAGTATCGGAAACCGCTGCAGATATCATCATCCCCGTTTACAATCAGTATCCGCATACGCGCAATCTGCTTGAAGGCATCTACCGTTATACGGATGTGCCGTTTCATGTTTACGTAATCGACAACGCATCCGACGACGAAACCGTCGACCTGCACAAAATCTACTCCCGGGATATCACCGTCGTGCGGAACCGAGAAAACCGCGGTTGGCGCGGCGCCATCAATCAGGGACTGCAGCTGGGCCGGAATCCGTTTGTCGTCTTCATGAACAACGATGTCGAGGTATCCGAAGGATGGCTGGGTAATATGATTGCGTTTCTCGACACGCATCCGCGTATTGGAGCGGTCGGCCCTCTGGATTCAAATCCCAACGACTGGCAGTGCGTCGACAGGGTGCGGGAAAAAATCGCGCCGCAGATCCCGAATTTCCTCACGGAAGATATTCACGAACGCAACCGGATTCTCCGCTATCATTTTTATAGAGCGGGCATATTGATCGAAGGCATGCTGGCGTTTTTCTGCGTGGCTCTCAGGCGCCGAACCGTGAATTCCGTCGGCCCCCTCGACGAAAATTCCGGCCGCGGGGGGGGCGCAGATGATTATTTCCGACGCCTGCGGAAGGCAGGATACGTTCTGGGACTTTCTCTGGACACCTATGTCGTCCGTCACGCAAGCCCAACAAAAGCCGCCGATGATGCGGAAGAGCGCCGGGGCCTGCAAAAGAAAAACCCTGCCCGCTTCAAGTAGAAACACCCCGAATACTATTGATGCTTAACCCGGAGTATTCATGAAGCTTTTACTGCGGGGGGGCGGATCCAGGCATGTTTACTGCGTTGCGCTCCTTCGAGCTCCTCGAAGTACTATTGAGTACGCCTGCGGGGCTCTCGGTCGCGCGCCTTGTATCCATGCCGGCCTACGCCGCCTCGCTGCTGCGGGGCGGTTTACTTTAAACGCCGCCTTTCGGGCATGCGAATTATCTGCTGTGGATAAATAACTTAGAGAATTCACTAAAATTTTCCATTCTGGCGTATTTTGAAATTAGGTCTGGGAATTCGCGCCCAAATTCCGCCAAATTAAAAAATCTCCATGAATTTTGTATGGGATGTTTTCAGGAGGACCATGAAACATAATGTTTGGGAGAGGAATTCTGTTTAATGAATATCCGGGTTAAATATGAAAATGCGGTAAAGAGGCTGCGTAATTTTGGCTTTGTTTTTTATCGCAATGCAGCCGGAAGCCCCTTGGCTATAGTTTATGTTGTGCTTTGGCCCATGCCTGAGTCTTTTCGGCAAAAGACGCAACGTCTTCGTCGGTTCGGAATTCGTCCTTGGAACAATAATCATAGTGAACCATCCCGGCCGTATCTCTCAAGAGCTTCGGCATTGGCTCCGCCGCGACAAATCCCAGAGCCAGCATGTCGTATATCCTGAACAGATCGGGTATTCCTATGAGTTTTTTTAACCCCGCCTGGATAGGCGGGGCGGTGACAACGGAAACCCACTGGCATGAAAGGCCCAGACTCGTAGCGGCCAGGATCATATAAAGGAAGGAATTGGCAAGGCTCGAGACAAAGATGGGCTCGTTCATGGATTCATTGTCGATTAAGAACTCGGGGAGGCCGGCCTTCGTTCTGGGATCTCCCAACTCGATGATATAGGCGGGCGCGCTTCTGAAATCTCTTGGAGCTCTTAAATCATCCTGAGGCGGAAACAAATCCACAATTTTTCTCCTCAACTCCCTATCTTTTACAATCACAAAATCCCATGGCTGCGTGTTGAAACCTGAAGGGGCCTGCCGGGCTACTTCGATAATTTTGTCAAAAAACTCATCAGGGATTGGATCCGGTCTGAATCTTCGGACACTTCTCCTTTTTTTTGCCAGTTCCAGAAGATTATTGTATTCCATGCAGCTCTCCTTCTTTCGGTGTTTTGACGTCGGCGTGGCGGTTGTTTCCCGCGTCAGCCTCGCTTAAGGTTCATTTGGGCAAGCACAGCACGACCCAGAAGCCCGTAGGGATTGGCAAGGGTTTCCAACATCTCGAAATGGTTGTAGCCTTTCCCCGCAATCAGTTCGACGGGTTTATCGGCGGCTCTCAACGCAGCGGCGAAATCTCGCGATTGGCGTTGGAACTCCGGGGTCTCCAGCGCACCATACGCAACAATGATCGGGGCGTTGAGTCTGTTCAGATGACGCTGGGGGCTTAAAGCTTCCTCCATTTCATCGGTAAAATTGATATAGCGGCTTCGCGATGAAAGGCGCACCGGCTTTAAGTCAAACATTCCACTGCAGCACAGCCCGCCCTTCACTATATCAGCCGGCAAATTGAAGTCTTTAGTCCAGTCCGTAGTAAGGACGACGCCCGCGAGGTGTGCGCCGGATGAGAATCCGGAAATATAGAGCTTGGCGGAATTCCCTCCGAAAGTTTCGGCATTGCGATACACCCAGGCCACGGCGCGACGGATCTGTCCGGCTATCGACATCAAATTGCCTTTCACGTCTTGGACCGAGTCAAAATCCGGTACCACGTAATGTGCTCCCGCGTCTACAAACAACTCGGCCGGGAATGCGAAGTCTTTTGCCGAACCCGAACGCCAGGCTCCTCCATGAATGAATATATTTATGGACGCATCCGCTCGGGCGGTTCCATAGACATCCAGCTTCTCAATGGATTCAGGTCCGTAAGAATATCTCTTGGGCGCGCCAATCCGTGCGCGCACATCCTCGCTGTTGGTTGCATAACGTCCGAGGATTTGCATCCTATTGGGAGCATAGACGCTTTGGTCATAGGCTGCATCCAGGTCGGCTTGATCCATATTCAGCCAGACGGGAGAATGTTTAGTGCGCGGTTTCTTCTGCATGTCCTTCGAAAGGCAACGATTCAATCAATAACCGGAAAAATGTCCAATGCCGAATCCAGAATCAGGGAACGTACATATAGCCCTTGCCCCTCAGGCTGACGAAGTGGCGCGGCCGCTCGGGCTCCTCCTCAAAATGCTTGCGCAGCCTCACGATGAAATTATCGACGGTCCGTGTCTCCACTTCCGAAGGATATCTCCAGACTTTCTCCAGAAGCTCGCTGCGCGAAAAAACGCGGTTGGGTTGGGATAGAAAAGTTTGGATAAGGTCCGCCTCCAAGGCTGTCAGCTGTACGGGGCCCCGCGGCCCGTACCCGCTGAGCTTTTCCAGGTCAACCTTATACCCTGCAACGGCTGCGTTGGGCGAGGACCGGCCTGCATACCAGCCGGAGCGCTTCAGCATGCGTTCCACTCGGAGCAGGAGCTCGCGCAGGTGGAAAGGCTTTATGACATAATCGTCGGCTCCAAGCTCGAGCCCCTGGATGCGGTCTTCCGCCGTGGATTTGGCCGTCAATATGATGATGGGCAGCTTTTGGTCCCGCTGCCGGATCTGGCGCGCGACTTCGTAGCCGTCGATGTCTTCAAGCATGAGGTCGAGTATGATCAGATCAAACGGCTGTTTTCCATACATGGCAAGGGCTTCCTTGCCGCTTGGGGTCGAGCAGACCTCATAGCCTTCCTGCTCCAGATTGAACCGCAGCAGGCGGGCAAGATTGAGTTCGTCTTCAACCAGAAGAATTCTTGAGCGGGCTTCAGTTTCCGGGCTCATGTTTATCGGTTTTCTTATCTGTTTGAAGTTTGAGGCGTCTGTGCAATGAAGGATTCCAATATTTCCGGACCCGCGGCAGACGCACGCTGAAAATGGATCCGCGGCCGATGCCCGGGCTCGACGCCCAGACCTTGCCGTGATGGTCTCTCACAATATTCCGGACGATGTAAAGGCCGAGGCCGGTTCCGCGCACGCGCGATGACTGTCCGCCCAAGCCTCTCCAAAACATCTTGAAAACGTTCTTGAGGTCCTTTCCGCGAATTCCGTCTCCGTTGTCGATAATGTCGAAACGGCAGCTTCGTATATCGCGGTGGGTTCGGATGCGGATTTTGGAGCCCTTGGGCGAATATCCGGCCGCATTCTCAAGAAGGTTGCCCAACACAACCCGCATCGCGGAGCGGTCAATGGCGACAAGCGCGTCGCGGCCCTTTTCGAATTCGATGGTCCGCCCCTCCGTTTCGTAGAAGTGCCGATCCTTGGCAAGCGCCTCCTCGAGAAAGCGGTGCACGCTGACGGTTTCGAGATGGTACCGCCCGCGTTTTTTTTCGATGCGCGCCGCGCGCAATATGTTATCGATGCGTTTGACGAGGCGTTCGGTGTCATCAAGCATCATCGCGATGTACTCGCGCCTCTTGTCTTCGGACATGTCGCGCATCGCCATGGTTTCCAGGGCGAGCTGAATAGAAGCAACGGGGGACTTGAGTTCGTGCGTCACATTCGATATGAAAGCGCTTTGCATTTTGTTGAGACGGTGTTGCTTATTCCAATAAAGAAAAATGACGGTGGCGCCTGCCAGGATCAAAGTCAACAGCAGGGCTCCCTCGAGAAGCGGAAGCCAACCCGGCCCGTCGGCTTCGACCTGGGTGCGGAGCTTTTCCGCCATTTCGCGCAACTGCGTGTGTTTCTGAATGTACCACCGGATCCAGACCGCCATCAGCAGGATCCATAGGACTTGCATAAAAAGAAAAATGGTGACCGGGTGGTAGAGCCATCTTGTCCGGAGACGGAGGTTTTTGATCACAATGCCGGACCCGTGTTTGCGCGAATTATGCGCTCAAGTGATCGAGTCGATCTTCCCGGCTGCGGAGAAGCCGGAAAATCTCCCCGCCGAATTCCCGGATGCGCCATTTGCGCATGCCTGGGAAATGCGCCATTTCTTCCTGCTCCGCAGGAGGATTCAAAGCCAGATTCTCCAGCAGATTTGACGGGAAAACAACTCCCACATGCAAATCCAGCTGCCTGGCTTTTTCCTGGCGCCATTGCCTCAGCGCTTCTATGCGAAGCTTTACCGCCCGGTTTGAGGGTTTCCAGTCGCTGCGGGCGCGCTTTTCCAAGACGGACGGATCCTGCCGCCGGCCTTCGGCCATTGTGTCCAAGATCTCGTCAGCGTATTTCCGGGCAACCCGGTAGGATACGCCGCGCCTCTTAAACATTTCGCCCGGCGATTTCGGAGGATTCCGCACCAGATCCACCAGAGAAGAGTTGTTCAACACTTTGAACGGAGGTACGTCCATTTCCCTAGCGGCCTTGTCGCGGAATATATACAGAGCGCGCAGCATTATCTGTTCCTGAGGAGGAAGCTCGCGGCTGCCTTTGATGCGGCGGAAACCTTCCGCGTCGAATTCCTTGACGGGCCTGGCCGTTGCCGCCGCGGTTTCAAATTCCTCTTCGGCCCAGCTCAGCCGCCCCTTCTCGCGCAGCTGAATCTCCAGAATGTCCCTGAGACGGAGCAAGTAATGCGTGTCCATGGCTGCGTATTGCAGCTGGCCGGTCGCCAGCGGCCGGCGGGACCAGTCGTCGCGCTGCCTCCGCTTCGAGTGATGAATTCCCAGCATGGACTCCATCAGCGCGTCCAATCCCAGAAACTTGTAGCCGAGAAGTTGAGCGGCGATGTGGGTGTCGAAGATGTTCTTAAATACAAAATCGTAATCGCGGTGCAAACAATAAACGTCGTAGCCGGCCGCGTGGAAGACTTTTTCCACGGAAGGATCGGAGAGCAGGGGAGCAAGATTGCCGAGGTCGTGGACAGCCAGAGGGTCCAGAATAAAGGTATCGCTGTCGGAGGATATCTGGATCAGGCAGACTTTTTCGAAATAATGGTAAAGACTGTCGGCTTCCGTATCGATGGCCAGGCGGGAGGCGGATTTGAAGCGTCTCAGCATGGATTGGAAAGCCTGGGAGGTTGAAATCAAAGTATACGAGGGCAAATCATGAGCCCCCGATTCATCCCTCGGCGAACCATCCATAGCCGGAACAGAGTAACAGAATCCCTGCGCTAATGCGAATGCATAACTTATTCCGTGTCAGCCCAACCAGCGTTTTGAAAGCTTTCGCAATCTCTTGACCGCGGTTTCCAAAACCTGAAGAGTCCGGTCTATTTCTTCTTGTGTGGTGTCATAGCAAAGACTGAAGCGCACGGATCCCCGGACGACTTCGGGGCGGAGCTTCATGGCGGTCAAAACGTGCGACGGGGCCAGGGATCCTGAAGAGCAGGCAGAGCCGGTGGAGACGGCGATGCCTTCAAGGTCGAGCGCAATAACGACGGCTTCGCCTTCCAGGCCTTCGAACGAGAGGTTGACGATATGAGGCAGACGGGGATCCCGGCCGTTGATGCGCACTCCCGGGATTCGAGGCAGTGCCTGGGATTCAAGCCTGTCCCGAAGAGCCGCTACGCGCATCTGCATCTCCTGCAGACGCTGTCCCGCGAGCATCGCGGCAGCGCCGAACCCGGCTATGGCGGGAACGTTTTCCGTGCCGGCGCGGCGGTTTCTTTCCTGGGGGCCTCCGGTCATAAAGGGATCGAGTTCCGTCCCATTGCGGATATAGAGAGCGCCGATTCCCTTCGGGCCGTGTATTTTATGGGCGGACAAAGAGAGCAGGTCGACGCCGAGCTCACGAACATTGACGGGGATTTTCCCGACCGATTGCACGGCGTCCGTGTGTATAAGGATGCTGTGGCTTCGGGCGATTTTCGCGATTTCTTCGATAGGTTGAATGACTCCGGTTTCGTTGTTTGCGTGCATCACGGAAATAAGGATTGTGTCCTTGCGGATGGCGGCTTCAAAGGCCTCCGGGGCCACGCGCCCCGAGGAATCGACAGGGATGTAGGAAATTTCCGCCCCTTCTCTTTCCATGGCTTTGCAAGTGGCCAGAATTGCCGGGTGCTCGATTTCGGTTGTTATGATATGGCAGTGTGAAGAACGGCGGTTTCGAAGGATTCCCCATAGGGCCGAATCGTTGGATTCGGTTCCTCCGGACGTAAAAACGATTTCCTGCGTGGCGGCGCCGAGAAGATGGGCCGTCAAACGGCGGGCATCTTCGACGGCTCTCCGAGCTTCCTGGCCGAAGAGGTGAACGGAGCTGGCGTTGCCGAAATTTTCCCTGAAATATGGAAGCATGGCTTCCAAAACGGATTTGTCTAACCGAGTAGTCGCGCTATTATCCAGATAGATTCTCTGCTTCATCCTGTCCTAGAATAGCATATCCTGTATCTCAGGGCGGATCTGCGGAACCGTCCGCATTTTTCTGAAATCGCTAGTGGCGGTTCATAAAGGGGGGCCTCATGGGAAATTCAAATCAAATCATAACTCTGCTGACCGATTTCGGGCTGAGCGATCACTTCGTAGCAGCAATGAAGGGAGTCCTGTTGACGGTAAATCCGGATCTCAATCTGGTGGATATCAGCCATCTAGTCCCGCCCCGCGATATCTTTACGGGAGCCTTTACTCTGGGCCAGGCTTGTTTCCGTTTTCCGCCGGGCAGCATCCATCTGGCGGTCGTCGATCCCGGCGTGGGCACCGGGCGCAAAGCGCTGGCCGTTTCCGCTGGGGGGCATTCCTTTGTTGCTCCCGACAACGGCTTGCTGACCTATGTGCTGGAATCGCAAGAGGAGTGGACCGCCTATGAAATAACTGCAGAGCATTATTACTGCAAGCCGGTTTCGGCGACCTTTCACGGCCGCGATATTTTTGCGCCCATCGCGGCTTGGATCAGCCGGGGAATTCCGCTTCATCAGCTCGGCCCCGAGCTACAGAACCCGGTGCGCTTGAGAATCCCGGCTGTCAAAAAGGTGCAGGATGCCCTGATTCAGGGCTTGATTATTTCCGTGGATCATTTCGGCAATTTAATAACCAATTTAAAGCCCGAAGATGTGCCCCGCTCCTTCCGAATTCTGGCCGGACAGAAGGAAATCACCGCGATTCACGGGACGTACGGGGAAGGAAAAGCCGGGGAGGTATTTGTCGTCCCCGGTTCAACCGGGTACCTGGAAATTGTTGCGAAAGACGGTTCGGCCGCTTCGCTGCTCAATCTGAAAGGCGGAGCTCCCGTGGGCGTTGTGCTCGTTTGATTGAATTGCAGGCTGCGGATTTGAGGAAGGCTCGGCATTTAATCCGAAGCTTCGGACAGGCCCCTAAAACTAAAAGGCATTTATGGCTGCCATGCAGGGCTCGCTATTCCAATCTCCCGAGCGCCATTCCACGCTGCGCGTAGGACCTGCCGGCTGGAGCTACAAAGACTGGGAAGGTATTGTCTACCCTGCCTCAAAATCGCTGGATGCGCTGGCATATCTGGCGGATTACTGCGACACAATCGAAATCAACAGCTCTTTTTATTCACCGCCGCGTCCCCGGGATGCGGCGTCGTGGGCCCGCAGGGTGCACAATAATCCGCGCTTCCGCTTTACGGCGAAAGCTTGGCAGAAGATTTCGCATGAACAGAAAGAAAGCGAGTCCGACCTGGCGGCAAATTGCGACCAGGTTCGCGCTTCGCTGGCCCCGCTTGCGGAGGCTGGCGTCCTCGGCGCCGTGCTGGTGCAGTTCCCGTGGAGGTTCCGTTATACGGCGGAGAACCGGGAATACCTGGACGCGGTGTTCCGCCGCCTTCGGGAATTGCCGCTTGCGCTCGAAGTGCGGCACTCAAGTTGGGACCGGGAGCAGTTTTACGATTTCCTGCGGGAACGGGGCGTGGCTTTCTGCAACGTGGATCAGCCGCTGATAGGAGATTCGATCAAGCCGGGAGCGAGGGCAACCGCGAGGCTGGGATACTTCCGCTTCCACGGGCGCAACTACGAGAACTGGTTTAAAAAGGATGTGGGGCCCGACGCGCGCTATGATTACCTGTATTCCAAAGACGAAATCAGGCGGCTTTCGAGTCAGGTGCGAAAGGTGCAACAAAGCACCGAAGAGACCTACGCCATAACCAACAATCATTTTCGGGGGCAGGCGCTGGTCAATGCCATGGAGATATTGGAAGAACTCGACGGAGCTCCGCCGGCGGTTCCTCCGGCGCTAAAGGCGGCGTACCCGGAACGTTTCAATCCCCGCACGCAATAGGGGGCCATGCCGCACTCGTCTGCAGCATGGCCGCAGCAATATCTTGGGTGGATTTTTCCTTTATCCAATGGTATAAGATTTCCCGCTTTGTTCAATTTGCCGGGGTAGCTCAGTCGGTAGAGCAACGGACTGAAAATCCGTGTGTCGACGGTTCGATTCCGCCCCCCGGCACCACCTCAAGCAGGTCCATTCCGGAGACATAGGCAACAGTTTAGGAGGGCGGAGGGATTCTCGCTGGCAAACTTCGAGGCATTTGGGCCCCTCCCCGGATGCCTTAAATTTGTAACCTATGTCTACGAAATATTTTGTAACCTATTTGTCCGTAAACCCGGATTAAAGTAATCAACCAGTTCCGACGATTACAGGGTTCAGGCATTAAGGAAATTCGAAAATGCCGCAAGGATAACGGATATCATGAGAGCTGCCCTGGGATTTGTCAGTATTTTAATGGCGCTTGGGATAGGATTCCTGATTTACTCAACGCAGATACAAAGCGGTCCGGAGGGCCAAATATTGCCTATGCAAGCGGATCTTGCCGCCATCAGGCGGGATCTGCTTTCTCTCGGCCAAGCGGAGAGGCTCTATTGGGCAGCAAATGGGAGCTATGCAACGATGGAACAGCTACGCAACAGCAGGATTGTCAGCGGTCTTCCGGAAGGCGCTCCCGCGGGATATGAATACGATATCCAAATGAACGGATCGGATGATTTTCTCATCACGGCAAGACCTAAAAATCCTGAACTTGGCCTTCCGATGCTGTCGATTGATAAAAAAATGCAGATAGTCTCTTCGGAGACGGACCGCGGCAAATCGTTTTAAAAAATAAGCCACCTGTTTCCCGTTCAAAAACCTGCCTTGCAGATGACTCTTAAGCCTCTTTTATGCTCTGGGTTTGCTGTTCGATAAAAATATCCCTTTGCCGAATGACAGGGAAAAGAAACAGGCTTGTATCTTAGACCGGTGAAATAGTTCAGCTATTGAATGAACCATCGGACAAACTCTGCCGACGGGAATCATCCGCAACCAAAGAAGCTTAAAGTAATCAATCAGTTTCGACGATTAAACCCAGGGACGCAAGTATCGTAAAATCGGCGTACCGACGGAAAACCATTGAGTGAATGAATGAAATTTGAATAATCCGGGCTATATGGAATAAACCGGTAAACACTGCCGCAGTGAAAGGCTGTGAGCCGAAGGGCCGATATTTTGGAAAAACTCAGCGTTATTATTCTTCATCACAATAATATCGGGATGACGCGGAAATGCCTCGAATCTCTGTCGGACGCCCTATCTGATTTGGATCACGAAGTTATTTTGCTGGACAACGGCTCCACTGAAAACGCCGGCTCTCTGGAGGAATGCACCGGATGCTTCCGTCGTTTTATCCGGCTGCGCAGCGACGAAAACCTGTCGTTCTCAATAGGCAATAATCGGTGCGTCCGCGCCTCCGCCGGGCGATGGCTGTTGTTTTTAAACAACGATGTTTTTCTCCGGCGCGATACTGTGAAGCGCCTGGTTGCGACGCTGGCCGAAGACGAAAGCATAGGTGTTGCAGGCGGCAAGTTGCTTTTCCCGGGGGAGGAAACCGTGCAGCATGCGGGCATCGGACAGATGCTATGGGGGCATCCCTCCAACTACGGCGTCGGAGCTAATCCTGCGGACAGGCGAATACAGCAGAAGTGCGAAAGGTTTGCCCTCACGGGCGCCATGCTTTGCGCTCGCCGCGATATTTTTGAAAAAGTCGGGGGTTTCGACGAGCGATACATATGGGGCACGGAAGATGTGGATCTCTCTCTAAAGATCAGGTCTGCCGGCTACGGCGTGGTTTATTGCCCGGATGCAGTCGCCGTCCATTGTGAATCGGCGACTCTTAAAATTAAGAATAACCGCAATGCAGAAGCCAATTGCGCTCTTTACCGTAAACTCTGGGATCCCGTGCTGATTCCGGCCGAACAGAAATATGTGCACCGCCTGAAGGATCAAGGCATTCAGCAGGTAGCTGTTTTCGGCACAGGGTCGGCGGCTCGCGGCCTTGCGGAAATTCTTAATGCAAAAGATATCCAAATTGCGTGCTTTACTTCCTCTTATGTCCAGGAAACAGAAGGCTCTTTTTTGGGCAGGCCGGTTCTTCCCCTGGATTGGCTTAAGAGGGAGCAATACGACAGGCTGATGGTCGCTTCTCAATATTTCTTTGAAGTGGAATCCAAAATTCTCAGCTTTGATCCGCTTAATGAACCAATATATCCGATGTTGAACTGATCTTGGGAATAAAGGAGCTGAAATCCCGTGAATCCCTCTTCAATCACGGTAATACATTTAATTGCCCAGTTGCGTTACGGGGCGGGACGCTACGTGGCCGACATGGCAATCGAGCAGGCCCGCAGCCTTAAATACAATGTGCAGGTTTGCGTCAGCACCGATGCCGATGAATACTGGCGCACCGATCCTATCCTTGCGGAAGAACTCGCCGGCCGCGGCATTGAAGTGCGAACGATAGGCGATTTCTTTCATCGCAGGGCAGATAAATTGCATCAATGCGCCGCGCATTTGCGGGAACTGAAAGGAAAAGCCGGCGGACAATTCATCGTGCACGCTCATACGGCCATGGCCGCCGCCACAGGCTATTGGGCCAGCCCCGACGCTCTGATTGCAACCTGCCACGGTTGGGGAAGCGGCCGTCCGCCTGATATTGATCTTCAGGATTCGCTTGCCTATCAACTTTGTGACTCCGTCATAACATACTCAAACCATTGGGCGGACCGGCTTAGGAGCGAGTTGGCTGTAAGCGATCCAAAGGTAGTACCCATGGGAATCTGTCTTAACCGCTTTTCGCCTATAGACAAAGAATCTCATCGAGATTCAGGCCCGCTCCGGATTGTCACTGTTTGCGAACTCACGGCCCGCAAGGGCGTGGACGTTCTGCTGGATTCCATGCCGCTTTTATGGAGCCGTATGCCGGATACGGAGCTGCACATCATCGGATACGGGGATGCCGCGGACGATCTAAAAATACAGGCCGCCGCCATCGATCCCGGAATGAAGCGCATTTTCTTCCACGGAGCCGTGCCAAATGCCTATGCGCATCTGTCGGATTATGATCTTTTCGTGCTTCCGAGCAGGTCCGATAACCTGCCGATTGCTTTGCTGGAGGCCATGCTTGCCGGGCTGCCGATTGTGGCCACCTCAGTGGGGGGAATTCCGGAGCTGCTTTCAGCGGCCCGGTGCGGAACAGTCGTCCGCCCGGAATCGCCGGAGGAACTTGCCCAAAGCCTGATTGTCGCTGCCGCCGGCGGGCGGCGCTCTATGGCTTCAGCGGGGGCAAATGGCGAGCGATATGTGCGGGAGCGTTTGGATGTGCGCCAAACCGCGCGGGACCACGAGTGCATCTACTTAGACGCGCTTAAAAAGCGCGGACGGGTTGCACATGTTTCATAGCAGAGATCGTTATGGATAGCCTTCAAACGACATCATCCCCTATTGATAAACCGCTCCGACTTATACAAACGCTTGATTTGGCGCGTTTTGGAGATTCAGAGCCCGGGCCATTGCATTCCATTGCCGTAGATTCCGCCGGGAATATCTATTACTCCGATGAAATCAATCACAGCGTGGTGTGCCTGGGCGCGGATGGCGCTTTGCGGTGGAATAAATCAAAGCACGGCGCCGCTTGCGGGGAGTTTGATTATCCACGTGGGCTTTCCCTCGGCCGCATTCAATTGCAGGGCGAAGCGGCGCAGTGCCTTGCCGTTGCCGATGCATGGAACCGGCGCGTCCAGTTTATGGATTTTGGCGGTAATTTCCTTGCCGAATGGATTCGCGCCGGGGAAACGGCTTTCGACGAGATTGTTGATGTGCGGTTCCTTCCGGATTGCGCGGAAGCCGGCCCCGGAGAAGCATCAGCGGGGTGCTGGTGCATCCTTGATCGAGGGAATCATTGCCTGTTCAAAATGGGAATGGACGGGGGAATGATCGATCGAATCGGCGAATTCTTTCCAAGCAACATGAAAAACCGCTGGGCAGTGCCGGAAGCTTTCTTTAATGACGCGATTCCGTTGTGGAAAACATTTGAAAACTCGCCGCCGTTGAATTTTGCATGCTATCCGGATCGCATTTTAGGCCGTACGCAGGATTCTTTATTTATCACCGACAACGATTCCAGAAACCTGAAACAGGTTTTTCCGCCCCATCTCATCCCCCTCCGGATCGACAAAAGCAACGCTGTTCAATGGATTGCGGCGGATTCATGCTGCTTGTTGGGATGGAATGCATCTGAAGGCTGGCTGATTCAGCACGGCCATGCTGCCGGCGGACGCAGTGAGACGAAAATAGCCGGCACTCCGATCCCCTCAAATCTTTCTTCCAATGAATTTTGGGTGCAAACCAACGACGGTCGCATTGAAAGGCAGGCGTGGGATTTCAACGCCGATAAAAACGAAACTCTTATTCATGAGCGCCATCTATGGGTCCTTCAGGCCGCATCGGAGGAGTTAAAAAGCCTGGATATGATCCAAGTTCAAAAGTCGGTTGAAGGCTGTCTGAATCATTTAGACGAAGAAATTCATCTGGCGGATGCAATCCTGGCAGTGGGAGAAGCCGACCTTGATCCTCGGTTCATGGATGGAATGTCCTGGCACGCCCATGGATTCATGGTGAAGTGTACCTGGCTCAGCGTAGTAGTTCGGGAAGCGCTGCATGGCTGGAGCCTGGGGGAATTGGAACGGCATATTGCCGGAATTCGGGAAGCCGCATCCTTTGATACCATTCCTGATTTTGAAGCGACGAAGAATGCCTTTGCGAAAGAAATCCGCGGCAGGATGTCCGTGATTCAAGACCGCGTCAATCATTTGAAAAGCAGAATGTCCAATCCATTGCAGAAGGATCCGGAAAATTCCCCGCCGCATGATTCGTGGACGAAAACGGCTTCCATCGCGGCGTCGAACCTGGAATTTGCGCAAAAATGGATAGCCGGATGGTCCGGCCACAAGATTTCTGAAACCGGGCAATAATCAGAAATCGTATTCTTTAAGAAATACCGTTAATGTTTGTTTCTTTTTTGATGCCCATATCGATCGCGGTCAAGGGCCGATTTCTTCCTGGGCGCTGGGGGCGCAAGTTTCCGGGTTCAGCCGTGAATAGATTTGTGATTTATTATGGTTTTTGGTGGTTTCCAGAAAACAACCATTAGGAGAAAGTAAATTATGAGCAGCTTGGTGACGGGAGGCGCAGGATTCATCGGATCTCATGTTGCCGAGGAGCTTTCCAAACTCGGCGAGGATGTCGTTGTGCTCGACGATCTTTCCGGGGGATTCACAGAAAACATTGTCGGCAACCGCGTCAAATTCGTTCGAGGAAGCGTTAATGACGTGAATCTGATCGACGAATTATTCAGACAATATGAATTCGAACATGTTTTCCATCTTGCGGCATACGCCGCGGAGGGTCTCAGCCACTTCATCAAGCGTTTCAATTATGAAAACAACTTGATTGGATCGGTCAATCTCATTAACGCCGCCGTGAACTTCCGGGTCAAGGTCTTTGTATTCACTTCATCCATAGCCGTTTATGGAAAGAATCAGTTGCCCATGAAAGAGGATATGCGTCCTGAGCCCGAGGATCCTTACGGTATTTCGAAATATGCGGTCGAACTGGACCTTAAGGAAAGCAAGGAAATGTTCGGTCTGAACTACATAATTTTCAGGCCGCACAATGTGTATGGAGAACGGCAAAATATCGGGGACCCTTACAGAAACGTGATCGGGATTTTTATGAACTTGATCCTGCAAGGGAAAAAGATGAGCATTTTCGGCGACGGCAAGCAAACACGCGCCTTCACCCATGTGGCGGATGTTGCTCCCATCATTGCGCGATCCGTGCAGAGAGAACAAGCGTGGAATTCAATATTCAACATCGGCGCCGATAAAGCATATTCCGTCTACGATCTTGCTCATTCGGTGGCGCGAGCAATGGGCGTCCGTCCGGAAATACAGTATTTGCCCGCGCGCAATGAAGTGATTCATGCGTTTTCGTCCCATGACCGAGTTAGGGATGTTTTCGCCGATCTAATCCATAGTGTCGATTTAGAAGAAGGCCTTCAGAGAATGGCTCGATGGGTTCGATTGGTGGGCGCGAGGAAAGGAAAAGCGTTTAAAAACATTGAAGTGCCCGTCAACATGCCCGATTCCTGGAGAAAACTCACAGTATCTTCATGAATAATCCGGGTTGATCAGAATGAATCATGGAAATCGGCAATAAGGAGATCGGTTATTATCGTGCGGACGATGGTCAATTCGAGTAACGCGCTTTCTGAACTCACCTATATTGAGGTGCGCCAATGAAAATCCACGTCTTTGCATCCGATATTCTGCCGTTACAAAATCTTTCATCTTCGGTCGGAGGACTTCGCAGCTGGCAACTCATCGCGGGCCTTAGGGATTTTGGATTCACAGTGACTTACTCAATACCCAGGGCCACCTTTCTATATAAGCTAAATGAAGCGTCCATAACTGCAGAAGACAGGGCGATGAGCTGGACTGAGGACAACCAAAACGAAATATTGGACGGGGTTCGTCCCCATATTGCCGTATGGTGCAATCCATTGGCTTTTTCACTCCCCTCCGGTTATAGATCGGACTGCATGTTCATAGTGGACCTTGATGGGCCAATGAATATTGAATCAAGTGATATATTGGGGAAAGGGATTAAAGACACTACAAAACGGTTAATCGATAAATTATCATGTTTCGATCATTACATCACCGTATGCAATGAACAGCGGTATTATTTTGCATCCTTGATTCGAGCGGCCGGAGTTCCTGAACATGATATAAATATATCTCTAGTCCCCATTTCCATCCCGAGAAAAAGGAAAATCAAGCGCAGAATAAGCGATGATTTTTCCATGATATTTTGCGGCGGATTCTATCCTTGGCAGGATCCTTATCAAATCGTGATGAGCACGGGAAGGATATTGGATGATCTTGATCGCGGGACTCTGCATGTTTACGGTTCTCCTCATACGAGCATCTCAAAGGGGCGGATTGAAGTTTTAATGTCCAAGCTTTCTAAAATGAGGAGAGTCCGGTTCCATGGATACGTCAAACGCGAAGAATTGATCAGCCGTTATGAAACCGCCGCGTGCGCGCTGGACCTGATGCCGAGAAGCCTGGAGCGGGAATTAACCGTTACGACACGCTCGGTCGAGTATCTGGCTTATGGTTTACCTCCCATTTATGATAATTACGCGCCTCTGGCAAAGCATATCTCCAAATATGATGCAGGTTGGTGCTTGGATCCTCATGATATAAACTCATACGGGAAATTTCTTAGAACGCTCATTTCCAAGCCAAAAACAGAATTTGCCGACAAGTCGCAGAATGCTTTAGAGCTTTCATTGGAAGAATTCAGCCTTGAAAAGACGATGTCCCCTCTGGTCCAAGTGTGTGGGGAACCGAGGATCAGAGCGACGAGGATAAATAATCGTCCGCTGTCAAGGCTTAGAGCAATAAAAAGGCAGCCGCGAATAGCTGTTTTTACGCAAGATGATTTTGCGGTAAAGCAGGTTCGTGTCGTACATCCGCTGGATGCGATGAAACGCGCGGGTCTGGTCGCCGGCTATACAATATTTCTTAACAGAGAAGAACAGGGGCCCGACTTTTTCGATGCTTACGATGGTATTTGGATCCAAAGGTCGATGATGGGCTCTATTGTCAAGTTAGTCGATGGCCGGCCTTTTTTATTTGACATAGACGATTTATTGATTGGAAATCCTGCTTATACCAAAATTCCGCTATTTCAGGCCAGAATCATTAAATCCCTTCTTTCTCGCAAATGCGTGCTATCCGTTCCGAATAAACGACTGCATGGGCTTCTAAAAAAATATGCCGAGACCAAAATAACAAACGATGTATTTATTACACCCAATGGCATTGATTTTCCAAAGGCTCAGATGGCATCTGATTTGAAGCCGACCGCGCTGATATGGACATCCAGCGATGCTGCGGCGCTTACTACATCTTATGATGATGTTTTGGGGGCCATAGATGAATTTTCCGACAGGAGGCAACTACCGGTATATTTAGTCGGACGCTTTGACATGAAATCAATCCAGCGAACTCCAAAGAACACGATATTGTTGGGGATGATGGATTATTGGCATTATAAAAGCTTCCTTGCCTCACAACCAAGTATGATAGGCATATGCCCGCTTGAGACGCATGCGGACGAATGCACTCTCGATTTCATTGCTTCAAAATCCGACGTCAAAATGGTTGAATACGGCGGTTTTGGGCACCCCGGCGTTTACAGCAAAAGTCCTCCCTATGAGCAATCCGATCTCAAAGCGGGCGTCCTGACGTTGAATACAACAGAAGGGTGGAAAGAATCGCTGGAATACACATATGGAAGCGGTTATAAGCGGGCTGCCCATGAAGCCAAGGATATCCGGGAGTTGAGACAGATGGATCGGCTTGCAGTGGAAAACTGGTTTCCTGCCGTCAAGGAAATCATTTTACAAAAACCGGTTTCGAGAGCGGAAATAATTGCTGCTGCAAATTCAAGCGGTAGATTCGCATATTTCAATCATGAGGCCAAGGGGAAAGGCAGATTGCGGAGGAAGGCAGTGCTGCTTTTCGGAGCGGGATCAGGGGGAGAGCAAACATATTTCAGTCTGCCCAAAAATTTCCGCTGTGTTGCTTTTGTCGATAATGATATAAAAAAACACAGAACCACCTTTTTGGGGAAACAAGTCATCGCTCCATCGGAAATCTCAAATTACAATTACGACAGCATTATAATCAGCAGCATTTATGCTGATGATATTGAGCGGCAGCTTCTAGATATGAACATTGAAGCCGGCAAGATTGAGAGAGTCTTTATATAAACCACTGGTGTCCGGAACAGCGTGAAATATGAAAGCAATTGTTGAATCCATCGGACTCGCAAGCTGGATGCGAAGAACGCCGCGATGAGGATCGGTTCTGTTGATTCCTCCGCAGCGGCAGAAAACAGTGCCGTACAATTGCCTCTGCGGATTTTGGCCCACTCATCGTTGTTTTCATTCAAGTCCTGGCATTTTATTCTTCAATTGCGGCGCTATTCGCGGGGACAGCTTATTCTGCCAACTGGAGCGGCCCCATGAACGGTCCGTTGAATTACGAGAAAAGACAACCCCAGCCCGGATAATTCATGAAGCTTCTACTGCGGCGGCGGATCCAGGCATGTTTTCAGGGTTGCACTCGTTCGGGCTTCTCGACGTATTGTCGAGTACGCCTGCGAGGGCCTCGATCGCGCACCTTGTATCCATGTTTGTCTTCGCCTCGCTACGAATCCTCATGAATACTCCGGGCTGGAAGAACAACTGGTGTCGGATCGACAAGGAGGTTGTTGATGAAATTTGCAGAAATGGCGCTATCTCATAGGTATTGTGTCGGTAAAGGGATTGAAATCGGGGCGGCGGCTCACAATCCGTTTAATCTGAAAGACTGTATTAATGTTGCTCCAAAAGAAGATGAATCTTTTTACAGGCAGAGTCAGATGGATATGTGTGATGAAGCTGCAAAAATAGATTTATATGGTTATGCAAATGATATCCCTGTTGAGGATAATTCTTACGATTATGTAATATCGTCGCATGTCTTGGAACACGTGCCGGATGCGATAGGAGCTTTCCTGGAATGGGACAGAGTTGTCAGGAATAACGGGACAATATTCATGATAGTTCCCAAAAGGAATGCATTGAAATCTGATATAGGCAGACCATTGTCTTGTATTGGCGATTTCGTTGCCGCACACAAAAAAGAAACGGCTATGTGGGCTAATTCTCATGTCTGGGTTTTTTCGCTGAATGTATTGACTGAATTGATAGGGTTCTGCAATAGAGAATATGGAATAAAGTGGGAAATTATTGAAACTGAAGAAACAGATAGTAAAGTTGGAAACGGGCATACTGTTGTGTGCAGGGTGCATAAATAGGCTGTTACAGGCCGGCGCCATATATAATAAATTAGATGTGCGACATCCAAGATGACTGAAAATATATAAATGAAGATTAACGGCATGCATCCGCGGCATGTTATCGCGGCTGGCGGCGACGGTATAGCTCCCGGATTCAAGGAGCGATCAGGATTTCAGCAAAGATCTGAATCAAAAGTCATTCTGGGAATATGGTTCTTAAGGGAGAACAGGATTATCTGCTGTCGCATGGGATCCGGGAGGAAATCTGCGTCGGCGCAATAAGCCGGGCCGTCAAGTGAGGACCGGAGACCGAGCAACGCCGAGGACGATGATCCTATCAACATCGGAGCGCTGCCCGCCCAGATATCGCTCAGACATTCGATAGGGAAGCAGCTTGCCAAGTCATCCGTGAAAACGATGTCCTCAGCATAATTTGAAAAATGTTCCATCAATCGGCGGGATTTTGAAAATGGATCCCGGGGATGGCGTTTAAATAAGATCGGGAGTCTATGCTGATTGACGAGATACTGCAGAATTGCGGCGTAGTAGGCGAATTCCTGATCTTCGGAACACAAGCTGCTTAGGGCAAAGTGCTGGCTCAGCACAATGGCTTGTGGCAGCCTCCCGGATGAAAGTACCTGATTGTGTAAATGCTGTCCCAAATCACTGCTTCTTAGTTTGGAGATGACAAGGTCCAGCGCTGTCGCGCTTATGGGCCGTGCAGCGCCTATGCTTGTGGTGTCATTGAATAGATAATGGGGGCAATAAATTTCCGATAGAGTCGGGAAATTGGAGATCTCACGATTGAAGCCGCGCCATTCATCGCCCTGTCTTCTCCGGATGATTACCTCATTTTGAATCCCATCCGCGACTAATACCAGTCTGGATGGGTTCAGAGCAGAGAGCAGGAAAAAATCTTCCGGCATATTCGGCCGGACGGTGGCTATAACGCGCAGGCCACGGTACTTTCGAAGGTCCGGAAAATGCTTTTCCAGTTGATCGGCGACAAATTCTTCCGCATTTATGTGCCAACGCTGCCTTTCTGTGTCTGTGAGGGATTGCGGAACTATGTGAAAATCCATAAGCGTGTTTAAATAATTGCCGCGATATTCAAAGCCAAGCGACTGAGAGGCGATGTCCAATGATTCCTTCATCGCATCGTTGAAAACACCGATGACTGAGAGCACATGGACGGTTGAGAACGATACCTTCAGATCTATTAGAGCCGCAGCCATTGTCTGCAACTGTGTGACTCCGGGGGGCAACAGGAGCCAATCCCGGTCTTGAACACTGTTTGCCAATTCTATGGGTTCAGAGGCTATGTATTCTGTTGCGTTGCTCATTTAATGAATGACTTATTGGGAAGTCTTGTTGATTCGGGCATTTCATTGCCAAAGGTACCTATCGACGGAACGATATGATTCCTTTATATTTTCCCACTGCATCATTACTCGCCCAGAAAGACGGATGCCTCGTGGGAATATTCAATCCCTGAATTATCTTTAAACGGTGCGACCAGGATGCGTTCCTTCGAAGGCTTATAAAAAATCCGGGCTGAGGGGTATATACTGTGTCTGCTTAAATCTGATTTATAAGAAAATTCCGCATTTCGCGCCAGCAGGAAGGCTTTTGGGTTTCTGTCGGCCGTAGAGTCAATTGGAGATGTTGTTGAAAACCAGAAAAAGATTATCCAGCGAAAAAAAGATTCTTTTCATATCCCATGATGCTTCCCGAACGGGCGCGCCCATTCATCTATTAAACTTAATGCGATGGCTGCGCGCAAATATCCCGAATGAATTCAAAATCATTCTTCGAAAGGGAGGCCCGCTGGAAGCAGCATTCCGCGAAGTGGCAGAAGTTTTCCATGATGGAGATCCAGAAATCTCTGAATTGTGTCTTCGAGATGCATGCTTGATTTACTCCAACACTGTTACTAATGGCACTTTCATAAATTCGCTTCCGTATGGAAATATCCCAATTCTTACGCATGTCCATGAAATGGATTACGTTATCGAATGCTTTGGAAAAGAAAACATTAAGGAGGTCAAACGCCAGAGCGTTCACTTCATTGCATGTTCAAAAGCGGCGGCTGCCGGGCTGACGCAGATTCAGGGAATATCCGCAAAAAAGATAAGCATTGTCCCCGAAGCGATTTCTCCAAGTGACATCATCCGCCAATCCCAATCGCTGGCCAGTTTTCAAATTCGAAAATCTCTCGGATTGGGGCGAGCTGATTTTTTGGTGGTTGGATGCGGTACCATGGACCTCAGAAAGGGAATCGATCTCTTCATACAATTGGCCGAATATTGCATCCGCAAGATGCATGGGAAAATGAGGCTAAAATTCTTGTGGATCGGATCTATTCCCGAAGATCCCGTTGCAGACATTCTAAAAAGAGATGCAAGAAAACTGAAATCTCGCCGCAATCTTTATTTTCTTGGCGAAAGGCTTAATCTCTATCCTTATTTTGCTGCGTCCAATCTGTTTTGTCTGACTTCCAGGGAAGATCCTTTCCCCCTTGTGATGCTGGAAGCCGGCGCTCTCGGCAAAGCCACGCTGGCCTTTGAACGGTCCGGAGGAGCGGAAGAATATTGCCGCCGGGGCGGCGGATTCCTGATCCCGTATCTTGACGTTGCCGGCATGGGCGATTGGATCCTGGAACATTTCATGGATAAAAAGTTTATGTCCGAGGCGGGTCGGAAGGCGCAAAAGCTTGTTCAGGACAACTACAATATGAAAATCACCGGCCCGCAATATGTCCGCCTTATTGAACGTTTTTCCCGAAAGGATGCGGCTCCAACGGCGGGAATATCTCAGTTGTTTGTGCCTGAAATCGGCGGTTATTCCGAGGAAGCATCCATAAGGAAACCGGTCGCGGCCTCGCAATGGAACAAGATCAGTTTCGGCTTCCGGGCACGAGGATCCCATAACAGCTGGAGACTTCGTTTTGACCCGATGGACAGGATATCTGTCATTGAGATATCAAAAATCACCCTGAAATCCAATAATGGTCGGATACTATGGAAAGCGGACTCAGGAAGTGATTTCAATGCCGTTCGAGTGGAAGGAGACGCAATTCGTCTTCCGGATGAAAATGTTCTGAAACTGTTGAGCCTCGGACCGGATCCAATCTTGTACTTGCCCAAAACGGCTGTAAAAGAACGGGAACAAAAATTCAAACTTGAGCTTAGGCTGCGTGCGGATGCCAGCCGTGAAGCATTTGCGAGCAATTGCAGGCCGTTGATTCAAGCATTTCGAGAATATGACGCTATTTATGGGTACGCGAAAAAGGCGCACACGCAGCCTTCAGGGGGCGCCGACAATGTAGAAAAGCTGGAGATTGAACTCCTTTATGCCGGAATATCGAAAAAGAGCAGGATTACGTATATCTGGGGGACGGGATCCGCGGGTCGGCAGATCGCCGAAGCCATCATCCGGTGCGGATATGATTTTCAGGGATTCATCGATCGAGACAGGGAAAAGCAAGGCCGAAGAATGATGGAACGCCCCATATTTGCTCCGGCTGTTCTGGAACGCAAAACCAAAAAGACGCGTCCTTTTATAATAATCGGCTCCCAGTTTCATGCTCAAATCGCCAGGCGGTTGAAAAGAATGGGATACGACCAAGGGATCGATTATGCAGCCTCCCCGTTGGTTTAGAAAAGAAGGCCAATGCGGGAAAGGCGCCGCCGCATTTAGATTTCTCCAATCATCAAAGTTGCTTCAATCCGGAAAACTTGGCCGTCCATGATTTTGAAAATCCCGGCTGTTGCAAAGGAGAAAGGCGGCCGCGAAAAACGATCGGCGTTTCTCTCCGGGATTAAAATGCCTGACGGAAATTGCTTGCCTGCGGCGGAGTGGAGAATGCTACAATCGCACGCATGGGCGACAGCGTAAAGCGGCTCTTGATTTTCTGATCTGAGAAACTTCGCTGAAGAGGGGAACGATATTTTTAGGCTGACTTGCGAATATTGATGGAATAAGGGATCTGCCGTTCGGGCAACGGGAGACCGCGTAGCGGTTTGGTGCAAATTTTCGGCGCACGCCGAAACACGGGATCATTACTGAAGCAGTTTATCGGAAACGGCTCGCGACGCCCGCCTCCGGCCGATGTTGCGGGAGCGTCCGTCAACCCCGTTGCCGCAGTTTTGAGATCCTTGTTTATTATTTGCGAAGCAAATATCCATCTTTTCATAAGGGAGGGTTGGGAAATGACCACGTGGCACGAATATTTTAAGGAAAAAGGACAACCGCCGAGATGGCCGTATCCGATCCGCTTTGACAAAGAGCGGGAAATCGAGACGGATGTCCTTGTGGTTGGTGGAGGTATTGCCGGCTGCTGGGCAGCAATCAGCGCCGCAAGACAAGGGGTAAGGGTCGCACTGGTCGAAAAGGGCGACAGCATCAGGAGCGGCTCCGGCGGGCCGGGATGCGACCACTGGTGCAATGCGCCGGCAAATCCATTATCGCGCGTGGATCCCGACGAGTGGGCGAAACACATGGCGGATCGGCCCTATAGCAACGGCATCGGCATCCAAATCCAGTGCCGCGAGGATTACGACACTCTTCTCGAACTGGAACAGATGGGAGGGAAAATAAGGGACACGGAGAATGAATATGCCGGGGCCGAAGGCCGCGATGATAAGACCAAGTTCATGATTTCCCCGCGCTACGGCACCATACACAGCTATTTCCCGGATCCCCATATGGGAGAACCCAATTTCAATCCGCCTGAAAAAAGGAGCAACGTGGTCATCCGGGTATGGGGAAGCAACTTCAAGCCTGTTCTGAAAAAAGAATGCGAGCGCCTGGGAGTGAAGATATTCGACCGCGTGATGGGCACAAGCCTGCTGACCGAGAACGGCATTCAGGGCGGCAGGGTCGTGGGGGCGACCGGCGTTAACAACCGTACGGGCGAGTTCCTGATTTTCAAATCGAAGGCGACCATCCTTTCCACATCCGTCTCCGGGTACCTGTGGTTGATGAACACGGAGCTGTGCGGCTATTCCTACATGCATCCGCGCACCGTGTCGGGAGACGGGACCGTCATGGCATGGAGAGCCGGGGCGGAACTCACAAAGATGGAAAGCTCGGGGATTACAATGATTGCAACCGGTCTCAAGCATAAATGGTACAGCGGGGCCGGAGACGCCAGTTATGAAAACGTTCCTATTGTGGATGCCAAGGGGAAAAGACTGCCGTATCCCATACAGGGTTGGGTGGACGCCGGCGCCATGGTTCCAACGCCCGAGGTGGAAGCCAAAATCCGCGAAGGGATCATGAAAGGCGAATACGAGCTTCCTTTCTACGGCGACTTCCCATCCATGCCCAAAGTTGAAAGGGATGCCACGTGGAAACTGATGCTTGGAGAAGAATCCACGACTAAAGTTATTATAGACACCCTCAACAAAGGCGGCTATGACACCGGCCGCGACCTGCTCCAGAGCTACAAATTTATCGAGGGTCGTAGCCTGCCTCAATGGCGGGAAGCCGGTTACGGAGGGGGCCTGCTGGTGGACTGGGATTTGAAAACTTCGCTGGAAGGGCTGTATGCCGCCGGGACGCAGATGTTCGCCCCCGAGGACCACAGCTATGCCGCCGCCACCGGCAGATATGCCGGGCGTAAAGCGGCCGCCTACGCGCGCGAAGCCGGCGAACCCAAAATATCGCGCGACCAGATCAAAAGGGAAAAAACCAGAGTTTACGCGCCGGTCAAACGCACGAGCGGCATCGACTGGAAAGAGCTGCATGCCGGCATCGCGAGAGTAATGCAGTATTACGTCAGCGAATTCAAAACGGAGAATCTCTTTAAGATTGGGCTTGAAGCCCTTCGGAAAATCGAAGACGAATCACTCCCATTGCTGCACGCCCTTGATCCCCACAAACTGATGCGCAGCCTTGAAGACCTCAACATGCTGGAGTACGCGAAGATCATCATTCAGGCTTCGCTCGCACGCAAGGCCAGCAGCGCGCCGTTGATGTTCCAGAGAATAGATTATCCGGTTATGGATCCTCCGGAATGGGACAAATTTCTGACCATCAAACTGGAAAACGACAAAATAAAGATCGGGGAGCTGCCCCAAGCGTTCTGGGGCGATATGAAGCAGCAATATGAAGCCCGTAACAAGGACTACGAGGGCGTCTATAAAGGGAAATGACGGTTTATAAAGAGTTGCGCCGCGTTTTAAAGGAATTACATTTTTATTTCGGAGGATAAAGTGTCTCACGAAGAAATGGTTGCTATTCCCAACGTCCCTACGCCGAACCAGCCGGTATTATTCGATCCGGAGATATGCAACGGCTGCAATACCTGCGTTGAAGTATGCCAGATAGACGTATTTATACCCAATCCGCGCAAAGGCAAACCTCCCATTATTTTGCACCCGGATGAATGCTGGTATGGCGGTTGTTGTGTAAATGACTGTCCCCGCCCCGGGGCTATCCGGTTCAACTGGCCGCTTCAATCGAGAGCCTACTGGAAAAACAAGGAGACCGGAGAAACCCATCAGCTTTAGGAGCCTGTCCGAGTATTAGAATGTGCCGCGCGCATGGGGCTTGGGGACGAGATCGAGGCGCGAGGAAAAGGCGATGCGGGGACATCGTTGACGAGGAGCAGCAAAGAGATCGCCCTGCAATCCCCTTGAGCCCAAAGGATTCCGCCGGCGCAGGGCCGGCCGCAGCAACATGCTAAAAGGGATTGTCGGAATCTGCGCTGTCTTTCTACTGTTCGCCTTTCTGCTTATCCCGGTGGTATCGGATTCCAAGGCTGCCGGAGGGAATGTCGCTGGTCCGGCCCTCGATGAAGATCCTCCAGAGCATGCCCAAGGCGGCCAGCGGGAAGATTTCACCATCAAGGTGGACGCGCCGTTGGTGACGGCGGGCGTTACGGTTATCGGGAAGACCGTTCCTGAATTAAAGACCGAGGATTTCATTGTCCGTGACAACGGCATTCCCCAGGAAATTGCTCTCTTTTCGCGCGATCAATCCCCTCTGGCGATTGCTCTGGTCATCGACCGCAGCAGAAGCATTGTTCCGTATGTGCCGATGCTCCAGATTGCCGCGATATCGGCGCTTCGACAATTGAAGCCCGAAGATCAGGTCGTGCTTTTTTCCTTCGATGTTCAACGCCACCGGTTGACCGAACTCACCCATGATCGGCTACATACGGCTGAAAAAATATCGAAGTTTAAGGTCGCCGAGGTGATCGGGACGGTAATATACGATGCTATCTGCGACGCTGCTATTTATCTCGGCAAGAAAGCTCCCAACAGCCGCCGCGCGATCATTCTGATTTCCGACAACTGCCACACCGGCGGCGGAGGCTACAGCCCGGATGGCGCCCGATCGAAAGCCCTGGAAAACGCTGTCACGGTTTATAGTATTAAGACCCCGGGATACGGTTCGGAGTACCCTGATTTTATCGAAACCAACAGCCGGATAAGGCAGATAGCCGAGGACACCGGCGGCGCGCAGCTGAGGGTAGGCGCTTCGCAATCATTGCAGGACGCCTTTGAGAATGCTCTATCCTACCTTCGGATGCAATATGCGATCGGATTCGCTCCTTCCGATCCTGGGGAGAAGGGCAGTCACCATAAGCTGTCGATAAGCCTGGCATCGGAAGATCGCTGTATCGGTTGCCGCCTCCTGAGCCGAAGCGGTTACTATTTCGGTGTTTCCCCGCAGCCCCCTCCGCAATCCGGCGGCGCGAAAATCGCGGCCCGAATTCCGGAGAAAACGGATGAATTGCTGATTCAGCGCATTATTCTTGCCGCGGGAACAGTCGATTCGGACCTGTACGATATCCCGTTTACTGTGAGGACCGCTGAACAAAAGAATTCTTCCGGGGATCCGGAGTTGAAGGTCGATCTGGTGATCCATTTTTCCAGAATTGCATTCAGGGCGGTCGAATCGCGGCGCTCCTGCAAACTGCGCGTTGCGGTTTTTTATACAAGCTCCAGCGGGAAAATTCTCGGTTCCGATTCAAGGAAAATAGAGGGCCTTTTGAGCGAGGATACTTTTTCCAGGGTCCTGAGCTCCGGGATTTCTTATTCCGCAACGATCCCCCTGAAAGAGCCGAAACAGATGCTCAAGATAGTGGTTTTTGATGAGCAGAGCGACAGGGTGGGAAGCAAACTGATACGCCTTCCGTGATTCGGCATAGCCGTTGTTTTTGAGCATGGTCTCCGCGGTTCGGCCCGTTTCCTTTTGGAAATCCCCCTTGACAATAAGGCGCCGCGCGAATAATAAGTATGCGCTCACTTATTATGGGGGACCGATGAAAACAATGCCGGTACGCGGAGGAGGGAACCGTCGAAAGCGAAGAAGGTTTTCGGCCGAGGAGCGGCGCCATCAGCTGCTTAAAACTGCGGTGGGATTGTTTTCCCGGCTCGGATTTGAAGGCACGACGACAAAAGCAATAGCGGCGGCCGCGGGCGTGAGCGAGGGGATCATTTTCCAGCATTTTGCGACCAAAGAGGAGCTTTACGCCAGCATCCTGGACTATAAAGCCAAAGAATCGGGCATCGAGGAATGGGAGAAGCAGCTGCAGGATCATGCGAGGCAGGAAAACGATGAAGCCCTGATTTTTTCACTGGTTGAGAGAATCCTTCAATCGGACCGGCGGGATCCGCAATTCATGCGGCTGATGCTTCAAGCGGCGCTCAAAGGAAAGCACATGCCCAAAATTATGGCCGAGAGGATTCTCCCTTTTCACCGGTTTCTTTCCGGCTATATAGAGAAAAGACAATCCAAAGGCGCTTTCCGAGAATGCGACCCGGCCGCCGCGGTTCATGCCATCGTCAGCATGCCGAGCCACTACGGGCTCGCCGCGCGCCTGTTCGGATTGAACACCATAAAAATGCCGGAGCATGAAATGGCGGCAACTTTTACGCGGCTGATCCTGGGCGGATTACGCGCCCCGGAGGCTCCGCCGCGAAAAAGGATGAAAACGGCTGATCGTGAGGAAGCCCGGCGACAAAAAGGATAAAAATCGATGCAATATCCATAAGACAGGGTCGTATTTTAAATATGGAATTTCGAATTGGTTTTCTGGAAGAAAGGCGAAGCGACAGGCATGAGGCGATTTGGCTTAATAATCTCTGGAATTGTTTTTTTTGTCGGCGCGTGCTCCGGACCCAAAGGCAAGCTCGCGCCTGAAAATCAGGAGCAGGCCGGCCTGAAGATTACTGTGTCGGTGGCGAAGGCTGCGGTCCGAACCGTGCCGAGCTATTTTGCGGCAACGGGTTCTTTTATCGCGGAAGAATCCTCCGATGTTGCGCCGGCCATCGGCGGGAGAGTGGCCGCCACGCCCGTAGATGTCGGGGACTACGTTAAGAAAGGAAACGCCATCTGCGTTCTGGAGCAGCGGGACGCAGAGCTGAAACTGGACCAGGCTCGAGCGTCCCGGGAGCAGGCAAAGTTTTTCTTAAGCCAGGCTCAGTCGAGAGTGGGCTGGAGCGGCGACGGCAGCTTCAATCCGGAATTGGTGCCCGAAGTGGCCGCATCGCGCGCGGCTTATCAGTCCGCGTTGGCCTCGGCGGAACTTGCGGCGGCGGATGCGCAGCGATACGCAAATCTGGTAAAGAGCGGGGATGTTTCTCAAAGCAACTATGAGAAATACAAAACCCAGCAGAAGACTGCGGAAGCGGCGGCCGATTCCGCGCGGAAGCAGTATGAGGCTCAGGTTAATGCGGCCCGCCAGAACTACCGCGCCATCGAGGCCGCCCAAGCGTCCCTTGCGGCGGCGGAATCCCAGCTGGCGCAGGCTGAAAAGAATGTCCAGGACACGGTGATTCGGGCTCCTTTCGATGGATACATCACGGAACGCCCGGTGTCGGTCGGTCAGTGGGTGTCCACAAACAACAAGGTCGCCACCGTGGCGCTGATCTCCACGCTGAAACTTCGGCTGCAGGTTCCCGAACAGCGCGCCGCCGAAGTCAAGTCGGGCATGGGGGTAACGGCCCGCGTCGCCGCATATCCGAACCGCGACTTCAGCGGCGAAGTTCATGCGGTCGTGCCTTCCGTAGATCCCAATTCGCGCGCGTTTACGGTCGAAGCGCGGTTCGACAATCCCAAGGCGGAACTCCTCCCGGGCATGTTCGCCAATGCCAAGCTGATGCTGTCGGATTCGGAGAGGGCGGTTTTCGTGCCTGAGAGTTCCGTTTTCTACGACGGCACGACGGATGCAAACCACATCTATAGCGTCAGAGAAGGCGTCGCCCGGTTGAACGTCGTGCTTAAAGGGGATTCCGAAGGCGATCAAGTGCGGGTTCTTTCCGGGCTCGCCGGAGATGAAACGGTTATCGTCGATAATCACGCCGGTTTATTCGACGGCGCGTCCGTCGAAATTCACCAATAACTAAAAAGGTTTTTTGTTATGCATGCCTTGGCAAAACTTTGTATAAAGCGGCCTGTTTTCGCGACCATGCTGATGTTGTCTTTCCTTGTAGCCGGAATTTTCACCTACTTTTCGCTCGCTGTGGACAGAATGCCGAACATTGACGCTCCGATGGTGGCGGTCACGACCATCAATCCCGGCGCTTCTCCCGAAGAAGTTGAGACCGAAATCACGAAAAATATTGAGGACGCGGTAAACAGCATCAACGGGTTGGATGAAATCAATTCCACTTCATCCGAAGGGCTGTCGGTTATCCGGATTGAGTTTGAGCTTTCAAAGAGCGGCATTGTCGCAGCCCAGGAAGTGCAGAATAAGATCAACCAGATTGTCAACGATCTGCCTTCCAGCGCCGAGGTTCCGGTTGTTTCCAAAATGGATCCGGATGCGATATCCGTCCTGCAAATAGCCGTTTCCGCTCCCCGCTCCACCCGCGACGTCACCCTGATCGCCGACAAACTGATCAAGCAGAGGCTGGAAAACTGTTACGGCGTCGGCCAGGTGCGGATACAGGGGGGCGCCGAACGCGAAATTCACGTGGTCGTGAACCCGGAGCGGCTGCGGGCATACAACCTCACGGTCACGGATGTTTTCAATGCGCTGAGAAGGCAGAACATGGAAATGCCCGGAGGCAGCCTGAAAGCCGGCGTGGAAAACTATACGATCCGAACCTCCGGGAAAATCACGGATGCTGCGGATTTCAATAACGTGGTCATTACCACAAGGAGCGGGTACCACGTCAAGGTCAGCGACGTGGGGCGTGTGGAAGACAGCAGCGAGGAGCCGATGACGGCCGTTCGGTTGAACGGCGTGCCCGCCGTGCAGCTTGCGGTAACCAAACAGTCGGGCACCAATACCGTTGAAGTGGTTCGAGCCGTAAAGGAACGCCTGGAGGAGATCCAACCGACTCTGCCCAAGGACGTTCAGATCCAGATAGTCAACGACCAGTCGATATTTATCAAGGCGGCCATCGATGCCATACGGAACCACCTGTTCGAAGGAAGCCTGCTCGCGGCCCTCGTGCTGTTTTTCTTTCTGGCCAACTGGCGCACGACGCTGATTGCGGCCATTGCCATACCGGTCTCGATTATTTCGGCTTTTTCGCTCATGGCGATTATGGATTACACCATGAACCAGATCACCATGCTGGCGCTGACATTGATGGTGGGAGTGGTGGTCGACGACGCCATTATTGTACTGGAAAATATTTACCGGTACATGGAAGAAAAGGGAATGTCGCCATTTGACGCGGCCGTTCAAGGCACCAAGGAGATTGGGCTGGCGGTGCTTGCAACCACCATATCTCTCCTGGCTGTCTTTATACCGGTTGGATTCATGGGCGGAATGGCGGGAAAATTTTTAAGCGCCTTCGGATTCACGTGCGCCGGCGCCGTGGTCGTTTCGCTGCTGGTGTCGTTTACCTTGACGCCCATGTTGAGCTCGCGTTTTGTCCGGCCCAAAACCGATCGTGCCGGCCGCAAATCCAAGGATTCCCGATTTTTCCGTTTTTTGGATGCGAACTATACCAAAGCGCTGGTATGGGCGATGGGACACCGCAAGACCGTTATTGTCGGCAGTATGCTGGTCATCCTCAGCATCGTGCCTTTGTTCCTGATGACCGGTAAAGACATGATGCCCAGAGACGACCAGTCGCAGTTCAATATCAGCATACGCCTGCCCGAGGGAAACTCCCTTGCGGAAACCACGAAATATGCCGAAGGGGTCGCGCGCGCCGTGCGGGAACTCGAAGGAGTGACGGATACTCTGACAACGGTAGGGGGAAGCTCCAGCGGCGCGATTAACGAAGCCTCCATCTACGTCAAGCTGGTCGACATCGGGGAACGCAGTCTGTCTTCCGAAGAAATGGCGACAAGGGCGCGGGAAATGCTGAAAAATCATCCGCCGGATATCTTCCTTTCGGTGGTTGCGGCAAGCGGTATGGGCGGAGGCGGGCCCGGAATGAGCGACATCCAATATTTTCTGAGAGGCCCGGACATCGAAAAGCTTGCGGAGTATTCGGACAGGCTTGTGGCGCAGGCGAAAGCCATCCCCGGGCTGGGAGACATCGACAGTTCGATGCGGACGGGGAAACCGGAAGTCAACCTGGATATCGATCGAACTCGAGCCGCGGACCTTGGTGTTTCCGTACAGGATATCCAGCAGGCCCTCAACACGCTGGTGGCGGGGCAGACGGCGAGCACCTTCAATGCCGGGGACGATCAATATGACGTGGTCGTTAGAGCGGAGGACCGGTTTCGCGGATCTCTGGAAGGCCTGGAGATGCTGACCGTGGCTTCTTCAAAAAGCGGGTCGATCGGACTGAACGAAGTTATAAAAAGCCGCATAAGCACCGGCCCCTCTTCCATCAAGCGGCTCAACCGCGAGCGTATCGTGGAGATAACGGGCAATCTCATGCCGGGCGGATCGCAGTCCTTTGCGGTGAGAAACTTCAACCACATTATCGACGGGATGAACATGGAAGCGGGCTATGGAGGAGGGGCGACGGGCATGACCGGCGAGATGAACAAGGTTTTTTATAACTTCGCGGTCGCTTTTGCGCTGGCGTTTATCTTTATGTACATTGCGCTTGCCTCGCAATTCGAATCCTTCATACACCCGGTCACGATTTTGATCACTCTTCCGCTGGCGGTGCCCTTCGGCATTTTTTCCATGCTTATAACGGGCCAGAGCATCAGCGTCTTTTCCGGCTTGGGATTGTTGCTTTTGTTCGGCATTGTGAAGAAAAATGCGATTCTGCAGATCGACCACATGAACGGGTTACGAGCCTCCGGCATGGGCCGCTATGAAGCGATCATCCGGGCGAACCGCGACCGTCTGCGGCCGATCCTGATGACGACGACGGCGCTGGTTTGCGGCATGATTCCATTGCTGCTCTCGCGGGGCGCCGGCGCCGCCACAAACCATTCCATAGGCTACATGGTTGCCGGCGGGCAAACGCTCTGCCTTGTGCTCACATTGCTGGCCGTGCCCGTTTTTTATTCCCTGTGGGAAGATCTGGCGCAGCGGCTTCGTTCCCTTCGGTTTCCTAAACGCAAAGCCAAGGAGGCGGCGGAGGCGGCGGCTGTTTTGCTTTTCATCGTCATCGCGTCTCCCGTTTCGTTCGCCCAAACTGCGGACGCCGCCGGGACAATGGCGATTCCGGATTCCGTTCATCTGCGGTCGATCAGGGAATTTGAAATGCCGCCAAGAATCGGCATCCGAAACGAAACGCGTCTCAGCCTTAGGGAAGCCATTGAGGGCGTATTGGACAACGATCCGGAGCTGGCCGTCTCGCGCATCGCGGTCCAGAAAGCCAAATTCGGCGTGAAAGGGGCGCAGGGATATTTCATTCCCGTGCTTACGCTGGATGCTTCCAAATCTCGGTCGGTTACGCCGATTGCTTCGATCATCGGCGGTTCCGAGAGCGGCAAACTGACCGCGACCGAATTTGTTTTCAGCCCGAAAATCACCGGAAGCTCCCCCTTGTTCGGCACCACCTACAGCTTGACTTTTACCGATTCCAAGCAGACCAACGACAGCCGCTTCACCACGCTGAATCCGCAATATCCCTCGTCGCTGACTTTGAATTTCACGCAGCCGCTGCTGCGCGACCTGCTCATCGACAGCGGCCGGCACTCTCTGATGGTGGCGCGAAAAAACCGGGAGCTGAGCGGCGAGCAGCTGCGCCAAAGGGTGATCGAAAGGGTGACGCTGGCGGTTCAATATTACTGGGAGCTGGCGTATGCATGGCAGAACCTTGAGGTGCAGAAGGAAGCTGTGCGACTGGCGACGGAGCAATATGAAAGCAACCGCAGGCAGGTAGAACAAGGGCTGCTGGCGCCGATTGAAGTGGTGGCGGCGCAGACTCAGGTGGCGACCTATCGGCAAAGCCTCGCGTCGGCGCAGCAGATTCTTACGACGGCCGAGAATAATTTAAAGCAAATGATGGCCGGCGCGAGGGAGGACCCCGTGTGGAGCACAGCGCTGATTCCGGATACACAGCTCAACCTGGACGCGCCGACTCCCACGCTCGCCGAAGCGGTGAAAGTGGCACTGGATTCCCGTCCGGAGCTTGCCGAGAGCGCTCTTAATATAGATATCAACAAGCTGAATGTTCGCTATTACAGGGATCAGAAAAGACCGCAAGTGGATCTGGTCGCAACGCTTACTGCGAGCGGACTGGCGGGGACGCCGCAGACTGCCACCCCGTTCGGAGATTTCCCTGTCGGATTGGTTCCGGAGACCCTCAAAGGTTCCAATTGGCAGTCCCTCCATAATTTGTGGGTCAGGAATTTCCCGACCGTAAAGGTGGGAGTGCAGGTATCGCTGCCCTTTTCAAACCGCACGGCTGAAGCCAATGCGGCGACGGCCCTGGCGGAAGGCCGGAGGCTGCAGCTGATCAGGAAGCAGATGGAAATGTATGTGGAAGCGGACGTGCGCAATGCGCTGGAACAGCTCAACTCGTCCCGGGCGAAGTATGATGCGGCCAGAATGGCCTCCAATGCCGCGCTGGAGCAGTACGCCAGCGAACAAAGGCAGTTTCGCGAAGGCACCTCGACCATGTTCCTGGTTCTTCAGCGGCAGACCAGTTTTATATCCGCCCGCAGCAACGAAGTACGCGCCAGCGCGGATCTTGCGGAAGCCATCGCCAATCTGGAGCGTGCGACGGCGCGCACGCTCGACACGCATGGGATTCAACTGAATCCCTGACACAAAGCCGGTTGCCGGATCGCTGCAGCGGAGCTAGCAAAGGCTGTCAATGATTTTCTCTGCGTTGGGCGCTTCGGGAGCATCGGGCGCCAATTCAAGAAACATCTTGAGGTCGTTAATGGCTTTTTCTCCGTTGCCGGATTTATAGTAGGCGAGCCCCGCATAATAATAGGCGTAAGGATTCTTCTCATCCAGTTTGATCGCTTTTTCCAATTCCTTGACGGCTTGCCCGTATTTCTCCTGCTGGTAGTAAAAGACGCCCCGGTATACGTAAACATCGCTGGATTCGGGATTCTCTATTCTTGCGTATTCCAGGTCCTTCCAGGCCTCGTCATACTGCTTTACTCCGAGGCGGGCCCTGGCAAGGGCAAGGTGAATTTGATGTTCATTGGGGACATACGAACGGCTCCTTTGGCTTGCTCTTTCCTGGGACTTTTTGACTTTCTGAAAAATATCCAGCGCTTCGACGGGATTCCCCTGAAGAAGCACGGCGAGACCGAGATAAAATTCGGCTCGGACATCCCCGGGATCCGCTTTCAGAGCTTCTCGAAGAACCTTTTCCGCTTCGGCGCAGTGACCGGAATTGTAAAGCTCTATTCCCTTGTCCGTCTGAGCAAGGACCTGATCAGGAATAAAGGCCGTCAACGAAAGAGCAATGGATAAAATCATAATGCTGCGGCACGCTCTGCGTTTGTTCATTGTTCCTCCCCGTTTACTTTCAATCGTTAATCCGGATTGTTCATGACGACTCGCACCACGGGCGGGAGCGCTGGGCGCGCAACCTTTTGTGTCGCCACCACAGGCTGCTGGCCGCCGCCGCGGTTTAAGATTCATGAATAATGGGGGGGCAAAAGACCTAATATATTATAGGTGTCTGCGGGGCGTTTGCCCAATATATTTCGCTTCAACCTTTACGGACGCCGGAATCAGGGACCGAAGACAAATCCAGGAGTTCTTAAAAACAATCAAATCCATTATCCGTTTCAGGCCGCTTTGGATTCTCGCCGATAAGGGCGTCGAGCGCTTGCAGTGTCTGCAAAGCACCGGCGGGAATGCCGATGTGGCCGGCGGGAACGGAAGGGGCGAGCGGATTGATGCGGATGAGAGTCCCGCGGGAGGCGGCTGCTTCGCAAAAATGCCGTACGGTGGGGACGGCTTCCCCTGCGCCGCATTCCACTGCAACCAGGCGCGCGTTGCGGATCTCTTTCAGCCAATCGTTTAAACGCCGCTGCTGTCGAGCGGTCCGGCTTTCATCCCATCCCCAGTCGCCGAACATAAGAATATTGGGCCTCGCGAGGGCGCCGCATCCTGGACAAGAAGGCAGTCTGCCGGCAGCCCGCATGGTTCTTTCGTCCACTTCAACCGGCCGGGGATTGGCGGGATCGAGTTCAAAAATGCCCATGCCGCAGCGATCCATGCATTGAAGCCAGTCGATGGAGCCATGAACCTCGACAATCCGGTCGGGATCGAATCCGGCTTTTTGAAAGTGGCCATCCACGTTGGAAGTGAAAACGAAAAACCCGAGAGGCATCCGGGCGCCCCACTTTTTTAAAATATCAAAACCTCGATGCGGCCGGACGGTCCGGTACATGTGGACCCTATGACCGTAGAATCCCCAGCCCAGCTGAGGATCGCGCGCGAACCAGTCGGGATTGGCCATTTCCACGAAGCTCAATCCCAGCTTTTCATAAGGGGGGTAGGCGCGCCAGAAACCGCGGTCTCCGCGGAAATCGGGCAGTCCGCTGTCCACGCCCATTCCCGCGCCCGCGCCGATCAAGAGAGCTTCGGCCTTCCGGATCGCTTCGGCCGCTTTTTCCATGAGCTTCATAGGCACAATCATATGCAGATAGTGTAGCATTGGAGGTATGACCGAGAGCGGGAACAATTCAGGCGGCGGTCCGGAAAAATACGAGCGGCCGTTGTTTGCGCATCAACCATGGATGGTGGGATTGGTCCTTATGTTCGGGATTTTGGCCATTCTCGCCGGGCTGTCCGATCCCATCTGGCTCTTTTTGGGCGCTCCGTGCATCCTCGCGCTTGTTCTTTACGTCTATGTAAAAATCGTTACGAGAAATAAAGAATAAAAACAAGCGCCTTTCCGACGCGCGGCGTTCATCGCGTTTTGATGCGTCCTTCCCAGTCGTTCGGCCCATTGTAGTCGTAATAGCGAAAAGTATCGGTCGGGACGATTTTCACTTCTTTGGGAGAGGCGCCGGCGCGGCGGCCTTCAGGATTCCCTCCCTCCGGCTCCAACCTGTATTTCACAACCCTCGCTCTGATGCAGCGGCCCCGGGCGTCCTTTTCAACGACCAAAAGCCCTTCTGCGTTGAATTCGCGAATGCCGTCCGCATCATAGCGCCTCCATCCCGCAGGAGTCCCGTCGGAGTGATAGCGATAAATATCACGCCATCGCTTTTGAGACGCGAGTCGGGGATCCACGTAGTTCTCGCGCCACTCGCCCTTGACCATGCCCGGAAAGAGGATGCGGCTCAGAAGGGCCGCGTTGAAACGTTCGATCATCATGCTTTCGTAACGGGTGAAGAGTTTTTCCGACAGGCTGCGTTCGCCGCCCGCAGGCGTCCATCGAAACAGCGTTCCGTCGGCCGTCTCCGCAACGCCTCGGAGAAAGAGAGTTTTAAGGACTCCGTTGAAGGATTCGCGCGCTCCTGCGCTTGCGGCTTCATAAAGCGTCTTAAACGATTTTGCATTGGCGCTCCATAGATCGGGATCCCGGAGCAGGGAATTCAGAACCTTCTGTACAAGCGCGGCGGTTTCAAAATTCCGCGGCGGGATTTGCCTTTTCAGGAGACCGCCCTCGGCCGCAGCAGCGTCCTCGAAGACTTTGCGCGCTGTTCGCAGTTCGGCTTGGGCCTTGTCGCGATTCGCCATCGCCGTCTCAAGCGTTTGCGCGATTTCAGCGAGGCCCGCCTCGGGTTTCCCGGCCCGTCCGGCCCGGTAGGATTTGTCCGCAGCCTCTCGCTCCGCCTTAAGCTTTTGAACGACAGCATCGGCTGTTTTAAGCGCCGCAGCAGCTTTGCCGCGCTGTTTTTCAGCCTGAAGCCTCTGTGCGTGGACTTTGTGGAATTCATCCGCTAAACCGCGTAGCGCCTGTAACTCCGCGGGCTGGAACCGCCGCTGTAAAAACCTGCTTGCCCATGACTCCTCTTTGGGATTCAGGGAGCGGAAGAACGCGGCCCAATCCGCCACCGAAACTGCGGATGTTCCGGCTCCATAAGCAATTTCAACGGGCCGGCCCCCGGCTCCGTAAGTTCTTGCCTCATTATCGAGCGTATAAAAAGTGATAAAAGCGGGAGGCGAATAATAAACACCGTTGTGAACGAAAACTCCGATGTCGATCCGGTTGGATTCGAGGGGCGAACCTTCCGCAATCGGACTTCGGCGGAAATAAGGGACGGTCACCTCGGCTATCGATCGGGAGGGGTTTTTGTATTCGATTTTGATTCTTGCGGGATCTCCGCGCAGCACCTTCCAGTGAAACTTCAAGGACCGGTTGTTGAAATCCCGGCTTCCGTCGGCGCTTATGCTTATTTTGCGCACGTAGGGCGCGCCGCGAAAGATGCGGGCGACTACGGCCGGAGTGTCTGCAAGTTTTTCCGTCCGCTCCGGATCGAAGTAATCGATCCCGTTTGTGGGTTTGTCCTCTTTCAGAACCCTTATTATCGCGATCGGCGGCAGGTTGGGGAGCGTGATTTCATGCGCCATTTCAACCATTTTTTGGGCGTCCACGTCTGTCCCGCGGAATACCGTAGGGTGAGCCTTGCCGGTCAGGTACTCCTCCGGGCCCGCAAGGTGTTTTCCCGTGATCCTCAGAATCATCTGCACGACAGGCATCAGCGAGCCCGTTTGGACCAGTCTGCTCTTTACCTCGGGGCGGAATGCGGCAAGGACATACGGCAGAGCCCGCAGAAAAGCCTGGTCCGAGCCGGAGGAACCCTGGGATGCAATCAGGTAAGGGGTGTTTGTCGGAAATAAATCTCCGTATCCCCCGATCCCGTTGCGCCCCGGATCATGATCGCGGTGTTCCGGGTAGACGTAAAGGTTGTTGCGCACGTATTGGGTAAATAAAAAGGCCAGTCCCCGCGGATTCGTATAGTACTGCATGATATTGCTGCCGCCGCGTTCCGGCGCGGCCGAAGTCGACGAGTTGCCGATGACGACGTGCGGCAGCACCTTTGTCTGCGCGCCCCAATGCGCGCGCGCCTCAATCTGCTCTTTCGTGTATTCGACCCGCCGCATTTGAGGGTACGGCGTCAGATTCAAACGGGAGTGCCCCCCGTCCCGGTTGTCATAGTAATCCCCCCAATTCCCGGCGGCCGTATTCCGGGAATACCATTGCCGGAGCATGCCGCCGATCCTGCCCCCATCGGCGGCGATGGGTTTTCCCTCCAGCCTTTTGCCGGGCGGCTCTTGGGAATCCCCCTTCGCCCCCAGCCATGGGAGCAGAAAGAATCCGAACAATAGGGCGGCCGATAAACGCCGCGGCGCTTTGCAGCGCATGCCTGTCATGCTGTTCCCGCTTTTTTTAAATGTGCCCGCGCGCAAGCGGGCAGGCCCCATAAGGGACACAATCAATGCTAACATGAATCGGTTGCGCTTTGTCCTCATGCTTTCTCCGCTCTTGATGCTTTCGGACGCCGGCAAATTTTATCTTGCCAATCTCCTATGGGTCATTTTAGGCTCAAGCCAGCGGGAGCGATAATGGACGCAAAGAATCCGGCATGGATCCGCCGGCGCGGAGACCGGTCCATCGGCGAAAAGCGGCGATTTGTTCTTTGTTTTCGAATCGGAGCATCTTCGCATGAGGAACGCCGATGACGGTCCAACCGATTACTTTTGTGGTTTTAAGCAAGGACCTGGACAACTTTAATGACATTCGGGCCGCGCTGAATGCCGACTCCAGAGCCAAGCTGCTTTCCGGCGGCAACGATGCGGATCAGGTTTATGACCAGGTAAAGCGCTACCAGCCTTCCGCCGCGATCATCAACCTCGGCGCCGACGCGGACACCGCCGTTCATTTGATTCGCCGCCTGAAAACGGATTGTCCAAAGACCGCCCTTATTTCGGCTGCACGGGAGATATCCTCCGACCTGATTTCCCAGAGCATGCAGGCGGGAGCGCTGGAATTCCTCCGTCTTCCCGCCGGCGCGGACGAGTTGAAAGCCATTCTCGACCGAATCGGGGAATTTTGCGCGGGGAAGATCGATGAAGTCAAAGCAAGGGGGAGAATGATTGCCGTATTTTCGAACAAGGGCGGATGCGGCACATCGTTCATCGCCACGAATCTTGCCGCTGCGGCAAACGCCCGGGCCGTTCTCGTCGATCTGAATCTGGAATCAGGGAATCTGGCGATGTATCTTGGATTGGATCCCAAATATTCCCTCGCGGACCTCGCGGTGCGCCAAGGCCTCATCGATGAGCGGCTTATTTCATCCGTGGTAGCTCCCTATTCCTCCAATCTCGATTTGTTGTCCGCTCCCCGGGATATCGATCCCATCGAAAAGATTAAGCCCGAACACGTGTTTGAAGTGCTGCAGCGATTGCATGAATGCTACGACTATATCGTTTTGGACCCGCAGCACACGTTCGACCCAATCACGCTTATCGCTTTGGATCAGGCGGACGAAATCGTGCTGGTGCTGTCGCTTGATTCCCCCGCCATCCGCAGCACCAAGCGCGCGCTGCAGATTCTCGACCATGTTGGCTGCCCTCGGGCGAAAATCCGCGTTGTCGTCAATCGCTGGAGCAGGATGGTGGACCTCGATCTGCCCCAGGTTGAAGAGTTTTTGGGAGAACCCGTTATCGGTTCCCTGCCGAGCGATTATCAGACGGTGGTCAAGTCCATAAACATGGGGACGCCCCTTGTAAAATCGGATCCGAAATCCAAAATAGCGCGGGAGATCATGCGCATTGCTCAAAGTTACTCAAGAGGAGAAAAGCCTCCGGAAGATGGGAAACTCACCCGGTGGTGGAATTTGTTTCTCAAACGCCGAGCTTCCGGTGGAGGGAAAGAGCTTTCGTAGTTAAATCATGCAGATTTCATCTTTCATCACACAAACCAGAGTAATGCGTGGAGGAATTCATGGAGCAGCGAACACGTTTCACTCAGGTGTTCTGGACAGCCAACTTTATTGAAGTTCTGGAGCGGTTTGCCTACTACGGCATTTATTTTGGCTTCGGGATTTATATGGCATCCCTGGGCTATAGCCGAACTCAGCTCGGCATAGTCCAGAGTGTCTTTCTATTTTTGTCCTACGGGATTCCGGTCATTTCGGGAAGCTTTGCAGACCGTTTCGGCTTCAAGAAAGTCCTGATAATTTCTTATTTGGCCTATCTCCCGTCCATCCTCCTGCTCATTTATACAAAAACGTTTTCGGGCATCATCCTTACAATGCTTTCCATCGGTCTTGCCGCAGGAATTTTCAAACCGCTGATAGCCGGCACCGTCCGAACGGTCACCGACAGCACAAACAAATCCCTCGGTTTCGGCATCTTCTACCAGATGGTGAACGTAGGGGGATCTTTCGGCCCGATGGTGATGGGCAACCTGCGCGCGATTTCCTGGAATCACGCGTTTGTCGCTGCCGCCGTATGTATCGGACTGATGCTTCTGATTACGATATTTTTCTACAAGGAACCGGAGCGGGAAATCGGAGGGACCACGCTCAAGCAGAAATTCAGAGAAATCATCACCGTCCTTTCCGATTTTAAATTCACTTTATTTCTAATACTGCTCGGCTTGTTTTTCTGGCTGCCATTCTGGGGTTTTTTTAATATATGCGCGCTTTATGTGGATGCCGATCTGGACACCGCGCGGTTGTATCAAGGCATTAAAAGTATTTTAGGAACCAGGCTGGCCGGAGTGTTCTCCAGCCCGGGCGAGGACGGCGTGCGCCGCGTGCTGGGCGAGACCGTTTCCCATACCGGCTACATCATCATGATTTTTCAATTTTTGGTGTCGCGCGCATTCGAACGCCGCAAGCCCATGCCCACTTTCCTTCTGGGCCTAGCCATAGCGACGGTCGGCTTCGGCGTGATCGGCTACGCCCGACTCTCCGTGCCCGCTTTTGTTTTCCTGGGTATTTTTCTGTTCTCGGTCGGTGAAATGATCTCTTCCCCCCGAATCCAGGAATACATCACTTGGATAGCTCCAAAGGAGAAAGCGGGGCTTTACATGGGAATGAATTTTTTGGCCACCATGCTGGGAGGGTCGTTAAGCGGCGTAACCTACGGAGCGCTTTACGAGCGCTTCAGCGGTCAGGGGCATCCGGAATACATCTGGTTTGCTCTGGCGCTGCATACGCTGGTCGGTATCGCGGTCCTGATGGCCTTTATACGGCTGGCGGGAGAATTCAGGGAGCAGGGAAAATAAAAAGGGAGTCATTCGAGAGGGCCGCCTTCTTTCGCAGCGAACCTATTAAACCGGATTATTCACGAGGATCCGCCGCCGCAGTAGAAGCTTCATGAATAATCCGGGTTAACCGCGTGATGCGCAATTTCGCCTTCGGGCTTCAGGCGGGCACGCCGCCCAAATTGCAGGCCAGGTTTTGCAGGAAGGCATCCATCCTGTCGAACTGGGCGAAGCTGAGTTTCCGGTAAACCTCGGCTAGATCCCGGTCTTCGGAATTGCGCTGAAGGGCCGTTATAAAAGCCCGCACCACGTTGAGGTCGTATTCGGCGCCGATCCCTTCGCAGATTTCGACGAGCGCGTCTTCAACCGTCATGGCTTTGCGATAGGGCCGGGCGGAAGTTAAGGCGTCAAATACATCCGCCACCGCAATGATCCTCGCAAAAAGCGTAATGTCTTCGCCCTTCAGGCCAAAGGGATAACCTCGCCCGTCCAGCCGCTCATGGTGCTGAAGCGTTGCGTCCACAACCGACCGGGGAAGATCGATCGGTTCCAGGATTTTATTGGTAAGCAAAGGATGCTTTTTAATCTCCTCGAATTCCTGGGGCGAGAGTCTGCCGGGCTTTCCAAGAATATCCTCGGAAATCCCTATTTTGCCGAGGTCGTGCATGTAAGCGGCAATCTCAACATCCGAGAGATCATCCGGTGACAAATCCAAATGCTTTCCTATGGCAATGGAATACTTGGCCACCCTGGAGGAATGGCCGTAGGTATACGTGTCTTTTGCATCGATTGCGGCGGCCAGGGCTTTGACTGTGCTGAAATACAATGCGTGCAGGTTGTGGTACAGCGAGAGGCTTTCCAATGTCGGACAAACAATGCTGTTGACAATGCTGACGAGCTGTTTGTGGTAGGACGTAAATGGCTGCCGACCGGGATTTTTTATAAAGGCCATGCCTCCGATCAGGCATCCCTTTTCATTGATCGGAGCGATAAGGGCCGACATTCCATCCTTGCATGAAAGGACGGCGATTTTATCTTCCGCAGCGTCAGGAGGCAAATGCGGGGCGAATGCCTGGAGCTTTTCGGCGGGAAACTTGTAAAGGATGACTTCCTGCGCGTCCTTTTTCCCCCTTATCTTGATGAAAGCGGAATCGGCGTCGACGGCTTTGGAGATTTCGTTAAGCATCAATTCGCCGTACTCGTGCAGTCCGCGGACGCCCGTCATCTTGTTTCCGAGATGAAATAGAAAATGGAGCTGGTCGGACAAACCAAGCATTTCCTGCATGGTCTGCTGCAGGACCTGTTCTTTCTCGCAGTGAATTTGCAGCGCGTCCATGAAAAACCTGATATGAGGCTCCGCTTCTGCAAGAGCGCGCTCGGTTTCCGCCGAGAAGCGGATGCCGCCGATATCTTGTTCGCAGGAAAACGGGTAGGTTCTTTTCTCCGGATATTCCCGGGCGTCCCGGCCGTTCAGCGGATGGATGCTTCCGTCCGATTTGAGGACAACACTGCGCACCCCATGACCGCTTTCGAGATAGGAAAGAGTTTTTTCGAGGAAGATTGTGTCGGACAGGCAGTCGGTTATGGCGCGCATGGGGCTCTCGCTACGATTTTCCCAGGAATCTTTGAACTTCAGCCCGAATGGCCTTTTTGCTGATCGGCTTATTCAAAAATCCTTGGCACCCCGACGCCTTGGCCCGTTTGATGTCATCCTCTCCGCCGAGGGAGGTAAAAATCAGGATGGGGATGTCGGTCGTTTTTGGCTCGGACTTTATGAGGGTCGTTGCCTCAATCCCGTCCATCACAGGCATTTCAACGTCCATGATAATGAGCCGGGGCTTGTGTTTTACAGCCAAATGGTAGGCATCGAGCCCGTTCTTAGCGACCAGGACCTGATAGCCGCATTCCCGCAGGATTTGCCCGACAACATGGCAAACCATGGCTGAATCGTCAACCACCAATATGGTTTTTTTTGTCGACTCCATTATCTATGCCACTATTAGTATTCCTTTTTAATCGGCACGGCGGCGCAAAAACTTTATTGGGCACAAGGATTTGTGCCGCTTTGGTGCGGAGCCCGGCCGCGGAAAAAGCTACTGGGTCCCAAGATCGCAACGGCATTTTTATGTCCGCGGACGGTTGCAGGAAGGAAACCGTCTCCGCCTCACGTGCCTTATGGGAATGCTTTTTTCGGTTTGCGCATAAAAAGCTCTTATAAATTCCCGCCTCTTTGCGTTTACAATTCCCTTCTGCAGCCTGATTATTTCAGCCCGAAAGGACGAAGCATAAACGGCGAACGCTTTTTGCGGCAGATTGGAGCAGAACGTCAACGTCAATACCGGGAACCGGCCCCCGGAATGCTGTTGTCCGGGCAGGTTCCGGAAGGGGGAGCCCAATGGGATCGGAATTGAAGCATGGCATATGCACGGGGAAAGGAATTTTGAAAACGAGATTCGTGCCGGCAGCAGCGTTGCTTGCATGGATTCTGGCGTTAAACGTCGCGGGTGCGGAAGAGCCCGAGTGGGACCCTGGCGCCGTCAAGGAATGCGACAGGGCTTGTCTGGTAGGCATTATGGACGGTTACATGAATGCCGTGTTCAGGCGCGATCCCCAAGCGGTTCCGCCTTTATCGATCGATATCCGGATGACCGAAAACACGGGCGCCATGGATGTGGGAGAAGGCATGCTTTGGCGTTCGCGCGTGGAGCCGACCGCGTTTAAAATTTACGTCGCGGACCCGGTTTCGGGCCAGGTTGCCCAGCAGGCGCGCTTGAAGATCGAGGGGCAGGATGCGCTGGTGGCGGTCCGCCTTAAAGTCGACCGCGGCAGGATCCGGGAAATTGAGCACCTCTATGCCCGTGATGTCGACGCGGCCGCCATCCCGCTTCTGACAACTCCGGTTCCGCTTCTGACAGCGGATGTGCCTCCTTCAGAGCGCGCTTCGCGGGATCTTTTATTCCGTGCCGCAAATTCCTATTTTGACGCGCTGGAGGGAGACAACGGGAAGATCGGGGCGTTTTCCGACGAATGCGTCAGGCACGAAAACGGGTACAGGACCGTGAACAATCCGCCGCCGGGCGGCCGAATGATGCCCGCTCCCTTCATGCCCACGGCGGACACTCCGGAAGGGCGCGAAATGCTCAAGTTCAGCATGCTTACATGCGCCGAGCAGATTGATACGAAAACTTTTGCCTACATGAAACACATCCGGCCTCGGCGCGCGCTGATCATTGATGAACAAAAGGGGCTTGTGGGCACATTCCCCTTGTTTGTGCATGACGGGACGAGGCGGGGGGCGCCGCCGGATGCTCCTCCGGGAATGCTGCTCAACTTAGTGACGATGGAGACATTCGCAATACGGGATGGCCTGATTCATCATGTGGAAGCCTTTCCTTTTGTCACGCTGCCCTATGGTTTAGGAAACGGGTGGACAATAGGTTCCGGCCGATAACCGCGAGGGAATCTTTACTTTATCGACCCGTCGCAGCAATAGAAAATTCGTGAACGATCGAGGTTGAATGGTTCCTGTTACTCTTATGCGGTAATTTATTGTAGCCCGTCCCCGACTGGTTTTATGACATCCTCCTTTAGGGCCGCAAAAGGCTTCCATATATTGCTGTCGACCACGTAGTAGCCGACAATGACCCCGTTGTCGCTGATCTTGCCCGCAACTGTCCGTTCGGCATCCTCGAACTGGACTTGATAGTATGTCCCGTCGGGCGCCCGATAGAATCCATTACCTCTAAACAAAGGATCCGCGGTGCCGTCGGGTTCCTCCGTGCAATCAAAGTTGCCCACGATTTCTCCGCTGTCATTGATGCCGTTTGGATACGTGTGCAGACAGGAGCGCCCGCTGGGGCATGAATTCACAGGGTATTTAATATCCATCTCCCATTGCCCCTGCGAATTCATGAGGAAGCCGATTTTTGCTTGCGACGGTTCTTTTTCATAAACACCTACCGCATTGCCCGAATTGCTGATATCTGTAAATTCGCCCTGGCCGGACGGAGAGGGGGTTTTAAATAGCCAGTATCGGCCGTCGGGTTCGCGGATAAAGGCGAAGCGCTTTGCGGCTTCTTCCAGGACGCAAAGCCCGACAATCTGCCCCAGGCGGTTCACCCCGGCCGGATTAAGGGCTGATATTTTTTCCCCTTCAATTTTGCCGTCCTTGGGGTAAAAGTCCGTGCATATGCCTTCTTCGCAAAGGACATCGAACCCATTCCCGCCCGGAGCAGATTCAGGGCCGAATGAGGGGGCGCTGTTCTCAGAATTTTTCATTAGGACGATGGTGCCGGATTCGTTCATACCGGCAACGGTCTTATTCGAACCGTATCCTGACGGAATCCCGGCAAACTGTGAATACGCCGCGGCCATTATTGTAATTGCTGCAATATTCCATAATTTTCGTAATGAGAGCATCAGCTGAGTCTCCTATACTTGCATTTCATAGGCCGCTTTAATGGCAATAAGCTTGCCAGAAATTCTCAGATGCCCGCAGCAAAATGATAAATGATTGATTAAATGAGGGTTAATTAAGCCGCCGATTCTGCCGGGGCCTGATATTGAATCCGGGATCAGTCGGTATTGTGTAAAAATAAGCGACAGGATATTTGCAGGCCATTTTCAATATCTTCGTATTATATTGTATTTGATTAACTTGCGTCTCAATACATTTTGTAAAATCTTCCGACAATCAGAATGTCCTGAATAATAGTCGATGCTTTTTTAAAAGGCGAAGCCGACCGTTTGCTATTTGCTTGCGAGAATGGTGATTGCGGTCACCGCATTTTATCCAAAGCAAGTCGAAAATGTTTTTAATTGGAATAAAGCATAGGGGACTGAGAAACAATGAGTGGAAGCTCGCCGATGGAAAATGAGGCGTTACGGCTCTTGGGCAAGTACGCTCTCATTGAGAAACTGCAGGACGGATGTCTGGGGCCTATCTATAGAGGTTTCGATCAAGAACTCGGCCGGCCGGTGGTCCTGCGAATTCTGGGCGGCGGCATCAAATGGGACGCGGATATCGAGAAGCGCTTCTTCACCGAATATCGGTCTGTCGCCGATTTGGAGCATCCGAATATTGCCTCCATCCTTGAGATAGGCAAAGAAGGCCGCAATTCCTTTATCGTTACGGAGTCGCTGGGCTGCAACACTCTGGAAACCGTAATTGCGCGCTCTCCCATGTCGGCCGAATCCAAGCTTTCCGTCATGATTCAGGCGTTGGAAGGCCTCAGCTATGCGCACGGCAAAGGCGTACTGCATTGCGATCTTTCTCCCGCAAAAATTCATTTGCCGCCCGACGGCGGAGTCAAAATTCGGGACTTTGCCATTACACATATTCTTAAGAAGCGTCTTTCGCGTCCGATCGTTCGCTGGGGCTCTAAAATATACCTGTCTCCCGAGCAGATTCAGCAGAAGGAATGCGACGAGCGCTCGGACATATTTTCCGCCGGAGTGATTTTTTACGAGCTTCTCACCGGCGTTCACCCCTTTTATGACTCGAACGGCAACAAGGCTTTGGATAATATCCTGACGGAATCGCCCCTCCCGACCTTTGAACGATTCCCGGATGTGCCTCCGGGCATGTGGGCAATACTGAAGACGTGTCTCGAAAGAGATCCGGCCGACCGCTATCACAACGCGGTTGAATTACTGGATGCATGCAAGGATCTGCAGAAGAGCATGGCGGAAGACGCCCGCCTGATGATGGCCGAGTTGTATGCCGCAATGACTTCCCTAAGGAAGGCAGCGGCGCATCGGGATGCTTCTGAAAGCATGGTGAAGCTTCTTTACGATATCGAAGCGCTGTCGCGCGGCGGCGGGGCGGACTATGTTTCCCTCGACCGCCTTATGACGGAACTTATGGAACAATATCCCGCGATCCAGGCCGCATCGGAAGGTTCAAACTCCACAGATCCGCCGGCTTTCATCGATGAAAGCGCGGCTGAGACGCCGTCCGAGGCCGAATCCTCCGTGTTGGAAGGCGCTGTGTCTTTGGGAGAAGGAGGCGAAGGCTTACGCCCCGCCGACAATCCGCCGCCATTGGATGATGAGCGAGAGAGTGGAGCCAACTCCGGCGCGGACGAAATGGAACATCATCCGCCCGCTTCCCTTTCAAATGAAAATATTGAACCGTTTCCAGATTCTGTTGCGCCTGATCCGGGCGCCGGAATAGAGACGCGTTCGCGGAAGGCATTTTGGGCGCCTTACCGCCCAAAAATTCCCAGGCCGTCCTATCGCTGCGCGGCGGTGCTGTTGTCGATACTGCTCATAGCGGCGGCGGGTTACATTTTTTTGGAAACAGAGGCGCCCGCCTCGTTGCAAAGCATGTGGAACTTTTTAATGACGAGTCCGCCTGCGGAGGCTAACGCCTCCATGCTGGATTCCGGATCAGGCACTTCAGGAGTGAAATCCGGGGCATCTGCGGCAAATGCAGCCGGCGGCGCGAATAGCGAAGAGGTCCGGCCGCAGCCGCGGGAAATAGAGCAACGGAAAGTGGCCGAGAAAGAAAACGAATGGGACCGCCGGCTGGAAACGAATCCTCCTCACCGGCAGCAGCGAACACAAATCAATTGATTTGATTCCCCCTGAATTACCCGCACGGAGAGGCTCGCCCTTTTTTGCTGCATTGCGAGAATTTCGTTCGCGGCAGAAGAAAGAAAAAAGAAGCAAGAAGCCGGAACGAAGAAGCGAGAAGCCAGAAGCCGGAAGCCTGAAGGGTGAAGCCGGAAGCCAGAAGCAAGGAGCCGGAAGAAAGAAGAAAAAAGCTGGAAGGAAAAAACCGGTCGTTTGTTCATCGGCCATACAAAAGTCATTCAATCTTCCGGCTTTTATCCTGGCACATTTATTGTGGGGTTGGGCGCCAGGTCCTTGTGTTTAGAAAGAATCTTGGGACCAGGAAATGAGGCGGAAAGGCTGCTGGACCCGGTGGCGGTTTAAGCTGCCTTGATCAAAATGAACTGTCGCGCCGCCCTGCGTATCTACAGACCTGCCGATAAAGGAACCGTAAAACTCAGAATTTCCGACAAGATGAAGCTCTGCATTCGGAGCATAAACTGACGCTGATATTTCGGAGCCGCCGGCCCATTTTGCATCGTCTTCGCCGGAATAATACACGGTCAATTGCCCCGGTTGCGAGGGATCGTTGCCCGTACCCTGCCCTTCCATTTCGAGCCCGGACTTAACGAACAAGGTTACGGGGCCTTCTAGAGTTATTACGCCCTGGGAAGTGACCAATAACTCATCAATATAATAAGTTCCCTCTTGTATGGTCAGGGTCCCCTTGACTGTAATGCTGCCATATTTGTTTGTCGGATTCTGAGTGAGAGTGTCTGCCCCACCGGGCTTGATGTTTATATTAATGGTGCCTGCCTCAAACTCCGGAATTGGAGGAAAGACGCGCGGCTCGGGCAGGTAAATCCTGTCTCCGGTCACAACGGAACTGCCCGTGATATCGATATCGCCCCCGGGTCCGCAGGCGACGTCGCCTTTAACTGTAATATCGCCGTTTGCCGTCACGTCGCCGTTGGATCCAATGGCGCCCATATCTCCGGAATTGGGCAAGGGAAGCGTAGGATCGTAGCTGTCCACAGAGGATTCACCGCCCATATCCACTCCATCTATGCCCCAGAGCGCGCGGTCAAAAAAGGCGCCGCCGCTGTTTTCAACGATAGCGGTGATTTGGGCGATGCCCAGCGGATCGCCGGCCGAACCCCAATATCCGATGCTGCTGATTTCCCAGCGTTCTATCGCGGATTGAATCGGATGCTCGAAATCCGCCGGATTTAGGAACTGCGTCGGGATGTGCTTTACCAATGTTGCGTTCACAGCGTAGACGCCCATGTTCCTGGAATCCGCCTGCAGGCTTGCATTGTGGAACCGGTTATGGAAAT
>CAZDMR010000015.1:55592-62094 GCA_964506795.1 uncultured Acidobacteriota bacterium | reverse complement strand
TACCAAGGATACTTCTTCCACCAGGGCGTCGACGGAGTACTGGAAATTGTCCGGCATTGAGGAAATTTCCTTTTTGACCCCTTCTCCGGGGCATACGAAAAGGGGATATACCAATTGACCGGGGAAAAGACGGGTTTCGCGCACCATACTGCGGATGGCCGCATTCATGCGGAGCCGTCGGGGGCGGGTTACAGGGAAAGTCATACGCAGATCCTCTTCCTTGCGCCGGCATCCAATGCCGGCCGGCGAAGGAAAAAGATTATACCACCGCCAAATCGACGAGAGGCATCGAATTATGCGTCCGGGTAATGCAATCAGGCCCCGAAATATGGTGACCTCAGATAAATTTTTATGATAGAAGTGAAAAAATGCCGAATCAGAAGCCTTCAGCAAAACCCTGTTTCCTTGAGATCCGCGCACGGGAGACCATTCGGCAGCACGGCATGCTCTCTTCGGGAGACCCTGTGCTCGTTGCGGTCTCCGGAGGAGCGGATTCCACCGCGCTTCTGCATGTTTTGCAAAAACTTGCCCCGGATCTGGGACTATCGTTGACCGTGGCTCACTTAAACCACCGCATCCGGGGAGCCGAGGCAGACGCCGATGAAGCATTTGTCCGCCGTATGAGCGCCGACCTCAAACTGCCCTTTATTTCGGAGGCAATCGAAGTAAAGCAACAGGCGGCGGCAGCCAAAAAGAACGTCGAGGAATATGCGCGCCGGGTACGCTACGATTTTCTCGAGCGCACGGCCCGCCGCATCGGCGCGCATAAGATTGCGGTCGGACATACCATGAACGACCAGGCTGAAACGGCGATCTTTCGGTTTATCCGCGGCAGCGGCATCAGGGGCCTTTCATCGATTCACCCGATTGTAAACGGCTGGATCGTCCGTCCTTTGCTGGACTGCTCCCGGAGTGCCGTCCTCGAATATTTGAAGCAAAAGGGCGTCGTCTACCGCGAAGATTCCACCAATAAGGATCTGCGCTACGCAAGGAATCGAATCCGCGGGGAATTGATCCCTTACCTTGAAGCCGGCTTTAATCCGCGCCTGGTGCCGGCAATAGCTCGGCATGCGCTGCAAGCCCGCGATATTTGGGATTTCATGGAATCAGAGGCGGAAAAGGCTCTGGAAAAGATTTCCTGCCGCACTGAAAACGTCGTTTCTCTGGACAGAAAAGGCATCCTGCAGCTCCATCCGGCCGTGCAGGGCGAGGCGCTGCGAAAAGCATTAAAAACGTTCATGGGTTCTTCCCGGGGGATCCGTTACGTTCATGTCCAGAACCTCCTCTCGCTCTGCAGGTTCGAGGGAGGGGGCGGCCGGATCCGGCTGCCGAACGGAGGCATGGCAATGCGGCAGTTCGACAAGGTTATTTTGCTGGAGCATGAGCCTTTATCCAATGCCGTCTACGCTTACGTGCTGGGCATCCCGGGACAATGCTTGGTGAAAGAAACCGGGACAAAATTCGAATGCGCCCTAGGCAAGGCCCCGGACGTCGACACGATGAAGAATTCGAAATTCACAAGGGCTTTTCTTGAACCATCCGTTCTTTCCAACTCCCTGATGATTCGCCCGAGAATACCCGGAGACCGCTACGGCGGTCCCGGCCATCGCAAAGTCAAGAAGATGCTGATCGACAATAAGATTCCGATATTGCAGCGGGCATCCATGCCGATGGTCGCCTTCGGAGACGCCGTAATCTGGATCCCGGGATTCAGACCCGCGCGCGGATATGAAGCACCTCCCGGATCGCCGAAGTGCATTGCAATAGAAATCTCGCAAGCGACGGAACCGTAAAATTCTTTTTTCGCAGCCTGGGAAGCGTTACGGATGTTCATAAGGATTCCAATGCGGCGGCGGGTCCGAGCTTGCAGGCCGAAAAATCAATCCTGCGCCCAGCCGATGATTGGCGGAGCGGAGAAATAAGATGCGATCTTTGGAAGGACTTAATATCTCTGGTATAATAAAAACGCGGAATGTCAAGTGAGCGGTTGTCCGATATAAACATCGGAATAAGTTGCAAATACCGTGTCCGCTTAGGAGGTTTCCCTTTTGAGCACCAACTTGAAGAACATACTGGTTTGGTTGGTGGTGATAGTGTCCCTGGTTGTGCTGTGGCAGATTTTTTACAACATTCGCGATGTAAGTGTTGAGGAAAAGGATTTCACCACCTTTTACCAGGATGTCACGTCGAAAAAGATAAAGTCCGTCAAGATAATGGGTGAGGTCCTCGAAGGAAGAGACCAAAGCAACAAGGAGTTTAGAACTATTATCCCGGTCGACGGAGCATGGGATCTGGCAAAAGACCTTCGGAACCAAGGGGTTGCGGTTAAGATTGAAAAATCTTCCAACACCTCGTTCATGTATGTTTTTCTCTCCTCCTGGCTGCCTTTCATACTTTTATTCGGCTTCTGGATTTTCCTCATGCGGCAGATGCAGAGCGGCGGCAATAAAGCTCTTTCCTTCGGCAAGAGCCGCGCCCGTCTCCTGTCGAGCCAGCAAAAGAAAGTGACATTCAAGGATGTTGCGGGGATCGAAGAGGCTAAAGAGGAACTGACGGAAATTATCGAATTCCTCAAAGAGCCTCAGAGATTCCAGAAACTGGGAGGCCGGATTCCAAAGGGCGTTCTTTTGATGGGGCCGCCCGGAACCGGCAAAACCCTCCTCGCGCGCGCCATCGCGGGGGAAGCAAACGTCCCGTTCTTCTCCATCAGCGGCTCGGATTTTGTGGAAATGTTCGTCGGCGTCGGAGCCAGCAGGGTTCGGGATCTGTTTGAACAGGGTAAAAAGAACGCGCCGTGCATCATTTTCATCGATGAAATCGATGCGGTGGGACGCCATCGCGGAGCCGGTCTCGGCGGGGGGCATGACGAAAGAGAGCAGACGCTGAATCAGCTGTTGGTGGAAATGGACGGCTTCGAATCCAATGACGGAGTCATCCTGATCGCAGCCACCAACCGGCCGGATGTCCTGGACCCTGCGCTTTTGCGGCCGGGCCGTTTTGACCGTCAAGTCGTGGTTCCCTTGCCCGATATCCGGGGACGCGAAGGCATTCTGAAGGTGCACACGCGTAAAATACCTCTTTCGGAAGATGTGAATGTTTCCGTCATCGCGAGAGGCACGCCGGGATTTTCGGGCGCAACGCTGGCCAATCTTGTCAATGAAGCCGCTCTGAATGCGGCGCGCTACGGCAGAAAATTCGTAATCATGAGCGATTTCGAGGGCGCCAAAGATAAAGTGCTCATGGGCAAAGAGCGCAAATCCATGGTTATCACCGAAGGCGATAAAAAGGTGACGGCCTATCATGAAGCCGGCCATGCGCTGGTCGCGCACATGATACCCGAAAGCGATCCCCTCCATAAGGTGACCATTATCCCAAGAGGCATGGCGCTCGGCTTGACCCAGCAGCTTCCGGAAACCGACAGGCATAATTACACAAAAGATTACGTCGAGGGACAAATCGCCATTTTGATGGGGGGCCGTTGCGCCGAAAAGATTTTCTTGAATACAGAGACTACGGGGGCGGCCAACGATATCGAAGTGGCTACCGAACGAAGCCGCAAGATGGTGACTGAGTGGGGCATGAGTCCGGCTATGGGCCCGCTGGCTTTCGGGAAAAAGGAAGAGCAGATATTCCTGGGCAGGGAAATCTCCCAGCACCGCGACTATAGCGAATACACCGCGATACAAATCGACCGCGAAGTGAAGCGGATCGTTGAGGGAGCCTATAATCGCGCCAAGAAAATCCTTGAAGAAAACCGCGACACTTTGATCCGGCTTGCGGAAGCCCTGCTGGAGTATGAAACCTTGGACGCTTACGAAATCGAGTCCATCATCAAGGGAATACCCTTGAAGCCTAAAGCGCCCGTGCCCTCTGATATAGACTCGGAAGGACAGCCTTCGCGCGAGAAAGCGCCGGAATCTTCTCCGTTGTCGCCGCCGCTTATCAATCCAAAGGGCAAACCCGCTCCGGCCTAGCAGCCCGTGGTGGAAGTACAAAAGGTCGCGCGCAAGGGGCTTGCGGGGCGAGATCGAGGCGCGAGGAGGGGGGGGCGCGGATACGCATCTGCTACGTTTGCCTTCCTCGGCGATGTCACCACATCGCCTGCGTCACGCCGCCTTGCATCTATCGCTGCGGCGCTCGGAACGCGGCCCTTTGTACTTCCACCACGGGCTGCTAGGCTTTTTTATCAAGGGCTTCCGGCACGAGACCGCCATCCGCATGGAATGTTCCGCGCACAAGCGTTTTGCGGCGCCGGTTTCCTATTAGTTAGATATAAATTCCTATGGGTGGATCAGCTCAACGAAGATTGTATAAGTTCAAAGCAAGAGACTGGACTATCGAGTTGGGCGCGCGCACCGCCGTGATGGGGATTTTAAATGTCACCCCCGATTCATTCTCGGATAAGGGGCGCTATTACGCGCCAGAAGCCGCCGCGGAGCGGGCCTGGCAGATTGCCGAAGAAGGGGCGGACATCCTGGACATCGGCGGAGAATCCACGCGCCCCGGATCTCTCGGAGTCCCGGCCGAAGAAGAACTCCGCCGGGTGATGCCCGTTCTGGAAGCCTTGCTTAAGAGCAACAAATACCCAATTCCTATTTCCGTGGACACCTCCAAGGAGGCAGTGGCCGCCGCCGCGCTGGAATGCGGCGTTGCCATAATCAACGATATCACCTCCCTGCGGAAGGCGCCGGCGATTGGGTCCGCGGCTGCCCGGTGCGGGGCGGGCTTGATTCTGATGCATATGCGCGGCGAGCCCGCCAATATGCAGTTGCTTCCCCCCAGCACGGATATTTTGAAAGATATTGAAGTTTGGGCCAAAGAAGCGGTTGCGCGTGCTCAAAACTCTGGTGTATCCTCCGATCATGTGGCGGTGGATCCGGGCATAGGATTCGGCAAAACGGCGGCCCAAAACATCGAGATCCTCAGGAATCTGAACCGGCTGGCGGCTGCAGGATTTCCCGTTTTGGTGGGCACGTCGCAAAAATCGTTCATAGGTTCGATCGCAAGAAAGCCCGCCGGCGAGCTGATTTTGGGAACCGGAGCCACGGTTGCCGCATCTATTATTTTCGGCGCTCATATAGTACGCGTGCACGATGTTGCCGCGATGAGGGAAGTTGCCGACGTTACGGATGCTATAGCTCTAGCGGGACTATCCGAATAGCGGGCGGCTCCAAAGGTTCGCCGTAAATTTTGAGGTTCGTACCGGGAAACGGACGCAAGCCCCTCCCGATTTCAGACGAAATGGGTAGGCCCCATGGATTCGATCGCGGGAATTTTTGGAACCCTTCCATTTTCAATTCGCGATCTAATCGACATCGCGCTGGTCTATTACATAATCTATCGCTTCCTTCTTCTCATGCGAGGCACGCGCGGCGTTCCGATGACTCTGGGCATCGTCGTGCTTTTGCTGTTCTACTGGGTCACGCGCTTCTACAAGTTGGTCTCGGTGCAATGGCTGCTCTCAAACATCCTAACCTATATCGTTTTTGCCATTATTGTTCTGTATCAAAATGAAATCAGGCGCGGGCTCGCGGGCATCGGGAAAACATCCATATGGGGACGCCAGCGTCATACCAGCAAGAGCGGCTTCGAAAAAATCGTCCTGGCGGCAACCACGCTGGCATCAAAAAGAATCGGCGCGCTCATCGTCATGGAGCGCGACATAGGCCTGAAGAATTACATCGAAAGCGGGATATCCTTGGATGCCGTGCTTACCTATGATCTTCTGGTAACCATATTCAACCCGAATACGCCCTTGCACGACGGCGCCGTCATTGTGCGCAGAAACCGGATTGCCGCCGCGGGCTGTTTTCTGCCGCTGACGCTGGACCCATACCTCAGCAAGGAATTGGGCACGCGGCACCGGGCCGCGATCGGCATAACAGAAGAGACCGATGCCGTCGCGGTTATTGTGTCTGAAGAAACCGGAACCATATCCCTCGCCATCGGCGGCCGACTTACGCGCAATCTTGAAGGCGAAACCCTTCGCGATGCGCTCGAGCATTCCGTCGAGAGCCACAGCGGCGCCGATCTATCCCATCTTTTCGACCGGAAGCGGGAAGCCGTATGAAGCGGTTCATTAAAAAATACCTGCTGGAAAACTGGATGCTGAAGGCGACCGCTTTCCTGCTGGCTCTGATCCTATGGATTTTCGTCCGGGGGGAACCCGGTCCGGAGAGGGTGGTTGCCGTACCGCTTGAAGTGCAGCTCCCGCGCCTCATGGAAATCACCAACGATCGCCCGTCGACCATCGAAATCACCATGCGCGGGCCCGCTCCCAATATTCTGATCAGCCAGCCTCCGCTCCCCACGTGTACCGTCGATCTTCAGGGCGTCGAAGAAGGCGAACATTTCGTTACCCTCACGCCGGAGAATGTCCGAGTTCCCAAGGGCTCGCGCATTGAAGTCTTGCAGGTGAATCCTTCCCGCGTTCGATTTGTTCTGGAAAGGACGATTTCCAAGGAAGTTCCCATCACTGTTCCTGTCCAGGGAGAACTCCCTC
>CAZDMR010000015.1:0-55582 GCA_964506795.1 uncultured Acidobacteriota bacterium | reverse complement strand
CAAGGATATGAGATTTATAAAAAGGCATGGAAACCGACCAGCGTACTTGTGACCGGGCCGCGATCCCAAATCGAGTCTACACGCTCTGTTCCCACAGAAACGGTCGCGTTGACCGATTTGAAACAACAGGCGCGGTTTTTTGTGAGGCTCAACCCCGCAACGAATTCCATCCGCGCGGCGGTCAACGACCCGGTTCAGGTGGACATCCTCGTGGGCACGCGCCGCAAAACCCATAATTTGCGGCGCGTGCCGGTGATCATTGATGATCCGGAATACATCGCGGTTCCAAAATCCGTCTCCGTTCAACTGCTTGCGCCGCCCGAAACGATTGAAACCCTTACGTCGGAAAATGTCGCCGCAATAGTGGGAGTAAAAAATCTGGACCTCTCAAACCTTCCCGTTAAAGCAAAACCCGAGATAAGACTCCCCGGCAATATGAGTGAAACGGTTGTGATCCGGGATATTCAACCGCCTGAAATTTCCATCCGGAAAGCTCAATCCAAGCAATAGCGCATCCGGGCCCCCCGGCGCTCCCTCGCTGCGAATCCCCATGACCGGGCCGGCGCATTTGAATCTGCCGTTTATCGCCTGCTTTTCAAACTCCCGGTCGAACCAACGAATGCGGACGGAGAGGGTGGGTTTATTTTGCCGTAATTAAGGTTCGCGCTTCCTCCAAACCGTCCGATTCGGCTGTCACGAAAATCTCCCCTCTTTGTCCTCTCTTGGCTCGAACAATCACAAGAGCCAAGCCGTTAAATGCGTTCCGGACGTGTAATGGAAAAGCCGTCATATCAGTCGGGTCCCCGTTGTCGGTGGCTACGATTTCACCGGGCCCGCTTATTTCAAAACGAATCCGGTTCATCGACCGGGGAACCATTTGTCCATCCTCATCCGCTACCGTCAGTGTTATGAACGCAAGATCTCGTCCGTCATTTGAAATGCTGGCCCGGTCGGGGCTTAGAAGGAGCTTGACCGCGGTTCCGGCGGTCTTTACCGAATCCTCGCCCCACTGCTTACCCTCTTTATATGCAACCACGCGCAGCTCGCCGGGCTCATATACAACATCGTCCCAGCGAAGCCGATATTCAAACCGGCCTTTCTTCCTGCGTCCCAGCGATCGGCCGTTAAGGAAAAGCTCCCCCTCATCGCCTGACGTGTATACATGCACCGGCGTCACCCTGCCCCGGCGATCCGGCCAGGTCCAATGCGGCAAAATGTGGGCCATGGGGTAATTGGGACGCCAGTGCGACTGGTAAAGATAAAAGCGGTCCTTTTTAAATCCCGCCAGATCGATGATGCCGAAATAGGAACTGCGCGATGCATCAAACGGCGTCGGCTCTCCCAGATAATCCCAACCCGTCCAAACAAACTCTCCGCCCAGGAATGGGTATCTGTCCTGTGCCGCGAATTCCTTATCCGGGGAATAAGCCCATCTTGCAAAATACAGGTCGTAGGAACTGACCTGACGGTTCTCCGGCTCCTGGCCTGCATCCGCCGCTGCCGGCGTGCCGAGGCCCGGCGCGACAGGAAAGGTGTAAATCCCTCTGCTGCTGAGGGTGGATGCGGTTTCCGTACCGACGATGAACTTGTCCGGGAAATTCCGGTGAAATAACGGATATTGCGGCGGCCGGCCGTATATTCCCACGCCCTGGTAATTCAGCCCTATGGCGTCGATCGCGGCGGGAAACGCGCCATCGGGACCGGCGAAATTCATTCCGCTGATGGTCGGACGCGTGGGGTCCTCTTCATGACAGATCCTTACGAGCTCCCCGGCAATCGCTGCGCCGGCCTCGCCCTCACCCTGCTCTCCGACCTCGTTGCCGATGCTCCACATAATAACGGAAGGATGGTTGCGATCCCTCCGCAGCAGCGCCCGCAGGTCTTGCTCATGCCACTCGGGAAAGAGCAGATGATAATCCAGCTCTGTCTTTTGCCGCCGCCACACGTCAAAGGCTTCATCCATGACAAGAAAGCCCATTTTATCGGCAAGCTCAAGTAGTTCCGGGGCGGGCGGATTGTGGCTTGTCCGGATGGCGTTGGCGCCCATTTCCGCAAGCATCTCGAATTGCCGCTCGAGCGCGCGGTAATTCACCGCGGAGCCGAGAGCGCCCAGGTCGTGATGGTTGCAAACGCCCTTGAGCCTGACATGTTCTCCGTTCAGGAAAAATCCCGCGTCGGGGTCAAACTTGAGCGTGCGGATGCCGAACGGGGTCTCATAGATATCGACGATTTTGCCATCTTGGCGCAACGTCGTTACCGCCACATAACGATTGGGTTTTTGACAAGGCCCCGTTCCCCACAGCTTCGGGCAGTCGACAATCCCGCTGCTTTCAACCTCGGCGCTCCCGCGGGCGGGGACCCGGATTTCCACAGTCTCCATGGACGCAACCGCTCCGCCAACCTTGCGATCTTCGCCGTCTATTTCGAAAATCCGCGTCCCGACGCTTACGCTTGCGTTTTGTTCCGCGCCGTTGTCCAAGGAAATTCTCAAATGGATGCGGGCGGATGCGTCGGCAACCTCAGGCGTGGTGATATAGGCGCCCCATTGACCCACGTGCACGGGGGAGGTTTTCAAGAGCCAGACATTTCGATACAGGCCGCCTCCGGGATACCAGCGGGACGATGCGGACTGCCAGTTGGCATCTTTGGGAACGGGATTATCCAGCCGAATCGCAAGAACGTTTGTTTTGCCGAATTCCACGTAAGGCGTCAGGTCCAGGCGATAGGAAGCATACCCGTAAGGCCAGCCCCCGACGAACCGGCCGTTCAACCACACCAGGCTATAAGACATGGCGCCGTCAATATCGAGGAAAATGCATTTTTCTCCGTCGCTTGCCGGAATTTCCATTCTTTTCCGATACCAGACGACTCCGGAAGCGGGCAATCGTCCAACGCTGCCGCTGACCTCGGAAGTAAACGGGCCTTCGGCGGCATAATCATGGGGGAGATTTACCCTGCGCCACATGCCGTCGTCGAAGCCCGCGGCAGCGTAGGCCACATCGCTTCCGAAACCGCCTTCCGGCCGCTTTGCCCGCTTTGCGGGGTCCTTGATAAAGGCATTTCCCACGGGCAGGATCCAGCGCTTCACCGCATCATAGGAAAAGTCGGCGCGGCTCCCGGGCGGATCGCCTTTGGTAAAACGCCAATCCTCTATGATCGGCGTCCGAGTCCTTGCTAAAAGAGACTGTTCCGCAATATTTCCGACTCTGGACGCGCCTGAACACCCGGACAAGGAAAGGGCCAGGAAGAATGCCGCGAGCAATCCTGTCATTCCGCATGGGATGCCCCGTTTTTTCACGGGCATCCTATTTCCAATTATCAATCAACTCCCCTCTGCCGAATCTGAAATCGGTTACAAACCAGGTGGTCTGGATCTTTCCTCCCGCGACCACAATCTGAATGGCTTTGGAATTCGTGAAAGGCTTAATCAGGGTATCCGGCGGCGCCTTTTTCCAAGTTGCGTAAGGCTCCAGCCCCTGCAGCGCCATCGGCATGGTGGCCGTGGTATTGACGCCGTTTCCCCAGAACGTTGCGGCGGTGACTTGCACATTCTTCGCCAGCCACTCGGCTAGTTCAGCCTTTGTCTTAAACCCATGCGCGTCCTCGAGCAGCGAGGCCACGGTCGGATCCATCACTATCGTCGCGGCGGATCCATAAAGGGATCTCATGTAGTCCCGGATCAGCATATGCGGCGGATGGTTCCGCTGGGCTTCGCCTACGCTCGATATGTAGCTCCATCCGATGCCTACGCTGACGACGCTGTCGGAACGCTTGTAGCCGAGCTCCACGCTGAGCGGCTCCCATCCTTCAGGCAGCTCTTCCTCGTTCTCCGCGAAGCAAACATTGTTGTACTGCAGAGTGCTCCCCACCGACGAATAGGCGCCCGCGCCGATGCGGAGATCCTGCATGATTTTGCCGGCCAGCGTGAACGCTCTGCCGATAACCGAATTGGCTTCGTTGAACGGACCCATCGCGTCGGTTCCCGAATTCATGCCTATCTGTCTGCGGACCGGCCCGTTTATAACAATCATGTTCGCCATTGAGCTTGTGGAGTTGCCGAAAGACGGCGCCTGGGTGAGGGCGGCCAGGATGGTCGGGAAATATTCCGGCTTGGCATCCGCCATGACGGCATAAACCGCAGCCTTTTCCACCGTCATTTCCCGGGATCCCAACCTGCTCACCACCTCGTCGGGCTTGCGGCTGGTTCCCTTGAGCATAGCCGCCACCTTTTCCTCGGTGGGAAGGATAATGGGATTGAAATCGGTCCACTCTTTGTCTTTGAACAGGCGCCGCAGGTTGGCCTCGGTATCCGGCTTCAGCAACCTCGGCTCCGAGGCGGCGCCGGCGGGCATTCCACTCTTCATTTCCTCATCCACAAGGGGTTTTGTAAGGGCATCCATGATGGCCTGCATCATCGGCTTGCCGCTCAAAAGATCCTTCCCCTCGACATAGCTCTTATGGACGGATTTGGGTTGGCCCGCCACGGGGAACGGAAATGCAACATAGCGGACCGGCATACCATTGGAATATTGGAGCTCATAATCTTTGAATTTCACAACATTGACGCCGGAAGCGCCCACGGTGGGTATCTTGGCTTCGAGTTCAATGTTCCTTGCAAATCGGCTCACGGCCGATACGCAGCCGTGTCAGCCCGCAATTCCGATGATCACCCCGGCAGGTTTATTTTGAGCTATCTCCTTGCGGAGAGCCGGATCGTCGCCGAACGGGCCGCCGCTGGACCTTCGTATCACCGTCTTGACCGAAGGCATGTTCCGGGAAAACCAGTCCCGCATTTCCTCGTAGACGCTGTAGGCTGCTTCGGGACCGCCCCATTGCAAGTCGACCATATAGATGGTCTTTCCTTCGAGAGATCCGCCGCGCGGCGCGAGCGGAACTCGCTCCGCCATCTTGCTTGAAATAGCCGGATTCAGTACGGCAATCAATCGTTCCTCGCACGCTTTTTTCAAATTCGCCTCCCCTGTTGCCGACGGCGTTCTCACCAGGGAGAACAGGGCAACCATTGCGAGCATAAAACACCCAATCAGAATCCTTGCTTTCATGTTTTCCTCCGCAATCGGTAATGCACTCAGCCAACGGCCGTATGATTAGGTTAATTCATTTTTCGCCGCAAGGGAAAACAGAAAAATCGCCGCCGACGGCGCGAAAATGTTCTTTGCGTTCGGGGTCGATCCCAGGATCATCAGATTCAGCGGCATTATTCGCGGGGATTCTTATGGCTGAACAGAGGCTTCATGAATAAAGCGGATGAATCGTCTCCGTTCGCGCTCCCGCGGGCAATCTTGTAGATGAGCCGGCCATCTGCTATTCTCGATCGTTGCCATGTCCTCGCAGAAGATCAAGACATTGGAAGAAATCATCAGTTTTCGAGACCAGCTCCGGCGGCGGGGGGAGACGGTTGTTTTTACCAACGGTTGCTTTGATATTCTGCACGTCGGCCATGTCCGCTATCTTAACAGCGCGCGCGCCTTGGGAGACGCGCTGATTGTCGGAGTCAACAGCGACCGCTCCGTCCGGCAGATTAAAGGGGATTCGCGGCCGATCGTGCCCGAATCGGAAAGAGCGGAAGTGCTCGCGGCGCTGGCGTCCGTCGACGCAGTCTTTATTTTCGACGACCCGACGCCAAAGCGCGTCATCGACGCGATTGTTCCCGACATTCTCGTCAAGGGCGCGGACTGGGATCTTGCGGAAATCGTGGGGCGAGACACCGTGCAGAATGCGGGAGGGGCGGTGCGCAACATCCCGCTGATTGAGGGAGCCTCCACGACGGAAATCATCCGGAAAGTTCTGGAGCGTTTCGGGAAAGACGCCCGTTACTAAGACCGCGGATTCACACAGACAGCCGCCGACGGCCCCGAAGGTTTCTGCAGTGTGGATCGGCGGCGGTTCTTTATGCGGCGACAGTGATCCAATTAAAGAAAACGTTCGAAGCCGCGATGGAAAGCGGCGCATTGCACCAGCTGGCCGCGCGCCTTAAAGAGGGCAGGCGTGTCCTCGGAATATCCGGCACAGCGGGCGGCGCCAAAGCGCTGGCCATCGCCGGAGCAATTCTCGCGGAGAACCGTTCGACTGCGGTTTTTGCCTCTTCCAACACTGAAGCTCAGAGCCTGGCCGAGGAACTCGCCTTTTATCTCCATCTTCTTTCACCGTCCCCGCCCGCGATCGTGCATCTTCCGGCGATCGAAGTGGATCCCTACCGCGGCCTTTCGCCGCACCCGGAGATTTCCGCCGCCCGCGCCAAAGCCATTTGGCAGCTTTTTCAGGAAGGGCCCAGAATCCTGGTGACGTCTTCCCGAGCAGCCTCGGTGCGGCTTCACGGCCCGCAGCGCTTCCTCAATTATTGCTTGATGCTTAAGCAGGATGAGGACATGTCCCCCGATCTGATACGAGACCACCTGCGCGAGTCCGGATATGTTGAGGACGACCCGGTGACGGATCCCGGCGAATTCTCGCTCAGGGGAGGCATCCTCGATGTTTTCCCCCCCCATATGGAAAAGCCGGCGCGCTTGGAATTTTTTGGGGACAGGATCGAATCGATCCGTGTTTTTGATGTGGATTCCCAGCGTTCCGTAGAAAAAATCCGCAGCCTTGAAATCATCCCCATGAGAGAGTGCTGCTTCAGCCGCAGGGCTCTTAAAGAATGGGCCGAAAAGGTTCCGTCTCTATGGAGCGCTCCTTTCCTGCCCCATCTTGAAGAAGAGCTCGCTCTGGCGCGGGAGGGGGAGCTTTTTCCCGCATTCGAGTTTCTCCTGCCCGCAATCGATCCGCTGGGAAACACCATTTTTGACTTCATAGAGGGATTCAGGATCGTAGTGCTGGAACGCGAAGTTTTGGAAAAGACCTTGGCCAAGCATCATGCCGAGTTGTATGACCGTTTTGTGGACCGCGTGGAAGCGCACAAACCGGTCCTCTCCCCCGAACAGATCTACGTTTCGGCGGACGAGTTCAGCGAGCGTCTCGATCATTTCCCGCGCATAGAGATGGAAGAGCTCAGCGTCGCAGGTCCGGAGGCTTCTTTTTATCTCGCTTCGCAGTCTACAAGGAAGTACCACGGAAACCTAAAGGAGCTCATCGGCGACCTGGAAAGATTCCGGAATTCCGGCGAAAGAATCGTCTTCATTCTTTCCAACCCGGGGCGCGCGGAACGCTTGAGGGATATTTTGAAAGAATACGAAGTCCCGGCCCATATTTGCCGGGACGGCACGGGTGAACAGGAAGAAGACCGCGTCGCCGGCGGAGGAGGAGTGCTTCTTGGAATCGGCAGCCTCTCTGCGGGCTATTACCTTCCCGCCGTAAACCTGCGAGTCCTGACCAGCAGAGATCTGTTTGATGAAGCCGACGTCGGGCTGGGCCCCAAAAGGAGCAAGGCGGGGCAGCGGCGCCTTTTCATATCCGATTTCCGCGACCTTAAGCCGGGAGATTATGTCGTCCATATCGACCACGGCATTGGACTATTCGAAGGTCTAAAAACCCTGGGGCTCAAGGACGGAGCCAAGGAATTTGTGCTTTTGACCTATCAGGACGGGGCCAAGTTGTATGTCCCCGTCGAACGCCTCGACCTCATCCAGAAATACAGCAGCACGGGAGGCGCGCGGCCGACGCTGGACAGACTGGGGAGCGCCAGTTGGGCGAGGACTAAATCCCGAATCCGCAAATCCATGCGCGACATGGCGGAAGAGCTTTTGAAACTGTATGCCCAGCGCCAAATGGCCGGCGGTTTTTCCTTCGCTCCGGACACGGCCTGGCAGCAGGAATTCGAAGACGCGTTTGAATTTGAATTGACCCGGGACCAGGAAGACGCGCTCGGCGCGGTAAAAAGCGATATGGAAGCGCCGCGCCCGATGGACCGCCTTTTGTGCGGAGATGTCGGGTACGGGAAAACCGAAGTGGCCATGCGGGCGGCCTTCAAGGCCGTAATGGACGGGAAACAGGTGGCCGTTCTGGCGCCCACGACCGTTCTTGCCTTTCAGCATTACAATACGTTCCGTCAGCGTTTCACGGCCTTCCCCGCCGCGATCGAGCTCTTGTCCCGCTTCCGAACTCCCAAGGAGCAGAAGCAGGTGCTTGAAGATCTGGAACTGGGCCGCGTGGATGTAATTATCGGCACGCACCGGCTCCTTTCCAAAGATGTGGCGTTTAAGGATCTTGGGCTGGTTATCGTCGATGAGGAACAGCGTTTCGGGGTCACCCACAAAGAGCGCCTCAAGGCTCTGAAAACCCGCGTGGATGTGCTCACCCTATCCGCCACGCCGATTCCCCGCACTTTAAATATGGCGTTGCTCGGACTAAGGGACATGTCGACTATTGAGACGCCTCCGAAAAACCGCCTCGCCATCCAAACGTCGGTCCTCAAATACAGCCCTGACGTAGTTCGCTCGGCCATAGAAATGGAACTGGCGCGAAACGGACAGGTTTACTATGTGCACAACCGCGTCGAGACTATTCATGCGGCCGCAGCCAGGCTGCAGCAATTGGTCCCCCATGCGAGGATCGGGGTCGCCCACGGCCAGATGAAAGAAGCGCAGCTTGAAAATGTCATGCTCAAGTTCGTTCAAGACGAACTGGACGTCCTGGCCGCCACCACCATCATCGAGAACGGGCTGGACATCCCGAGGGCAAACACTCTTATCGTGGACCGCGCCGACTTATACGGCCTGGCGCAGCTTTACCAGCTCCGCGGCCGTGTCGGCCGCAGCGACCGGCGCGCATATGCTTATCTCCTTGTCCCTTCCGATGAATCGCTCTCCGAAGTCGCCCGAAAGCGGCTCGCCGCGATACGGGAGTTCAGCGACCTCGGCACGGGATTTCGCGTTGCCGCATTGGACCTTGAAATACGGGGAGCGGGAAACCTGCTGGGAGGGGAACAGCACGGGCATATTGAAAGCGTAGGCTTTGATCTTTACTGCCAGCTTTTGGAGCACACGGTTGAGGAATTGCGGGGCGAAAAACCGCAAGAAGAAATATCCGCCAGCATTAACCTGAATCTTGACATCCGCATTCCTGAATCCTACATCTCCGATGCGGGCCAACGTCTCCGCATGTACAAGCGCATTTCATCGGCCGCCACGGAGGAGGAACTGGACGCGCTCCGGCAGGAAATGGTGGACCGCTTCGGCCAGTATCCGGAATCGGTGGAAAATCTCTTCCGTTACGCGCTGCTGAGACAGGAAACGCTCGAGCTCAGGATTCAGTCCGTGGAAAAGAGCAGAAATCAGATTTTTTTCCGATTCGCGGACAACTCCAAGGTCAGCGCCGAAAAGCTGATGAAACTGGTGACGAGAAACAAAACCGCTTCCTTTTCTCCCCAGGGCCTGTTGACGCTGAACATGCCGCAAGTGCCCCCGCCGGCTCTTTTTGACGGGATCAAAAAAATCTTGAACGAAATCCGTCTCCAGCCGTCCATAGGCGCGAGCGGTTAAAACATGAAATCCTCGGTTTGGCTGCTTGAACAACCGGCGACTGGCTATGAATGGCGATTTTCGGTATGATTAACCCGGACCGTTCATGAGGATTCGCAGCGCAGGGCCGCAAGCCAGGATCCGCGGCTGCAGCGGACGGTTCATGAATAATCCGGCTCCCAGATAAAGGAAAAAAAATGAAAAGTCTGCTATGGATAATTTCGGTTCTTCTATTCGGCTCCTTTGCCGTGGAAGCCGAAATCGTCGACCGCATCCTGGCCAAGGTCAATGACGATATTATTACTTTATCCGAACTCAACCGCGAAATGGACATGATTCGAATGGAGCTTGAAGCCAAGTATACGGGGAAACAGCTGGAGGAGGCCGTTCAACAATATGAAAAGCAGTTGCTGGACAGGTTGATTGAAGACAAGCTGCTCCATCAGAAGGCTGTTGAAATCGGCTACGACGCCAATGTGGACTCGACCCGCATCACAGCGGCGGTGGAACAGCTGATGAAAGACAACAATATCCCTAATTCGGACGAATTGGATTTGCGCTTGTCGCAACAAGGGATGAGCATGAAGGATCTCCGCGATCAAATCCGAGACCAGATCATGGTAAACGACTTGGTAGGATCGTTTGTGGGATCGCGCATCGCGCTGCTGACTCCGGAGATTGAGAAATATTACAAAGACCACGCCGAGGACTACACCACTCCCGAGGAAGTCTCGCTGAGTGAAATTATTATTTTGTCGGAAGGAAGCGATAAGGAGGCGGAACGTCGCGCCGTCGATCTTTACAATCGTCTTCAGAAGGGAGAATCCTTTAAAACTCTTGCCAGCCAGTATTCCAAGGGACCGACGGCAAATAAAGGGGGCAGTATCGGAACTTATATGGTTTCAAAGCTCAAATCCCAAACGATGGAAGCCATCAAGGGCCTGAAGGAAAGCGATATTTCGTATCCGAGCAAAACAGACGGCGGTTATGTGATTTATCGCATCGACTCGAGAAAACCGAAAACGGTAAAGCCGCTGGAAGAAGTCCGGGAGGAAATTAAAAACCGCCTCTACACATCGAAATTCAATCCGGAGTATGAAAGGTTTATTGCGCAATTAAGGGAAGAAGCCTATATCCAGATATACTCTGAGACACCGTAGTGCGCTTCTTTTATAACTGTTATTTTGCTATACCGCCTCATAACCAAGATTATTTATGAGAATTCATAGCGGCGCGGCCGAGGGTCCCGTCTGAGTATTCAGGGGCGCTGCTTGCATAGGGCTTGAAGGGCGCGATTAAGGCTCGAGGAGGAATCGATGAGATGCTCCAGCCAAGCCCGGGCCTGCTTTCTGGATCAAAAACTTAAGAGATCCCTGGCATCGCGTGAAGGGTTCGCGATAACTCTTAAGCAGCTGAAACTTACTCCCAGGTTCCGGGCTTAAGCAACTGGATGCTCATTATGGTAGTATGCATATTGCGTGCCAATCATGGGCATTTCTCGTATCAAAGCATGTTGTTATTTTGTAATCATTTACAAGAAGACACCTGGAAGGATGAAACAGAGATTCCTTTTTACGATTCAATTAGTTGAATTTTCGGCCGGATTTTTGAAGTCAGTCTCTCCCATTCGCTTTTAGAACTCGGCGGTGCATGAAGCTGTTTTGAGGGTGTTTTCAGCCCTATACTTCAGCTTTTTGCTGTGTTTTAAAGAAGAGGAACCGCTTGAAATTTTAAAAGCGGCTTGTTTTTTGCGTTTCATCATAAAGAACCAGTCCATATGTATCCATATTCACAAAATCAAAGCTTGTACGATCCGCGCTTTGAGCGGGATTCCTGCGGCATTGGATTCATCGCACACATCAAGGGAGAAAAATCCCATTCCATCATCGAGAAGGGGATTGAGATACTGGTCAACCTGCAGCACCGGGGCGCCAGCGGCAGCGATCCGATAACGGGAGACGGGGCCGGGATTCTGATTCAGATACCGCATGCATTTTTCGAGCGCGAATGTGCGCGGCTTGGAATCGCGCTGCCGCCGCCGGGCGAGTACGGCGTGGGCATGGTTTTTCTTCCCGTGGAACGCCATCAGCGGCTTATGTGCGAAGGAATTCTTGAAAGAATAGTGCGGGAGGAAGGATTGGAAATTCTCGGCTGGCGCGATACGCCCCTCGCGGCGGATGCCATCGGGCGCATTGCGCGAGTCTCGCAGCCGTATATCCAGCAGATTTTCATCCGGCGGGCCCCCGGCATGGATTCGGATGCGCTGGAACGCGCTCTTTACATTGTCCGCAAGCGTTCGGAGGCCGAAGTAAACCGGTCCGAAGTGCGCGACAAGGAATTCTTTGCCATCCCTTCTCTCTCAGCGCGCACTATCGTGTATAAGGGTCTCCTGCTGGCGACACAGATCGCGAACTTCTATAAGGAACTTTCCGATCCGTCCACCGCCAGCGCCCTTTGCCTTGTACATCAGCGTTTTTCCACTAATACGTTCCCCAAATGGACGCTTGCGCATCCTTTCCATTTTCTCTGCCATAACGGCGAAATAAACACCCTCAGAGGCAACGTGGCCTGGATGGAGGCGAGGCAGTCCCTGCTGGAATCGCCCTTTTTCGGGGAGAATATTAAGAAGCTCTTTCCTATCGTTATGCCCGGCGGCAGCGATTCGGCGATCCTTGACAATGTCGTCGAACTGCTGGTCATGAGCGGCCGAAGTCTGCCGCACTCGATGGCCATGCTCATCCCGGAAGCATGGGACGGCGACTCTGCGATGCCCGCGGAGAAAAAGGCTTTTTACGAATACCACGCTTCGCTCATGGAACCATGGGACGGCCCTGCGGCCGTCGCCTTTACCGACGGCCGCACCATCGGGGCAACGCTCGACCGCAACGGTCTGCGGCCCGCACGGTTCATCGTCACGCGCGACAATCTGCTTGTAATGGCTTCGGAATCGGGCGTTCTTCCGGTCGAACCGGAGAAAATACAGTTCAAGGGCCGTCTGCAGCCGGGCCGAATGCTGCTCGCGGACCTGGATGCGGGACGCATTATCCCGGATAGGGAAATAAAAAAGACGCTGTCGGCACGGCAGCCTTATAGCCGGTGGCTTAAGGAAAACCAGGCAACGCTCGAAGACCTTCCGGATCCTCCCCGATGGCATCCCACGGATTTTGAATCCATTTTGCAGAGACAGCGCTGCTTCGGATACACCCATGAAGAGCTTAAGCGAATCCTTCTGCCCATGGCGGCGGAAGGCCGGGAACCGATCGGCTCCATGGGGACGGATACTCCTCTGGCATGCCTGTCCGACAAGCCGCAGCTTTTGTTTAATTACTTTAAGCAGATGTTCGCCCAGGTCACCAACCCTGCGATTGATCCCATCCGCGAGGAACTGGTCATGTCGCTCACCAGTTTCATCGGCAGCGAGCGGAACCTTCTGGACGAGACGCCGCGGCATTGCCATACGCTGAAGTTGAAGTACCCCGTCCTGACCAATCACGACCACGAAAAACTGCGCCGCTTGTCCTGGGGCGATTTTCTGGCTACAACACTTCCAATGTTCTTCCGTGTCGGCGGCGGCGGCAATGAATTGCAGAGGGCTCTCGCCGAGCTTTGCCGGCGGGCGTCTCTGGCTATCCAATCGGGATATACCCTGCTCATTCTTTCCGACAGGGGAATCGAAAAGGAGTATGCCCCGATTCCCAGCCTGCTGGCATTGACCGCCGTGCACAATCATTTGATCCGCGAAAAAACGCGCACACGGGCCGCGCTCATCGTGGAATCGGGAGAACCGCGCGAGGTGATGCATTTCGCGCTCCTTTTGGGATACGGAGCCAGCGCCGTGAATCCGTACCTTGCCATCGAAACCATTGAGGATCTGCATCGGCGCGGATGGCTTCCCGCGGGAGTGTCCGCGATCGCGGCCATTGAAAATTATAAAGAAGCAATCAATAAAGGCCTTTTCAAGGTTCTTTCCAAGTTGGGCATTTCAACCCTTCAGAGCTATCAGGGCGCCCAGCTGTTTGAAGCGATCGGGCTGAACCGGTCGATCATCACTCAATACTTTACCGGCACCCCTTCGCGCATTGAGGGCATCGATCTCGACGTTCTGGCCCGAGAGGCGAAGATGCGCCATGACCACGCATTTAGTCCGGTTGCGGATTCCGATACGGAATTGGAAATGGGCGGCCAGTATCACTATCGCGCGGATGGAGAATATCATTTGCTGAATCCTTCAACCATCGGGACGCTGCGCCGCGCCGTCCGCTCCGGAAGCTGCGACGCCTACCGGGAATACGCACGGATGATCAACCAGCAGAACCGCCAGTTGTGCACACTGCGCGGGCTGCTGAAGACCAAAAAAGCGGCCCGGCCGCTGCCCCTGGATAAAGTGGAACCGGCAAGCGAAATCGTCAAACGCTTCGCCACAGGCGCCATGTCCTTCGGTTCCATCAGCAAGGAAGCGCACGAAACCCTGGCCATTGCCATGAACCGCCTCGGCGCCAGGTCCAACACCGGCGAGGGAGGAGAAGACGAAGAACGCTTCGTTCCGGATCCGGGCGGAGACTGGCGCCGCAGCGCCGTAAAACAGGTGGCGTCCGGCCGCTTCGGCGTCACAACGAGCTATCTTGTCAATGCCGAGGAGCTGCAGATTAAGATCGCACAGGGCGCCAAACCCGGGGAAGGCGGCCAGCTGCCCGGACATAAAGTCGACGCCATCATCGCCCGCGTGCGCCACTCCACGCCGGGAGTTCAGTTGATCTCGCCTCCTCCCCATCACGACATATACTCCATCGAAGATCTCGCGCAGTTGATATACGATCTCAAGAATGCGAATCCTCAAGCCCGCATTTCCGTAAAACTGGTCGCCGAGGTCGGAGTGGGCGTTGTTGCGGCCGGCGTGGCCAAAGCCCATGCGGACGCCATTCTTATAAGCGGGCATGACGGGGGCACGGGGGCATCGCCGCTGACGGCGATCAAGTATTCGGGAATTCCCTGGGAGCTGGGCCTTGCGGAAACGCAGCAGGTGCTCGTGATCAATGACTTGCGCAGCCGCGTGCGCCTGCAGACCGACGGCAAACTGATGACCGGCCGCGATGTCGTCATTGCCGCGCTGCTCGGGGCCGAGGAATTCGGTTTCTCCACCATGCCCCTGATTTCCCTAGGGTGCGTGATGCTGCGCAAATGCCACCTTAATACCTGCCCCGTCGGCATTGCAACCCAGGACCCGGCGCTGCGGCGCAAATTCGACGGACGCCCGGAATACGTTATGAATTACTTCCACTATGTCGCCGAGGAGGTGCGGGAACTGATGGCCGAAATGGGCGTTGCCTCCATGAACGACATGATCGGGCGGGTCGACTTGCTGCAGCAGCGCGACTCCATCGATCATTGGAAGGCGCGCGGGGTGGATCTGGCTTTGGTCCTTCATAACCCGCCCGTTCCCGGGCGCGTGGGCCGGCGCCTCCTGAAACCGCAGGATCACGGACTGCAACAGGCGCTGGACCATACTCTGATCGAACAGGCCCGGGACGCAATAGAAACCGGGGCGCGCGTCCGGATGCATCTGCCGATACGCAATATTCACCGCGCCGTCGGAGCGATGCTGAGCGGCGAGATTGCCCGCCGGACCGGATCGGCGGGACTTCCTGAAGACACCCTCCGCCTGCACTTCACCGGTTCCGCGGGCCAGAGTTTTGGCGCCTTTCTGGTCCCCGGAATCACCCTGACCCTGGAAGGGGACGCCAACGATTACGTCGGGAAAGGACTCGCCGGCGGCAGGATCGTCGTATACCCGACCAAAGGCTCCAAATTCAGGCCCGAGGAAAGCATCATCGCCGGCAACGTGGCTCTGTACGGCGCCACCAGCGGAGAGGCCTTCTTTAATGGAACGGCGGGGGAACGCTTTGCCGTCCGCAACTCCGGCGCCGTCGCCGTCGTCGAGGGAGTAGGAGACCATGGATGCGAATATATGACGCGGGGATTGGCCGTTATTCTTGGCCCCACGGGGCGAAACTTCGCGGCGGGCATGACCGGAGGAATCGCCTATGTCCTGGATGAAACGGGAGAATTCGCGTCGACGCTCTGCAACCGCGCGGGCGTCGATCTGGGACCGCTTGAAACCAAAGATGCGCAGTCTGCCAGGCGCCTCATAGAAAAGCATCTGTCTTTGACCGAAAGTCCCCGCGCCCGATGGATCCTGGAGAACTGGGAAGAACTCCTGCCAAGGTTTGTGAAAGTATTCCCGCGAGAATACAAGAGAGCGCTGGCGGAAGAAAATAAGAAAGCGAGCTGATCGGCCATGGGCAAAGTGACGGGATTTCTTGAATATGAACGGGCGGCGCCTCAAAGACGGCCCGTGACCGAGCGCGTCCGCGATTTCCTCTCCGTGTACCTCCCTTTCCCCGAAGAAGAGCTGCAAAAACAAAGCGCGCGCTGCATGGACTGCGGGGTCCCTTTCTGTCATGCGGGCTGCCCCTTGAATAATCTTATTCCGGACTTCAACGATATGCTGTACCGCAACCGCTGGCGCGAAGCCGTCCGTGTGCTGCACGCCACGAATAATCTTCCCGAATTTACGGGGGCCGTTTGCCCGGCTCTCTGCGAAGCTTCATGCGTCCTGGGAATCAGCGGCGCGCCCGTCAGCGTCAAGGCGATTGAAAGCGCCATCGCCGAACATGCCTTCCGGGAAGGCTGGATTCAGCCGCAGCCGCCGGAATACCGCACCGGCAAACGCGTAGCCGTGATAGGATCGGGCCCCTCGGGCCTGTCGGCGGCCCAGCAGCTGAACCGCGCCGGACACATGGTGGTCGTTTTCGAAAAAGCCGATCGCATCGGCGGCCTGCTCCGTTATGGAATCCCCGATTTCAAGCTCGGAAAGGACCTAATCGACCGAAGGGCGGACCAATTTGAGAAAGAGGGAATCACGTTTGAGACGGGCGCTTTTATCGGTGCGGATGTTTCCTTGTCGGCGCTTCGGAGAAAATTCGATGCGGTTCTGCTGGCCGGCGGATGCGAGCAGCCCAGGGATTTGAAAGTGCCCGGCCGCGAACTGAGGGGCATACACTTTGCTTTGGATTTTCTAGTTCAGCAAAACCGCAGATCCGCCGGCGATCGGACCGATCCCCAAAAAGAGATTACGGCGGCCGGAAAGCGTGTCGTAATTCTCGGCGGCGGCGACACGGGAGCAGATTGCCTGGGTACAGCCCTCCGGCAGAGCGCCCTGTCCGTGCACCAGCTTGAGATACTTCCGAAGCCCCCCTCCGAACGGCCGCCTGAGAACCCGTGGCCCTTGTGGCCTCTTGTTCTGCGCACGGAAAGCTCCCATGAAGAAGGCGGCGCGCGCGAATGGAGCGCTTCAACGGTCCGTTTCGAGGGCGACGAGAACGGCCATATAGCGCGTCTGCACGCCGTGCGCGTGGGGCCGCCTCCGGATTTCACTCCGGTTCCGGATTCCGCATTTACCCTGGAAGCCGACCTGGTCCTGTTGGCCCTGGGCTTTGCAGGCCCCGCACCCAATCCGATGTTCGAGGAAAACGGCATCGCGCGTGATGCCCGCGGCAACATCGCCGCCGACGAAAACTACATGACTTCGACACCCGGGATATTTGCTGCGGGAGACATTCGGCGCGGGCAGTCGCTGGTTGTGTGGGCCATATCTGAAGGCCGCAGCGCCGCCCACGCCATCAATCAATACCTGCAAAACGAGAAACCGCTCCGCTGAATTTAATCGCCACATCCACGCCGACGATATGGCAAAAGGCGGATTGCGGCTGCCGGCATAAAGCTCAATCCGCCGCCTTAATCAAAAGAAAAACGCTCTGTATCCTTGCGGTGAGGCTGGCAAAGTGCAAAGTTTTTGCGCCAATATGCCGATATGAAATGAAGCATCCCCCATAGGCATCCCGGCTCCGATCCGGAGACATTGACAAAAACCGTTTTGCCTGAACTATGTCGTTCCAAATGACTGTCCTGCCTGATTTGAATGCCCCCGCCGGAGCGGCGATCCCTCGCTCTTCGGTGGCGGTAGTGGTTTCCAGATTCCCCACCATCACGGAAACGTTTATCCTGCGGGAAATAATCGAGCTCGAGAGGCAGGATCAGCCGGTTCGTCTTGTGCCGATGCTGCATGACAATCCAAATTTGATTCATGAGGCTGCGAAACCCTGGGATGCGCGCGCTCTCTACACGCGATTCCTCTCGCGCAGCATAATCAAGGCAAACATAGGAATGCTGCGGCGCCATCCGCTGAAGCTGCCGCTATTGATTCTGCGGCTGACGGCCGGAACTCTTTGCAGCCCGGGCATCCTGCTGCGCACGCTGTCCCTTCTGCCCAAAAGCGTGTACCTCGCGAAACAGCTCCGGGACGAAGGCGTTCGACACGTGCACGCGCACTTTGCCACCCATCCGGCAACCATGGCGCTGATCATATCCGAGCTCTCCGGCGCCACCTTCAGCTTCACCGTGCATGCGCACGATATCTTCGTCAATCGACGGCTGCTCCGTTGGAAGCTGCGTGAAGCCCGTTTCATCCGCTCCATCTCCGGCTTCAACCGGCGCTTTCTTGAGAAACTCTATCCGAATGAGACGCGTCATAAAATCAATGTGATCCATGTGGGCATTGATCCCGAGATATACGAGAAACTCGGAGCGGAAATTTCTCCCGACAAAGAGCCGGCCAAAGTTCTCTGCGTCGCGGCGCATCGTCCGTATAAAGGGCTTCCTGTTCTTATCGAAGCGTGCAGGATTCTGCGAGGCGAAGGAATTCCGTTTCGCTGCGAGATTGTCGGGTCGGGTCCAATGACCGCCCAGCTCGAAAAGCGGATCAGGGCGGCAGGAGTCGAAGATTCCGTTCATCTTGCAGGCGCGCATCCGCAAGATGCCGTTGCGCGCATGGTGGCCGAGTCGGCTCTCTTCGTTCTTCCCAGCATCGTTGCAGATGACGGACAAATGGAAGGGATCCCGGTCGCATTGATGGAAGCGCTCGCGACCGGACGCCCGGTGGTAAGCACCTCCATCTCGGGAATCCCCGAACTGGTCGAAAACGGCGTGAATGGTCTTCTGGTCCCTCCGGGAGACGCACAGGCGTTTGCGGACGCGATGCGCACGCTGCTGCAGAATCCCGGAATGCGGGCGGCGATGGGGGAAAAAGGACAGCGGAAGATAAGAACGGAATTCACTCTCCCAGAATGTGCCCGCGAACTGATCGCTCTGTTGGATCGCCAGCAGGCGGGAGAAGGCACATGACAGGCATTGCAGCGTCCGCTTTTTGGTTTTGTGCGGCCGTGGTGGCCTATATCTATTTTGGCTACCCGCTTCTTCTATGGTTTCTCAGCCGTATACGTCAGCGCCCCGTCGCCTCCGGAGAAGTCCGCCCCACCGTCAGTTTTATAATCCCCGCCTTTAACGAAGAACGCAACATCGCCGCAAAGATCGAAAACACGCTGGCGCTTGACTACCCGGCAGATCGATTTGAAGTCCTCATTGTGTCGAACGGATCCACTGATAGGACGAGCGACATTGTTCGCAGCTGGCCCGACGGCCGCGTCCGGCTGATTGAACTAAAACAGCCGGGCAAGATGCAAGCGCTGAACGAAGGGGCCCGGCGGGCTTGCGGCGAGGTGCTTGTGTTTACGGACGCCGACTTCCTTTTGGGCCGCCATTCTCTTTCGGCTTTGGCCCGGCATTACGCTGATGCTCAGGTCGGAGGCGTATGCGGTTCCCGCAAACCGGGCATGGATCGCAAAGGCGACGCGACGGAAGACGGAGAGGGACTTTACGCGCGCTGGGATAAATGGCAGAAAATTCGCGAAAGCGAGATCGGCAGTGTCTTCGCCGCCGACGGACTTCTCTACTCGCTTCGGCGCCGGCTCTATATTTCGATGATGGATCCTGCCCAGGCGGACGACATTGCCATATCCGCCCGGGTTGTTCTGCAGGGCCGGCGGCTGCTCTTCGAACCGGCCGCCACCGCTTGGGAACGTGCCTCCGTCGAAGGAGGCAAAGAGTTCCGCCGGAAGATCCGCATCACCAATCACTCCGTGCGCGCATTGCTGAACCTTGGCCCGGCTCTACTGACCCGCGGTTTTTATTCGGTCGAGCTTCTTTCTCACAAGCTCGTGCGCCACTTTGCTCCTTTTTTTCTCCTCCTGCTTTTTTTCGCGAGTATTCCGCTTTCATGGCATTCCCCGCTGTATGCGCTTACGCTCGCGGCCCAGTGTTTCTTATACGGTCTTGCGCTCGCCGGCGCCTTCCTTCGGTCCAGCTCTCTCGGACGCACAAAGCTCTTCTATATCCCCTATTATTTCTGCTTTGTGAATGCAGCCGCTTTCTTAGGCATTCTTTCCGTCGCCAGGGGGCGCAAGCTCGCAGCCTGGTCCACACGTTCCGGCGCAAGCGCAAAAGCGGCCTAGCCAATATCGGAAATTACGAGCTTTTAACGAGGAAGCTGAAGCTGCAGAGTGGCGCCGCCGCTCAGCGCGGAAAAGCTCCGATGATCCCGCGAAGAATCGCTCTGCATGTAATTGCCGAAGGCAATCAAATACAAATATTTCCCGAGCCCCAAGCCCGCATACATGTAGGCATCGTGCCGCCAGTCCCTGCGGCCGAAATTGCCGGACAGGGCGTCATCCGTTACGTAGTCCCGCAACCTGTAGCGATATCGCAGATTCACGGACGCCCAGCGGCCCAGACGAGCCCCGAATAGCAAGACGGGTGTTATTTCTCTGTAGGTGTAGTTTTCCAGTTGAGCAATGGAATTGCTGTATTCGAAGCCTATTCCGGGCATAAACAGTTTGTGGAATTGGTACTGAACATCTCCGGAGCAAAAATGGACCCGGACATTCCGATTGCTGAATTCCGGGTAGCGGATATCATTCATACGATAAAAGGCCCGCAGGCGCATGTTGCCGCTGGGGCGAGCCGCATAGTCGGCCCCGAAAGCCGCTGTACGGGACCGTCCGGGCAGGTCATCGTGCGTCACAAACTTCAATTTTCCCGGCGTAAAAAGGCCGCGAAAGGTGAACCGATGCGACTTATAAGCATAGCTCAAATCCGCGCCAAAGGTGTTCCAATCGGCGTTTTGGATTCCCCGCACAAAATTGCGCTCCACATTGGCGCCTACCGTAAATTGCTCATAAAAGCTCTGAAATAGGGTGAATTTAAAAGAAGCGGATGCATTGGTCAGCCATACAGACTGCTGAGGGCTTCCCGCAATCGCCTGGAAGTAATTGCTGTTGTATGCATGCGAAACATCGAAGTCAAAACTGTACCGTTTGTCGCTGAATATAGGAACGGGCCTGCGCGTAATTGAGAGATCCGTCCGATCCAGTTCGGTCAGAGGAGGCTCAGGAGATTCCGGCATGTCAACTCCCATATCGCGGATCTTTTTGTTGATTTCCCTGATACGGGCTTGCAGCGATACCCTGATCTCCTGCGGCGGCTGCCGGGCCAGTTCCTCCTGAAGCCGAGACCGCTCAATATATAAACGCGCAAATTCACGCTGCCGGTCTATTTCGTCGGACATGGCGAAATTAGCCAGCATGATCAACAAGCAGAATGCGGTGATAGCATTTCTCATTTCATCCTCAGTAATGGCGGCTCTTCGCCAGCAGCGGTTCAATCATCGCGGCCAATTCCCGGGCCAGAGAGCGCCAGTCGTTCCTGCCTGTCACTGAGCGCCGCGCCCTCTCCGCCATTTGCCGGCGCAATCTTTCATCGCACAGGAGCATCTGAAGTTTGTGCGCAAGCTCATCGACCCTGCCCGGAGTGAAAAGCAGGCCTGTTTTCATGTCTTGTATTACTTCGCGGACCGGAGGCAGGTCGGGCGCAACGCTGGCCACGCCCGATGCGGCGTATTCCACAAGCTTCATCGGGTGTCCGTAATCATTGCTTCCCGGCAGGACTCCGATGTCGAAACAGGCTATGAGTTCCGGGGCGCGGTCCGGAAAAACGGCTCCCGTTGTCGTAATGCGTTTTTCCAGACCAAGCCTTCGGGCTGCCTGCAAAGTCGGCTCTAAAGCAGGACCGTTGCCGACAAGCAGCATGTGCCACCCGGAATTGTCCCGGAGCATGTGCAATGCCTCCACCAGCCGCGCCGTCGCATGCCATGGTTGAAAGGATCCCGCAAAACCGACAACGCAATACTCCGCAATCCCCATCCGCCGTCTCGCCTTATGCCGATCCGTGCGCTCATAAGCTTTCAAATTCACGCCATTGGCAAGCAGCCGGATTTTCTCCTGAGGGACGCCTTCCTGCCGCAAGCTCTCGGCAATGCCATGGGAGGTGACGATGATCGCCGCCGCAGTTCGGGCTTGGCGGCGCATGGCATTGCCCGCCAGCCTATGCAGGGCGGCGCCGAGCAATTTTTCTTCGCGGCTCGGGGAACAATCGTCAAGTATCAGCAGCCGCCCGGTTTTTTCCGCCGCCAGGGCGCCCGGAAATAAAAATCCGACTTGAGTCTCTACAATGACGTCCGCGCCCCAGCGGTTCAAATGCGCCTCAATAATCCGGGCCTGTCCGAACGAAGCCAGCCAGCGTCCCGCGTCGCGAATTATCAATGCCGGCAGGCGCGGAAGCATCCGGCGCAAAACCTGCCGATATGCAGAGACTGCGGCCGCGGCCCCGAAATTGATTACATGCACGTCATGGCCGATGTCCCGCAAGGCTCCGACCAGGTTTTTTGCGCGCACAAGATCGCCGCGGCTTGAGTTTAAAGTCTCGCCGAATACCGGAAGGCTCCACAATATTTTCATGGCGCCCTCCCATCGATGACATCAGCCCATAATTGCAAGGTGCGGGCGACCTGCAGGTCGACGGAAAAGTTCTGCAATGCGTAATCCCGCGCTGCGGAGCCGCATTTTTCCAGGAGTTCCGGGTCCCGAAACATTTTCATGATTGCATTTGCCAGCGCCTCCGGATCATTGGGCTGCACCAGCAATCCCGTGCGGTTTTCATCAACCACTTCGGCGGTGCCGCCCACCCTTGTGGCGACAACCGCGCGTCCCGAGGCGGCTGCTTCCATTAAAGCAGTGGGCAGAGCTTCCGACAGCGAAGGCAGGACCACGAGATCGCAGGCATAATAAAGCGGCGGCATTTCGGGACAATCTCCCAGGAAGAGCACCGTGTCTCCGAACGGTTCGGCGCACTTCCGGAGACAGGATTCCCGGTCTCCGTTTCCGGCGATAATAATGCGAAGCGACGGAATATTCCGCCGCAGACGGGGCAACGCGGCGAACAACACATCATGACCTTTGCCGCTGCGCAGCGCCGCAGGCACGAGGACTATCCTGTCATGCCCGCCGAATCCAAACTTTTTTCGCAGTTGGATTCCGCCTTTCACCGCGTTTGGGGCGAGGAAGGATTTAAGATTGATGCCGTTGGGGATGACGCGTATCTTTGACCGCGGCAGCTTCGCAATCTCGACCAGACGATCGGCCGTCGCCTCGGATACTGCAACCACAGAATCCGCGCGACGCAGCGTCCAAAGCGTCGCGCGCGCCCGCAAACTCTGCCGCCAATTCGACCGCGGTTCGTCCATAACATGGCGGGTGATAACCAGCGGTTTTGCGGCAACATGCCTCGCTGCGGATGCCAGAATTGCGGCATCCTGACCGTGGGCATGCAGGATATCGGGTTGCACGCTTTTCATAAGACGCAACAGCCTCGAAAATGCCTGCGGATCCGTCAGACGGCGCGCGCCGAGATCATGCCGTTCAATCCCGGAGTCTTCGAGTTCCCGGGCAAGCGGTCCGTCATGCCGTCTTGTTACCGTGCAAACATCGGCATGGTGCTCAGTCCCTAGAAGCCGGTTCAGGAAGCTTACTGTAACTCTTTCAGCCCCTGCCGTAGCAAGTCCGCTAATCAGCACCAATGCATGCATCAGCGGATCTCTCCTTTCCCCGCGCTTTGATCGCTGAAGCAGGCCGGCTCGCCGCGTTCGGCGTATAGTCGAAAGAAACAGCGCCAGATATTTTCGCTTTCGGATTGGGCTCGAGAATTCTTCGGCAAACGCGCCGCATCCTTCGGCGCACTGTCTCCTCCCAAGGCGTCTGCATTCGCATCCTCAGATAAAGCATCCCGCATCGCTTTCCCAGCCAGGAATGCCGGAAAAAAAACGTCGATAAGTTCGCTTGATAAATCCATGGCGCGGCAATACTCAAAAACATAGTCCCGCACCAGATGGGCTATTTCCGTCGCCTGAAGATAGGTGGCCCGGAACGCGGCCTGGGGAACCGCCCAGCGGCCCAATCTCCATGGGAAATTCAGTCCATAGGTAGTGGAAAAGAACAACAAGTCTTCAAAAGGAAGGGACTCCGGTTCGAAGCCCTCCCAGTCAATTAAACCGGCGGCGCCGCCATGATTCACCAGATTTCCGGCCCAGAAATCCCCGTGGCAGGCTGCCAGAATCAGTTTTTCTCCGAGGAGCCCCTTTGCCCGATTCCTCGTATTTTCAATCAATCGGATTTCAGCCGGCGATGGATGCCCCTTTGCCGCCAGAGCCTCGAGTGGCCGCATCACATGATCCATCACCGAGGAGCTCAAGCGGATTTCCCGCAGCCCGGCTGCATTCTGAAAACGGATCAGACATTTTAAGGCCAGGCCAAAGTGTTCGGGAGCTTCCCGCAACGCGTCCCAGCTGTTCCTCATTTCAAAATAAAACGTGCAGCCCGGAAGATAGCTTTCCAATGCCACAGAGAGGGGCGGCAAATTAAAGAAAGCCAAAGGCCGCGGAATGCGTAAGCCTTCTTCACTTTCAAGGATTCCCCCGATTCGTCTGAGCGTTTCATTCTGTGTTTTCATGGCGAGACGACGGCCGGCACCGATGGAAATCTTGGCGACGGCCAGAGGGATCTTCGTGGCATCATCAAATATGAAGGCCACCGTCTGATTGCGGCGATGATTTTGATGATCTTTGAGCGTGAGCAGGGTGAGATCCCCTGACGGTTTGATCCCCGCGTCTTGGAGGCGCCGTTGCAGTTCTTGATTGAGGATGTCCATATCGGGGAGCCGTGCATGTGAATTTTCGGTGTTTGGATCCTCCATGCCGCCCCCGCCGTTTTTCCCCTGACGAAATAAAAGCAGGAGACGCCCCAGTCTGGGCCATCTGCGGGACAGCGTAATCCAGAGAATCTCCAACCATGAATGCGGGAAAACGAGGTAATTGAGATAAAAAGAGAATGCAGCAGGGCAGGTAATGGGTATCGCGTACCGGCGATGCCGCGCGTACGATGAGTGCCGCAATCCATCCACGGGAATTGGGACCGTCCGCTCATGCGATTTTCCCGCCTCCAATCCAATCAATTTCATTTGCTCAATCCCCATGCTTCGCGGTTGAAAATGACTGCAATCCCGGTGCCGATGTGGCGAACCGTATCCGGACTTCCAATATAGAGAGTCGCAGCATAGGCTGCTGTTCCGGCAATCGCGGCCGTTAAAATGGTCGCAACCGGCGGCCAGCCTGCAGCCAGCAAGCGGATCATTATCAAGACCAATCCCATTCCGGCAGACCCTATCGCGGCGGGACGCAATTCGTTCCAACAGGCGGCGGCCGGAATGGCCAGGAAGCGGGCTGCCACGATAAGCGTTGCCAGAGTGCTGGCGGCCGTTACCGCGGCTTGCGCAAGAGCCACACCGGCGATGCCGAACTGTGCGCCGTAGATCAGCGCCGGCAGGAGCGCCGCGGCGCGCGCCGCGCCTATCTTTGTGAGAAGATCGGGGCGGCCTATGGCCTTGAAAATGTTGCCTGCATGGGAGCCCAACGATCTGAACACGGCGGCCAACGCCAATCCCACAACCACTGCGGCGGCGGGCGTCCACCCTTCCCCATACAGAAGGGATATGGCGGGGACGGAACAGAAGATCAGTCCCAGTCCCATTGGAAGCGTCGCGATGGAAATGTATCGGAGGGTATATTGGAAAGCCCGCCGAAGGATGACAGGGTCATCCTGCAGCTTTGAATAGGATGGAAATACCACCGTATCGATGGCCCAGATCAGCATGGTGATGCAAACCTCGGGAATTTTGGAAGCCAGAGTGTAAAAACCGAGCGGCGAGCTTCCCAGAGCGCGCCCCACAACCAGGAGGTCCAAATGGTGGACGAGAGTGGATAGTATGTTTACCGAAACGATATGCCCTCCGTAGCGGAGCATCGGAGCCGCCAGGGTCATGGGCGTCCGAAGCGCGGGCCTCCACCCGACCAGAACCCAGAGCATCAAGCTCCATACCATTGCGCCGGCCAATTGTCCCCAGACCAGGCTCCATACTCCGAATCCCTGGCATGCCAAAGCCACTGAGCAAGCCGCTTTCAGGATCGATCGCGCATAATCAGGCACAAGCCGAAGTCCGAACGAAAGATTCCTCCGAAGCAGCGCATCATGAGTATTGCCGAGAGCGGTGATCGGGAAAATCCAGGCCAGCGCGCGGAGAAGCGGTATCACGATGGGGTCGCGAAAAAAATCCGCGGCCAGAGGCGCCAGCGCCGTTACTGCAAACCACCAGAGCACGCCAGTGATCAGATTAATGCGGAAGGCAATCTGCGCCGCCTCCTCTTTTCTTTTTTGATGGTAAATCAATGCGGAACCCGCGCCCAGATCCCCCAGGGCGTCGAGGTAGGCGATCACAAGCAGAGCAAATCCAAGCTGGCCGAATGCCGATGGCAGCAGCATCCGCGCAAGCACCATCATGCTGATAAAACCTACGAGCCTGCTGCCGACCAGCGCGGCGTATGTCCACATCACGCCGCAAAAGGTGCGTCCGGCCCACACAGAGAAATCGGACGATCCTGATTTCGCTTCATTTGTCACGGGCGCATCGTTCATGGCAACAAGGATTCAAAATATTTGCGATAGGTGTCCATCAGCCGCCGCCGCTTTTGCCGGATTGTTCCGGCCCTGGACCTGTTCAGCAGCGGATTATGGGCCATCCGCTTCACGAGAGCCTGCAGCTCAAAAAAATCGAGCGATTCCATCCCCGAGGAATGCTGCTCCAGGTATCCATTCAGAAAGGATTTGCACAACTTGAGCCGGAGCGATTGAGCCGCATGATAAAAGGGCAAGAGCTTGAGCAGCACAAGAAAATCGGCTACATCCTCGCCGGGAATCCCCATGCGAAATCCCTCGAAGTCGATGGCCGTCGCGCATTCCGGCGAAAGGAAAACATTGCAGGGACCGAAGTCGCCATGGTGTCCGGTGTACTCGGGAGCCGCTTCAAATACTGCAGGCCAACGCTTTGTAAAATATTCCGATGCCCGGGAAATAATGCTTTCCTCCAACCCCAGACGGGCGCAGGAATGCAGGTCTTTTTTGAACATGTATTCGATTTGACGCCGGATCTCTTCACCCTTCCCTTTCGGCCGGCGGCTTGCGGTGTGAAACCAACCCAGCCATTTCCCGCATGAGGCCGCTCCCTGCAGCAGTTTCCTTTCCGTAAAGACACAGCGAAGTCTCGCCCACCGCAATTGCCGCGCAAAACTCTTCCCCGGGCATTCCGTCATGAGGATTGCGCTGTATTCCGGAAAGAACGCCACAGCTTCGGGAACGCGGAAAGATCGCGGGTGCCGCGCCATCACCCGGCCCAGATCCTCGAGGACTGTATATTCGCGTCCGGCGCAAAGGCTTGCCCGGACCGGATCCTCCCTTGAATTATGCCGCTTCAAAATGAATCTCTCGCCGGTGCCCTTCAAGGAAACGGCGTATACCAGAGAGTCATGCTCAACGGAGGCCGCGTGCAACGGCTGCATCCTGCAGTCTCTATCCGTTCCGCCGGATTCGACGGCGCCCCGCAAAAGAAAACGCCGGATACTTTCTTCAAGCTCCCGTGAAAAACGCCGGCCTGGATATCCAGGCGCCGGCGCCTTGTCTTCCGCGTGGGAGGGTTCCCGCGTCCAAATTGCTCTCCGAATGGTCACTCGGCTCCTCCGGATGCAGGACCGGCGTCCATGTCCTTTGCAATCAGTGCGGAGACAGCGATAAGCGCCAGGAGCAGCCATAAATGGCGCAAATAATGTCCGTGCAGAAAAAGGCTCGTTGTAAGATACCCTGCTAAACCGATTAACAGCGACATCACCAGCCGGGCGCTTTTGGAATCCCCGGCACGGCTGAAAACGCGGATGGAGTATCGTGCTTTCATTGCGGCTGCCGCAAGAATGGCCGCAAACAGTGCCAGCCCGACGAGACCTGTTTCCGCCGCTATTTCCAGATAAAGACAATGAGCGAACCGCTGCCTGTTGAAGTCCTCATAACTGCTCACCGTTGTGCCGATGCGATCCGCGTATTCATGGTAGTGTTCTGAATAATTGCCCGCTCCCACCCCCAGGAAAGGATGTTCACGCCATATGTCCCAGGCTACATGCATGAACAGGGCGCGCTGCTGAAATGAGCTGTCCCTATCGACGACGGGGGACTCATTTTCAGCAAGGAACTGGTCGAGCGTTCCCATGCGCTGCTGAAACTGATGCGGAACCAGCAGCAGGGCGCCGGCCAGAAGCAAAGGCGCCGCCAGAAAATGTTTGAGCCGCGGTTTCCGCATCAGGATCAACAGCACCGCCACGACGCCAAGGGCCAGAATGCCGCCCCGGGAATAAGTGAATAACAGTGCAACCAGGCACGTTGCCAGCCCGTAGGCGCTCAGCGCCTTCCGCCGGATCGATGTTTCATCCAGCAGCCGGAAGAGCCATAGCGGGATCAGCGGGATCAGGATTTGCGCATAGAAATTTGGATCCGAAAGCGCTCCGGCAATCCGCGCCTGGCGCAGGCTGCCTACAATCTGCGCATTCTCTATTCGGCCGAATCCGCCGAAATCAAATTCATAGGAGGATGTCAATACCTGGTAAGTGCTGATAGTCCCGAGCGCCGCTCCCACAATCAGAAGCGCCCAGACTGCGCGATCCAGCGTCAACTTCGAACGTATCAGGTTCATCGCCAGAGCGAAAATCAATAGGCATTTTATATGCTCCATCAGCTTCTCATTCGCAAGCTCTGGATTCGCCGCGTACACCGATGAGTTGAACAGAACCAGAGCATAAGCCGCCGAAAGAAACATAACGATGTCCCCGCGCAGCGGTTCCTGCGACATCCCCATCTGGCGCGCAAGCACGACAAGGAAAAGAAGAATGCACAACAGCTGCAGGGTGGACGGCATGCCGTAATTGCGAACCGCCACTTCCGAGGCATTGCTGTAAACCACCGCAATCAGGACGAGCAAGCCGATCTGCGGCTTATGAAACAGGAAGGCAAATCCCAACAACAGCGCCGAAACAGCCAGGAACTGCGCGGAATTCGTGGGAAGCAGCCTGAGTCCGACGGGATTCGTGCTTGCCCAGAAACCAAGCGCGACGGCGAACAAAATGGAACTGCTCGCCAAAATGCGGCAAACGGAAAGCGGCCAAAGAGGCTGTCCGATCGTTTGTTCCCTTTTCGCCGGCTGCATTTCCCAAGACATCTTTCCACTCGCGGCTCCTCTTGCTCAGCGCGGGTTCTATGAAGAAACGGCGGCCTGTACCGGGACGCATGTCGCCCGGATTCTTAAGCGCATCCGCTCAACTATAAAGGCCAGGCTTAGGCTCACCAGGAGTCCGAAAAGAGCCCCCAGCGCAGTTTTTCGAGCCAAACCGGCATCTACCGGTTCTCCGGGGGGGGTGGCTTTATCCAAAACTTTAAAAGCAATAATCCCGTCGTAGAATTCCGGCGTCCGCTGCTGAGAATGTCGAACAACCGAATTAACGAAATCGGCAGCGAGTTGCGCGGCCGGCCCCCGGGCGCTTATTCGAATCACATTGGTATCCGGCAGAATGGATGTCCGGATTCGGTAGGATTTCGACTGTTTCCCGGAAAGCGCCAATTCTTCCTGAACGCCCTCGCGGACGGATCGGCTGGTCGGTATCTGCGCATAGGTCGCGATCACATTGCGCCGGCTGACGGCGTCAAGGCTTCGGATCACGGTCTCAACATTTTCTACACGCTCGCTTGGTCCGATAAGAACCGTTGTGCTGGCTTCATAGAGATCGGGCTCTCTGCTCGTAAAATAGGCCGAAGATAAGCCCCCGGCCAACATGGCTAACAGAACTATCCAGCCATAAAATAGAATGATCCTTTTCATAGCGTGATCCCGTGTCTTTATTATTCATTTTCTTCCCAAAACTTGCGAAACAGCCGCAATCCGTTTTTTATTCCCCCATAAAAGGAATCAAACCGCGCCTTTAGCTCTGAGCACGACGTCAACTGTTTTGAGGAGCAGCTTAAGATCAAGCCAGAGCGACCAGGAATTTACATAATTCAAGTCATACCGGATCCGATCCCAATCGCCGGTATTGCTGCGTCCGCTCACCTGCCAGATACATGTCAGACCGGGCTTCATGCTGAACCGCCGAAGAAATGTCCATTCTTCAAACCGCTGAAGTTCAAGGCTCAAAATTGGCCGGGGGCCTACAAGACTCATTTCACCTTTCAACACATTGAACAGCTGGGGCAGCTCGTCTATGCTGTATTTCCTGAGGAATCGCCCCAGGCGCGTCACGCGGGAATCCCCATGCGGCTTGAAAAATAAACCCCCGGCGCGGCTGCCGAGAGTTCGCTCCTTATTTTCCGAACCTACCAGCATGGTCCTGAACTTCCATATTCGAAACGGGCGCTGATAGAGCCCGGGCCGTTCCTGGCGAAAAAATATCGGGCCGGCGGACGTGAGTTTTATCATCATGGCAGCAAGCAAAAAAAGCGGGGACGTCAGGATGAGGAGCGCAAGCGCGCCCATGAAGTCCATCGCAGCCTTCAAGAAAAGCTGAAGACCGCGCACAGTGATCAAGGGAACCGTGGGAAAGGGTATTTCGAAAATAAGCGGAGCTTCCGTCTCAAATATAGTTACGTATGTTGGGGCGGCATTAAAAAAGCTTCTGAGCATTCTTGCCTCGCAAATAGAAAATTTTTCAATTCATCTTTCGTACGGTTTTTAAGCACTTCCAACAAATGCGATTGTCGTATTTAGGGAAAAATTTTTCGGTGTTGGGAGTCACAATATGGAGAAAAAGCCGCCGCAAGAGATGCGAATTCTGGGGAGGGGGAATTCATCGGCTGAAACTTGCGCGTTGCGCGCTTGAGTCACTTTTTCACAATCAGATCGCCGACGTGTATTTCGTGCAAACTGTTGATCACCCTGGCAGTGGACACGGTGTCTCCGGTCTCCACAACCACAATATCTCCGAGTATCTGCAAGGGGAGCGCGCGGGTGTAAAGCAGCGCATTGCGTTTTTGCATGAATTCCCAGCTTCTCGCCGACGAGTAACTGGCATCCGATGCTTCGTCCTCTACGTCCCTGTCTCCCGGATCATACTTCGAATGAGGCCGCACGACGATGAATCGATCCCCCGGATGGATGCCGTCAAGCGCGCCGGCGGCAATAAAACAGAACTGTCCGGCAGCCAGCTCCCTTGCATCGTTGTTTCCCAAGACGATGGAACTGGCGAATCCCTTTTCGGGAATCGGCGTCGTCTCACAGGACATTTCTCCGTTGAATTCCACAATCGGCTGCGGGGTATCGGCAATCACCAGGTCGCCCTTTATAATTCCGCCGCATGAGGAAAGGACGCGCGCGGTCGCTGTTTTGCCGGCAATTTCTTCTATCTGAATTGCGCCAAGCCTGTTGTAGTAAACGGCCAGCCCAACTCCGGTCAGAGAATCACGGATTTTGCCTTCGGGACGAACAACTTGTCTTATTTCGCCCACTTTCAAGGAAGATACATTCGGGCCATTGAGGAAAACAATCTCCCCCTGAACGGCCATAGTAGCGGCGCCTTCCTTCTGTATGCCGGCTATATACAAGTCCATGGGCAAGATAGAATTTATGGCAAAGCCGACGCATGCCATTTCGCCGGGAACCGTAACTTTTAAAGCAAGGAGAAAAATTAGCTGCAGCATACGTATTGGATCGACCAGTTCCTCCTTTGCATTTAGAAATAAAAACGCCGCGGAATCCAAGGATTACGCGGTATCGAATACATAATCCCGTGATACTCCGCGGCGTTTATGCAGCCCGCCGTGGCCCGGATTGGCCGCAGAGCGGCCGTCTCCGCCGCGCCTTCGTCGCATTGCATTTAGAAAGCTCTATTTTTTCCCCGGCAGAGGCGCATTCTCGGGTATGACAACGGGCTTTCCGGTTAAGTTCACGCTTAATGTATGAACCCAGCGGTATTTTCCCCTGACGAGCCGGAAGGTATGGGAATCGGGCATGCCGTTGTCGCCGCCGAATCGGCAGAACACATTGACCGCTCCCATTTCTTCATCCACAACAAAAGTGCGGTTCACTATGAACAGAGGCCCCAGGGGAGCGGGAATTTGGCACGTGTCCTTGTATTCGTTTTTGGGATTGGTATACATGCCGCCTTCCAGCCGGGCGCAGGGAGTGCCCCAGGGCGGCCGGACTCCTTTATCCAGAAACACAAAATCAAAATACTGGTTCCCCGCATCGATCAAATCCTGCCGGCTGATGCGGTCATCGACGGGAAGGACGGGCCAGTCTTCCGCCTTGGAATATTTAAGAAAATCCTCGGCGTTGAAGAGCCAGTCGTCTTTGTCGGTCACCAGGCTGTCGATCTCGGCCACTTTGCCGTCCGTCACTGTCAAGCGCGTGCCGATGACATAAGGATGCCCGCCTTCGGTGACGATGATTTCCGTAAATGTTTTGCACCGTCCAACATCATAGATGCTGCGGTGAAACGCAATAGGCAAGGCGGTGTTCCAGAGCCCTTTGTCCTTCGTAATTTCGCCCATGTTTTCAATATACTTGACCTTCGGAGCAAGGGCCATTTTGGATAGATCTCCCGTTTCCTGAGCGGAAACATAGCTTGCCGCCGCCGCCTGGAGCATGGACCGGGTGCATTCCGTCTGTGCTCGTAGGAGAGATGCGCTGCACAGCAAAACCGCGATACCAACTATTGCCCGAATCATAAAACCTCCTTAAGAATAGGGTGTCGAAAACCAAGGATATGACAAAAAACCCGACGACGACGGAGAATCCGTCGGCCGGCAGCATTCTTGCGCAAGCCGCCGCGAAAAGCAACTCCCCCTCCCCCGATTCAAACCTGTCGGGAAAGGCGCATCAGCGATTCTCTCACGACTGATTTGACAATCTCCAGCTTGTACGCATTGTCCCTCAGCGGCGCGGCGCCCGCGATGGCCGCATCTGCGGCCTCCGCGGCAGCTTCTTCGTCTAATTTCCCGCCTGCCAGCGCTTTTTCCGCCTCCGCCGCCCTCCACGGATAGGGGGCGACACCGCCGAGCACGATGCGCGCGGTTCGAACCCGGTCATTTTCAAAATGCAGCACCGTTGCCGCCGAAGCCAGGGCAAAATCCCAGGATTTGCGCTCTGCGACCTTTCGATACGAGCTTCTCGCGTTTACTCCGGGAGCCGGGATTTGAATATGCGTGACCACCTCGCCCTGCAGGAGTATGTTTTCTTTTTCAACGTTCTGCCTTGGACTGACAAAGAAATCATCAATCTTGACAACCTTGCTGCCCGACGGACCGGAGATGGAAATCCGCGCTTCCAGAGCGGAGAGCGCCACCGCGATATCGGACGGATGGACGAAAAAACACGGGCCTCCGCCGAAGACGGCGTGATACTGATTTTCTCCGCCCATTGCATAGCAGACGCTGCCCCCCTTTTTTCTGCACTGCAGCTTGCTGCGAAAGTACCAGCATCGCGGCCGCTGGCATAGGTTCCCTCCGACGGTGCCTTGCTCGCGCAACTGGGGGCTGCCCACGGACGCCGCCGCCTGTGCCAGGACGGCGTATTTCTCCCCGATCTCCGCATGGCGGGCGACATCCGCCACCGGGGTCAGAGCCGCGATTTTCAGACCTCCGCCGGAATCCGCCGCTATTCCCTTCAACTGCTTGAGGCCGCTGATGCTGACCACCTTATCCACCTGGATAATCTCCTCAAGCGCGCAGCCCAGAAGGTCGGTTCCGCCGGCGTGGATCCAGGCGCCCTTCGCGCCGAGTGCCTTGATCGCTTCCGAGAGCGAACCGGCTTTTACGTAACTGAAGTTATGCATCATGGCTCATCCCTCCTTCTTTTCGCTGAGCAGTTCGAGGATCATCCTGTTGTCGACCGGACCGTTTACGGGCCGGACGCCGATGGCATCGTAAATCGCATTGGCGACGGCGGCCGCCGTGGGTACGTGCGCCGGTTCGCCCAGCCCTTTGCAGCCTGCGTTATTGCACTCGTTGTCCTTAAGGTCGACCGCCACAACTTCGTGGTCCACGGGGATGTCCATGGCGCCGAAAACTTTGTAGTCGTGCAGATTGGGATTGCACAGGATTCCGGTTTTTCGATCCATCACCCGCTTTTCGGTCAAGGCGTATCCAAGACCCATGATCACGCCTCCATAGACCTGGTTGTCGAAGGTTTTGCGGTTTATCACGCGGCCGCTTTCGTTGGCCGCGACGATTCGCACGACGCGGACTTCGCCGGTGCCGGTGTTGACTTCAACTTCCGCAAAATGGGCGGCGAACGGCATTATGACCAGGTTGGAAGGATTGGGCTCGCGATTCCCGATGGCGATCACGTCCATGACGTTTTTCGCCCGGAACAGCTCCGCCAGCGTTTTTTTCTTGTCCGGATTGCTGCGGCTGACGACGGAATTGTTCTTGATTTCAAACTCATCGGCCGGAAGCCCGAGAGCTTCCGAAGCCCAACCGAGCACCTGCTTTTTTACCATCCAGGCGCCCCGGCGCACCGCGGGAATCAAACTTGGGAGCGTCATGCTCCCGGCGCTGCTGGATGCATAAGGGGTTGTCGCCGTGTCGGCGTTTATGATGCGGATATTTTCCAGGGGCACGCCAAGCTCTTCGGCCGCCGCCATGCATGCAACCGTTTTTGTCCCCGTACCTACGTCCATCGCTCCGGTCTTCAGGGTAACGCCCCCATCGGAAAACATCCGGACTTCAGCCGTATAGGGAGGCCCGCCGCAGCCCAGCATCCAAAGGCCGGCGGCCATGCCGAAGCCCCGTTTGACGGGGCCCTCTTCCTTTTTCACCGTTCGAGCTTCATTCCAGCCGAACTCCCTGGCTCCCTTGATCAAGCATTCCTTCAATCCCGCGCTTGAATACGGCAGATTCCGCCATTGGCTGATATCGGTGAAATTCTTGAGCCGAAACTCTACCGGGTCCATACCGATCTTTTCCGCGAGCATGTCCATCATCTGCTCGAGCGCCCACGCGCCCGTGGGGAAACCCGGCGCGCGGAAAGCGCGGCCGCGGCCTGTGTTGGTATAAAAACCGCTTTCAGCGACGTCGACATTCGGGCACTTGTATAACTCCTGAACCAGGAATCCCACGGAAACCTGGTAAGAGTAAGCGCCCGGCGTATACACATTCCTGAATTGCATAGCCGTCAGCGTTCCGTCTTTCTTCACCCCCGCCTTCAGGGTCATCTTTGCGTTGGGCCGGTTGCCGACGCACAGCATGGTCTCTTCCCTTGACAGCATCAGCTTCACGGGACGCGAAGCCCGGCGCGCAAGAAGAGTCGCGATGACGGTATGCTTGTTAAGCTCAAGCTTCGATCCGAAGGCTCCTCCCACATAGCGGCATATGGCTCTTACGTTGTTGTAGGGAAGGTTCATGGTCCGGGCGAAAGGAAGCATGCAGGCTTCGTAGACGCCCTGGGTGGAATCCCATATGGTGATCTTATCGCCCTCCCACTTCACCACGGAACCATGGGCTTCCAGCGGCGCATGCAACTGCACGCTTGTGGTAAAAGTTTTTTCAAGAACAAAATCCGCTTCCGCGAATCCCTTTTCCACATTCCCCCGCTGCGTCGGGAAGCCCGGCCCCGCGGAGTTCCCGCTTGCATACAGCTTCGGGGCATCCGGCGCAGCCGCTGCGTCCTGGTCTAGGACGAAAGGAAGCACTTCGTATTCAACCTTGATGGCTTTCAGCGCATCCCCTACCTGGTAAGGAGTCTGCGCCGCCACTGCGGCGACCTCGTCCCCCTCGTAGCGGCAGTGCTCGTCAAAGAGCTTGCTTTGCATCGGCCCGCCCCCATAGCCAATCCCGTACCAGGGAATATCCGCGCCGGGCGATTTTCCGGTAAGGACCGCCACGACGCCGGGCATCTTCTCGGCGGCTTCCGCGTCGACGTTTTTCACCATCGCGTGAGCATGCGGGCATCGCAATATGCCCGCGTAGACCATGCCGGGCAGGATGACATCATAGGTGTACTCTGCTTTGCCCGACACGCGTTCAAAGGCATCCACTCGCGGAAGCCCTTTGCCCACGACGCTCGTCTCTCCCCAGGGCTGCATGGTTTCTTCAACCGGCGCCGCCGGTTTCTGGCTCCTGCGAAACGACTCTTGCATATCTTCGTAGAATCCGGCCATCAGGCGCCTCCTTTCTGCCTCCGCAATTCGCTTGCCTTGGCGGCTGCTTTGAAAATGTTCTTATACGCCCCGCAGCGGCACAGGTTGCCGCTGACCCCTTCTCGGATCTGGTCCATGGTCGGGTTGGGATTGCTGCGAAGCAATCCTTCGACGGCCATGATCTGGCCTGAAGTACAGAAACCGCATTGGAAAGCGTCCTCTTCCACAAAGGCCTGCTGCACCGGGTTGAGAGCGTCTCCTTCCAGCAATCCCTCAATCGTGGTGACGGCGTGGCCCTCTGCTTCAACGGCAAGCGTCAGGCAGGAATAACGCGGCTTTCCATCGATCAGCACCGTGCAGGCGCCGCATTCGCCCCGTCCGCAGCCTATTTTGGTCCCGGTGAGCCCAAGCACCTCGCGCAAAACATAAGCGAGACTCCAGCGCGGCTCCACCAGAACCTTCCTGGTTGCCCCGTTGATAAGCAGGTTGATGGAAACCGTATCGCCCGTGGCTTCGATTTCCTGAGCAGGAGCTTCCGGAGCGCCCTTGGCCGAAATGGCGACAACGGCCCCCGCGCTCACCGAGCTCAGGAAGCCTCTGCGGCTGATGCCCGCCCGCGCTTCGGGTGTTTCTTTATGGGGATCCTTTGACATGGTTCATTCCTCCCTTGTAGGCCATACAATGCAGGCAGCCTGAAAAACTTGAACAAACAAATCTGGATTGCTTCCCGGCATTTTTGATGATTCTAGCAGAACCATTTTCTATTTTCCGCTTCTAAAAACGTTTGCCGAGGACGGTTCTCCGTTGCAAGCGGAAATGAAAAGCGCGGCAGATCGGCTGTGCCCAGCCGCGAGGGGTTTTGTCGGGAATCCGCGGGTTCAATCCGCATTGTTCATGACGCTTCCACTGCGGCGGCGGACATCTATAGTCTCTTTCACGACATGCCCGAATAGGATAAGATAATGGCTGGAAAAACCATTTTCATATGCTGGAGCGATTTGCATGGCACGTATACATAATTTTAACGCTGGTCCCGCAGCAATGCCTTTGGAAGTCATAGAAAAAGCTCAATCCGAATTGGCTGATATAGCGGGAACCGGCATGTCCGTCATGGAAATGTCCCACAGGTCCAAGGAATTCCAGGCCATTATCGACGGCGCGGAAGCGGGGATCCGTCGGCTTATGCAGGTCCCCGAAGACTACGCCGTCCTCTTTCTGCAGGGAGGCGCAAGCCTCCAGTTTGCCATGATCCCCATGAATCTTCGGCGTCCGGGGAAAAGCGCGGACTATGTGGATACCGGAAGCTGGTCCTCCAAGGCGATCAAGGAGGCGAAAATCACCGGCTCGACAAACGTGGCCTGGAGCGACAAGGAAGGCAGCTATGCGCGCATTCCGAAGCAGAACGAGTTAAAGCTCCGGCAGGATGCTGAATACGTCCATATCTGTTCAAACGAAACCATCGGCGGCGTTCGCTGGACCGAATTCCCCAAGGTGGACGCTCCGCTCGTTGTGGATATGTCCAGTGAAATTCTGTCGCGAGCCGTCGATGCGAGCCGATTTGCGATGATCTATGCGGGCGCGCAAAAAAACCTCGGCCCGTCGGGGCTGGCGATTGTAATCATGCGGAGGGACCTCGCCGAGCGCGCTCCGGAGAATACCCCCTTAATCCTGCGCTATTCGACACACATCCAGGACGGAAGCCTGTACAACACTCCGAACACATGGGCCGTCTATATAATTCAACTGATTTGCGACTGGATGGAATCGAAAGGCGGAGTAGCGGCCATCCAAAAGATCAACGAAAAGAAAGCGGCGATGCTTTACGATGTCATTGATTCGAGCGATTTCTGGCGCTCCCCGGTCGAGAGGGAAAGCAGGTCCATCATGAATGTAGTTTGGCGCCTGCCGAGCGAAAAATTGGAAGAAGACTTCGTTGCGCAGGCGAAGGAAAACGGCATGATCGGATTGAAAGGCCACCGCTCCGTAGGCGGAATTCGCGCGAGCATTTACAACGCGGTCCCGATGGAATCCGTGGCCGCTCTCGCTTCCTTTATGAAGGAATTCGAAAACAGAAACGGATAACCGGCTTAGAACCCCAGTTTTTCCCTGATTTTTCGCAGCTCGGCTGTTTTGGATTCCGGAATGGGCACAAGTTCTCCGCCCGCATTAGATACGAGAAGCAGAGTCTTGCAATAGGTGTCGAATACTTCCACCATCCACTCCGCGTGCGTCACCGTGTCGGCCCAGCAAACAATGCCATGATTCTGGAGCAGCAACAGGTTGCGGCCCTGCACGTAAGGGGCAACGGCTTCCGCGAACTCCGCGGTTCCAGGCGTTTCGTAAGGGACCAGGGCCACGTCCCCGATAAAAACCTCGTGCTCCGGCACCAAATTGCCGGGCGGGACGCGGCCGGTCAGAGCAAACGCAAGCGCATGCGGCGGATGGCAGTGGATTACGGCCTTAGCTTTGGGTGCTTCCCTATAAATAGCCAGATGAAGCAGAACCTCGCTGGACATGCGCTTCGTCCCGCTTTTCTGCCTGCCGTCCATACCCACAACGGCGAAATCCTTCCTTGTGAGATCTCCCTTGGAGCAGAGCGAGGCCGTGCAAAGGATGCTTTGACCGTTTAACCTTGCGGAGATGTTTCCGCCGTTGCCGTCGACATATTGCCTTTCCCAGAGTTTCCGCCCTGCGCGTATGATTTCAGACTTCAGCGCCGATGTTTCCGGTCCCTTCATGACGCTCCGGTTCTTAAGCTTTAGCGGAATTTATTTCCCCGCTTCCCCGTCTGAAATGCACCTTGCCGTATCTCGAGCAATAAGAAGCTCTTCATTGGTCGGGATCACCCAGACTTTGACAGGGCTTTCCGCCGAGCTTACTTCTCCTTCCATTCCCACCATGGCCCGGTTTTTCTCCGCATCAATAATCACTCCCAGCGAATGCAGCCCTTGGCATATCTCCGCCCGGATTTTGGATGCATTTTCGCCGATTCCGCCCGTGAAAATGATGGCGTGCGCCCCGTCAAGCGCGGCCATGTATGCTCCGAGATATTTCCGTACGCGGTAGCAGAACATCTCCACGGCCAGGTTTGCCATCCGGTTGCCTGCTTCGCTCTTTTCTATAAGGTCCCGCATATCGTTTGAAATGCCCGATACGCCTTGCAGTCCGCTCTCCCGGTTCAGTATGTCTTCAAGCCTTTGGGCGCTGCAGTGGAGCATATTCGTCATATATAAAAGCACTCCCGGGTCCAGATCGCCGCATCGGGTCCCCATCATGAGTCCCTCGAGCGGTGTAAAGCCCATGGAGGTATCCACCGACCGGCCGCCCTCAACGGCGCAAAGAGAGCAGCCGTTTCCCAGATGGCACGTAATCAACTTCCAAGGTTGAGGTCCGGAGCCGTGGATCTCGGCGAAGCGTTCGGCAACAAATCGGTGCGAAGTCCCGTGAAATCCATAACGGCGGATTTTGTTTTTTTTGTAATACTCATAGGGAACGGCATATAAATAAGCCTTCTCGGGAAGAGTGGCGTGAAAAGCCGTGTCAAAAACCGCGACCTGGGTAACCGAAGGGAGCAGGTCCCGGGCGGCCCGGTATCCGCTTAAGTTCGGCGGATTATGCAAAGGCGCCAGCTGCGAACACTCTTCGATGGCGCTTTCAACTTCCGCGTTGATGGGCACCGACCGCCGGAAATTTTCTCCTCCATGCACCATTCGATGGCCGACTCCCGCGATCTCATCCCGGCTCTTTATCGCGCCGCTTTCCTGCAACAGATCAAAAGCTGCATCCATGGCAGCCCGATGATCAAGGACCTGCATCCGGCGCTGCAAGCTTTCTCCATCGCCGGCCCTGAAATTTACGATTGAATCCTGCTCGCCGATCCTTTCAATAAGACCCTTGGCAAGGAGTTTTTCCTGCGATCCTATTCGGCGTATATCTATAAGTTGAAATTTGAGCGAAGAGCTCCCGCAATTAATAACTAAAATATTCATGGTGCACATTTTACAGAGAACCGGCGCAATTTCAATAATCAGGGAACATATTAAGGTTTCTCCCAATTAAAACTTGCTTCATAAATGCCAAAAGCAGAGGAAAGGCCCGTCCAACCTTCCGACATCATCCATACCTCGATCAACTTGACCACCAGCGGCAAGGGATCGGAAACCATGCTGCTTCCGACAGGTCTATTTGCTGATCAATTATTTATCGCGGTCCTTCCCCGTATTAATGTGGAGAACCTTCGCCGGCGGGAATCCGTTGAAATAGGTGGACGAGGCGCGGCTGTAAGCGCCGATATTTTCGCTGTAGATCAAGTCGCCGATTCGGAGATCCGGGAGCTCCTCAGCTTGGGAAATGGTGTCCAGCGCATCGCACGTGGGCCCAAATACAGCGGAGATGCTTTTCGGCCCTTTCCGGAATGCCTTGATGGAATAGTGGCAATGATCGAACAGCACCCCTGAAAACGTGTGGTAGATTCCGTCGTTTAAATAGTAGCAGCGCTTGCCGTCGCGCTCGGACTTTCCGATGACTTCCGCGACCAGGATCGCCGCGGTAGCCACCATGAATCTTCCGGGTTCCGCGAGGATTTCCAGATCCTTCGGGAACAGCCGCTTGATTTCCCCGCTCAGGATTTTCGCCAATTCGCGAAAAGGGCGGACATGCCGGTCATAGCGCGCCGGGAAACCGCCGCCGATATCGAGAAGCTTCAGAGGATAGCCGCGGCCTTCCGCCTCCTCCATAATGGAAGCCGAAGTGGAAAGCGCCTGCACGTAGTTTTCGTAATTCGTGCACTGGCTTCCTACGTGGAAGCCCATTCCTTCGACCGTCAAGCCCGCATCGAATGCCATGGAGATCAGGCTCACCGCTTCGGCCGGAGACGCTCCGAACTTGCTGGATAATTCGACCATCGATCCCGTGTTTGGGACCCTGATCCGCAAAGCCAAGCCTGCATGGGGAGCATGCTTGCGGATTTTCCTGATTTCTTCGCTATTGTCGAAGACGACCAAAGGCTTGAACCGGTCCAGCTGCTCCAATGTGCGCCGGTCCTTTATGGGATTGGAATAAATCACCTTGTCCCAAATGAAATTCTGGCGGGCGGCCGCCGACAGCTTTCGTATATTTTCGTAAACCAGCTCGAATTCGGCGATGGACGCCACATCGAAACCGGCTCCTGCGGCGTAGAGCGTCCGTATGATCTCGGGATCCGGATTCGCTTTTACGGCGTAGTAGATCTGGACGCGGGGCAGATATTTTTTGAGCGCCGCATAGTTCCCGCGAACGGCATCGTGGTCTACAACAAACAGCGGGGTGCCGTATTTTTGAGCCAACGCTTGAAGCCGTTTCGTTTTCGACATGGCCGTCGCAGTTACGAATCATGAATGAGGGTGCTCCGCCGGCAGGAAGCGCCTCCTTGAAGGAATAGGTTCCCTATTCCTTCTCCTCAATTCGCTAAAGCCTTTTGTTGTTTTTCCAATATTCGCTTGCAACCAGTTCCATGATGGCGGGAAGCATATTGTAGATGCGCTTCAGCTTTCTCGGCCTTCGGCGGGACAGGGCATAGTGCGTCAGCAAAGGAAGGGCGACCGTCGAATCCAGATAGCAGACCACGGCGTCGGGCAGCCGCAGCGGATCCACCTTGCCCCACGTGATCGCCTCCTGCGGCGTGGCCCCGGAAAGCCCGCCCGTATCCGGCCGCGCGTCGGTGAACTGAATGAAATAATCGTGCCCTTCCTCCTTGACGCGCAGCACTTCCTGGATCTGGGGTTCGGTCTGCAGCATAAAGTTCTTGGGGGAACCGCCGCCGACGAGAATCGTGCCGGTCTTTTGGCCCGCACGTTTGGCTGCAAGGACTATGCCCGTCGACTCGTTGACGTCTCGCGAAGGATTGATGCGCAGCTCGTTTTTGCGCAGCTCCAGGCCCGCGATGTTCATTCCGATGGTCGAATCGCCCGGCGAGGAACAAAAGCAGGGGACGCCGGCGCGGTAGGCGGCGGCCAGAACGGAACTGTCTTTTCGCCCGGTTTGAGCCTCGAACTCCGCGCAATACTTTCCCAGCAGATAATGGAGCTCCGCGGTGCCCATTTCGTGCTGGAACTCGGGCTGCATAAGGACCTGCCGCAGCACATGATCCGTCGCCATCAGGACATCGTTATAATCAAGCAGAATGTCGTAGATCCGGACGACGCCGCGCTTCCGGAGCTCCGGGTCGGGAGAAAAGGGCGAACCGCGATAGAGAGGCATGTTCATCGCGTGATGCATGTCGTGATACAGATTGGCGCCCGTCGATACGATCCAATCCACAAATCCCGCATTGATGAGGGGAATGAGCGCCGAAGACCCGATCCCCGCCGGCGTCAGCGCTCCCGACAGGCTCAAGCCGATGGTAACATCCGGCCGGAGCATCTTCTCCACAAACAGCCGGCAAGCTTCCTGAAGCCTGCCGGCATTGTACGCCAAAAAAGTGCGATCGATCAGGTCCGCAACCGTTTCCGACCCGGTAATCGGCTTCGGAAGAATGCGCTTCCCCTTCAAAAACTGCTGCTTTCCCTTGATGAATTTATGCGGATATTTGCTGGTGAATTTTTTCGGCAGCTTAACTTCGCCCATTCCTGCTTCTCCTGTTGAGGCCTTGCTTTAAGTTATAGGAAAACATCTTGTAAACGAGCTTGGCCGCAAGGAAGTCGGGAGCTCGAAAACCGGGGACCGGCGCCAGCTCGACCACGTCGAAAACGGGCACGTCCGCTGCGTTTTCGCTGACCGTTCGAGCGATCTCCAGCATCCGCTCCCAGGATATCCCTCCCGGCTCCGGCGTCCCTACCGACGGCATGATTGAAGGGTCCAGCCCGTCCAGGTCGATGGTAAAAAACACGCGTTTATCCTTCACAAAATCCGCCAGCTCGCTGAGAAATCGCCCCCGGGGATCATTGGCTTCCTCGGAAAACACGGTCCGGACGCCCGCGCATCCCTGCATGAAGGAGGCTTCCTCGCTCGAAAGATTGCGGATCCCTATCTGAAACATCGGGCAAACCTCCAGAATCCGCTTCGCCGCGCACGCATGGCTGTATGGGGACCCTTCATACTCTTCCCTCAGGTCTGCGTGCGCGTCGACCTGAACCGCGACCAGCGAATCGGCGCCCTGAACCCGAGCCAAGCCTCTTACGACGCCCGCGGAGATCGTATGCTCTCCGCCCAGAACTCCCAAAACCTCGGGACGCGGCTTTCCGCCAAGCAGTTCCGCGACCGCCTTTTCAACCGCCAGCGCCATGGATTCCGGCGAGCGGTGCTCCGGGTTCAGCGGAAGAGCCGTGTAAATTCCGTAGTCCATTGCCGGCTCGCCGCCGAATTCCCGGTCATACAGCTCCACCTGCCGGGATGCGGCGAGAATCGCCGCCGGCCCGTCGCGTGTGCCCGCCCCGTAAGAGGTCGTGGCTTCAAACGGAATCGGCAGCAGCCAACCGCGGGCGCGCGCCGCGCGCGAGACGTTTTCGGGGAGTCCCAAAAAATTCCAGGGCGTCTGATATAGGTTATTCCCAGACATCCGGCATCCTCCAAAATTCCAAATCCGAGATTATTGGCCCGGCAAAAAGCGCCCCTTCAGTTCTTTCCCCTGCCAATCGTTCCCTTCGCAGCCGCGGCGAATCTTTTAGCGGGCTCTTTCGGGCGCAGAGAACGCGTGGCCTTGCCCGCGCGCCACATCTCAGAATTGGCCATGACATTGAGCTCCTTGGTCAAAATTTCCTTGTAATCGGGCCGCCCGCAGCTTTTCAGCACGCGCTCGGTTTCCACGCCCGCGGCCACTCTCTTGTACAGCTCGTTGAAAAGCGGCATCACAGCCTTCTTGAATTTCGGTTTCCAATCCAGCGCACCCCGCTGCGCAGTCGACGAGCAGTTGGCATACATCCAGTCCATTCCGTTTTCGCCGACGAGGCGGATCAAACTTTCGGTAAACTCCTCGACGGTTTCATTGAAGGCTTCGCTCGGGCTGTGTCCGCGCCGGCGCAACACGTCGTATTGCGCTTCCATGATACCCGCGATGGCTCCCATGAGGACGCCGCGTTCCCCCGTCAAATCGCTGAACACTTCGTTTTTGAATGTCGTAGGGAACAGATATCCCGAACCAATCGCTATGCCCAGCGCAAGGCACCGCTCCCGGGCGCGGCCGGTGGCGTCCTGCTCCACGGCGAAACTTGCGTTAATGCCGGCTCCCGATAGAAAATTCCGGCGCACCGAAGTGCCGGATCCCTTGGGGGCCACCATAACAACATCCACATGCTTGGGCGGAATGACCTTTGTCTGTTTCTTGTACACGATGGAGAAGCCATGAGAAAAGTACAATGCGTTTCCGGGATCGAGGCGCTCTTTTACAACCGGCCAGATCGATCTCTGCGCGGCATCGGATACGAGCATTTCAATGATTGTGCCCCGCTCGCATGCCTCTTCAATCGAAAACAAATCCTTGCCGGGAACCCATCCGTCCTTCCTGGCTCTATTCCAGTCCTGCGGGTATTGCTTGGACTGGCCGACAATCACTCTGAATCCGTTATCCTTCATGTTTAAAGACTGTGCGGGCCCCTGGACCCCGTAGCCGATCACCGCGATCGTCTCGCCTCGGAGCGCCTTGCGCGCCCTGGCCATAGAAAATTCTTTCCGTGTAACGACTTCCTCCTTGATGCCTCCAAAGTCAATCAGCGCCATAATTGCTTTCCTTTCTTTGAACAACGCCCGGGGCATTCATGCCCCGCTTCGTCCATGGGAAGATTCTTATAAGTCATTCAGAGGCCGCGTTCAAGGCGAAACCTCCGGCCCTCATTATAACAGCCGGCGAGCGGGCGAGACAGTTGTTGCGCTCGCGGCGCTCTTTCAGGCGTTCATCATTTCCAACTTCCTTGCCCTAGCAGCCCGGGAATCAGTAGGGTGCGGCAACACGAGCGGGTTCTGAAGATTGTTTCTTTTCGATTACATCTGCCCCTTCCGTTTTGAGCGGAGCAATCTTCGCTCAGGTTTTGCCGGGAGCATGGGCCGCACCCTATCGCCGGCCGGACCATCCGCTTTGGGTTTCCCCGCGGCAGAATGAAAATGCTAAACTCGCCGTACCACAAACGGTAAAGAGTGTCTCTAACTGTGAACGCCTGAATTCCGGATGCCGCGGAAGGATTATATCTATCATTGCGGATCAAAATTTTCTGCCATCCCGATGAGGGACTTACTCACGGATAGGGAAAGAACGATACGTCTGCCGGTCGCAGGCATAATAAAAAGATTCATGATACCGGTTATCGGATGGTGCTTGGTAAATCTTGTCAAAGCTTTGGGGCTATTATTTTGAGATTCTAATTTCTCGGTGACGCCGGACCGCTGTATTATAGAAAAAAAGGGCGTCACCGCAGAGTTACATAGCGGCTGATCGGTTGAAGCCGAAATTTTATATCGCTAGATGGAGGTAGCCGGATATGGAAAGAAGAGATTTTTTCAGATTGGGATTGGCGGCCGGAATCGGCACGCTGGTTTCAGGCAATAATGCGTGGGCGTTGGAATACTATCCCATACCTTCGGATAAAAAATGCGCCGTGCTTTACGGAACCTGGTGCGGGAGCTCCCGCGACGCCGCCGTTTGGATCTCCGAAGGAATGGGCGGCATTGCAGCCGTTTTCGACGTGCGCGAGAATCCTGATTTGAAGGGTTTCGATCACATTGTCATAGGCGGCTCTATCCGATCGGGCGTTACGCCAAAAGAGTTGCAGGACTACATTACCAAGAACAAGGAATCCCTGAAAACGAAAATCCGGGGATTGTTCGCCGTTTGCGGCAACGGTGAAAGACCGGTCGGACCGCAACAGAAGACTGCGTATATCGACAACCACCTGGCCCGATTGAGCGAAGCCGGCACTGTCCCGTCCAGAGTATTTAACGGCAGAATAACGAAATCCCTGCTTGATCCCGGGACGCGCCGAAGGATGGAAGATGCGTATCCCAAACTGGCGGGCAAGCCGCTTGATGATTACGACCTCCTGAAACGCACGGATTGCCTGGCGTTCGGGAAAGAGATTTTAGCAGGCATTCAGTCATAGGACTTGTCAGGGAGGAAAGGATTGCGGCAACAACATTTTCAACCTGAATAAGTCCGCAGATTGCAGGCGTGTTCCGATCCCGTAGAATGCCCGCCCCTGGTGAAAATCCCGTCTGACGACGTCTTATGTCCTCCGAGATCATTTGTCCAGAAGGTGGGAATAACTCTCCGGATGCAGCTCGAGATATTCCATCAGCGACTGGGCCGGATGCCCGGTCAGTTCGGGGACCGTATTGCTGACAGACGCCAATTCACCGGCGGCGATCTGCAGGAAGTGGGTGACAAAAATCTCCACCTCATAGTCATCCAATCCACGACCGGTCAGCATACGCCTTTCAGCTTCAAATTTCTCCAATCTGCTTGTGGAACGGGCGCTCCGGGCTTCTTGGGGAGTCTGGGCCCGATAGACAATCCTTCGGCCTGTCACAGCGGACAGCCGTTCGGCCGTCTCAGCCATTGTGAGCGCTTCCGGACCCGTCACGTCGTAGATGCGCCCCTCATGCCCCGTTCCGGTCATTACGGAAACCGCCACATCGGCGATATCGTCGCGGGTAACCCAGGAAGCGCGGCCTTCCCCGGCGGGCGCCCGGATGACATCACCCTCCGAAACGTTTTGGGGCACATTATCCGTATACAGGCTCGCCCGCAGGAAAGTGTACGGCACACCCGCAGCGCGGATGCGCTCTTCGGTGTGAAAGTGGTCATGGGCCAGGATAAAGGTGGCCTCCGCAGCGGCATTGAGAACCGAAAGGTATACGATATGTTTCACGCCGGCGGCCGCCGCCGAATCCACGGCTGTAATCTGCTCCTGCAGCCGGTCGTACGGAGGAGGCTTTACGCCGTTCTTTGCGCTGATCTGGGCGACACCGAACCTGTCGCGGGCGGAAACCAAGAATAATACGTCTATACCCTTGAGGGCCCCGCGCATGGAAACAGCATCACCGTACGAGGACGCACCAACGATTTCGGCGCCGGGCAATCGGGGCGCCCGTAAAGGATCCCGAACGATCAACCGCTGGGGCGCTCCAAGCCCGGCCAGGCGCCGGGCCACCCTGCCTCCCACTTCCCCCGAGGCTCCGGTGATTGCGAGCATTATGTTAATCCTTCTATATGAAACAGCAATCGGCTGGCTTGTTTCGCGGTTAATATATAATATCCTATTTCGTAAGGAAGCCTCCCCGGAACGCAGGGACAGGCTGCCGCAGGAGCGGCTTTATCTTCCCGCCCGGGTCAGCGTCGCTCCCCGAATCCATTTCGCCTGATCGATTGAATCCCGTGCCATCGCGATAAATCCAGGACTTTCCCTGAATCCCAAAATAACCGCTTCTGGGTTCAAATGTCATTGCCTATCCCGCAGGCAGGGTATCCGGCTCTTTTTCCAAGGCTGCGGCATCACTCATAGAATAGGCGGCAATCCGCTTCTGAAGATTGTTTCTTTCCGATTACATCTGCCGCTTCCGGTTTGAGCGAAGCAAGCGTCCATCAGGTTTTGCCCGGAGCATGGGCCGCAGCATATCTCCGGCCGGTACATCCGCTTTGGGTTTCCCCAGCGGCAGTGTAATCGTGAAACGGCTTCCGGATCCCGAAACGCTCTTAATGTCCAGATTCCCTCCGGCGGCGTTCAGACGCTCCCGGATGCTGGAGAGGCCGAATCCCGCTCCGGAATCCGCACGGCCGAGTTGCTCCGGATTGAAACCTATGCCGTCATCCGAAACCGTGACTCGGATGCAGCCCTTCTCGATGCGCCGCAATTCGACCCCCGCGGTTTTAGTCTGAGCGTGCTTCACAACATTGAACAACAATTCCCGGACGGAATGAAAAAGCAAAATTTTAAGCTCTTCCGTTTCCGGCTCGGCGGATTCTTCCAGCTTCATATTCACGCTCAATCCATGCCTCTCCTTCATGTTCCTTTCAAGGAACTGCATGGCCTGCACCAAGCGGGTATTATGGAGGATAGGGGGGCTCAATTCAAAAGCCAGCGATCGCGAGCTTTCAATTGCATTGTTTAAAAGCTGCACCAGCCGGTTCACCAATCCTTTCAGCGACGCTTTTTGGATGCCGCTGCCCAGGGTTTCCGCGCAGAACCTGGCCCCGACCAGCTGCTGTTGAAGATCGTCGTGCATTGCCTGCGCCAGACGTCTCCGTTCGCGTTCCTCGGCATGGGTCAGCTCTTCCGCCATAGAGCGAAGCCGCAGGCTTTGTTTCTCCAGATCCGCCGTCCTCCGCTCGACCATGCGCTCAAGCTCTTCGACAAGCCGATGATAGTGTTGTTCGCTGCGGCGCAGGGCGTCCTGGGACCGTTTGCGTTCGGTAATATCCGTGACGCTGCCGACGGATCGGACGATCCGTCCTTTGTCATCCAGGATATTGCGCCCTTTGTCCTCCACGACAATGTATTTCCCATTCTTGTGTCGGACGCGATACTGGAGGCAATAATCATTACCTCCGGCAGAAGCCTCCTGCATTTTAGGCTCAATGACGGGAAGATCGCTCTTATGGATTCGGGCAAACCACCAATCCCTCCTCTGCGGCACATCTCCCGGCCCGTAGCCGACCAGTTGGCGAAGCCCCTGCGCGAACACAGCGCTTCCGGTGCGGGCATCCATCTCATAAACCATCGCACGCGCCGCTTCCCATGCGACGCGGAGCCGCTCCTCGCTTTCGTGCAACGCATCACGGCCGCCCGCTCGCCCGGCCGCCGCGAGAATCGCGGTGTAAACAGCCTTGGGATCGTCCTCTTCTTCGACCATGCATCCCTGCACTCCCTCCCGCAGTTCATCCATCGCCGGCGCGCCGGTCCCGGTCGGCGCCAAAACGATAATCGGAAGCCGAGGGGACCGCTCCCGCAGTTGTTGAAGGGCCTCCATCGGATTTGCCGCGGCATCGGAAAAGCTGAAAAGCGCTGCATCAAAAGACTCGCGGTCCATTCGTTTGAGAGCTTCATCCAGTCTTTTCACATGCAGGATTCTCAGGAACTCCGGACCGAGTGCGGTCAATTTTTTCGTGAGCAGACGGCTGCCCGCCTCGCTGCGCTCGATCAGCAGCACTCGAATCGAGGGGGTATGCATTTCAGGAGCTCCAAGGGAAACTATCCTATTAAATCCCCTGGGCCCCTTGTAAAGCAAGCTCTAAATTTTTCCGCCCGGAATTAGGAATTATTATATGGATCATGGGTGGGGACAGAAACGCATGGATTTAGGGGCGCGGCCCGCGAAATCCGAAACGTTCTTCTATAACAGGGGTAACCCGGCGGTTCCGAAACCGCCGCCGGGCTTTATCTCGACAGACTCAAAAAGAATGGACTGGCAGTTGCCATAAAACATTTTCTTGCCAGCCGCACTATATTAAAAGCAAACTGAAGCGTCCGCTGTGACTGCCGTCACCGCAGAAAAGGATAATGACAATGAGCGCAATCGCGAGAATTGCTTTTTTTGCAATTTTCTTAGCCGTCATAGGACTGGTCAGCACTTACATTTATATGAGGGGCCTTCAGTCAATACCGTCCGGTTCGAGTCTCAGGAATGCATATACCGTTGTTTTTTGGATCATTGCGCTGTCCTTCTTCGGCGGCAGGCTGCTCGAAAATGTCCGGGCGAGTGCTCTATCCGACGTCCTGGTCTGGATGGGATCCTTCTGGATCGCCGCCATGCTTTATTTGTTACTGGCCGTCGTCCTTCTCGATCTTGCCAGATTCTTCAACCATTTTTTTCCTTTCTTCCCATCCCTGATTACCGATCATTACGACCGCGCGAAATACATTACTTCCGCCTGCATTCTGGGAATTGTGGGTCTGCTTCTGATCGCCGGGCATATCAACTCCATCATCCCCTGCACCAGAAAACTGAACCTTCGGATCGCCAAAAGCGCAGGCGACCTCAAGCGGCTGAATATCGTGGCCGCATCCGACATCCACCTGGGCACTATTGTGGGCCGGGCCCGGATGGATTCTATTGTGAAGACCATCAACAGCTTGAGACCTGACCTGGTCCTTCTGCCGGGCGATATCGTCGATGAGGATGTGGCTCCCGTTATTAAACAAAACCTCGGAGAAGCTCTTACAAAGATCGAATCCCGTTTCGGAGTCTACGGCGTTACGGGAAACCACGAGTATATAGGAGGAGTCGAAAGGGCCTGCGATTACCTGACGAGTCACGACATCGTGATTCTTCGAGATCAAAGCATCAAAATCGCTGATTCGATATATATCGTAGGAAGGGAAGACTTGTCAAAAAACCGGCTTGCCGGGAAAAAACGCAGAGAACTATCCGAGATCATGCGGGAAGTGGATACCCGCTGCCCCGTGATCCTGATGGATCATCAACCTTCTGCCTTGAATGAAGCGGCAAAGCAGGGAGTGGATCTTCAGCTCTCGGGACACACCCATAAAGGCCAGTTGTGGCCCATCAACTACATTGTCCACGCCATCTACGAGCTGGACTGGGGTTATAAAAAGATCGGGGACACTCATTATTATGTGTCCAGCGGCGTCGGCACATGGGGCCCCCCGATACGCATAGGCAGCCGCTCCGAAATAGTGCAGATTCAGATCGAATTCGAATAGCTCGTGAATTTTTTAACTCGAGCCGCAAGCCGATGCTAAAAATCCAAAAAGGCGCCGGAATTTTTCAGCAAAGGAGCATGCTCTTCCATAAATGCGTTATCTGTTTATTAAGCAATAACTTGGCGTGGCCTTCCTCCATGTGATAAGATATCATTTATGGAAATGACAGCGTTCATGCCTTCTATTGAACAGGGGCCGATCCGGCCGCCGAGCGAGTCCTATAGCTTGCTGCTCCGGGTGACCCGCAACTGTCCCTGGAACCGCTGCGCTTTCTGCCATATTTACAAGGGCCGACGATTCAGCCCCCGGTCGGTTGAGGAGGTAAAAAGAGACATTGACGCGATCCGGCAGGTTGTCTCGGAAATAAATGCATCCTCATGGCAAATGGGGCTGGGAGGAAAAGTCGACTCATCGCTGGCAAGGTCGATCCTGAGCAGGTCGGATCAATATCCGGAAGGGTACCGCAGTATCGTCCTGTGGCTTTACACAGGAGCGAAAAATGTCTTTCTTCAGGACGCCGACAACCTGGCTCTCAAGACCAAGAATCTGGTGGAAATGCTGGAGTATCTCAAGAAGGCGTTCCCTTCCATAGAAAGAATTACCACCTACGCCAGGGCAAAAACGGCATTTCATAAAAGCGTCGACGAATTCTGCGCGCTTCGCGCCGCGGGTCTTTCCCGAATCCACATGGGCCTCGAATCCGGGCATGATCCGGTCCTTGAATTGGTGCAGAAGGGAGTCACCGCCCATGAACTGGTGGAATCGGGCAGGAAGATAAAGAAGTCCGGCATATCATTATCGGAATACATTATGCCCGGGCTCGGCGGCAAATCAATGTGGCGGGAGCATGCGGTCGAGACAGCCCGAGTCCTCAATCAGATCGATCCGGATTTCATACGGGTCCGAACCTTGAAAGTTTTGAACATCATGCCGCTTTATCAAAAAATTCAAAACGGAGAGTTCGAACTCCGGAGCGACGATGAAATGGTGGAGGAGGAAAAACTGCTGATTGAAAATCTAAACGGAATTCACAGCCAGTTTACAAGCGACCACATTCTCAACCTCTTGCAGGAAGTTGAAGGAAGATTTCCGGAAGACAAGGAGAGAATGCTGGCGGTAATCGACCGCTACCAGTCCCTTGACGCAGCCGAAAGGCAGCATTACAGGCTCGGAAGGAGAACGGGATTTTACCAATCGCTTGACGATATGTATAATCCGGATCTCCGGATACGGGTGGATCAAGTCATGCGGCGCATCCAAGAGGAAAACGCCGGGAAATTCGAACAGATCATCTCGGATATAATGGAGACGTTTATCTAATCCTTCAAAAATCTCGATTCATTCTTCCTTCTGCACCAATCCCCTGTCTGAGCCCAAGTGCTGGCCGCCGTCGAGCTTGATGGTTTCTCCCGTCATCATTCGGGCTCCCTCAGCCAGCCAGACGATCGCGTCCGCCACATCCTCGGGAGTTGCGATCACCTTAAGCGGCGTTGTATAACGTAGAGAATCCCGCAGGGATTCGAACGCTTTGCCGCCCAGCCCGCTGCGGAGCCAACGGGTATCGATGGCTCCCGGGGCGACGCCGTTGACGCGTATTTCAGGCCCCAGGATGCGGGCCAGGCTTTTGGTCATGTTGATGACTGCGGCCTTGGAAGCCGCATAGGCTATCGAGCTTCCCCCGCCTAGAAATCCGGCAATGGAACCTACGTTCACAATGGCCCCCTCCCCCGCGGCGCGCATATGGGGAATCGCCGCGCGCGAGCAGAAGAAATTTCCCAGCAGGTTGGTTCGGAGGATCTTCATCCAGATATCTTCGGTCAGCCCCTCCAAGTCGCGGAACTCGATAAACTCCGTTACGGCGGCATTATTCACCAGGATGTCCAGCCGTCCGAAAGCCTCGGCTGCGGTCCCGATAAGGCGGCGGCAGTCGCCGTCCGAGGATACATCCGCTTGAACGACGATCACATTCGCTCCTCGAGTCCGGCAAAGCTCGGCGGTTTCCTCGGCTTCCGATTTGCTTCGGTTATAATTCACCGCAACCGCACAGCCTTTCTCTGCAAGTCTTATGGCGGCGGCGCGGCCCACGCCGACCGAGCTGCCGGTCACGACGGCTGATTTTCCCTGAAGTTTCATGGCAGTATCTCCGTTAACCCCGATTATTCATGCGGATTCGTAGCGAGGCGCCGCAGTGGAAGCTTCATGAATAATCCGGATTAATAGGTTGTGTTGAAATCCCCAAGCCTGTAATTTCCATTTGCAAATGGGAATACTATATGGCAATGTATTGCGATTAAAGGTTTATTGGACGAATATGGCAAAGCAATCTAATATAAATTTCATCGGAATCGCCATTATTAACATTTCCGGGGATTCCCCCGGCGGATAAAGGCTTGCACAGGTGCGTGCACCCAGCCCTCATCCGCCCGGCGGGTGAGGGCTTTTTTTTTATTTTCAGGTCAGTTGGAGGAGGCTCGGGTGAATATAAAAATCTACGATACGACATTAAGGGACGGCACTCAGGGCGAGAGTGTGGCATTTTCCGTACAGGACAAAATCAGGGTCGCCCGAAAATTGGATGATCTCGGGGTGCATTATATTGAGGGGGGTTGGCCGGGATCCAATGAAAAGGATGCGCAGTTTTTCCAGCGCGCCGCGGAGCAAACGTGGAATTCGGCCAGAATTACAGCTTTCGGGAGCACGGCGCTTGCAAAAAACAAGCCGGAGGAAGACCCGAATATCAGATCGTTGCTGGATGCGGCAACGCCGGCGGTCACCATATTCGGCAAATCCTGGGACTTTCATGTCCACTCCGCCCTGAAAACAACCCTGGAAAGGAACTGTGAACTCATCCGCGATTCAGTGGCCTATCTCAAGTCCAAGGGACGGGAAGTCATTTACGACGCGGAACACTTTTTCGATGGGCTCGCGGCCAATCCGGATTATGCGATGCGCACTCTGCGCGCCGCCGAAGAAGGGGGCGCGGACATTATTGTTCTATGCGACACCAACGGCGGGACCCTGACGGACCGCTTGCGGGATGCCATCCGCCGCGTTCAGTCCGTTATTAAGCTCCCGCTGGGCATTCATTGCCACAACGATTCCGAACTGGCGGTCGCTAACTCTCTGGCTGCCGTGGAGTGCGGCATCGTCCAAGTGCAGGGGACCATAAACGGCTATGGGGAACGCTGCGGAAACGCGAACCTGTGCTCCATCATCCCTAATCTTGAAATAAAAATGGGACATAGCGCCATCGGCGCGGAAAAACTCAAACTGCTTACCAACACTTCCAAATTCATAAGCCAGATCGCCAACTTGCCGCACCGCAAGGATCTTCCTTTCGTTGGAGAGAGCGCGTTCGCGCACAAAGGAGGAGTTCATGTCAGCGCCGTAATGAAGGATGCGACGACTTATGAACATATCCATCCGGAAAACGTCGGCAACGCGCGCCGCGTTCTGGTATCGGAACTGTCGGGGAAAAGCAATCTTCTATACAAAGCCAATGAAATGAATCTGGACATCGGCGAACAGGAAGAAAAGCTGAGGCCGGCGCTTAACCGCATCAAGAAACTCGAAAATCAGGGATACGAATTTGAATCGGCGGAAGCATCCGTGCGGGTGCTCATGGAAACAGCCCTCAACGGAGAAAGAGAATTTTTTGCCATAGACAATTTCCGCGTCTTCACCGACATGCACCGGACCGGAGAAGTAACCTCCGAGGCAACCGTCAAAATCCGCGTAGGCGATAAATCCGTCCACACCGTCGCCGAGGGAGACGGCCCGGTGCACGCCTTGGACAAAGCTCTGCGCGCGGCGCTCAACGAATTCTACGAGCCTTTGCGCAGCGTACGCCTCACGGATTACAAGGTCCGCGTCCTGGAAGGAGCCCAGGGCACAGCTTCCAAAGTGAGGGTTTACATCCAGCAGAGCGACGGCGAAGAAAACTGGACGACGGTCGGAGTATCGGAGAATATTTTGGAAGCCAGTTACCTGGCCCTTGCGGACAGCATAAGGTACAAGCTGCTTAAGAAGCAGGCGAAGAAACAATAACGGGGCAAAGAACCGGCTTGCTGTTTCTTATGCGGAAGGGGCCCACTGCGGGCATTGCATCGCAATCTATTGGCTTGCGTACTTCTTTGCGGTTTCGTAAACGGGATCGTCCACCTTCAATCCCACCAAAAACTCGTCGCCGTGCGGCTTGCAGTAAATGGACTCCCCGACAAAAGAGTAATTCCCCCATTCAACCTTGACTGAGGAGCCGACATTGAGCTTATCTTTCAGAACCAAACTCAGCCCATGCACAGAGAGGTCGGCCAGTCTTGCTTTGCCCGAGCAAGTGGGAGCATCCGCGCAGCTTACGTTTACGGTCAAGTCCGTTCTAAAACGCGTTCGACTCCGTCTGTTCATGTCCCTTCAATCGGTAACACTTCTTGGTTACGTTAGGAGAAACCCGGAGAATAAGAGACCCTTAAACGCTCCATGCTCCGCGCCGCAAAGCAGTTTTTTATAGCATAACTGCCCCGAGCAAAATCAACAAAAAAGGGCATCCACAAAACCGCGCGGCCCTTTTTAAACATTGCTTCACATACGATCGCGCCGCGACCGGTCGGGCAATATCGATCATGGAGGTGGTTTGTAGCGGCGGATATTTTGCTTCAATGGGGCCGCGATCTTTCGACCGCGGAAACTGCGTGCGCCTTTGCGTCATTGTTGGAGCGGTGGGCGGCTTCAATGGGGCCGCGATCTTTCGACCGCGGAAACACGGCTATGGGCGGGACTCGCAGAGCATCTTCATGCGGCTTCAATGGGGCCGCGATCTTTCGACCGCGGAAACAGCGGGAGTGAGACGCGGCGCTCCCGAGTAGAACCCGCTTCAATGGGGCCGCGATCTTTCGACCGCGGAAACCAGCGAATTTATGTTCACCACGACGCCGCCGCTCGGCTTCAATGGGGCCGCGATCTTTCGACCGCGGAAACTCGGCTTATACCGGGACCCCCGTGTGGCTCCAAGGCAAGCTTCAATGGGGCCGCGATCTTTCGACCGCGGAAACGAGTGATGAAGGCGGCAATATTTTCAGATCCCCCGTGCTTCAATGGGGCCGCGATCTTTCGACCGCGGAAACAGGGAATGATCGGATATGTCGAGAGTCGGGTAGGGGCTGAGATGTTTCGGCTGTGTTTCGAGCGGGGGAAGGGGGTTAACGATC
>CAZDMR010000014.1:0-62177 GCA_964506795.1 uncultured Acidobacteriota bacterium | reverse complement strand
CCCTCGAAGTCCTTAATAACTTAACGTAGTAGTACTAGGAGCCTGTCCGAGAATTAGAATACGCTTCCGCTGCGGTTATTTCGCTTTTTGAAGGTGTTTCTCATGAACAAGATTAAAACCGTCTTGCTGCTTGGGTTGCTTACGGGGATTATTCTCTACGCGGGAAGCCTTTGGGGCCGCGGCGGGCTTGCCGTTGCGTTGGCGGTGTCGGTTGCCATGAACTTCGTGAGCTACTTTTACTCCGACAAAATCGCGCTGCGCATGTACAAAGCACAGCCCGTGACGAGGGAGCAGAGTCCGCAGATTTATCGAACCGTGGAGCTTCTGTCTTTGCACCACGGGATTCCAATGCCGAAGCTTTACATTATCCCGGATGATTCTCCCAACGCGTTTGCAACCGGACGCAACCCGGCCCATGCATCCGTTGCCGTGACTCAGGGAGCTTTGCGCCTCCTCAACGAAGATGAACTCACCGGAGTCCTGGGGCATGAAATCACCCATATCAAAAACCGGGACATCCTGATCAGCAGCGTCGCCGCCACCCTTGCGGGAATGATTTTATGGATTGCCCATATGGCGCGTTTTGCCGCCTTATTCGGAGGCGGCCGGGATCAGGGCGAGGACGGAAGAGGCGCGCTTGGATCCTTGTTCACCATTATCGTGGCTCCGATTGCGGCGGTTCTTATCCAGCTCTGGATATCGAGAACCCGTGAATACCTGGCCGACGCGGGCGGAGCCGAAGCGGCGGGGAGTCCTTACGGGTTGGCATCCGCTCTCCAAAAACTGGAAAACTATTCCAAAAGGATCCCCATGGAGGCGTCGCCGAGTACTGCGCACATGTTCATCATGCATCCGTTTTCGGGAAGGTCCTTAATGAACCTTTTCAGCACTCATCCGCCGACTTCCAAGCGGATCGAGCGGCTACTTGGGCATAAACCATTGAACCAAGCTTGAAAATCGCGTATATAAAGCTCCGAATTTCGAATCCAAATTGGACTATTTTTATAGGGAAGCGGGGATGGAAGATCAGGGAAAACAGAAAGTTTCGGAATCCGAAGACGGCGGCTTTCAAGTTATAGACAAAAGGGAATTTGTGAATCTCGATACACTCGAACTATCAACCGTTCCGGAAGAAAAGCCGCGTTATCCTTCCTATGTCGAAGAATTGATGACGCGGATGGCCGAAATGGAGCGTAAATTCGAGGAAAAGAAAAAGCAGATCGACGAAGAAATCAGCCGCACCAAGTCCCGGCTGCAGGCTGATTTCGAACGCAGGATGGAATTGGACAAACAGGAGATGCTTTTGCCTTTTCTCGAAATCCTGGACAATCTCCAGCGCGCCCTGGCCGCCGCCGCAAAGGATGAGGGATCCAAAAACGGAGCCTTTGAGAATTTCCTCGAGGGAGTACGGATCACGGCGGATCTGTTTTGCGCCAAACTTCAATCCCTGGGCGTGGAGGCTATTCCGGCACTGGGCCAGCCGTTCGATCCCAATATGGAGCAGGCGGTTGGAACAGTCGTCGTTTCCGAAGCCGAAAAAGACGGGATCGTAATAGAAGAGCTTCAAACCGGATATATCATGCAGGGACAATTGCTTCGCCCCGCACAAGTGCGCGTGGGACGCTTTGAATAACCGATTGCGAATTTTTGCATTGCTTGGGGCCGTCCGAAGAAACGCTGTTTATACGGGATGCCCCTTTCCGCTTCAATAGAGGCATGGGGGCCAACATTCTTCAAATGGGCTTGAAATTATGGCAAGGCAGGCTGCGGTAGCAGGGCAATTCTACTCGAGGGATCCCGACGAGCTGCGCAGGACAGTCGAATCCTTGGTTCGAAAACCCGAATCCATATTGGAGGCGAAAGCTGTTCTGGTGCCCCATGCCGGGTACATCTATTCGGGCGCCGTGGCGGGCGAAGTTTTTTCGGCCGTTCGCCTTCCCCGCCGCGTGATCCTCTTAGGCCCCAATCATTCGGGAAGAGGGGCGGCGCTGGCGCTTTCGCCCGATACGCCTTGGAATATGCCCTTGGGCGCGGCGCCCCTCGATGAGGAACTGAATCGGAGCCTGTCGGCGGAGTGCCCGGGATTGCAGGAAGATTCATCGGCGCATCAAAGCGAGCACTCCGTGGAAGTCCAGATTCCCTTCCTTCAAGTGCTGCAGCCGGACTTCCGATTCGCGGCAATCTGCGTTCGAACAACGGACTACCCTCTGCTGGAAGCGCTGGGACATGGGATGGCCCGCGTTATCCGCTCTTTTCAGGAACCCGTGCTGCTTGTTTCAAGCTCGGATATGACGCATTACGAAGATGCGGAAAGCGCGGCCAGACAAGACCGGTTGGCTATCGATCGGATCCTGGCCGTGGATCCCGAAGGCCTCTATCGGACCGTGGTTGAAAAAGAAATCAGCATGTGCGGCTTCGCTCCGACGGCGGCGGTGCTTACGGCCTGCAGGGATCTCGGCGCTTCCGCCGGCAGGCTGATTCGATATACGCATTCCGGCGTCGCAAGCGGAGACTACGACCACGTGGTTGCTTACGCGGGAATTGCAATAGCCTGACGGCAACCCGTTTTTAAGCGGGATATCAAGGGCGCATCCCTTGCCTGATCATTCTCCGCCAGTTTTGAATTTGAACTGGTTGGCGTGGCAGATAGCCACCGCCAGAGCGTCGGCGGCATCATCCGGCGAAGGAATTTCAGGCAGATCGAGAAGCATCCGGACCATTTTTTGTATTTGTGTTTTTTCGGCCCGCCCGTATCCCACCACGGCTCTTTTTATTTCCAGGGCGGAATATTCAAATACATCCATCCCCCGCTCCGCCGCCACCAGCAGAGCAACGCCTCTCGCATGGCCCAGTTTAAGGGCGGACTGCACGTTGGCCGCGTGGAACACATTTTCTATCGCCATGACGTCCGCGGGCTCAGTTGCGAGGATGTTCGTTAAATCCGCGTGGATTTGATGAAGGCGCTGAGGGAAAGGACGACGCGCTCCGGGACTTATAGCGCCGTAAAGGACGGCTTTATGCTTCAACCCGTCCGTGTCGATGATCCCGTATCCCGTGGATCCGCTTCCCGGATCAATGCCCAGTATCCGCATCAACAGGATGCCTTAAGAGGCTTCTTCGTTAAATTCCGACTCATCAATGTCAAAGTTCGCCCATACGTTCTGGACATCCTCATGGTCCTCGAGGGCCTCCATGAGTTTGAGCATCGATTGAGCGTTTTTGCCTTCCAGCTTGACGTAGTTTTGGGGGAGCATGGAAATTTCGGCAGTCACCGTCGGGATATTTGCGGATTCGAGGGCGGAGTTTACCGCATCGAAGTTTTCGGGGGAGGTGAGAATCTCGAAGGTATCGCCGTCGTCCCGCATATCTTCCGCGCCTGAACCCAAGGCTATTTCCAACAACCTATCCTCATCCACAGACGATTTTTCCACAACGAAGTAGCCCTTGCGATCGAACATCCAGCCGACGCAGCCCGTCTCTCCCAAATTCCCGCCGTTTTTGGAAAGGATATGCCTCAATTCGGCCACTGTGCGGTTTTTGTTGTCCGTGAGCACCCGCATATAGACGGCCACGCCGCCCGGTCCGTACCCTTCATAGTTTACGTCTTCGTAAGAAACGCCCGGGAGCTCTCCCGTGCCTCTCATAATGGCGCGCTTGATATTCTCCGCAGGCATGTTGCCGGCTTTTGCGTTCGCCACCGCAAGACGGAGTCTGGGATTGGCGTTTGGATCTCCTCCGCCCATCCGAGCCGCCGCCGTCATTTCCTTTATCAAACGGGTAAACAATCGCCCCCGTTTCGAGTCCGTCGCCGCCTTCTTATGCTTAATCGAATGCCACTTTGAGTGACCTGACATAAAATGACTCCTTTGCCTACAAGATAATCCATTTTATCATACATGCGCGCATCCCACAGGATCTTATGAAAGCGGAGCGGGAGCATAAAGGGCGCACATAGGGAATCCGTTTCGTCGTTCCATTCCGGCACGAGGCCGGTGTGATTCAATGAGGTTTTTCGGAGCCCGCCATGACTCAAAACGAAGTGCTCGACATGTTCAGACAATCGGAAGCCTTGCTGGAAGGGCATTTCCTGCTCACTTCCGGATTGCACAGCAATCGTTATATTCAATGCGCTCTGGTGCTTCAGCGGCCCAGCCAGGCGGCGGCGCTGGGCACGGCTCTGGCGGAGCGTTTGCTCGCCCTGGCCGGCCCGCCTGATTTTGTTATTGCACCCGCCATGGGCGGCATTCTTGTGGCCCACGAAGTGGCGCGCGCGCTTTCCGTCCGCGCGCTGTTCGCGGAACGTCAGAACGGCGCTCTTACACTGCGCCGCGGATTCCGGATCCGGCCCGGAGAAAAAGCGTATGTTGTGGAAGATGTCGTCACCACGGGAAAATCCACGAGAGAAACCATGCAGGTTGTCGCCGATTCAGGCGGAATTGTAACAGCCGTCGGCTGTCTGATCGACCGCAGCGGAGGTTCAGCGGATATGGGCGTTCCCGGGGCTTCGCTCGCGGTTTTGGACGTGCCTGTCTATCTCCCCGAAGAATGCCCCCTGTGCAAAACCGGAAGTCGGGCAATAAAACCCGGAAGCAGATGAAACCTAAGCGAAATATCCGGCTGACCGTTGCTTTCGACGGAACGGCATACCATGGATGGCAGATTCAGCATAACGCCCCCACAGTGCAGGGATTGCTTTCCGAAGCCATTGCCCGAATTACCGGAGAGCGCGCCGTTCTCTCAGCCAGCGGCCGCACCGATGCGGGAACGCATGCCCGCGGACTGGTAGCCAACTTTTTCACTGCGTCGGGCCTTCCCCTCCCGCAAATGGTTCGCGCCCTCAACAGCATACTCCCGCGAGATATCCGCATTCTATCGGCACGCCGCGTGCCCCCCCGCTTCCACGCACGGCGGGACGCGGTATCCAAGACATATCGCTACCAGATCTATCTCGGCCCGATCCTGCCGCCGCATTTGATTCGGGAATACTTTCATTTCCCTTACCGGGTGGACATTCATCGAATGGAAGCCGCCGCGAAATTGTTCCTGGGAGAACACGATTTTACGAGCTTCGCGAAGACAGACGCAGGCCGCACCGGCGCCGTCCGGCGCATTCTTCGCTGCGAGCTGAAGAAAACAGGACGGCGCCTGCTCTTAACAGTGGAGGGCAACGGATTTCTGCATCACATGGTGCGAAACATGGCCGGAACTCTGCTGGAGGTCGGCAGAGGAACCATCGCGCCGGAAGATTTCCGCAGGCTCTTCGCCAGACGGGATCGGAAACTCGCCGGTTTCACCGCTCCCTCAAACGGATTGGTTCTTGTAAAAGTTCAGTACTGAGCATCCGCTGAATTTTGATATCATTGGAAGCAGGAGAACAATTGTATGGAATTAAAGGGCCTCGCTGAGCCCGGAAGCAAGGAAGCCGGTCTGTTGAAGCGCATCGACGGGGATCGTTTGCCGAAACACGTAGCCGTAATCATGGATGGGAACGGCCGGTGGGCGCGCAATCGAAAGCTCCCCCGAGTCGAAGGGCATCGCGCAGGGATTGAGTCCGTCCGGGATATCGTCGAGAGCTCCGCGCGGCTTGGATTGGAGGTGCTGACCCTGTACGCATTTTCCGTTGAGAATTGGAAAAGGCCGCAGAGCGAGGTCTATACCCTGATGGCTCTGCTGAAGGAATACATCCAATTGGAGCTGGAAAACGTTCATAAAAATAACATCCGGTTCCAAGCCATCGGAAGGATCCATCAGCTAGAGAAATCCGTGAGATCTGAACTGCATCGGGCCATGCGCAGGACTAAAAAAAACACCGGGATGCAGCTTTACGTCGCTCTGAATTACAGCGGCCGCGCGGAACTCGTCGACGCTTGCAATGCCCTCTTCCGCAAATTAAAAAAGAACGGCCGGAGGAATCCTGTCAGCGAGGACTTGATCTCACAATCCCTTTACACTTCAGGGATCCCCGATCCAGACCTTCTGATTCGGACCAGCGGAGAAATGCGTATCAGTAATTTTCTCCTGTGGCAGATCGCATACTCGGAAATCTACATCACGCCGACCTACTGGCCCGATTTCAGGCGCAGACATTTGCTTGAAGCCATTCTCGAATATCAGAAGCGAGATCGGCGATACGGGGGCATCTAATTGACCAGGAGCGGGGAGTAAGCACTGTTCATGGGCAAAACAAAAATATCAGGAAAACTTTCAATAAATAAAGCGGTTCGATTATGGCAAATCAAGAACGCGCCGATGACTGCTGATTGACGACCGCCTGCTGAAAATGACACGAATCCTATCCGCAATCATTCTGATCCCCCTGGCGATTTTGACGGTCATCTACGCTCCCCCCGTTTATTTTCTTGTTGCCATCGGAATCGTCGGAACTTTTTGCCTGCGGGAATATTCCGGACTCATCGGCGCTCTCGGGATTACGGCCCAACCGGTATTCAGCTACGCCGCCTTCTGGCTGCTTCTGGTTGCTTTTTATCAGGACAGATTCCCGGCGATTATCGCCGCGGCATTCGTAATGATCGCAGCGTTCCTTTCAGCCATGTCAAGGCACCGGCAGAGTGCCCGCAATCGGACATTCGGACTTATGGCGGAATTTCTCGGAATTTTCTACTTTGCACTGTGCCTTTTCCCCGCTCTGCGGATACGTTACGATTTTGGGGACCGTGTCGGCCTCGGGTGGTTTATTATCCTATTGGCCGTAATCTGGGCGGGCGACACGGCGGCGCTTGCATTCGGGAAATTGTGGGGCGCGCATCCATTATCCCCGGTTCTTAGTCCCCATAAGACCTATGAAGGCGCGGTGGCAGGTTTGTTGGCCGGCGTGGCCGCCGCCGTGGTTTTACAGCAGCTTATTTTTTCGGATCTTCCCTTCCTTCATGCGGTTGTCGTTTCTCTGCTTCTGGGAATTTTCGGCCAGCTGGGAGACCTTGCGGAATCCATGCTGAAAAGGGCGGCCGCGATTAAGGACAGTTCCAACTTCATTCCCGGACATGGCGGCGTTCTCGATCGCATGGACAGCCTGCTTTTTGCTTTCCCGGTTCTCTATTTTTATCTTTTCCTGATTTATCCATAGGGAATGATAAATTAATGATTTTAGGCAATTAAGGAATGAAAGCTATCTCTCTCCTGGGCTCGACCGGATCCATAGGAACAAATGCGCTCCGGGTCACCTCGAGGTTTCCCAATGAATTCCGCGTGGTGGGACTCAGCGGCGGCAGAAACGTCGAGTTGCTCGCGCAACAGATTGAGGAGATTCGGCCCAAAATCGCCTCCTGCGGAGATGAAGCCTTTTCATCAAGACTGCAGAGTCTGCTCCGGCAACGCGGCTACCCCATGGCCCGCACGCGGTTTGTTCACGGAGTCGAGGGGAATATCGAAGTTTCCTGCCATCAGGAATCTTCTATAGTTCTTTCAGCCATTTCCGGGGCGGCCGGCCTCCTGCCCGCCTACCACGCGCTTGAGATGGGCAAAAGCCTCGCTCTTGCCAACAAGGAAACTCTCGTTCTGGCCGGACAGCTCATAATGGGGAAATCTAAGGCCAAAGGCGTAGAGATCGTCCCGGTGGACAGCGAGCATAATGCGATACACCAATGTCTCCGCGGAGGGCGTAAAGAAGAAGTGAAACGCCTGATTCTGACGGCCTCCGGGGGGCCCTTTCGGGAGACTCCCAGAGATCAGCTTGCAAATGTAACGCTCGAGCAGGCCCTGAACCATCCGACCTGGCATATGGGGAAAAAGATCACCATAGATTCCGCCACTCTTATGAACAAGGGGCTGGAAGTTATTGAAGCATCCTGGTTGTTCGGCATTCCCGCCGACGGAATCGACGTAGTCGTGCATCCGCAGAGCATCGTTCATTCCATGGTGGAGTTTATCGACGGTTCCATTATGGCGCAGTTGGGCCCGACGGACATGCGGATTGCCATTCAATATGCGCTCACTTATCCGGACCGCTGGAACTCGCCTCTCCCTTCCCTGGATATTTACAAGCTTCCGAAATTCGAGTTCATAAAGCCCGATCTGGACAAGTTTCCCTGCCTGGGACTTGCATACCGGGCATTGCGCGCGGGAGGCACCGCACCTGCGGTCCTTAACGCGGCCAATGAAGTCGCGGTGGAAGCTTTTCTGAACAAGAGAATTGCGTTTCAGGAAATTCCCCAAATCATTTCCGCCGTCCTGAACTCGCATCAACCCGGGGAGTCTTCAACTCTTGAGCAAGTCCTGGATGCGGACGCCTGGGGGCGGAAAGAAGCCGGGACGCTCACGCACGCCGCCGCTCGGCCTAGCAGCCCGCGATAAAAGGACAACAGGCCGCGGTTGAAAAACCTCAATGATGCATCCATATTGAGCCTTTGCTCTCTTTAGGGCATCATATGAAAAAGCGGGGAGGAATTTCGTTTTGATGACTACGATTTTGGCTTTTCTGGTAGTTTTGGGCATCACAATCACCATCCATGAATTGGGCCATTTTGCGATGGCCAAGCTCCTGAAGATTCGAGTGCTGGTTTTCTCTCTTGGTTTCGGGCCCAGGCTCACCGGATTCACATACGGGGGTACGGAATATCGATTAAGCCCGATTCCCTTGGGCGGATATGTGAAAATGGCCGGCGAGACTTTCGACGACGAGCGAAAGGGAGAGCCGGACGAATTTCTGTCGCATTCCAAATGGCATCGATTCCTGGTAGCAGTCTCCGGACCTTTCATGAATATCCTCCTGGCTGTGGGCATCCTTGCCTTCTCTTATATGGGAGGGGTTCATGTGCCCAGGTATGCAAAGGAGCCGGCGGTTGTTGGACCGGTTGCCGCAGGCTCGATAGCGGATCGGGCGGGGCTTCAGACGGGAGATCTGATTGTCGCCGTCGGGGGCAGCCACGTGAAAACCTGGGAGGACCTAGAAATCGCGCTGGGGACCGCGCCCAGGGATGCTCTTCAAGTAAAAGTCTCCCGCAATAATCAAATTCTGCAGCTTCATTTCGACGAGCCGCCCCAGGCGGATTCGGTCGAACCGGATTTATTGGGATTCAAATTCCCGCGGCCTAAAACCATTGTAAGCGCCGTTGCAAAAGCCTCTCCTGCGGATAAAGCGGGCTTGGAACCCGGAGATGAAATAATCGAAGTCCAGGGTGACGGACAAACAGGCACAAGCTTCAGCGAGATATTGAACATTATCTCCCAAAGCAAGGGAATCCCTCTAAATTTCAAGATTCAGAGGCCGGATCAACAGGAAGCGAACAATAGATGGGACGATTCGGAATCCGGGAGCGGCAGAATCCTCAATCTGACCATAACACCCGTTGAAGAAGAAGGGCGCGTTGTCGTCGGGTTTTTCCCCGATTACCCCTCGGACCTGCAAAAGTTCGGTTTCATAGGAGCCGTATCTCAATCGATTCGGCGCAATTTCGAGTTGACGGTCCTCACGTTTAGAATCATTGGAAGAATTTTCACGGGATCCGCGTCGCTGCGAACGCTGTCCGGGCCCATTGAAATCGCGCGCATATCCGGGACCGCGGCACGTACGCGCAGCGCCCGAGTTTTTTTCGGTTTTCTCGGCCTGATAAGCCTTCAACTGGGTATTTTTAATCTGCTCCCTATCCCAATTCTGGACGGCGGCGTCATCGCCATCCTGTTGATAGAGGGATTGATAAGAAGAGACCTCAGCCTCAACTTAAAAGAGAAGATTATTCAGGTCGGATTTGTTTTTCTAATACTTCTTATGGGCTTTGTTGTATTTAACGACCTGTCAAAGATTATCGATTTCAATCAGCTTTTCTGATACTTCGAACTGCCGGCAACCAAAGAAAGCATGCAGCATTGCGCGCGATTCTCGGCGAAGCGGTCATCCAGAGCGGCATCCCTTTCGCGTCGCGCCTGGGGCTTGTCTTTGAATCCATATGCGCGCGGCGCCGTTTGTCGCTGGAACGATTTCAGCTGAAGCTGGCAATCGCAGACTTTTCATCCTCAAACACTTGGAAAACAGTCAGCAGTTTGGTGATCGCAAGCAATTCCCGGATTTTCTTCGTGAGATTTAGAAGCTTGAGCTGCCCCCCATTGTTCGTAACGGTTGTGTAGGTGCTGACCAGTTCGCCAATTCCCGAGCTGTCGATGTAATTTACGTCGGCAAGATTGAGGATGATTTTTTTACCATCGTTCTTCAATATATCTCGGACGGTGTTGCGCACAGCCATCGTGCCCTCTCCGAGCGTAATCCTGCCGCTGCAATCCAGAATGTGAATATCCCCAATAGCACGTACTTCGATCTTCATATAAGAATCTCCTCAGTTTGATGGAACCTTTTTCACCATATGCACTTCGATCCCCCCCTCGGGCAGAGATCTGAATTCGACTTCATCCATAAAAGTACGGATATAAAATATCCCCCTCCCGCTAGGCTTCAAAATATTCTCGTCCTCCAAAGGGCTTGGTATCTTGTCGGCTTGAAAGCCGTTGCCCTCATCCCTGACGGAAATACATAATCGATCCGGCGACATCACGAAGCTGATATCAACTTTTTTGCTTTTATCCAGCTTATTGCCGTGCTGAATTGCATTGGTCACCGATTCGCGGACCGACATTCCGATTTGGTGCACGGAATCCTCGTCAAATTTCATAAAATCCGTAATACAATCCGTGAGAGTCTGGATTAGATCGAGGTTGCCCAGGGCACTGTTGATGATTACCTCAATCTCGTTGGAGATTTTATCCATATTACAGCTCAACAAGATTGGTAATCGATTGTAAAAACACCCTTTGAGGACACAAAAAAAATAATAATCACCCTTATTCCGGCATGTCAAGATATAAGAAAACAAATGCACCGTCACCGGGATCTCGCCCAAGCATTTGCCGCGGCCATGTCCAAATTTAAAATAGGCGGTCAGGGCTGTTTGAATTCGCCTCAGATTCTTGTAACCGTTTCCAGTTGCAGATACCACGATTCGTGCATAATAACCCTATCCGGGCGGGGCTCCTGTTGCATTGCCCGGCGGTTTTACGCTCAAGGCTTATGGGAAATGGATTTCTGATGACGTCATGGATCAGACGCTGGTTCCCCGCAGCCGTTCTTATGGCTTTTATCTTTCTGGCTTCGGCGACTCCCGGTTCGCAAATGCCTGAATTCGGATTCTGGGACGGTCTGGTCAAAAAGGGCGGGCATATGATTGGATACGGCTTGCTGGCGGCCGCTTATGCGCGCGCATTGAATTCCCGGGGAAAACTCAAACCCCCGCTGCTTCTGCTCGCCGTATGTTTGGCAGTCCTTTATGGAATCGCCGACGAATGGCATCAGAGCTATACGCCCGGGAGGTATCCGTCGGCCCGCGATGTGTTCATCGACGCGGCCGGAGCAATCCTGGGCGTCTCTCTGTGGCATCGGATTCGGACCCGCTATTAGATCCCATGGGCCTCTGGGCGCCGATTTGTAATATATTCCGCCGGCAAGCCGGCTTATTCAACAATACACGGGCGGATACCGATACGAGGCAATCATGATCGATTCCATTGAGCATCGCATTGAAGCGCTGCGCAGGAAAATCGAATACCACAATTTCAAATATTACATCGAGGGAGAACCCGAAATCAGCGATTTAGAATTCGATCGTTTGATGCGGGAGCTTCAGGACCTTGAGAAAAAGCATCCGGAGCTTGTCACCCCCGACAGCCCCACGCAGAGAGTCGGCGGACAGCCGATAGAAGGATTTCGCCAGGTGGCGCACGATGTTCCGATGCTTTCGATTGAAAACACCTATAACGAGGAAGCGCTGCGGGAATTCGATTCCCGCGTTCGACGCCTGCTCGAAAATGAAAGGCCGGGTTACCTCGTGGAGCATAAAATCGACGGCGTTTCGGCTTCCCTTTTATACGAGAGCGGCCGGCTCGCACTCGCTTTAAGCCGGGGGGACGGTGTTCGGGGAGACGACATCACGCATAATTTGAGGACCGTTAGAGACATCCCCCTAAGGTTGCTGCCCAAAAAGGAGAAAATCCCCGATATTTTGGAAGTCCGCGGCGAAGTGTATATGACCAATTCTGAGCTCTCCAGGCTGAATAAAATTCAATCCGATCGCGGAGAGCGCGTTTTTGCCAATTGCCGGAACGCGGCCGCGGGCAGCCTGAAGCTTCTGGATCCAAGGCAGAGCAGCCAACGTTTTCTCCGTTTCTTTGCACACAGCGAAGGACGTCTGAGCGGCCTCGACCTGTCTACGCACGAGGAATTCCTCGACCTGATCCGGGCTTTCGGCCTGCCTGTTGTCCCTCATAGCGGCGTGCTGGACACGATTGACGATGTGCTCACCTACTGTAACGATATGCTGGAAACCCGCGGGCGGCTGGACTACGAGACCGACGGCATCGTCATTAAAATCAACAGGCTTGATTATCGACAGCACCTGGGGGCCACAAGTAAATTCCCGCGTTGGGCGATCGCCTATAAAGTGGAACTATGGCAATCGAGCACCGTCGTGCTCGACATCCGCGTCCAGGTTGGGAAAACGGGCGCACTGACGCCCGTCGCGGAGCTCGAGACGGTTGAAATCGCCGGCACCAAAGTATCCCGCGTAAGCCTCCACAATGCGGACGAAATCGCTCGAAAAGACATACGCATCGGCGACAGCATCATTGTGGAAAAGGCGGGGAAAATTATTCCCCATGTCGTAAGAGTGGAGCTTGAGAAAAGAACCGGGCGCGAGAAGCCTTTTCATTTTCCGGAACGCTGCCCGGTATGCGGCGGCGAAGTAGGAAGGGAAGAAGGCGGCGCCTACATCCGCTGCCTCAATCCCTCCTGTCCCGCTCAGCTAAAGGAACGGCTGCATTTTTTTGCGTCCAGGCGCGCTATGGACATCGAAGGCATGGGGCCCGCGCTGATCGATCAGCTCGTGGACGGTGGAATTGTCAAGTCGCTTCCGGATATTTACGCGTTGACGCTCGAGCAGCTCGAGGGCTTGGAGCGCATGGGGGAAAAATCGGCCCGCAAGCTTTTGGAAAATATCCGCGCGAGCAAACACCGAGGATTGGCCCGGCTCCTGGCAGCCCTGGGCATCCGCCATGTCGGCGAGCAGAACGCCCGGCTGCTTGCGGAAGCTTTCAAATCCCTCTCCGATCTGATGTCCGCGGACGAAGCTCGTCTGGCTGAGATTCCCGGGGTCGGGCCTATCGTGGCGCAAAGCGTTCATTCTTTTTTCGCCAGTTCCGCGGGCAAGGAAACCATAAAGAATCTTGAGCGCCACGGAGTCGCTACGGCCGACGAGCATCGAAAAAAAGCTCCAGCCGGCGGGCGCAGGTTTGATGGAAAATCATTCGTGGTTACGGGAACCATGGACCGGTACAGCCGGATCGAAATACAACAGCTTATCCGACAGCTCGGAGGCAAAGCTTCCTCCAGTGTTTCCGGAAGTACGGATTACGTTGTCGCCGGCAGCAACGCGGGAAGCAAGGTGGAAAAAGCGAAAAAACTCGGGATTAAGATACTCAGCGAAGAGGATTTCGAAAGAATGAGAACCGGCGGCCGGTAGTCTTTTGCCGCTGAGCGATTCCGCCTTATTCTCCCTGTCCATGCTGCAAAATTCCAAAAGCTTGTATGGCACCGCCCGCGGACTTGCTACTGATGCATAAAGAAGTTCAGGGCGTTTATGAGGAAATTCCGCATTTCGCGGCGATCCACGATGGCATCGAGCATTCCGTGCTGAAGCAGAAATTCGGATCGTTGAAAGCCCTTGGGAAGCTTCTGGTGAATAGTCTGTTCAATAACCCTCGGGCCGGCGAAACCGATTAAGGCTCCCGGTTCCGCGATATTCAGGTCCCCCAGCATTGCGTAGCTGGCGGTAACGCCGCCGGTCGTCGGATCCGTCAGGACAGAGATATAAGGAATCCGCGCTTCATCGAGCTGCGCCAGGGCGGCGCTGACCTTGCCCATCTGCATGAGGGAAAGCGTCCCTTCGTGCATGCGGGCGCCTCCCGACGCGGATACGACAATAAGGGGGATTTTTTCTCTCGTAGCCCTTTCAACGGCCAAGGTGATCATTTCGCCCACAACCGATCCCATGGATCCCCCAATAAAGCCATATTCCATGGCAGAAATCAGGGCGTCGCGTCCGCCCAGCGTTCCCCGCGCATTGATGACGGCGTCATTGAGCCCCGTCGATCTGCGCGCGGCATCAAGCTTCTTTGCATACGGCTCCCGGTCGACAAAACCCAGCGGATCGGGTGAAATCAAATGGGTGTCAAATACCTCGTAGCTGTGGTTGTCAAACAGCATCTTGAGGCGCGCCGTGGCGTTGATTCGGAAATGGTAGCCGCATTTAGGACAAACCATATCGTTGGCTTCCAGATCCTTTTTCCAAATAAACGAACGGCAGCCATTGCACTTCGTGAAAAGGCCTTCCGTGCGGACCGTTTTTTCTTCCTCTTTCGTGTTGGCAATCAGAACTTTCTCTTTCTTAAACCAGCTCATAAACAACATCATAACCCAAATCGCGCTTTCTTTGCGGAAAGATTCTCCGCATTTCATGAGAACCCGTCTTTTGCGCTTCTCTTCCCTTCCCATTCTGAAACACGTTTTCTTTTCCGTAAAAAAGTCTAAAATAATAATTCTCTGAGAGTTTGATGATCATCGCGCTCGACCGTACAATCCCGTATTGGGAACATGCCTTTTCGGACATAGGCGAAATCCGGCCCCTTTCCGCAGCAGGCATAACGCCTGAACATATCCGCGGGGCGGACGCGTTGATAGTACGCTCCACTACGCCGGTAAATGCTTCTCTTATTGAAGGGAGCAGCATCCGGTTTGTAGGCGCGGCCAGCGCCGGAATCGACCATGTGGACACGGATTATCTTAAAAGATGCGGCATTCACTTCAGCTACGCCGCGGGATGCAATGCGGATGCCGTATCCGAGTATGTTTTCACCGCTTTATATGTGCTTGCGGCAAGGGGTAAATGGGGACTGAAGGAGAAATCCCTGGGTGTCATAGGAGTCGGCAATGTGGGATCCAGGGTCGCAAAGAAAGCCGAGAGCCTGGGAATGAAAGTCCTTCTATGCGACCCTCCTCTCCGGGATCAGACAGGGGATGTTGAATTTCAGTCTCTGGATGCCGTTCTGCAGGCGGATATTCTAAGCTTTCACGTGCCGCTCACGGTCGAGGGACGTTATCCAACCCGTCACATGCTCAATCGAAACGTTTTGGATCGTCTTTCGCCGAGGCAAGTTCTGATCAATACTTCGCGGGGAGCGGTCTTCGATAATCAGGAGCTTAAATCCGCCATCGAGAAAGGGAAGATAAGCAGCATCGTGCTCGATGTCTGGGAAGGTGAACCCCGCATCGATTACCATTTAATGGAATTGGCCGACATCGGCACCCCTCATATAGCAGGCGCCGGCCAGGACGGCAGGATCAGAGCAACGGAAATCATTCGCCGGGAATTATGTCGATTCTTCCGGCTTCAGGCGCCCGGAAACATGGATCTTCTGTATCCCAAGCTGCGGCGGCTTCGTCCCGCCGCAGGCTCCGAAGGCCAAGAAGCGGTTGTCTCGGCGCTCCTGAAGGCGCGAAATATTATGCGTCAGGATATAAAGCTGAGAGCTTTAAAGTCTCTTTCGGCGCAGAGGGCGGGCCAAGGTTTTGTACGCCTGCGCAATAAAACAAGTCTTCGCCCGGAATTCCGCCATTTCGCTGTCCGCTTATCGCAGCGCCAAAAAGATTTGGCGAAGACATTTTTGTCCTTGGGTTTTCACGCTGCGGCGTAAAAATCCGATATATCCCTTGTGGAAAGGGGGCCAAGCGTAAATAATTTCCCCGTGCTTCGGACTTCCGGCCGGAACAGCCGATAACCGGTTCTCCGATAGCGTTGGACTATATTTATTGGAATGCCGCGAAAGATGCGCGGTTTTTTCCAGAGACTCGGGGTCTGAAGGCAATGGATCTGGCGCGCAACATGGTGGAGTGGATATTTCTTGTCCCAGCCCTGGGGGGATCCATTTATGCAATCCTGTGCATCTTCGCCTCCCTCCGGTTCCGCTTTGAGGCGGCTGCAGCTTCCAAACGCATTCCGGATTTCTGCCCCCCTGTAAGCATTCTAAAACCTGTTCGCGGTCTGGAAAAAAATCAGAGGGAATGTCTGCGAAGCGCATGCATTCAGGATTATCCCGATTTTCAGGTTGTTTTTTCGGTGCAGGACAAGGATGATGCGGCGCTACCGCTGTTGAAACAAATTCAGGATGAATTCGGTCCGGAACGAGTGACGGTCGCGGTGGAAAATTTTCAGACGGGCACGAACGGGAAAATCAACAACATGATCGGGGGATTAAGACATGCGCGGTACGACACGCTGGTCATCAGCGACAGCGATGTGCGCCTCAGGCCGGATTACCTGAAAACCATCGTAGCCCCCTTAAAAGATCCCGCCGTGGGGTGTGTCTGCACTCTTTATAAAGCGTCGGAAGCCGGCACATGGTTCGAGAAAATGGAATTGCTGACTTTCAACGCCGATTTCATGACGAATGTCATGTTCGCCCACTCGACCGGGGCGTCCAAATTCTGCTTGGGGGCTTCGGCCGCAATTCATCGCTCGATGCTGGAAGAAATCGGCGGGTTTGAAGCGCTTTCCGATTACCTGGTTGAAGATTACGAAATGGGCCGCCGCATCTGGATGCGGGGCAGGAAGGTCGTTATTGTCCCTTACTTTGTCGACACCGTCGTGGATCTCAAGGATGCCTCCCAGTGGTGGGCTCATCAGATTTACTGGGACCAAAACACCCGGGCGGCGCGGCCGTTTGCTTTTTTCACCACTGTGCTCATACGATCCGTCCCATTCGCACTGCTGTATGCGGCCGTCCGAATGGGGGATGCCGCCGGATTGTGGGTCGCGGCTTCCGCGCTCTCGCTAAGGCTGCTGTCCGCCGCCGTCGTGCTTGGGTTGGGACTCGGCGACCGCGAGGGATTACGCAATATCGGGCTTCTCCCTTTACGCGATATCTCCTCTCTTTTAACCTGGATACTGGCTTATACGAAGAGAACGACAATATGGCGCGGGACCAGTTTTATTCTTACCAGAGACGGGCGTCTTGTATCTCAGGAGCCGATTCCCAAGGACGAATTACAGGCAGCGGACTAAGGCCGGTTCTGGGTTTTTCAGAGCGCGAAGGGTGCATTGAAAAGAGTCATCATCACGGGAGACGATTTCGGCCTGGCGCTGCCGGTCAATGAAGCGATTGCGGAGGCCCATGAAAGAGGAATCCTCACAACCGCAAGTCTCATGGTGGGAGAAAAATTCTTTCAAGATGCAGCCGAGCGGGCCCGGCGGCATCCATCTCTCAGAGTGGGGCTTCATTTAACGCTCGTTGAAGGACATCCTGTTTCGCCGCCGGAAACAATACCGGACCTGGTAAATAAGCATGGTATGTTTTCCGAGCATCTGGCGCGGGCGGGGTTCCGATTTTTTTTCCATCCGGGGATTCGAAGCCAGCTGGAAAAGGAAATCCGGGCCCAGTTTGAAGCCTATTGTCAAACCGGACTCAAATTGGACCATGTCAACGCGCACAACCATATGCATCTGCATCCCACGCTGCTGCGGCTGCTGTTGAAAGTGGGACGGGATTACGGGATGAAAGCGGTTCGGGTGCCGAATGAACCGCCGGTGCGGTGCTGGAGGGCATCCAAAACATCTCTGGGGCCGAAAATCGCTTCATGGATCTTTTTGTTTCCGTGGTTGAGCCTCATGAAGCATTCGCTTCGGACCGCTCATATCCGATACAACGATTTCTTTTTCGGCATGGCGCACAGCGGCGCCATGACGCTGGGATTGGCGCTCCGCATTCTCGACGGCCTTCCGGACGGGACAACCGAACTCTGTTTTCACCCAGCGACGCGCCGATCTTTGGAAACAGACCGGAGCATGCCTGAGTATCGGCATGAAGAAGAGTATCAGGCTCTTATCAGCGAACCGTTGAACCGAGCCGTGCATGGAGCGGGCATACAGACTATCGCCTTCAGCGATTTGTCATAGAAACGGGAGTTATAAAATGCTGCGAGTAGTAATTGCAATGACGATAGCCGCGGCGTCCGCGGCTTTGGGCCAAATTCTGGTTCGCCGCGGTATGCTTCAGGTGGGCAGTCTGGAAAATTATGCGCCCGGACCGTTGATTGCTTATTTTTGGGATGTCGTATGCAATCCTAATGTCATCGGGGGAACGGCTTTGAATATGGTTTTTTACATCCTCTTTCTGGCCACTCTTTCCTGGACGGGGGTTACCGTGGCATTGCCGATGACGGCAATCGAGTACGGGTTTGCGGCTTTAATGGCCGTCCTTATTTTAAAGGAAAGCGTTCCGCCGCTTCGCTGGGGCGGGATTGCTCTGGTCGTAATCGGAGTGATACTTATCGCGCGCGGAGGCGGCGACGGCTAGCCGCCCGATCTATCATGAGCCGACGGCTGGAAACAAAAAGAGAAAGGAATGCAATGATTCAAGTACCTGCCGCAAAGATTCAATTTCTTCCGGACGACATAGCCTGGATTGCGGAACGGATCGGAGAAATCCTGGCAAGCGGCCAGCTGACTTTGGGAAAATATGGAGCCGAATTCGAGGATAAATTTGCCCGCTTTTGCGGGATCCGCCACGCCATCGCCGTAAACAGCGGAACCAGCGCTCTCGAGATAATACTCCGGTCCCTGCGGATCGAAGGGAAAAAAGTGATTGTCCCCACCAACACCTTTTTTGCCACGGCCGCCGCAGTCATTCACGCGGGGGGGACTCCGGTGCTTGTGGACATGGATCCGGAATCATTCGGCGTGCATCCCGAGGCGGTCGAAAAAATCCTCAGCCCCGGTACGGCGGCAATGGTGGTTGTGCACATTGGAGGAATCGTTTCGGCGGAGATGCCGTCCCTCGTGGAGCTGGCTGAAAGAAAAGGCCTCTGGCTTGTCGAGGACGCGGCCCACGCCCACGGTTCCTCCTTTGGATCGGTCAGCGCCGGAGCCTTTGGAATCGGCAGCAGCTTCAGTTTTTATCCGACGAAGGTGATGACCTCGGCCGAAGGCGGCATGATTGTAACAAACGACGACCAATTGGCCGAAGAAGCGCGAATCTATCGCGATCAGGGGAAAAAAAGCTTCACGGAAAATTCGCATGTGCGGATGGGATACAATTGGCGCATGTCCGAACCTCACGCGGTCATAGGACTCAAACACATGGAGCGCCTGCCGGCCATGATCGCCGAAAGAAGAGCCATCGCGGCCGTCTATGACGAGGGATTGCGCGACTTTAAAAACCTGCGTCCCCTTTCCATTCCCAAGGACGGTTTCTGCAATTATTACAAATATGTCGCTGTTCTCAGGGAAAAACGCGATCGCAGGGCATTGAAGGCTTTACTGCGCGAGCGCTACGGAGTGTCCCTGGCGGGAGAGGTTTATGAATCGCCTCTGCACGAACAGCCTGTATTCAAATCTTACGCCGCCGCTCCTATGCCCATCTCGGAAGACATGTGCTCCAGGCATATCTGTCTTCCCGTATTTTCGGGAATGCAGCAGGAACAGGCGCATCATGTCATCCGCGTCCTGAAGGAAACCATCGGATAGTTGGATCCGGCTTGCGCCCATAAGCATGCCGTGAGCCCCCGGTTTTCAGCATCAATTCCGTTATCGGCCCCGGCGAAACGCCGGATGCTTTTCGCAGTCCGTCGGCCAAGCGCCGGGAATGCAATACCGCCGATGTCCCCGGATCCTCCTGGCGCCGTGATTCCGCCTCGCCAGATCCGTGCGGGCCGCTACGGGCACGGTACCTGTTCCCCCGGATCGCCGGGTCTCTGTTGCTGAGAAGAACCCGTCCGGCCGAGCGCATGACCTCAAATAGCGGAGCGAGACTCTGCGCGGGGATTTTATCTTCGGGCGCCAGCAGGAATACCCTTTGTGGACCGGCCCACTGATCCTTCAACTCTTCCGTTGAAAGCGTGATGGGGGGAGCGTCCGGATATTGCATCCCCCAATGAAGAAGCGCCGCCGTGCCCTGATAAACCTGAAGTGAAAAAGGAGAGTAGAAAGCGATTGAATTCGCAGTCTCATAGTCCCCCGCCACGACCGCCGAATCGCCGGGACAATAAAGCTCATTGAGCTTTTCCCCGAATTGCCTGGATGAAATCATCTCCTCGCATATCCCAAAGCTCTGAACGGTAAAAAGGCAGAAAGCCCCCATCATTAAATTGAGGATGACGACTCCGATCAGCCGCAGACCCCGGCGATTCGCCCACCAGGATCCAAGAAGCCCCGCGGCAATGGCCGCACAGGTCCCATAGAAAGGAATCTTAAGCTCGCTGATGATTCCCGGAGGCATTTCAAACAGCGGCGCAAAATAATGCTTGTAGGCATGCAGTCGCGCCGTTTCCGCCGTCGCATAGCGCGAAAACCACTCGTCCAAGAACAGAATCGAAACCAGCAAGACCAGCGCCGCCGCCGCTCCCAGGATTCCGAGAAAGGCAAATCCTCTGGAAACCGAACGCCGAAGGGGCGAATCCGATCGCGGTTCATTCAGTCTCGCGGCGGAAAGGGCCATGCCGGCGAGCGCCATTAAAGGAGGGAAAATCGGCAGAGCATAATGCTCAATCCTGGATGAGAATGAGAAAAACACCAGTACAAAAACAATCCAACACAGGCAAAGCCGGGCCACAGCCCGCGCTCCCGATGGTTTCCGTTCCGAATCGCCCACCACGTGCCGGATGGCGGGGATAAAAGCGCTCCACGGAAACAACCAGAGAAGAACAAGCGCCCAGAAAACCAATAATGGAATCGATGAATAGTCCGCGGGCTGGCGCTTCCCTGCAAATCGAAGGAATTGCTCATTGATGAAGTAGTACCATAAAAAGCCCGGATTGCGCTGCGCCGCCAGAAAATGCCACGGAACCGCCAGTACGAGAAAAAGGATCGATCCCTTGAAGAGATGAAAGTGCCGCAGCCGGCGCAAATCTTTCATCCAGATCAGGAACAGAAGGATGACAGCCGCCGGGAACACCACGCCGATCAATCCCTTTGCCAGCACCGCACCCGCTGTTGAAGCGTAAAACAACAGCGAAGGCACAAGTGTATTGCGGCCGTTAAGATACCATTCCAGGAAGCTAAGAACGGACAGAGTCAAAAAAAACACAAAAACCGCATCGGGAAAAACAAGCCGAGTAAAAAGAAAAGTCCCGATGCAAAAAGCATAGGCGGCTCCCGCGATGAATCCGGCTTGAGGATCGCCGCTCCTTGCGCCCATCCGGAAAAGCAGAAGCCCCGTCGCCAAAACCGCCAATGCCGAAGGCAGGTGGGCGGCGAATTCGTTATATCCGAAGGCCAGATACCCCGCCGCCGTCATCCAATACATCATGGGAGGCTTGTCCAGAAAGCGCACCCCGTTGACATAGGGGGTAACATAGTCCCCGCTCCGCGCCATCCCGCGGGCCGCCTCGGCATAGAGCGCATCGCCGTCGTCCATTATCGCCAAACCGCTTGCCGTGTAGATATAGACCGCAGAGATTAACAAAAGCAAAAAAATAGAATAGCCTCGAGACATGAATTCCCTTTATGTAGACGGATGACGGAGTTATGGAATCAATCCCGGCGTTCCAAGATCCGATCCGCGGCATTGCGGCCGCGTTCGTCTGCGTCCAGAATCCGGGTTAAAGCTTCATCGTAAACTGTCGGCCGCAAATCGTAAACGACTTTGTTGCGGCCGGACATAAGGACGGCGATAATGAGGCCATGAATAAGAAAAAAGCAAATATAACAAAATTGGAAACTCTTGTGGAACGTCTGCGCGGGGACAAAGGATGCCCCTGGGACAAGAAACAAACGAGGGAAACTCTGAAACCCATGCTGATTGAAGAGGCTTACGAAGTTCTGGACGCCCTCGATTCGGGGGATCCGGTCGAATTGAAGGATGAACTGGGAGATCTTTTATTTCAGGTGGTCTTCCACTCCCAGATTGCAAAGGAGAGAGGAGAATTCGATCTGGCGGGAGTTATAGACCGATCGCACGAAAAAATGGTTCGCCGGCATCCGCACATTTTCGGGGACGCCGATTTCAGGACGGCCGACGATGTGCTTAAAAATTGGGAGGATATCAAAGCGGCTGAAAAAGGCATTCTGTCCTCTTCGCAGCCGCAGTCGGAAAGGTCTCTTTTGGACGGGATCCCGTCGAAATTGCCCGCTTTGTACCGGGCGTACCAAATGACCGCCAAAGCCTCTCGCGTCGGCTTCGATTGGGCGAGCCTGGGGGACATACTGGCGAAAATGCAGGAAGAAGCTTCCGAACTTGCCGAGGCTCAAGCAAAGCAGGACAAGCAGAGGATGGCGGACGAGGTCGGCGACCTCCTCTTTGTCGCCGTAAATGTCGCGCGTTTTCTGGGCATCGATCCCGAAACAGCCCTGCAACAGAGCAACCGGAAGTTCGACGAACGTTTCCGCCACGTAGAATCCTCCATAAAACAGCGGGGGCGCGAATTGAAAGACGCATCCCTCGCCGAGATGGACGCGCTATGGGAAGAAGCCAAGAAAGAAAACTCCCGGCGATCTGCGCCGCCGGAGAGCCCATGATCCGCTATCCATCACTTTTTATAAGTACCGTACTCGTAAGCCGCTTCCATAAACGCGCGAAAATTTGCAACGTCTCCCACGTCGACGCTGGCGCCGCCGGCCAGTATGTATCCGCCGCCCGGCGCGCATGTTTCAATCAACTGGCGGCAATTCTCCTTGACCTGCCTGCTCGTTCCGGTCATTACGAGCGAAGAAGGCACGTTGCCCACGATACAGGACACGTTGCCCAGAATTTTCTTGGCCTGGGCCATGTCCGTCTTGTCAAAATACCAGACGACGCCGCTTTTCGGAGTGTCGGTTATTTGCTTCAGTCGGTTGTTGTACCGGCCTTCGGCAAAGGGAAACGGCACGAGTCCTTCTTCAATCATTGCCAGGAACAGCTTTCGAAGCGAAGGCCAATAAAACCGCTCGAACTGTTCGTCCGACATAAAGGTATCGTCCCCCTTGTGCAGGGGCATCAGACATATGGGACAGCCGGTCATCGGGAAATTCTTGACGGTTGTTTGAATCGTCAATTCCAGCTGGATTTCGATGGCTTCCAGCAGTTTTTCCGGCTGCCGATATAAATCCAGGACAATGCCGCGGGTCCCGCGCTGCAGATCTCCGAAAAAGTCGTATGGGGCCTGGGCTAAAAGGCCTCCGAAGAAGGAGGGATATCCGCGAGCCAGAGCGATGTTGCCCACTTCCATAACGACCGATTGATACTGCATGAATTCATCCGATAGATCCATGAGTTCCTGGAAGACCTTGCGAATTTCAGGATTCGCCAGCAGCCCCACCCAACCCTCCGCTCCAAAGAGCATGCGAATCGGCGGCAGCTTCTTAAATGGTTCGAAGATTCCGGCCGTCCGCGGCAGGGTTATGCGCAGATGGTAATCGGTGGGATCCATCATCAGCCAATCGTATTCATCGGCTTTCATATATTCCCCTTCGACTATCTGCTGCATAGACACATCCTTGCCCACGCCGTGCCCCGGCCATTTAAGGATTTTGACATCCAGGGCGTCGAGGATCCTCCCCGAGGGGATCAGCCAGGGCCCCATGAACGTATCCATATCCCCGAATTCATCCATGAATTGAATCCAGACTCTCTTCAACTCGCTGTAGTCGTACATTATTTTGTGGAAATCCGTGCCGGCATAATAGGCGGGATAACTTCCTATGGGCAGCATGACAGGCACGCGGTCCGGTTCTTCCATTTTTATCGCCTTGATGAATCGCGTCACTCTTTCCTTATAGAGTCTCTCCTCTTCGGCGCCGTCGAATACTACGCCCGGAGCCGTAAGCCATTGCTTAAAACGTTCCTCGCGCCTCTCCTGCCACGTCATTTCAGACCACGGCTTGTCCGATATCATTGGCATATCTCCATTTCTATTCGGTGTATAACATTACTGTCGCGTCAAGCGTCCGGCTGGACTCTCCCGCAGCCACACAGGACAGGCGCCCTTTCGCCCATGTTGCGGCGATTGTGCTTGCAGCCTTTGCTCTTAGTGAGCCTCATGCATTTTTTATTGGAGAGGACTCTTCCTCAAAGAATCCTCATTTTTTAGCGCCCGTGATTGCGGAGTCCCTTATATAAGAGAAGCCGCACAGCCACGGGAATAAGCGCAATGGGATCCTCAAAAACAGCGAAAACCTCATCTGCCGCAGCCAAAAAGCTGGGAAGAAGCTATCACAATGCGGTTTTTTTGTAAATCTGTTCGACTTTTGGGCTTCAACCTGGATTATTTATGAATCGTCTAATACCGCGGCGGTTCCCTCCATAGGACAAATTTACGCGCCGGTGATACAATCGCCAGAATCCGGATTATTCAGGAGGCAAGAAATAAAAATGATCCGCAAAGATGCGATGCAGGCTATGAAAGAGGAGATCAAAGATTGTCATAAATGCGCCTTATCCGAAACCAGAGCGAATGCGCTTCCCGGCGAAGGGGATATCGGAGCGAGAATCATGCTTGTGGCTCAAGCTCCCGGCGAAACAGAAGACAGGGAAGGGAGGATGTTTGTGGGGCCGACAGGCAAGGCGTTGGATCGCTTATTCGGCGAACTCGGCATGAAAAGAAGCCGCTTTTATTGGACCAACCTTGTGAAGTGCATGCTGCCCCATTACCGAAAACCCAGGCAGGAAGAAATCGAGGCCTGCTCCGAATACCTTGACAGGGAAATAGAGCTTGTGGATCCTCAAATCATCTCTCCCCTGGGATATTATGCGATTTCCTACATATTCAATAAATACCATTACCTTGAATCTGCAAAAAAGGAAGACACGGAAAAGCTCCACGGGACACTTCTTCTATTGGGGGGGAGAAAGGTCTATCCCCTGGCCCACCCCACCGCCCTCATATTTGATGCCTCAGACAAAGAAAAGATAAAAAAAGACTACAGCAAGCTTAAAGTCCTGCTTCACGAATGCAAGTGGTACCCTGTATGTCCGATGAGAAGATTTCATGAGGGCGGCATTCTCGACCCAAAATGGACCGATCTTTACTGCAAGGGCGATTGGGAAAGCTGTATCCGTTATCAAATGGAGGAGAACGGCGAAGCGCACCCCGACTGGATGCTGCCGGACGGCAGCCTAGACATGGAGTTAAAAAACTCATGCCTCTATTAACCCGGATTATTCATGACGATTCGTAGCGAGGCGGTGCAGACAGGCGTGGATACAAGGCGCGGGACCGAGGGCCCCGCAGGCGTACTTGACAGTACGCCGAGGAACCCGAAGAAGCGTAACGCAGTAGACATGCCTGGATCCGCCCCCGCAGTAAAAGCTTCATGAATACTCCGGGTTAACGGGGCTTGATCAAGTCACTATATTGAAATGTTCGATATGAAGGGTGGAATCCGCCTTGATCATCACGTCTCTTTTAAGAACATTCCGGATCTCGTTGATCACGATGGACTCGGATTCGCGCAGGGCCCGCGCGACTTCCGGATGCACTCGAAGCATCACATACGATCTTTCATCCAGATAGTTCCGCATCTTATATATTTCATTATAAATGTTATAACACGTTGTCGCGATGGATTTTACCATCCCGGAACCGGCGCAGTAGGGGCAGGGTTGGCATAAGGTGCGTTCCAAAGACTGTTTGACTCTTTTGCGTGTAATCGCAACCAATCCAAATTCGTTGAACTCCAGTATTTTGCTCGGAGATTTGTCCTTGACGATCTCTTCCGACAGCGCCTCCATCACGCGCTTGCGATTCTTCCGCTCATCCATATCGATGAAATCGATCACGATGATGCCCCCGAGGTCTCTGAGACGCACCTGCCGGACAATTTCCTTTGCGGCTTCGAGATTTGTCCTGGTTATCGTTTCTTCCAGGCTTTTGCCGCGGCCGACGAATTTGCCTGTATTGATATCGATGCTGACAAGGGCCTCCGTCTGATTTATGACAATGTAGCCGCCGGACTTGAGCCAGATTTTCGGCTGCAGAAGTTTGTCGATCTCCGCCGTAATGCCGTACTCGTCGAAAATATTGGCTTCCTTGGTATAAAGCTTGACCCGGTGAACAAGATTCGGATAGATCTTGTCCACAAACTCCACGATCCGCTGGTACTCCATCTCGTCATCAACCCAGATCGCGGCGAATTCAAATGAAAACTGGTCCCGCAAAAGCCTCTGGACGAGGTTCATTTCGGCGTGTATCAGAGCAGGCGCAGAAGTTATATCCGCACGCGCTTTCATATCATCCCAAAGCGCAACCAGAAATTTGAGGTCGTTTATCAGATCCTCTTCGCTGTGCTCTTCGGCGGCCGTGCGCACAATGACTCCGCCGGGAAATAGATCGCGGTGTTTCAGGATAACATCCTTCAACCGTATCCGCTCGGCGTCCGAACCGATCTTGCGGGAAACACCTATGTGGTCCACCGTCGGCATATAAACCAGATAACGGCCGGGAAGGGCAATGTGGCTTGTGACCCGCGCCCCCTTCTTGCCGATCGGCTCCTTTGCCACCTGAACCAGAATTTCCTGTCCTTCGCGCAACATGTCATCAATGGAATGGTGCTCGGTGCGATGAGCTCGGCGCGCCGTTGTATATCTTTTGCGTCGTGTGGCAGCGCCGCGGCGCCGGGCCAATCCCGACTTGGATTTTGTCTCCACCGCAAAAGGCATGGAATCGCCGCCGTCCCGGATCGAAGCCGAATCCAGAGGCGGAGTTTCGGTCTCCGGTTCTTCGGAAATTCGATCCGGCGCGGGCGGCTGCGTCCTCATGCCCGTTTCCTCCCCGCTCGCAGCCGAAGGCGCCAGCGTTTCCGGCTCGGCAGAGCTTTGCTTGGATTGGGAAGAATCGAATGCCGAGGATTCCGGAATGTCCGACGGCGTAAAAAGAGCGTCGGATTCCAGGTGGAATTCGACTTCCCGCTCCGTTTCCGCGCTGATATCCCAGCTCTCCAAAGGAGAAGCAGCGAGGTTTTCATCCGCAGCCGACTGCGACGAATCCTTCCGGGAACTTTCAGAACGCGGTTTCTTTTCTCGCCAGCGGCTCCGCTCGCTTTTCCTTTCCCGGTGCTGGGGGCGCTCCTGTATCTCCGCTTCAGCCATCGCCGTATCCAGCTGTTCCTCAACCGCAGAGAACATTTGGTCACATTCCTCGGTATCCTCAATGAAGTCAGAGACATAAAGGAAGGCATCTTTTTCAAGGCCTATATTGACAAAAGCCGATTGCATGCCTGGAAGCACCTTAGTCACCTTCCCTTTATAGGTATTTGCCAGTATGCTGCGGCTTCGGTTCCGCTCTATGTAAAGCTCAGCCAGTTGGTCGTCTTCCATAATAGCGACCTTTGTTTCCAGAGGCGTGCTGGAAACAATCATTTCTTTAATCATTGGAATGCTCCAATTTGGGGGACGAGGTCGCAAACGGTATGGCGAGAGGCATACACATGGACACACTGCATAAAACACGGTTCATGCAATGTGCCGTCTTTGATCTAAGCTTTGGAAGCAATCATAATATGACCACTAAGCCCGCTCATCGGCGGCCAGCCTATCGTGGCAGAGACGCTCAATCCCGGCAGTGCCGTGTCTTACGGCATATTCGCCTGCTGAATGCGCTACAAGAAATATCCTAGATGTACGGCGCCTCATATCCTGGGCATAGATTCCGTCTAAAATCCGTTTTTGTAATGACTGCGCCTCGATATATCGACTCGCGACCCGTCATCATTTAAATAACTATAGAAATATAATAACGAACAACCAAATCCATATAACCACACTATAAGTATATGTTAATGGGGTTTAAGGACGAATGCAAGGCCCCGCTTTTCCCGCCTGTACTCCGATCAGAAAACCAATTCCCTGACTCAATTCACATAGCGCCGTATCCAAATGTTCATGCACAGACCCATGGCGGCATAGTATGAAACCAGCGAGGATCCTCCCGCACTGACAAATGGCAGAGGAATTCCCGCAATCGGGAGCAGTCCCACGACCATTCCTAAATTGATAATCACATGGAATAAAAACAGCGTCAGAACCCCCACTACAATCATGGAACCGTTCTTTTCTTTCGCCTCAAGCGCGATCCGATACAGCCTGTAAGACACAAGGAGGAAAAGACTCAAGACCGCGAATCCGCCCACAAATCCTTTTTCCTCCGCCAAGACCGCAAAAACGAAATCCGTATGTCGTGCCGGAAGAAAGCCCAGGTTGCCCTGGGAACCTCTCTTGAATCCTTTGCCGAGAAATTTTCCCGAACCGATCGCAATCTCCGACTGGATGGTCTGGTAACCCGATCGATGGGGATCGCTGGACGGATTGAAAACGGTTTCTATTCGGCTTTTTTGATAGCCCCTAAGAAGGAACCAACCGATCGGCGCCGCGGCTATGAAAATTATAAGCAAAGCAATAATGTGCTTTTTCTTTATTCCGGCAAGGAAGGAAAGCGCCGCGTAAATCGGCAGGAAGGTAACGGCTGTCCCCAGGTCGCCCTGTAAAATTACCAAAAGGACCGGAATGAAAACAATTAATCCTCCCATCAGCAATTCCCTGAATCCCACATAGTCCATATCCAATTCCGAGTAGTATTTTGCCAGCGCGATGATCACCGCGATTTTTACAAGCTCGGAAGGCTGGAACGAAAATATCCCCACATTGATCCAGCTCTTATTGCTGTAGCTCGACTCGCCTATAACGAGAACCAAACCAAGAACTATCAGCCCCGCAAGGTAGATAAAGACAATAAAATCCGAAAAGATGTGATAATCAAAGTAGAGAAGCGCCAGAAAAATCAGCAGCCCAAGGCAAAGGTAGACCACCTGCTTTCCGAAATAGGTGTTTAAACTGGTCCCTTCCGTCGTGCTCCAAATCGCCGTAATTCCCGCTATGGAAAGCAAAACAATGGATAGAAGCAACAGCCAGTCAAAGTTAAACAGCAATCGTTGACCTGTTTTAATCATTTTTCGCCTGAAACGGCAGCGGGCCGCCCCGAGTTGACTCCTTAAACATGGACGTCCGGGATTCGTCCCCCGTTATGGATTTCGGCTTTTGCTTTTCCAAGTATGCGCTGAATAATTCTTTCGCAATAGGCGCGGAGGCGACTCCTCCCTTGCCGCCGTGCTCGATAAATACTACGACGGCGATCTCCGGATCGTCCTTGTTGGCGTACCCTGCGAACCAGGAATGATCTTCCGCTTCTTCTCCCAAATCCCTTCCCTTGTCGCTCCCTATGACTTGCGCAGTCCCGGTTTTCCCGCATATATCCAGTCCGGGCACCGCGGCATTATGGCCCGTCCCCCAATTGTTGACGCTCTGCCACATTCCTTCCCGGATTTTATGAACGTTCCTTTCCGCGATGGGGATTTTCTTTACGGGCCATTCGACGGACCCTCCGTCATTCTTATCCACCGCGAGCAGCACGTGCGGCGTCACAAGATTGCCTCCGGTTGCAATGGCGCTGACGGCGCGAAGGATCTGTAATGGAGTCGTGTTTACGGCGCCCTGCCCGATTGAAACTGAAATGGTTTCACCCGCATACCACGCCGATCCGCGGGCCTTCATCTTCCACTCCGGACTTGGCATGATTCCTTGCCGCTCACCGGGAAGGTCGATGCCTGTCGGCTGGCCCAGGCCAAAAGCCTGCGCGTGCCGGGCGATTCTGCTGATTCCGAGTTTTTTCCCCAGCTCATAGAAAAAGACATTGCATGATTTGGCAATGGCTTGTTCAAGTTTGATTGGACCATGCCCTGTTTTGGAAGCGCAGCGATAAATCCTGCCGTAATAAACCGCATAACCTCGGCAATTTACCGACGGATCCCCATCCAGCATGCCCTCCTCAAGTCCCGCAACCGCCATGATTAGTTTAAAAATGGAGCCGGGCGAATAGCTGTTTTGAATGGCGCGGTTCTGCATCGGATGATCCGGATGCTGCGTCAAGCTGCGCCAGGCTTCTTCTGAAATGCGTGAAGAAAACGCATTTGGATCAAAAGAAGGGGAACTGGCCATTGCCAAGATCTCTCCATTTCGGGGATCCATAGCCACAATGGCGCCGACCTTTTCCGCCAGCGCCCGTTCTGCAATCAATTGAAGATCCAGGTCAAGGGTCAATTGAAGTTCGCTCCCGATAAGAGGATCCGTTTCCCCTATAAGCCCGACCTCCCTTCCCCTGCTGTCGACAAAAACCTGGCGCTCGCCGTCGCGGCCTGTCAGCAACTGGTTGTAGGATCGCTCGACGCCGCTTTGTCCTACCACCGAACCCGGCTTGGCGCCGGGGAAACGGTTGGCCTCTATTTCGGCTTCCGTAATTTCTCCGACATATCCCAGCACATGGGCCGCGAGATTGCCGTAGCAGTAGCGCCTGCGGAACTTAAGGCTTATCTGGATTTCCGGGAACTCCCCTCGGTACGCTTCTATCACGGATATATCCCGCATACCGGCATCCTCTTTGATGACGATCGGGTAATAAAGACCGGCGCTCTTGCCGCGATGGAATCTTTTCTCTATATCTTCGGCGCTAACCTCAAGCTTTTGCTCGAGGAATTGAACTGCAGCATTCTTATCCTTCATCCATTCTCGATACAAAAGCACATCGGAGGATGTTCTGTTTTCCACCAGCAGTTTCCGGTTGCGGTCCAGAATTTCTCCGCGGGGCGCCACCAGCTCGATTCTCCGCACTCGATTTCGCTCCGCTTTTAAAGCGTATTCGGATCCGTGAATGATCTGCAACTGCCAGAGCCGGGCAGCCAGGATCAGAAAGACGAATAAAACCGGGAAACGGAATAAGCTCAACCGCTGATGGATCAGTTGTTTGTTTGCTTCCTGCTGCAGAACCACATCTTACTCAGTGTGCTTTGCGGGTTTGAATTCTTTTATAGGACTCAAAAACGGCGAAGAAAAGGACTCCAACCCCCGCCGTTATTAAAGCTTGAAGCAGGGATGCGCCCAGGAAAATCCGGCTTGAGGATCGCTGCATGAGCTGGAATAGGATAAACATGCTGAGCGAGCTCAAACACGACGAGGCGGCTAGGATGATAAACCGCACCCATTGCTGTTCTGCCGTGTTGAATTTCTTCCAGCAATGCCCGATAAAAAAAGCCGCCAGCGTCTTGCCGAATCCGTTATACCCGAGCGGCCAGCCTAAAGCCGCATCCAGAAGGAGCCCGGTAAGAGCCCCGACAAAAAGAGCCTGAACGCGGCTGCGATAAATTGCCCAGTAGGCAATCAGGAGCAGGGACAGATCCAGAAAATTAAAAAGAAAAAAGTTATTCCCGGCGATCATCTGGGCAATGATCGCAAGAAATGACGACAATGCCAGGAATATGTATTTCATGGGATCCGGATTCCAGTCTTGAATCCTTTAACTTCAAACCCTGCTTTGTTCATCCCTGCCACCGGCGCGAGCGATAACAAAATTATTTCGGTGCCATTATCCCATTCCAGGTTTCCCAAGCAGAACTCCAACTTCCTCGATATGGATGAGATCCATATAAGGCTTCACCTTTATGATTCGAAATACGCCCTTGCCCTTTCGGGAATCAACCACTTTCCCAATCAAAAGTCCCTTGGGGAAAATACCGTCCAGTCCGGAACTCAAAACAACGTCCCCAATTGCGATCTGTTCCGTATTGCCGATGTAATTCAGATCAAGCAAGGGATCCCCCGTTCCTTTTAAAACTCCCGCGCTCCGGCTGCTTTCCAACATGGCCCCAATGGAGGCATCCGGATTTGTAATCAGTTGAACTTGCGATTGATAGCCCGAAACGAGAGCCGTTCGCCCTATGACGCCGTCACCGGAAATCACAGGGGCATTGACGGTTACGCCGTCTTTCGATCCCCGGTCGATATATAGGACATTGGACAGGAAACTCGGAGTCCGTCCCACGACGCGGGCTCCGATGGTCTCAAAATTCATGCTGTCGCTTAACGCCATCAAACGGCGCAGCCGTTCATTTTCCTGCACGGCCTCATCGTAGAATCTATTCCGGAGCATAAGCCGGTGAACCGTTTGCCGCAGCTGCTCGTTTTCCTTTCTGGCCCCCACCATCCAAATATAATTGCTCCAGACATGCCGGACACCGCCCCTGATACTCTCTGAAAGGCTGACGATGGGGGATTGGGTCGCCATCACCCATGTTTTGATTAACAGCGTCCCCGAAGATCCCTCTATCTGAAGGGAAAGAAGAACGATCTGCAGCACAAGCAAGGGGATCATCACCAATCCCGCTCGCTCTTTATGGATTCTTGAAGTCAGATCACTGGACACAGATTCTCCGGAATAGTTTCAGGTCCGTAAGCATCTTGCTCGTCCCGAGAACCACGGAGGAAAGCGGGTCCTCGGCCACAAATACCGGGAGTCCTGTTTCTGATGATAGCCTCTTGTCGAAGCGTTTTAATAACGCCCCCCCGCCGGTCAGCACAATGCCCCGATCCATGATGTCCGCGGATAATTCAGGCGGGGTCCGTTCCAATGCAACCTTTATGGCGTTAATGATAATGCCTATGGAGTCGCTCAGAGCCTCCCGGATTTCTTCGTCCGTAATGGTGATTGTTTTAGGCACTCCTTCGATCAGGTTGCGCCCCTTAATCTCCATTGTCGCCGGCCGCTCCAAAGGCGAGGCGGAACCGAGCTGAATTTTAACGATTTCCGCCGTGCGCTCCCCTATCAGCAGATTGTGCTTGCGCTTAATATACTGGATTATTGCATCGTCCATTTCATTGCCGGCTACTCTAACCGACCGGCTGTAGACGATACCCGAGAGGGATATCACCGCGATGTCGGTTGTCCCTCCCCCGATATCCACAATCATGCTGCCGCATGCCTCCGTAATGGGCATTCCGGCGCCGACAGCGGCAACTATTGCCTGTTCTACAAGATACACCTCACTGGCTTTTGCCCGCAAGGCGGATTCTTGCACCGCTCGCTTTTCCACCTGCGTGATCTCCGAAGGGATGCCGATAACGATCCGGGGGCTGAGAAGATGATTCCGACTGTGGGCCTGCTTGATAAAATATTTCAGCATAACTTCCGTAACGTCGAAATCGGCAATGACTCCGTCCTTCATCGGTTTGACGGCGACAATATCTGCAGGAGTCCGGCCGAGCATTTCCTTCGCCTGATGCCCGACGGCAAGGACTTTCTTGCTGCTCCTGTCCAGCGCGACTATGGACGGTTCGTTAACCACAATGCCCCGCCCTTTGGCATAAACCAGCGTATTTGCCGTTCCCAAATCGATAGCCAAATCGCTTGAGAAGAAACCAAACAATGATCTTAGATTCATATTGCTAAACGGCGACTTTGATGCTGTTCTTGGAAAGCTCCTTCGCCCGGTACATTGCGGCATCCGCTTTTTTAATCAATCCCTCCGCCGTTAGAGTATGCTTCGGGCAGCTGGCCACTCCCACGCTGACGGTAAGACGGATGCTCAAATTCTGGGCGATAAATTCGCATTCTTCCACCTTTTTCCGGATGCGTTCCGCGATAACCATCGCTCCATTCAAAGGGGTCTCCGGAAGAACAATCACAAATTCGTCTCCTCCATATCTGGTAACCACGTCTGTTTCACGGACCATTCCCTTCAATACCTGGCCCATCTCCGACAAGGCCTGGCTTCCCACAAGATGTCCGAAAGTATCGTTGATCCTCTTGAAGCCATCAATGTCGATGAACAGCAAAGATACTTTTTTCTTGTAGCGCAAGCAACGTTTTACATCCGCTTCGAGATATCTCTTCAGATAGCGGTAATTGTAAAGCTGGGTCAGATCATCCGTAATGGTGAGACGTTCGGATTCTTCGAACATATCCACCGTTCGAATTGCCACCGCAAGCGGACCCAGCATCGTTTCTATCAGATCCTGATCCTCGCGATTGAAGGCTCCGTCCGCCTTATTGATCAATTCGAGAACGCCGATTTTATCTTCCCCGCGAACCAGAGGATAACAGATCACGGATCGGATAAAAACGCTTTCCTTGCTGAACGGGACCTGCAATTCAAACGAGTAGTTGTTGTTCAAATAACGAAGGCCGCCGGTTAAGACTTTCTCCACTATGGAGGTGTTCGCGTGTTGCTCAAATAAGTCAATATCCTTGATATTGCCGGTGCTGTAAGCCCGCTGCAGCCCCGCATTCCCCTTGTTTAAAAGATAAAGGACGCATTCCTCCGCCTGCACATGGGAAAGGATTTTATTAATGAGCAAATCCATGCCGATCTTACGGTCCGCAATCGTCGATGCGGATTCGACCGCATCCACAAAGGATTCGAAAAGCTCCTGAACATTATCCGCGCGCCGCTGCACTCTCGTCAGTTCTCTCCGTTGCGCTTGGGCGGCGGCGAAGCTTTCGAGCAAATACCGGGCCAGCTGCAGCTGCATCGGGATCCGGATTACGAGGGAGCCGTCCTCGCTTTTTGTCAGCGCTCCGGCTTGGTCTTTATCTCTATTACTATAGCCCACAATCTCTGCGCCGGGGAATATATTCGAGAGGCACCGTTCGATCTCCGGGAGAGCGTTTTGGATTGGATAAAAAACGGCGATATAATTTCTTAAAGGTTTGACGGCGGCTCCGAGGATTTCGCACTCCTCGAAAAATTCAAACTCCAGGAACAATCCCGCAGGGATTTCTTCTTCAATAAGCCTTGGAGATCGATCTTTATAAACGACCGCAATTCTCGGTGGACCCGCCATTTCAATTATCCTCGCCGGGCCGTTCAAAATCGTAGAATGTTTTTAAAACATGCGTCCGCCCGGCCAGGTTCGTAACCTTCAAGACAAGATCCGCTTTCTTGGTTGATGCGGGAAAGGGATCCATGAAGTGTTTAAAGGATCCGTCTCCGGAAACATCAACGATTTCGCCATTGACGCTTAAACGGCTTCCGGCGTCCACCCGCCCGACAAGCTCGAGGCTTTTTCCAAAGGGCACAATGCGGTTCAGTTCCAGCGAAGGGGGAGCTTCGGTGGATTTTGCAGCGGATGGACTTGCAATTCGGGGAGGGGAGGCGATTTCCATGACCGCCTGGCTCGCGCTTTGGACGGTGAAAATCGTGTTTTTTTGTATGAAAAGGGTGGTCCCATCGATATACCGGATGACGGCCGAGCCGGTATTATCGGTCCGAATTAATGTTCCTTGATTCAGCTGCGCTCCCGTATGCACTTCCTGCCATTCCGGCCGTCCGGGAATGCGGATCAATACCGTTCCGGCCGCCGAAACCAGCTCGGCTTCCGGAGCCTGTACCTGCGTATTTGGAGCAGCCTGAGGCTCCTCTTTGGCAGGCTTCAAATCATTGCAGGAAATCAGGCCCGCCGATCCTGCCGCCGCCAGTATCAAAACAACCGCCGGCATAGCCCTCCGCTTTTTTTTCCGGGCCGCGGATCGGGATATAGAACGATTAAAAGCGCCCAGGTTAACCATACTATTCAACACGTCGCATTCTTCATCGCGGCATGCCAAAGGTCGCGATTCAACGCATAATGGCAAGCGCAAATCTATTTCTCACACCGACACGCTAAAATTCGTGTTCTTCCGAACTCATCGGTTGAGAGAAGCCCCTTATTTATAGAATCCAATAAAAAATAGTTGACTTGCGGCACGTTTGGAGTTTGAGACCGGAGAGGCTGTAAAATGCGGGTTAAATCCGCATGTTATGCTATACTTTGCACTTTTGACCCGGATCACTCACCCATCATCAGGGTTAAGTCAACGAATGGAGGCGCTTCCCACCTATGCTGGACATCATGCGCCGCAAAAAGCGGCTGAAAATCATCCTTTGGCTGGTCATATTCGGCTTGGCTCTCGGCATGCTTCTTTTCTTTGTCCCCGGAGTAAACATAGGAAACGTGGCCATAGATACTTCCGCGGCAACCGTCGACGGGCGGCCCATACCATTCAAAGATTTTATTACCACCTACCGCAGGGTTGTCGAACGCTTCAAAAACAGCGGCAACAACTTGGATCCCGAGACTCTTAAGTCCCTGGGGCTTCCCCGGCAGGTGCTCGAGGATCTGATCGCAGCCAACGTTGTCTACGTCGTCGCCGACCGTTTCGGAATTGAGGTCACACCGGAGGAAATCCGGCGGGAAGTTGAAACGCACCCGTCTCTGCAGGACGGCCGGGGAAATTTTATCGGGCTGCAGCGATATAAGGCGCTTCTGGCCGCAAACGGCTACACCGTGACGGCATTCGAAAAGGAGCTGCACCTGCTGCGATTGACGGAAAAGCTGAATCATATCGTTACGGATTCGCTCAAGGTGGGGGAACGCGAGCTGCGGGATGAATTCGCGCGCACCAATCAAAAAACGACGGTGGATTACGTTATTTTAAAGAAGGATGATTATAGGGCGATAAATCCGACTGAAGCCGAATTGCGGTCTTACTTCGAACAGCACAAGGACGATTATCGGATCAAAGAAAAACGGCGCGCTCAATATCTTCTGGTGCCGACATCCGCAATCCTTCAGGATATCCAGATAACGGAACAAGAGATCCTGCAGGAATGGCAGCGGAATCCCAAAAAAGAAACCGTTGAAGCAGCTCATATCCTATTCAGATCGACGGACCCGGACAAAGATGCCGAGATCAAATCAAAAGCCGAAGAAATTCTGAAGCAAATTCAGGCCGGCGAAGATTTTGCCGCCCTGGCAAAAAAACATTCGGATGATCCCGGAAGCGCTCAACAAGGCGGATACCTGGGACCCTTTCAACGCGGGCAAACGGTTCCGGAATTTGAGGAGGCCGCTTTCTCTCAGAAACCCGGCGAAGTCTCAGGGCTTGTACGGACCCGATACGGATACCACATCATTAAAACATTGAGACACGAAACGCCGACCTTGGAGGAAAACCGGGAAGCTCTGAGGGCTGACCTCCAAATTAAAAAAGCCAGAGAATGGGCTAAAAACAAGGCGGAACAGGCTGCTGAATTGACGAAAAGCCGGAAGGATTTGAATTTGGTGGCCAAAGATTTGGGAGTCTCCGCGGAAGTGCGCGAAACCGGTTTGTTCACCATGGAGGATTCCCCCTATGCTCTGGACATTTCCAAAGAATTGATGGATGAGGTTTTCGCGCTGAAAGAGCTCCAGTCGATCGGCAAACCCGTCTCGCACCCGAGGGGGTACGCACTCCCTAAGTTGATGGAAGTGCAGCTGCCTAAAGCCGGCGACTTCTCTCAATCCCGTCCGCAGATTGAAAAAGATTATATAGATTTTAAAGCGGGCGAGAGAGTGCAGTCGGAGGCTGAAAAAATAGCCGACCAAGCCGCTGAACTGGGAAGTCTGGCAAAAGCCGCAAACGCCAATGGGCTGAAGATTAAGACAAGCCAGGAATTCAACATAACCGGGACCCCGGATCCTGAGATCGGGACCAATTCGTCGTTTAACAAGGCCGCCTTTGAACTGCAGCCGGGAGAAGTCAGCCCGCCGCAGCCGCTAGGGGTTAATTGGGCGGTGTTTCAGGTCAGATCCCGCACCCCGTTTGACGAAAAGGCCTTCCAGGAAGAAAAAGAGCAGCTGCGGATCCAAATGCTTCAATCTATGCGCGAGCCTTATTTTCAGGAGTTTATACGACAGGTCACGGAACAACTGGAAAAGGCCGGGAAAATACGCATCAATCCTAAAGCGTTGGAGGAAGCCTCGCTGTATTAATCCGAAGGGGAAACAAAGCCCTGGGAGCGCACTGGTTCGGATAAAAGCGGCTTGCGTCTTCGCCGGTTTTTCCTGATCCGCTGGCCGTCCCGGCTAATCCGGATTGACACCCGAGCATTCAGACAATTCCTTGTTCCTTACGGGAATCCGGCTGCGGTTTTTTATACAAGCTGAGCGCGTATTCGTGCAGCCTTTCAACTACCTGTATGACTTTTTTCAGCTCCGAATAAATCTTTTCAATGTCTTTTCGAATGCCGCCCTGACAATTCGGATTTAAAACCAGCAGTTGAGTAAATCCTATCATGACGGCGAGGCAATTGTTCAGTTCGTGGGCAAACGCCCTCAGATTTCCGGTGACTTCCTTTAGGACGAGGCTGCCGTGCTCATCAAGGTCAAAAGACGGATTCAGGTTGGAGGTTAGGAGATATCCGACTGTATTGTCATCGCCGCCGGCAAGCAGGGATACCGTGCTGCGGGCCTTTAGGAGCTTGCCTCCCCGGGTTTTGTGAACGATTTCCCCGGCCCAAGAGCCCCATTCTTTTGCGGCATTCAGAATCTGCGGGATTTCGAAAGCCGAAGGATCGGCAAGAATATGCGTGATCGGAAGGTTCACCAGCTCCTTTGGAGAATATCCGGTTAATTGCTCGGCCCCGAAAGAAAGAGAGGTTATGAGGGCTTCTTCAGACAATGTTACAGCCAACCCCCCCGAAGAACCGTCAAACGATTGCATGGACATTTCCTGTGTGAATTTCTATTTTTCTATCGTCACTTGTGCTTCCCGTAGTTAACTATTTCATGCTGCATGCCGGGAGTTTTTCCGAGAATTAGGATATGTCGCGCCCACGGCGCCGTCGGGGCGAGTTCGAGGCGCATGGTCGAGACGGGGGCGGGGACATCGTTGACCACGAGCAACAAAGCAATCGCCCCGCAACCCCCTTGGTCCCGAAGGATTCCGAGCGACGCGGGGGCATCTGCGGCGTGTGCTCTTCTCCGGCTACCGGCGCAAATCCGACCCGGAGTCCCGGACATTCATTTCGTGGATAATTCGAAGCCCGTCCAGCGTAAGCCACGGTGCAATGTGAGAAATGATGCTTGTTTCATTCGCGACCGTCTCGGCCCAGCCGCCCGTGGCGACCACTTTTGTCGAAGGTCCAAGCTCGCTGCGGAAACGGGAGACGATGCCTTCCACAAGTCCCACGTAACCGAATAGAAGCCCCGATTGAAGGGCATGCACCGTGTTTTTCCCAATGGCGGAAGGCGGACGGGTAAAATTCACTTTCGGCAGCTTTGCCGCGCATTGAAAAAGGGCCTCCGCCGAAATCCCGATACCCGGCGCGATAGCCCCGCCGATATAATCCCCTTCGGCCGAAACCGCATCAAACGTAGTGGCGGTTCCGAAATCGATGATGCATACCGGAACGCCATACAGCTTATAGCCCGCAACCGCGTCGGCAATCCTGTCGGCTCCGACTTGCCCCGGATCTTCATAACGGATGCGGATTCCGGTACGGCTTGCGCCGTCGACTATATAAGGCTCGCGCCCGACGTATACACGGCAGGCTTCTGCAAATTCTCCCGTGAGCGGCGGCACAACGGATGCCATTGCGACCGCGCGGATATCTTTCTCGGAAATCCCCGCGCGGCGGAAAAACCCCAGCAGGAGCATGCCGAGTTCGTCGCGCATTTTCCAGTGGCCCGCGGCGAAGCGCCAATGAAAGCTCAGGGCGGCCCCATTGAATAAACCGAAGGCGATATTGGTATTTCCGATGTCGATTGCCAGAAGCATATTTCAAATTGAGATTAACCGGTTAATCGCCACGGGTCATTCGTTGCCGGGCGGGGAGGCGGGATTCCCTGCGGCATCAAACCACCCCAATCCGCGGCAGTTTTGGCACTTGCCGCTGCCGTGAGGATAACAGGAGGTGCAGATTTTGCCTTTCTGTAGCGGCAAGCGGCCTGTCCCATGACAAACGCGGCATTGTCCTGTTCCCTTGCAATGCGGGCATTTCCTATAACCTTCCTCCATGTCGGCCTCCCTATCCGTACGCGGGGCAATTATCGCTGGCAAAAGGCGCAATAATACGAGCTCCGATTTCCCTGGAGCATTCTGCGCACCGGAGCACGGCATCGGACGCAGGCCGCGCCCTCCCTTTGAAAAACCGCCAGACATTTCTGATTTTGCCCGGATTCCCCGTTGGAATCCATGAAATCCGAAAAGCTTGTCCCATTATTCTGAACGGCGGTCCGCAATACTTTTCTGATTGCCTTAACCAAGCGGCCCGCCTCTTCGAAGGTAAGGGTATGACAGCGGCGTGCGGGATGGATCCCCGCAAGGAACAGACTCTCGCACGCATATATGTTTCCAAGTCCCGCGATTTTCCGCTGGTCAAGGAGAAAAGGCTTGATTTCCCTCCGGTTCCTCAGCAGCAATTCCAAAAGCCGCGATTCGTTGAACCCGGCCGAAAAAGGATCCGGCCCCAGAAAGCGAATCTCGGGAATATGGCAAAGCCGTATTCCTTCATAAGCAGCCAGCAGTCCGAATCGCCGCGGGTCGCAATATTCAATTGCGGAGGAATCTGAAAACTGAAAGACCGCCTGAGTATGTTTGCCGCTTTCAAATCCCCCGGCATGATAAAGCAACTTCCCGCTCATTCCAAGATGGATCAACCAGAAAGCTTTCGGCTGCAGAACAATAACGATGTATTTTCCGCGTCGCAATACTTTGCGCACGGTGCGCCGCTTGAGTATGGATCGGAGTGTATTCTGAACCGGTTTTCGCAGCGGCAGGCCGGACAGGTCCACATGAACGATCCGTTTACCGACCAGCAAATGGCGGAGCTGCCGCGCCAGTGTTTCGACTTCGGGCATTTCGGGCATTTTTTATCCGGCCGACGGAAGCACATCCATAAAGGAAGAAACGGAAAAGACCGCTTTTCCAAGCCCGGGCTCCCCGTAGCCGATGGGCACGGACAATTTATGTTTAAGCCAGGCGTCGCGGTACGCTCGAAGCAGGCGGATATGATATTCGAGCGGCGCTCCCTTCCGGTTCTTTCCCAGAACGCTCATGGGTTCGGGACACCATGTTGTAAACCGGGGGCAAATACCCTGACTCATGAAAAACTCGAGGCCCTCGGTTGTCGACGCGATTGCCTCATCCACAGAATGGAATCCCGCGGGCCCGGCCATCTCAATGCCCGCAACAAAATTGGGAATTATGCGATCCGGGCCGAAAACGGCCGCTGCAGCAAGGATTCGGCGGATCCATTCATCGCGGCCTACGTATTTGGTTTTGCCCGGGCAGTAAAGCTCAAACAAGCGCTTGTCCCATATTTCAAAATTAGGGTGGTAGATCTGCACGCCCGCATCGCGGAGCCGCTGCACCTCGTCCTTGGGGAGCGCCTGCACGACTACCTTGCTGATCCAGCGCCCGGGCCAGCGCTTTTCTATTGCCTCGGGATAGCGCACATAAAAATCAATCTCGGATTTGCCTTCGAGCTGCCCCGTAATACTTCCGCCGGTGACCGTGTAGGCTTTGCTCTCGCTGTCGGTCGCGGCGACGACTTCCAGGGCTTCCATGATTTCCTCAACGGATTTCACGGGCGAATAGGGCCGCCCGGCCTTTTTCTGCTGACGATAGTTTTCATTGATGTCGCAGAACAAACACTCTTCCTGATCTCCGAAATACTGGCAAAGGCGGAAAGCAGTAAGATACAGGAGGTATCCCCACTCGATCGCGGGCGCGATATCCGCAATAGGTTTGCCGTTTGCCAATGTCTTCCTGTAATAATCCGGCGCCCTCTGGAGCTGGACTTGCGCGATTGTTTTCCCTCCGAGCCGCAGGACAAGAGAACCCTCCTCGGCTTCCACTCGATACCCAGAAGACGGATTCAAGCGTACTGATACAACAACAGGCCGGAAATCGTAAGGACCTCCCGTCAGTTTGATCTCTTCCGGCGCGCTCAAATATTCCTTCTGCTCCATTTCCGAAATCGGGACCAGATCAAAAGAAAAGATAAAATAAGCTTTGAGCTTGAAATCAGCCGCAATCCGAAGAGCCTCCGGAGTCCAGGCCATTCCCAGCCTAAGAAGGTCTTCCTTGACAATCGCTTCGAAAGGAATGTCGGGATAGCGCTCGGCCAGTTCTTCGATTTCTGAAAGCATTAGGACCCGATCAAAAAAATTTTACAGCCGGACCGCTCCCGGAGCGGCCCGTCCGTCTTCCCGCATGATGGGCGCTTTGGCGGTATTTGCAGCAATATCCGTCGATCGGAGCCTTCGAAAAGAAGCGCGGCGCTCGGCATCTCGCCCGCGGCCTCTTGCCCGCTCCGGCTAAAGCTCATCAGAGGGAAGTCCTCCTCCTTCGGCGTCTCCCCCGCCGCCTGCTTCCTCAGCCGCTTCTTCTGCGATTTGATCGATCTCCTCCCCGCTGAAATCCTCTCCGAGCTCTTTGCCCATCTTCTTCATCCACCGAGCCACGCTGCCCGGATCGTTTTCATCAAGCCCGGAAAAGTTCGACGGGTCCGCCAGGGATTCAATTCTGCTTTCCTCGGATTTCGGCGTAGCAAAACGCGAGAACAGCTGCTCCAGGTCGTCGCTCCTGCAGTATTTGCAGACAGGCCTGAAGTTTGAAGGATTTAAAACAAGGAAGCTCATTTTCCTTTTGCACTTGCGGCAATAATATTCGTAGATTGGCATAAATCTTTTCCGCACTTCCAAATATCCAACAAGCACATCAAATGCTCTATTTTCGCGGGTCTCGGCGCCGGTAAAGGCCGCTCTTGCCTCCGCTTTTTTCCAGCAGCCTCACTCTTTTTATCGTGGCGCCTTTTTCAACAGCTTTGACCATATCATAGAGGGTCAGCGCGGCGACGGAAGCCGCCGTAAGCGCTTCCATTTCCACTCCCGTCGTTCCGGTGCAGGAAACAGTGGAGAGAAAACGCACGCCGGCACTGCAAATCTCCGCCTCCACATCCACATGGCTCAATAGCAGGGGATGGCACAGGGGTATGAGATCGGGCGTTCGTTTCGCGGCAAGAATCCCCGCAATTCGCGCCGTTTCGAGCGCATCCCCTTTGGGGAGCCCGCCCTTGCCGAGCAGGGATAGTGTTGAGGGAGAAAGCTGTATAACGGATTCCGCCACCGCGCGGCGGTGAGTTTCCGCCTTTGCGGTTACGTCCACCATGCGCGCCCGCCCTGCAGCGTCCATATGAGTCAAATGCTTGGTTTTCTTATCGGACATAGGCCGTTAATCAAATCTGCGATTGAATTTCGAATCCCCGGCTGTCATTGACACCGGACCATGAAGTCGGGAAGCAGCATTATCTCCACCGTCTCCCCGCGGCTTAAAGAATCGCGCTCCTTTGGAAAAATGTAAGCGGCATTAGCTTTCGTGAAACCGATGATGTCCGCCGAGCCTTTCCACCGGAGAGGATTGACTTTCCACCCGTCTTCTTCCCAAAACGCCCAGCCGGGCATATATCCCGTTCTACCCGGCGTGTGCGTTGCATCAGCAAGCAATCGGCCTTTCATTTTGGGCAATTCGGGTTTTTTCATCCCGCAAAGCCGCCCCAGCACGGGCCGAACAAAACATTCAAAAGTGATAAGAGTCGAAATAGGATTGCCGGGCAATCCAAAAATCAGCCGGTCTCCTCTCCGGGCAAAAACCGTGGGTTTTCCCGGTTTTATAGACACCTTGTTGATAAGTATTTTGAAGCCGAGATCATTGAATACGTCTTTTACAAAGTCGTACTCTCCCATGGAGACGCCGCCGGTCAGGATCAGCACATCCCGCTCCAGTCCCAGAAGCATCTTTTCTTTAAGCTTCTTCTTATCGTCGGCGACAATGCCCAGATAGTCCGCCGACAGGCCTAAATACCGCAGCTGTCCTGCAAGGCAGTGGGCGTTGGAATTTCTGATCTGATCCAAGCCCGGCGATTGATCGAATTCGACAAGCTCGTCTCCGGTGGCCAATATCGCAACGCTGGGCTTGCGATATACGCGGATGCGGCCGTAGCCAAAAATGGCCAGCACGGCGAGCTCCGCCGGCCCGATCCGATGCCCGGATGGAATTACGACTTCCCCGGCCTTGGCCTCCGATCCCTTGGCCGCGATATTTCCCTCAACCCGCACGGACTTCAAAATCCGGATTTTATTCCTGTCATCCGAAAATTGGCACAATTCTATCGACTGAACCGCGTCGGCGCCTTCCGGGACCGGGGCGCCCGTCATAATGACCGATGCTTTGCCCGGTTGAAGCCTAAAGTGCATTCCCTTTCCGGCGCGGCTTTCGCCTGCTATATCGAGATCCACCGGGGCGTTCTCAACATCCGCAGCCCGCACCGCAAAGCCGTCCTGCGCCGAACGATTAAACGGCGGGATATCCAGCGTCGCGACAAGGTCCTCGGCTGTGACGCGGCCCAGCGCGGATTGCAGCTGAATCTCCTCAATCCTGCGTTCCGGCACGTTCGCCAGCAAAATTTCCTGAGCTTCTTCCACGCTGATCATAAAATCTCCCGCTCAAAGCCCGGATTTTTAAAATCTTCCCGAACAAAACATTTCATGCTCATCTCTTATATCCAATTTTGCGCAGGAATTCCCTTCTTGCCTTCACATCGTTCGGCCCCTCCACCCCCTTGGGAGAGTACCCGTCTACGACGCCCACGACGCCCCGGCCCTGGTCGGTCTCGGCCACAATAACTTCCAGAGGATTCGCCGTGGCGCAAAAAACTCTGGCTACTTCGGGACAGTTCTTTACGGCATTGAGTATATTTATAGGAAACACGTCTTTCAGAAGCACGACAAACGTGTGTCCCGCTCCCATGCTTATGGCATTTTCGGCCGCCGTCTTCTTAAGATCTTCATCATTCCCTTCAATCCGCACCAAACAGGGGCCGGAAGCCTCGCAAAAAGCGACCCCAAACTTTGCGTTCGGGCATCCCGTGACAATCAATTCATACAGGTCTTCGGCGCTTTTTATAAAGTGGCTCTGCCCCACGATGATATTGCAATTCTCGGGAACGGACATCCTGATTGCCTTAAATTCCATACTTCACCTCAACTAGTATCCGTCGCCAGCGGGGGAACGCAAGCAAGTTGCCGGCCGCGTAAAAACCGCGCATCCGTCAAATACCGGATGTCCTCGGCCCGCCGCCGGCCGTGGCCTGCCGCTCTGCGATTATTGCTCCAAACACAGACGTCATCTATAATTCTCACCAAATAGATTCACCGGCGGGGATTGTATCATAAATCTCCCGGACTTAGCTTCCCACAAGCGCCCTCCGGGACAGGCGAGCAAGCCGGAATTCAGCGAGGAGCACCTTATGTGCGGCATTGTAGGTTATGTAGGCGGAAAACCAGTAGTTCCAGTCATTATGGAGGGACTCCAAAAACTCGAATACCGCGGTTACGACTCCGCCGGATTGGCAATTGTCCGCGACCGCCGGATTTTCCTGCGGCGGGCTCCCGGGAAGCTGGTCAATTTGGTTCGTTCTCTCGAGTCGGATCCGTTGACGGGCGAATACGGAATCGGGCACACGCGATGGGCGACCCATGGCCGTCCCACCGAGGGAAACGCACATCCGCATCTCGACTGCACGGGAAAGGTGGCCGTCGTACACAACGGAATCATCGAAAATTATCTGGAACTGAAAGACAAGCTGCTGAAAAAAAACCACAGGTTCGCCACCGAAACCGACAGCGAAGTAATTGCGCATCTTGTGGAATCCATGCTGCCGGGCAGGACTTTTTCGGAAGCCGCAAGCACAGCACTGCGACAGCTTCGCGGCAGCTTTGCCGTTTGTATCATCCATTCCGATAACCCTAATACCATTGTCGCGGCCCGCAGCGGCCCGCCGTTAATATTGGGGCTGGGGAAAGGGGAATTTTTTGTGGCATCCGACGTCCCCGCGCTTCTTGAACATACCCGGAGCATGTATTTCATGCAGGATGGCGAGATGGCCGTGATTTCAACTGATGGGATCTCCGTTTCGGATTTCCACGGCCGGAAGGCTTCATTCGCTCCGCAGGAGATATCGTGGGGCCCGGAAATGGCGGAGAAAGGCGGATTCCCCCATTTCATGCTCAAGGAGATCCATGAACAGCCGCGGAGCCTGCATGACACCATCGCCGGGCGCCTATCTCAGGAAACGGGCGAGGTTTTGCTGCATGAATCCGGCATCGCCGATGACGTATGGGCAAAAATCAAACGGATTCACATTGTCGCCTGCGGGACTTCCTGGCACGCGGCCCTGGTGGGCAAATTCCTGATTGAGGATCTGGCGCGCATCCCGGTGGAAATCGATTACGGATCCGAATTCCGATACAGAGATCCCATTGTGGACGGGAATTCTCTCGTTATCGCAATCAGCCAATCCGGAGAAACCGCCGACACTCTGGCGGCTGTCCGCGAAGCAAAATCAAAGAACGCCCTCATTCTTTCCATCTGCAATGTCGTCGGCAGCATGCTCTCCAGAGAGAGTGACGGGAACCTCTATACCCGCAGCGGGCCCGAAATAGGCGTTGCCTCCACAAAAGCGTTCACTTCCCAGCTTGCGGTCCTCGTTCTGGTGGCGCTCCATCTGGCTAAGATTCGAAAAGCTCTGGCGCAGGAACAGGCGGATACCGTGCTCGCCGGTCTTTTACAGACGCCTCATTGCGTCGAGCAGCTTCTGGCCCGCAGCGCCGATTACAAAAAAATCGCAGAGGCGATTTATATGCATCGGGATTCTCTGTATCTCGGCCGCGGCATTCAGTATCCCATCGCGCTTGAGGGAGCCTTGAAGCTGAAGGAAATCTCTTACATTCATGCGGAGGGATACCCCGCCGGAGAAATGAAGCACGGGCCGAACGCGTTGATCGACCAAGATCTTCCCGCAATAGTGCTGGCGGCGCGGGACAAGCGCAATCCAAAATCCGTTTTGAGATACGAGAAAATGCTCAGCAATATCGAAGAAGTCCGCACGCGTGGGGGAATCATCATCGCCCTCGCCGTTGAATCGGACGACCGCATTGAACGGATTTCCGACCACGTCATCCCCATACCGGAAATTTGCGATTACTTGCTCCCCATATTGTTAATTGTCCCGCTCCAATTGCTCGCATACCACATAGCCGTCCTGCGCGGATGCGATGTGGATCAGCCCCGGAATCTTGCCAAAAGCGTTACGGTTGAATAAAGTCCGGCGCAAGATCGGGGCGTGCATTAAAAGCATTTCAACGGCAAAAGCCCGCAGACGGGCCCGGAAACAACGCATGGCGTGCATCAAGCCGGCATTGAGTTCAGGGACCGCATCGCTCCCCCATTGCCTATTCATGCAAACATGCTGTAGAAATAATGCCGCAGCAGCCTGTCCGACTAATGGAAGGAACAGCGCCGTATCGGAGGCTCTTCTCAGGCTGCTCCAATCGATGAGCAAGCGCGCAATCCGCTCATGGGAGAAAGAGGCTGGCGACAGATGGGATGCAAACAAACCTATTCTTGGGCCCAGTGGGGCGATCTTAACGCCTTTTTCGGCCTTATGCTCGATAATGTCACAAACCTGGTGATCCTCACCGGAATTCTTGTGGGCGCTTTCAGCTATCCGGCCGAAAGTGTCTTCAGCCTGATGATACCCGGCACGGCGCTGGGAGTGCTTTTCGGCGACTGCGTTTACACTTGGCTCGCCTTCAGGCTGGCGGCGCAGACGGGAAGAACGAATATTACCGCAATGCCGCTGGGGCTCGACACTCCTTCCACCGTCGGCATCGCCACCGCGGTGCTTGGTCCGGTTTACTTGGAAACACAGGATGCCGTCCTCACCTGGCAAGTGGGGATGGCCACGCTGATGATCATCGGAGTCTTTAAAGTCATCCTTTCTTTCTTCGGCGACTGGGCCCGCAGCCGCATCCCCAAAGCAGGGCTCCTCGGGTCTCTTGCGGGGATTGGAATTACTCTGCTGGCTTTTTTCCCCGTCATGAAGATCTTTTCCGCTCCTGTAGCGGGAATTGCTTCGCTGGGACTCATCCTTTACTCCATTGTTGCAAAGCGGCGAATGCCGTTCGGCATTCCCGGAGCATTTTTGGCTGTGGCCGCGGGATGTTTCCTATACTATGTTTTCGGCGGGCTTCAACTGCTTGGGGCAACGGCTGCCCTGCCTGCGGCGGAGATTCATCCTGCCATTCCCCTCCCTACCTTGGGATTCATCCATGGGTTGGAGCGCGCGGTTTCTTACCTTCCGATCGCGTTCCCGTTTGCTCTCCTTACCATCGTGGGAGGAATTAACAACACGGAAAGCGCCCGTGCGGCCGGCGACCAATACCGGACGCGCGATATCCTTCTCACCGAGGCGGTTGCGACCCTTGTCGCGGCGTTATTCGGCGGCGTTGCCCAATCCACTCCCTATATCGGGCATCCCGCATACAAAGCGATGGGCGGCCGGGCGGCTTACACGCTTGCAACCGGCCTCTTTATCGGAATTGGAGGAGCTCTCGGGATGATGTCGTTATTTGTCGAATTGATTCCCGAAGCCGCTATTACTCCCATTCTCCTTTTCGTGGGCATCGCGATTGTTTCGCAGGCCTTTCTCGAATCGCCTCCAGAACACGCTCCGGCCGTCGCCTTAGCCATGATACCGGTGGTAGGGTATCTGGTATTAACTTACGCCGATAGTCTTATCGATAAAATGGGCGCCATTGCCGCGGTTCCGGCCGCTTTGACGGGCGAGCTGATTATGCTGCGCGCGCTGGGCCACGGATTTGTTCTGACCGCCATTCTATGGGGCGCCTGCCTCGCCGAACTTATAGACGGCAGGCTCCGCAGGGCAGCGGCATTTGCGATATTCTGCGCGCTGTTCACCCTGTTCGGTTTCATACATTCGATCACGCCCGCAGGGGAAGTTTACCTGCCGTGGAAACCGAACAACGACCTCGTTTGGCAGATCGCGCTGGGATACGGTTTGGCGGGAGCCGCCCTCCTCGCGGCCGCGCGATCAAAAAGCTCCGGACAAGCAGAAATTTAGGGCCGCAATCCCTTTTTCAAATTCCAGAGAGTTCGTAAAAATTCTTCACGGAGACAAGAATTTTTGTGTATTATGGCGCCCTAATCTGCATTTTTCATGATGATTCTTGAGAGGCAGAGCGGCGGATAAGCGCCCGAGACGCCCGACAGATGCTTCATGAATGATGCCCGGCAAGATCGATCGAGCTTGAAAACGCCCAGCAAGGAGGTAGACAGTGCAACCGATACACTTCATTTACTTGTGTCCCGCCATTGCGATACTCGCCCTTCTCTATGCCTATATTAAAGCCGCATGGGTCAGAAAACAGGACGCCGGCACCGACCGCATGAAAATGATAGGCGGTTGGATTGCACAAGGCGCCATGGCTTTTCTCAGCCGCGAATACAAAGCGCTTGCCATATTTGTCATAGCGGTGGCGATTCTTCTCGGCGCAACCAACCACATGGTGGGAGCCGAGCAGAACACCAACGGCCTGATTGCACTGTCCTTTATCCTGGGTTCGTTATGCTCCGCACTTGCAGGCTTTTTCGGCATGAAAACCGCAACCCGCGCGAACATACGGACGGCAAGCGCCGCTCGCAAGGGCCTCAATGAAGCGCTTCAAATAGCTTTCGCCGGGGGTTCGGTGATGGGACTTTCGGTGGTCGGATTGGCGCTGACCGGCATGGGATCGCTGTTTATCTTTTACACCTGGCTTTATCCCGATGCGCTCACAAACACAAGCGCGATGGACTTGGTCCTCAATATTCTGTCCGGCTTCTCCCTGGGAGCGTCCTCCATTGCGCTGTTCGCGCGCGTGGGCGGCGGTATTTATACCAAGGCGGCCGACGTGGGCGCGGACCTTGTAGGCAAAGTCGAAGCGGGAATTCCGGAAGATCATCCTCTTAACCCGGCGACCATTGCGGATAACGTGGGAGACAATGTTGGAGATGTAGCGGGCATGGGGGCCGACCTTTTCGAATCATACATCGGAGCCGTGATATCGTCCATGATTCTCGGCGCAAGCTGGTTCAGCGGCCTTAATGCCGTCAGCGAAGGTTCCGGCATGAACGCCGTCTATCTGCCGCTGGCGATTGCCGCGATCGGCATAGTCGCTTCCATCATCGGATTCTTCTTCGTACGGACTAAAGAAGGCGGCAATCCGCAAGCCGGTCTCAATATGGGAACGTTCGGTGCCGGCATCCTTATGATTATCGGTACCCTGGCGGCGATAAAGATGCTGATGCCGGCCGAAGGCATCGAGGTGACAAGCATTTTAACCGGCCAAGCAACCGTCCACACGTCATGGGGCATTTCCATTGCCGTCATCGCGGGTCTCGCGGCCGGCATCGCCGTGGGTTTGCTTACCGAATTCTATACGGCAACCTTCAGGTCGCCGGTGGGCGGTATCGTTGAAGCCACCAAGACAGGACCCGCAACGACCGTCATCCAAGGCATCGCCGTCGGCATGAATTCAACTACTCTCCCGATTCTCGTAATCGGAGTAGCCATAATCCTGGCTTACGAATTCGCAGGCCTATATGGAATCGCGCTCTCGGCGCTCGGAATGCTGTCGACCACAGCCATTCAGCTGGCGACGGACGCATACGGCCCCATTGCCGACAACGCAGGCGGCGTGGCCGAAATGTCGCGCCTCGGGCGCGATATCCGATCCCGCACCGATAAGCTTGACGCCGTAGGCAACACAACAGCCGCCATCGGCAAAGGATTTGCGATCGGGTCGGCCGCCCTTACCGCCTTGTCGCTGACGGCCGCCTATTTGACCAAAATGCAAGGGAAGGTGGACCTCGACGCAGCCAACCCCTACGTGCTTGTGGGTATGCTTGTGGGTTGTATGCTGCCCTTCCGCTTTTCGGCAATGGCCATGGTCGCCGTAGGCAAGGCGGCCCAGGAAATGATCCAGGAGGTGCGGCGGCAGTTCCGCGAGATCCCCGAGCTCCGTCCCGCCCTCGCGGCGGCGCAGAAGGCGGAATCCGAAGAGAGAGAGCCCAGCGAGGAGGAAAAGGCTGTTATTCAGGCGGCCGACGGCAAGGCCGAGTACACGCAATGCGTGGAGATCTCAGCCGCTGCCGCCATCAGGAAGATGGTCGCTCCGGGATTGATGGCGGTTCTGGTGCCCATAGTGATCGGCCTTTACAATGTCAACATGCTCGGCGGCCTGCTCATCGGGGTTACCATATCCGGCGTTTGCCTGGCGATCTTTCAAGCCAACGCGGGCGGGGCATGGGACAACTCCAAGAAACAGATCAAGGAACAAGGGCACCAAATATGGGGTAATGCCTATGAGGAAATGCATAAGGCCGCCGTTACCGGAGACACCGTAGGCGACCCGTTCAAAGATACTTCCGGACCTTCTTTGAACATTCTCATCAAGCTCATTTCGGTGGTTGCTATGATCATTGCCCCGCTGCTTTACGCCATCCATTTCGGCTAACGGCAACAGATTAAAACAAAGCAGGCGCTGCGCGTTTGATATTCCGCTGGAGAACAGCAGGGTATGGAAGCCTTAAATAAGGAGCCGGAAGCCGGGATGACTCGTTCATAAGCTTTGAACAGACAACTGGTTCCTGGCCCCTTGCTCCTGGCTCGTTGCTTCCGGCTTCTGGCTTCTTTCTTCTGGCTTCTGGCTTCTTTCTTCCCGCTTCTTGCTTCCCGCCCCTTGATTCATGATCCCGGCTTGCGGCTTTCTTCTTCTTTCATTCAACACAAACAGAATTCTCATAAGGCGGCCGATAAGAGCCTATCCTTCAAAGCTCTGGATCCGCGGCGGGGAAAACCGCCGGAACTTTGGTTGCGGCCGAAGGCTGCGCCGTGTAATCTGTTAAATCGCTTTGGCGCATGGGGAAAAGGAAATGGCCGATCCAAAAGAGGATCTGATAAATATTTTTGGTCGCGAAAATGTCCTGTGTGATGCGAAAATCCTCGATACCTATTCCAAGGACGAAAGTTTCGCCCCCCGTCAAAAGCCGCGCTTTATAGTCCGCGCACGGAACGCCGCTCAATTGGAGCAGTTGGTGCAATGGGCCAACCGCACCCGGATACCGCTGGTTCCCCAAAGCTCCGGCGCCCCCCATTTCCGGGGGGATACTATTCCAAGCGTACCGGGGGCGGTGATAGCGGACATGAGCGGCATGAAAAAAATCATCCGAATCGACAGACGCAACCGTATGGCAATCATCGAACCCGGCGTCACCTACTCGCAGCTTCAACCCGAGCTGGCCGGGCATGGATTGAGATTATCGTCGCCGCTCGCCCCCAGACCGAACAAATCGGTTATCGGCGCTTTGCTGGAAAGAGAACCCATAACGGTTCCCCGATTCCAGTGGTCTCTTCTGGATCCGCTGCGCTGCACCGAGGTGATTTGGGGCGACGGCCGGAGAATGACAACGGGCGAAGCCAAAAGCACCGAAGCCCTCGAGGAAGAATGGGCAAAACACATGGCCCAGGTTAATCCCGCGGGGCCGGGCCAGACTAATTTCTACAAATTCACATCGGCGGCGCAGGGAAGCATCGGCATCGTGACTTGGGCTTCGGTCAAATGCGACGTGCTGCCGAAAATTCACAGGCTGTTTTTCGCTCCGGCGGATCAATTGGAACATCTGCTGGATCTGGCCTACGATATCCTCAGAATTCGTTTCGGCGACGAACTCCTGCTGATGAACGGTTGGAATCTTGCCATGCTGCTGGAGAAAGATGCCGGTTCGATCGCGGATCTTGCAGAGAGATTGCCCCCCTGGATTCTTATGGTCGGCATCGCCGGTAGAGACAGGCTCCCCGAAGAACGCGTCCTTTACCAGGAAGAAGACATCTCCGCCATGGCTCAGGGCCGCGGCCTGCAGTTCCTGCCGGCTCTTCCCGCCGCCGACGGAGAAAAGACGCTGCGTTCCATCAGCAATACTTGCGGGAAGCCCTATTGGAAGCATTCTTTTAAAGGTGGCTGCCAGGACCTTTTTTTCCTGAATACATTGGATAGGGCGCCGGAATTCATAAAAGCCGCTTTCCGAACGGCGGAATCCCATGGATATCCCCTGCACGAGATCGGCGTCTATTTGCAGCCGATCCAGCAGGGAGTCGGCTGTCATATTGAATTGAATATGCCATTTGATCCGTCTGATGCCGTTGAAAAGGCTGAAATCCAGAAGATCTTTGAGGAAGCAAGCAGAGAATTATTGAAGCTAGGCGCTTACTTTTCCCGGCCCTACGGCATCTGGTCCCCCATGGTTTTTGAGCCCGATTCCCATGCGACCGTTGTATTGAAAAAAATCAAAGGGATATTCGACCCGAACAATATCATGAATCCGGGGAAGCTATGCTTTTGAGGGAAACGGAATGAGAATCCGTCCAGGCAATAGTTGCTTTGTTTGTGCAAAGCCTCTCTTGATGCCGAAAGCTGGAACCCGGCGGCCGAATTCGGGCCGCCGGACCATGCCGGATCTTGAGATCCCGGTTCCCGGTGCCGGCGCACGCAAGGAGGCACGAAAATGGCGCTAGAAGATTTCAGGGCCGAAGCGGAACGCTGCAGCCACTGTTCCTACTGCAGCTGGGTGCCCTTTGATCTGATCAAGAGCCGGAGATTTTCCAAAGGCTGCCCCAGCATCGGCTACAGCAATTTCCAAAGCTATTCCGCGCGCGGGAGATACGCCTTAGCGCTGGCTCTCCTGGAAGGCGCCGTTTCTTACAATCAGAGGGTGCGGGATATCGTCTTTCAGTGCCAGACCTGCGGCTCATGCGACGTTGCCTGCAAAGTCTGCCGTTACAACCTTGAGCCGCTTGAAATGATCCTTGAATTAAGAGCCCGGCTGGTCCGGGATGGGCAGGCTCCGCCGCAGTATGAACCTTATATCAAAGGGCTGAGAGAATCCGGCAACCTGCTCCTGCAACCCCGGGAGCGGCGCGGCGACTGGGCAGACGGCTTGCCCGTGAAGCGGGCTCCTGAACAAAGCTTCGATGTGCTTTTCCATGCCGGATGCCGCTTCAGCTACGACGAGAATCAACAGCACATTGCGCGCACCGCTGTTTCCCTTTTGAATCTGGCGGGCATCTCGGTCGGGATTCTCGGCTCCGCGGAAACTTGCTGCGGCGGACGCGCATACAGCATGGGCTATAGGGATGAGTTTGCGGCATGCGCTGAAAAAAACATCGCCGCGTGGCAAAAGCTTGGAATCAAAACCGTTGTGACCTCCTGCGCGGACGGCTATCACGCTTTCAAGCGGCTTTATCCGCGCCTGGGCTCGAAGGTCGAAGTGCTGCATACAGTCGAAGTATTGGACAAGCTGCTGCAATCGGGCGGTCTCAAGCCGACCAAGCGCGTCTCCCTCAGGGTGACTTACCATGATCCCTGCCGCCTGGGGCGCCTGGGCGAGCCTTATATTCCCTGGAGCGGCAAAGAGAAGAAAATCTTCAATCAGATCGTCGTCTACGACCCTCCGAAGCCCCGCTATAATGGATCCGGGGGAGTTTACGATCCCCCCCGAAGCATACTCAAATCCATCCCGGGCATTGAACTTGTCGAGATGGAAAGAATACGGGAAGCGGCCTGGTCCTGCGGGGCCGGCGCCGGAGTTCGGGAATGCTTCCCTGATTTCGCCGACTGGACGGCGGGCGAAAGGCTGGAGGAGGTCAAATCAACCGGAGCCCAAGCCGTCGTCACCGCCTGCGGCTGGTGCGAAAGAAACTTTCTGGATGCCATTGATCGCAGAAGGGAAAAGATTCAAGTCTTCGATGTGGCGGAAATCGTTCAAAAGGCGCTATAGGTTTTTTCATCATGGGCGGTTTGTTTTCGGGACGCAAAAGGATTTTGTTTAGACTCCGCAGAATCATGGTTTGCGGACGCCGCTTGCGGAAGTAAAATTTATGGCATTCACAAAGGAAATTTATAGAATTTTGGAAGACATCGTGGGGCCGCGCAATATATCCGACGATGCCGCGGTGCTGGTTGCCTATCAATTCCCTCTCTCGGTCACCTCCATCCATCTCGGCCCGTTTTATCGCGCGCGAACTCCCAGGCCCGCCGCCGTGCTGCTGCCCGGCAGCGCCGAGGAAGTGCGCAAAATCGTCGTTGTATGCAATCGACACAAAATCAAATACAAGGCCGCCAGCACCTTTTGGGGGGCGATGGGATTCCCTTCGCACGATGACGTAATCCAGTTGGACATGCACCGGATGGACCGCATTCTGGACATCGACCGGAAAAACATGTTTGCGGTGATAGAACCCGGCGTCACCGGCGCAAATCTGCAGGCTGAAGCCATGAAAGTGGGATTGAATACCCACATCATCGGCGCCGGCGCCAGCTGCTCCCCCCTTGCCAGCGCAACATCTTACGCCGGGGCCGGCCCGGACACGGTTTTCATGGGTTCCAGCGGCGAGAATCTGCTGGCGGCGGAATGGGTTCTTCCAAACGGCGATTTGGTAACAACGGGCTCCCTTGGAGCCGGATCCGGCTGGTTCTGCGGCGAGGGTCCGGGGCCCGGGATCGGCGGTCTGATAAGGGGAAATTTCGCGGCCCGCGGCGCGATGGGTGTTTTTACCAAATGCGCGCTAAAGCTTTACCCTTGGCCCGGTCCGCCCCTGCTGCCGGTGGAAGGGACCGTACCCGCATACAAAACGCTTTTGCCCGACAACTTCAAGGCTTATACGCTTGCATTCCCGTCATGGCAGGCCTGGGCGGATTGCACTCACAAAATATGGGACGCCGGAATCGGATATATAGCCCACAGGCAATTCAATATGTTCGGCCGCGATCTCAAGTTTGCCATGATCAAAATCCTGTCGGATCCCGGAAAAAACCTCTCTGATCTGGAAGCTCTTTCCAAAGATCCCGAAATCCGGCGAATCAATGAAAGTATGAAACGGGAATTCCAGCTCGTGCTGGCGGGAATGACGCCCAACGATATGAAATGGCAGGAAGAAGCGCTGGATGAGATACTGGCGGAAACCGGCGGTTTCAAGGTCAATGCCATGTCCGATCCCGAAATAGCACGGTGGGTCCTTGCCTTTCTTATCCGGCTGGGACATAAAAACACCAATCTCGTCTACGCCGGAGGCTATGAAGGATGTTTTGGGACTTTCGGCCCTCCGGACTATGGAGCTTCCCTGGTGGAGAAAACATCGGAATTCAAAAAAGGCTGGGAGAAGAAGGGATCCATTGTGGAAGCGGGCGGGGATTGCACAATGGGCGGCCTTGGCGGGATGGGGGGAGGCGCCTATATGATGTGGGAAAATTTCACCAGCTGGGATCCGCACGACAGAGACTCCGTTGAGGGAGCCTTCGAATTTTTCGAAAACACCCATCGGTTCGCTCAAGAAAACAAATTGGGGACCGGGATGGAGAGATCCAATGCCCTATGCCGCGGAAACGACGGCAAGGAGATTCCCGGTGAAATCCGCGAGGAAGCCCTTGCGGACTCGCCTCAATCGCATGTATTCCGCTACCAGCATAAGATTCGGAAGGCACTGAATCCTAACGATTTGGGCGACGCGTATTATGTGACTCTCGAAGGAGAAAAATAATGTTATGCAAAGCGCGCCCCCAAACGCCGAATATGTCGGGCTATGGCTTGCAGATCGTACGGACATAATGTTATAAATTTTGTTTGCACTTTAGCCGGGACAAGCAATCATGGGGAGGAAAATGGATTCGGGCCTCTCAGATGTCGTGAAAACGCGCCATTATCAGCGCCGTTACGAAAGGCCCTTTACAGCAGACGAACGTTCCAAGGTTACAATCCTTATCGGCGGCCTGACCCGCAAGCACGAGGAGTTTATCCGGGCCGTATTTCAGGGAAGCGGATATCTATGCGAGCTTCTTCCCATACCCGATCAAGAGTCTTTTCTTCTCGGGAAAGAGTTCGGCAATAACGGCCAGTGCAGTCCCGCCTACTACACTTCCGGAGCGCTGATTCAATATCTGCGCCGACTGGAAGCGCAAGGTATGTCGCGCAGCGATATCGTGGACCGGTATTTATATTTTACGGCAGGTTCGTCGGGGCCCTGCCGCTTCGGCATGTATGCCGCCGAATACAGGCTTGCCTTGCAGAATGCCGGCTACGGCGGATTCCGAATCCTTCAATTCCAGCAGGATGACGGCATCCGCCAGAAAACGCAGGCGCCTGGTCTGAAATACAGCATCGACTTCGGACTGGGCATGTTAAAAGTTCTCTATCTGGGAGACGCGCTTAACGACCTGACTCACAATATCCGTCCCTACGAAGTAAATCCCGGAGAGACCAACCGCGTAATGAACTTCTGTGTTCAGGAAATTTGCGACCATCTGCGCAGCTATAAAGCGCCCGATCTTTCCGACAGGGTGCCGCGCTGGTTTGCCTCCTACCTCGCAAAAAGAAACTTTCTGCGCGGAATTCTGAATGCCTTCTACAAGATGAACCGGCATCTCTACGGGAAGGAATTCAAGGAGGTTCTTGAGCGGTGCCGCAAGCGCATTAACGGGATCGCCATCGATAGAACCCGGGTGAAGCCGATCGTGAAAATTATCGGCGAGTTTTGGGCTCAGACCACCGAAGGGGGCGGCAACTATAATATGTTTGATTTCCTGGAGCGCGAAGGAGCCCAAATCCAGCCTGAGGCCATCGGGACCTGGATAGAATATATGCAAGCCAACGCAAAAATGCAGTTGTATGTGAAGCGCGGGATGGATGCGCAGTGCCGGGAACCCGCACGGGGGGAATTTCGAAAGCGCCTGTTGAATGAACTCAGCTTTCAGATGAAACGCGCGCTGCTCACATTTGGGGAATATATCTACGCGCGGTTGTACCACCGCTCAGTGATCCGCCCCCTTGGCGGTACGGTTCACAAGCTGGTGCCGCAAAAAGAGCTCTCTCGGCTGGCGCACCCGTTTTACAACAGCCTGGCTCGCGGAGGCGAAGGCTATCTCGAAGTGGGCAAAAATATCTACTATCATTCCAAAAAGCTTTGCCACATGGCGCTCAGCCTGAAACCGTTCGGCTGCCTCCCGTCTACCCAGTCGGATGGAGTTCAGTCCGCCGTGACCAACAAGTTCAAGGACATGATCTATCTTCCCATTGAGACGTCGGGCGAAGGCGAGGTCAATGCGCATAGCCGCGCGCAAATGGCGCTGGGCGACGCTAAGGTCAAGGCCAAAGCTGAATTTCAGGAAGCGCTGAAAAAAACGGGGAAACGGATCGAGGAAATCCGCGAGTATGCCGCTCGGCATTCCGAGCTGAATCTGCCGCTATACCGGCTCCCCCGTTATCGGGGGATTACAGGCGTTGCCGCCAATTTTGTTCTGCATGTGAACGACTTGATGGCCGGACGCTCATAATTGAGTTGTGCTTCAGGTTGCATCTTCGAAGGGCGTGTTCAGGAGAAAGCAGTGACGGTACCTAAGTTTCGCGCAGGCATTGACGTGGGATCCACAACGGTAAAAGCCGTTGTTTTAGATTCGGAAACCGACAAAATTCTGTGGAAGGATTACCGGCGGCACGAAACGCGCCAGTTGGAAACACTTGTGGATTTTCTGAAACGCATGGAAGCGGATTCCGGCATCTCCAAAGACAATTGCCGCATATTCATGACCGGTTCCGGCGGCACCATGTTTGCGGATCTGATCGGCGCCAAGTTTGTACAGGAAGTTTTGGCAGCCTCTTTGGCGGTGGAGCAGCGGTGCCCGGAAGCGGCATCCTTTGTGGAGATCGGAGGGCAGGATGCCAAAATAGTCATTCTGCGCAAAGATCCCGAAACAGGCCGCGTTAAAAAGATCCCCTCCATGAACGACAAGTGCGCGGGCGGCACGGGATCCGTGATCGATAAAATAGGCAGAAAGGTTGGAATCCCGCAGGATGCTTTGTGCCGGCTGCATTACAACGGCATTCCCTTGCACCCGGTAGCCGGAAAGTGTGGAGTATTTGCGGAAACCGACATTAACAGCTTGCAGAAAAAGGGAATCCCGCCGGACGAATTGATGGCCTCGTTGTTTGAGGCTTTCGTTCTGCAAAACCTGAATGTGCTGGCCAGGGGAAATACGCTTTTACCCCACGTGATTTTACTCGGCGGGCCGAATGCTTTCATTCCCGGAATGCGCGAAGCTTTCCGCCGCAATATAGCGCTGACATGGAACGAACGCGGCGTGCAGGTCCGCGAGGGGATTCCCCTGGAAGAACTGATTCGAGCGCCCGAGGACGCGGAATATTACTGCGCGCTCGGCGCGGCCGAGTTTGGGAAAGAGGAAGAGCTTGAAGTGGGCCGCTATTGCGGATTGTCCGAACTGGAGGATCTTGCATCCGGCCGGGCCGCAGTCACCTTAAAAAGCTCGCAGGGAATTCCGGCGTTGGTCGCCTCGCCGGAAGAAGCGGAGGATTTTCTCAGGGTTTACGCCCCGCCGCCTTTCAAATCTCCGAAATTCCACCCTGGAGATACGGCGCGGGGATTTATCGGCCTCGACGGCGGCTCCACATCCACCAAGGCGGTGCTGCTTTCATTGGAAGGCGAAGTATTGGCAAGATCCTACCAGCTGTCCAAGGGCAATCCGATTCAGGACAGCATTGAGATACTCGAAAAACTCCGCGCACAGGTTGAAGGACAAGGCGCCAGCATCGAGGTTCTTGGAGCGGCTACGACGGGATATGCGAAAGACACTCTCAGAGATGTGCTTTGCGCCGATGTGGCTTTGGTGGAAACAGTGGCCCACACAAAATGCGCCCTGCACTATTACGAAGCGCCGGATGTCATCGTCGATGTCGGGGGCCAGGATATCAAGTTGATGATATTGAAGGACGGGCGCGTCAAAGATTTCAAGCTGAACACCCAATGCTCTGCAGGAAACGGCTACTTCCTGCAATCGATCGCCGAAGGGTTCGGCTACCAGGTGGAGCAGTTTGCGGATGTCGCATTTTCCGCCAGGCAAATGCCCGTTTTCCCGTATGGGTGCGCGGTTTTCCTGCAGGCCGACATCGGCAGCTTTCAAGGCCGGGGCTGGCAGCCGAACGAGATTCTCGCCGGTCTTGCGGCGGTTCTGCCCAAGAATGTATGGCTCTACATCGCCAAGATTCCCAATTTAGCCGAATTAGGCACCCGCTTCATTTTGCAGGGGGGCACGCAAAACAATCTCGCGGCCGTCAAAGCGCAAGTGGATTACATCCAGGAGCGGTTTCGGAATTCGGGAAAAACGCCGAAAATCACGGTTCATAAGCATGCCGGAGAGGCCGGCGCCATCGGAGCCGCATTTGAGGCAATGGCCCTATGGGAGCAAGGCAGGGAAACAACTTTTATCGGTTTGGATGGCGTAAGGGAAATAGAGTATACAACCACCATCGGCGAGGAAACGCGATGTCACTTCTGCAAGAATCAATGCCTGAGGACATTCATCGACATCGCAGTGGGCAAGAAGGGCGCCCGCACCGGGACCAGGCGGCTCATCATCGCAACCTGCGAGAAAGGAGCCGCAGAGAATATAAACGACATGAAGGCGATCCAGAAGAATCTGGATGCGGTGCAAAAAGCCAATCCCAATCTCCTCGATTACGCCGGCCGCCAAGTATGGCGATACCACGCCCGGAAGAAAGTTGCAGATCGCTCCGCTTGGAATCCGTTCCGGCGCCGGCAGCTGGAGAAAAGGGGGAAGATACGCATCGGCATACCGCGCGTCCTGGGCATGTACGCCTATGCGCCGTTGTTCAGCGTCTATTTCGAAAGTCTGGGCATCCAGTCCGGCAATATTGTCTATTCGGATTTCACCGACGAAGAAATGTTCCGGGCCGGATCCAAGCGGGGATCCATCGACCCCTGCTACCCTTCAAGGCTAGGGCTGGCGCATGTGCACAACCTTCTCTTTGAAAAACACAAACGCAAACCGCTCGACTACATTTTCTTCCCCATGTTCGACAGGCTTCGCTCTCCCCTGCGCATACGCGACAGCAATGCGTGTCCGACATTGACTCTCACGCCCGAGGTCGTCAGAGCCGCCTTTACAAAAGAAGTGGACCTGTTTGAACAAAGCGGAGTCGCCTACCTGGATCCGCTGCTGGATCTTTCAAAACCTGATCTTTTGGCCAGGCAGATGTATCAAGAATTCCAATCCATACTGGGACTGTCCAAATCCGAAAATAGAGAGGCGATTCAAGAAGGATACGAAGCTCTGGATCTGTATGAAAATGATATCCGCCGAAAGACGCGTGAGGTTATCGACCGCCTGGAAAGGGAAGGCGGAGTCGGGATTGTTTTGCTGGGGCGTCCTTACCATCATGATCCCGGGATTTCCCAAGGCATCCCGGAGGAATTGCAGAAACGAGGCTATCCGGTTTTGTCCCAGGCGACTCTCCCGTTGGACGAGGACCTCCTGGAGCGTCTTTTCGGCGAAGAGGTCCGGCAAGGTATAATCACGCATCCTTTGGAAATCAACGACGTTTGGGAGCATAGCTTTTCGGCCAACAGCGCCTATAAAATCTGGGGAGCCAAATTTACCGCTCGCCACCCCAACTTGGTTGCCGTCGAACTTTCCAATTTCAAATGCGGACACGACGCCCCGATCTATTCCACGATTGAAAAAATAATCGAAACGTCGGGCACGCCCTATTTCTCTTTCAAAGATATCGACGAGAATAAACCTACAGGGTCTATCAAGCTTCGCGTTGAAACCATTGATTATTTCTTAAAGCGGTACCGCAAAGAATTGGAAGCGCAGTTGGAACAGGAGAAAAACCAGGAGATCATGGAAAGCCGATCGCAAATGGCCGCTATTTCTTGAAAAGATCGAAAAAGGCCTGCCGATGGCTGTCCACTGCTTTTGGAGCGGGGCCGCTCCCCTGCTTTTCTATAAGCACCTTGGGGCTGAAAAACGGGCAAAGATTATTCGCGCCTTTATTGACAATCCGAGTCTCCACGGGTTTGGTGCATTCGTTTCGCGCTGAAGGATCAAAATAGATACAGTTGCGGCAGGTATGCAGATCTGTGCCGCAAAATTTGCATTTGTCTGTGACCTGGATTTGGTCCATCACTTGAATTTCCGCTCCGCAGTTGCTGCAGCGCGTAATCAAGTGGAATTTGGTTTCAACTCTGCCTCCGGATCCTCTGGGCCGTGAGGCAGGCTTTGGTTTCTTTTCCCGGTCGGCATCCATGTAGCCGGCTTGACGATATTTTCTGGACATCTATCCCCTCAATGAATCATCGGGCTCTTGCACATTCTGGGCTTTAAAACAGCTGTCGGCTTTTTAAACCCCGAATATTTCACGTCCATTGGAAGAACCGGCAATCAACCCGGATTGTTCATGAAGCTTCTACTGCGGCGGATCCTAGCATGTTTACGGCGTTGCGCTCTTTCGGGCTCCTGGACGTACCGTCAGGTACGCCTGCGGGGCCCCTCGGTTGCGCGCCTTGTATCCACGCCTGTCTTCGCCGCCTCGCTGCGAATCCTCATGGATAATCCGGATTAAGGCTCTCGTCACTCCAGGAAAGATATGCGCCTTTCCTTATTCGGAGTTCTATTTTGGACTCAAAGCCTTAGCGGTTGAATTTTGGAAGTGATTCCCGCAATTCCGCCCGATGGTTGGATTAACTGAATATTAAATATACCATAGC
>CAZDMR010000013.1:4263-64096 GCA_964506795.1 uncultured Acidobacteriota bacterium | reverse complement strand
GTACCTCTGTTGAATCCAAATACTGCTGAGCACGATCCCAAGAGACCGTGGCGGGCATTAACACTGGAGCGGGAGACGGGACTCGAACCCGCGACCAATAGCTTGGAAGGCTATGACTCTACCAACTGAGTTACTCCCGCTCTCTTAAATAATCATGGTGGAGAGGGGAGGATTCGAACCTCCGTAGTCCCGAAGGACGCTGGGTTTACAGCCCAGTGCCATTAACCGCTCGACCACCTCTCCAAATATCTGTAAGGCATGGGAACTTTCTGCAACGCTTTGGTCTTCCGCCAAAGTGGAGTCCTGGAAGTTTACAGCTGAGTCGGAACCGACTCAACTACTCGTGTCCGGTCAAAACGCCGAAATTGGGTCCCGAAAATCCCAAGTTCAAAAAACTTTGCGCATATATTTCTACTGGAGCTGGCGAGAGGATTTGAACCCCCGACCCGCTGATTACAAATCAGCTGCTCTACCAGCTGAGCTACGCCAGCATTGACAAAGTTTTAAGTCTACCACGCAATATTTCCTCATGCAACAGCAAAAAAATCATCTTTCGGCAACAATAAAAAGAACTTAGCCCGCGTTTTGAAAGGTTTCACGAACCAGCTATTTTGCCTGATTGCTCCCGATTGCTCAAGCGAAACGCTCAATAATATCACCGCCGCGGCAGGGCGGTGTTTTCTTGCTCCAATACCGGCGCCCCCGGCGAAACTCATTGCATATTGTTCTTCCGCGTCAACCCAAGCGAACCCAGCGCGAGCCAATCGGCGGTTAAATCTCCCTGCGGCCCGCCCGATACTTTAATCTCAATCCGGTCCCCTTCTTTAAGATCGAGATCATATTCAATCGGGATCCAATCCCTATCTTCGGCTTCTCGGCCAGCATCAAAGTATCGGGCGCCGATCGGATGGAGCGTTTCAGCCCGGTGGATGAAAACATCCATCCGAATACCGTCGCCGACGTTAAAAACCGGCGCCGCCCAACCCTTCAGCGTTGCTTTTCCTTTAACTCCGCCGAGCGACGCGCGGACGGAGACGGGCGCGATCAATATCAGGGATTTCCTCCGCACTCCGCGCCGCGTTACCTCGAGATCCCGGTTCGAAAGCATGTCCCGAGGCACGGGCGTTGTTGCGACAAACCTTTCCTTCAAATTCACGGCTGCGCTTTCGCTTTCCCGATCGCCGGGTTTCGAACAGCCGGCGAAAATGAGCGACGCCGCAAAGGCAATTGCCGTACAAAATCCGGCGGCTCCTCCGATGCGGCGCGCGCGCAACGGCGGGGAAGGTCCGGCTGCCGGACAGCTCCCGAAATAACCGCGGCGACGCCCGCGGATGCGGCTGGTTTGCGCGCGTCCGCCGCTTGATCCGATTTTAGAATCTCCGAAGACCGCCATTATCGCTTCCCATCCGCACTAAAAATCCGATTTATGATTTCCATTCATAAAAGAAAAACCGCCGGTTTCATAGACAGGCAATAGGAGCGACTGCGCCAGTGCCCCCGTGCCCGGGGATTCCTTCCGATCAGCGCGATAATAAAACTCCAGTATGCCCTTTGGGGCCGGATTCAAAACCATTCGCACGGGCCGCCATTCCCTGTCTTTTTCATTGATTCCCGGCTGGAGCGTTATGCGGGACTCCGCAAGAACCGTCCCGTCCGCGTCCAGTTGGCGAATCTCGAAGCCGAAAGAAGAGCCGTCCTTTACCGTATAGGAATCAGGAGAAATACCGCACAGCAGCTCCAGGTTCATGCGCCCGCGAACAGGCTGCCGGTACCGGATCCGCGTTCCGGGCTTCGCTATAACAGCCAGCGGCCTCTTGTTTTGAAGCGTCAGAAAACCGGGCCAGGGATTGATTTGAGATTCCGCTTCGATCCGGGCCCAGGGAAGCCGTTCAACCATGAAATTGACCTGCAGCAGCTCTATTTCCTCCAGGGGCTTTTGAGAGAAGGAAAACGGAATCAATCCCCATCCGCTCGAATAAAACCCGGCCGGTGTTTGCCGATCCATGATTCGAAGCATCGTGCCGGCTTCAAAAGAGAGCTTTCCAACCGGCATCGTCATTGAGCGGAGGCCTGCGGGCAATTTATAAGGAAGCGCCAGGGTCGGAATCGCAATCAAACTGCCGCCCTCGACTAAAGACTCGTCGGCCGGCAAAGGCCGCACCCCTTCGCGGCTCATATAGTATCGAAAGCCCCATTCCCCCGTGCAATAGGAATCCAGCGTATCCGCTATCCCGGAAACCTGCCGTGCGGCCCGGGGATAGATGTCTGCAAATTCCCGATCCGCATGCGACAGAACCAATCCCCACATCAGCGAAACAATCAAACTCCCGCTGGCCAGCATCGCGGAATTCATAAAGCGCGGGGGGATGCGGTATTCCGAGACTTCGGACCTTTCCAGGATTTTAAAATAGACGATCAAAAAAGGAGGAACCAACGGCAGAATATAGCGCGCGGAACCTTCCATATGGAAGAAAACGCAGAACACCAGGATTCCGAAATACCACAACGAGATAAATTGACCTTCGACGCGATCCAATCCCAGCGGCGCCTTTCCCTTCAAGACGGAGCCCGCCGCCAATTCCGCCATTAGCAGAAGAACATAAAACCCCGCGGCCATCCCGAGGCAGAAAATGATTTTATCCGCAAGACGATATTCGGCGACTGCCAGCTGGGTTACGCCGGCCGCGGCCAACAGAATCAATGTCAAAAGGCGTCCCCTGAGCTTTCGCGCAAATAAATAATAAATAAAGAACGGAAAAACAGTGAGCCATCCCTGATATTCGAGCACCGCCGCCAGTTTTATCCAGAGGACATGCGGCGACAGAGGATCGCGCGACTGGATGACGACCAGCGTGTCTTTCCATAACAGCCGGCCGTAATGAAGGCAGCTCGGAACATACCACATCAACATAGCCGCCGGGGCCGCCGCCAGGTAAATCCATCCCTTTTTACCTTGTCCCCTGCGCAGCTGATAGAAGCCGAGCAGGAAAATCAGGGCGAATGACTGATAGCCGGCAAATAGCGCCGCCACTTGAAAGAAGGCGCTTGCCGCATAGAGTCCCGAGCTGTTGCGACGGACGGCCCAAAGAAAAGCGGCTATCGCAGCCAGCCAGAAAGAAAGTATCGGGATATCGGTCATCAGCGTGTGCTGCATGACCAGGAAAAGAGGACAGAACGCAAGCATCAGCGAGGGCCACAAGGGTCTTGCGACAACCAAGGCGCATATAAAATAGAACGACAGCACGGCGAGAATCGGGAAAAAGAGAGCAAAAGAATGGTAAATCCATTCCGATCCCGGAGCTTCTCCGAAAAAGCGCATCACGGCCGCAAGAAAGTAGGTATGCAGCGGCGGATGGGAGTGGGAGCCCATATCGGGGTATAAAATCCCGCCGAATACATACGGAATGTCGTTGGGGAAAAGCGGATTCGCCTGAGCATTGCGGGCCATATCCATATAGAAATTGTCGTCCATATGAAACGGCTGATTCAGAAACGGAACCGCACAGGCGATGACGGCAAATAGGAGTATTGCAAGGTCCCGCTGCTTGATTGCCGGGACCGAGTCCGCCGATTGTCCCTGTATCCCTGTCCCCATAAATTCACCCAGACCGCGCGCGATGAGAGCCGACCGCCGGCCGCGAACATTTTCTTATTCTAGGCGCCTGCCCGATCGGCGCCTCCGCCCGCACGATTGAAATATAATCTTGCGCCGTCTCCCGAGGGCAGACTGTAGATTTCAATAAGCTGAAAAACCTGGTGATGATCCACGATGATTTTGTTCATGGCTTCGCTCAGCCGCGTCGTCCAGGACATTCCCTGCTCCCCTTCCGTCATGAGGACGTAATTGTAGCCTTCAAAACACCGGACTCCGTCCGCGGAGGACTTCAGATGCCGCGCCTTGACCGGCAATTTGCGAAGCCGGGCATAAAGAGTGAAATTGGCTTCATTGAGCCACGGCAAATCGGGAACCAACGCCAATGTGGGCTCCACTCTTCGTTTTTCCGATTCCGCAACGACTTTCCGCAGGATCGCTTCAAGCTTCCAGTCTTCCTTTTTGGGTTTGCCGAGGATATTGAAATAATCCTGAAGGTACAAATTCCAATCCCACCGGAGCGAACCCTGATATCCTTCAAAAAGCACGACCCGGTCCGGCATCCAGGAAACGCCGAAATTTACTGCATACGCCTGCCATAACAGGAGCGCAATCAGCGCCGACTGCAATATCCGGTTTACCCGCGTTCTCGTCCACGATTGTATCCATGTGCCGGAAATCACGGAAAGCGGTCCAAGCAGGGGCATCGTGAACCGCGGATCCTTTGTCCGCAGCAATGTCATGACCAGCCAGCCGCCCGCGATGGAAAAAAGGAGAAACCGCCAGTCGCCGATGCGCTGCTTTTTCCATAAAAAAACACAAGCCAGGCATAGGACCGCAAAAAGAATCCCAAACAGCTGATACCCTTCCAGAAGACGCAAATAATAGATAAGAGATTGAAAGGAGAAAACGGGGGGCTCTCCTTCAAGAGCTCCGATGGCCGCGTTATTTACAAAGTGCCGGGCAAGCTGCGGGATATTTGGAAAATACCAGAATCCGGCGCCTATCCCTGCGATAATGAGCGCATCCGCGAAATTGACGCTGCGCTCAAAATGCTTCCAAGTTCGAAACTCAACGAAAACAAGCAACAGCGGAACCAGCATGAACCCGGCCATAAACCACTTTGTCAGCAGTCCCAGCGCGAGGATGCATCCCAAAAGAAGGCTCCAGGGACGCGACCGGAAGCCCTGGGTTTTTCTCAGCACGACAAGGCCCGCAGCGAACCAGGCCGAGAGCCAATAGTCCAGGATGGTCTCGCGCGAAATCCATATCAGGTAGGGAGTCAGCGCCGTCAGGAGGCAGGCCCACTGCCCGGCCGCCCGGCCGCCGTAATCTTTTGCCAGCTCGTATACCGACCAGAAAAGAATGAAAGTCGCAGGAATGTTGACCAGAACGGCGATATGAGGCCCGGGATGAAAAATCAAATACAGGAAGGCGATCCCCAAATGAACCAACGGAGGATAATTGCCCGTCTTCTCCCACGGACCGGCCGCCTCCTCGGCATCAGCGGCATATTCGCCCAGATAGTTGAGCGCATAGGTCTGGTGAAGAGCCATGTCCCAAACCGGCGGGCGCGTGTCCTCCGCAAGCCAGACGAAATGCACCGTCCATAGAATGCAGCTTAGCAGCAGGGCTGTCAGAACGCCCGCTTTATCCGGCTTCATTGATGGTTTCGCTCCGGAAAATAGACGTCGAAATTAACGGCAATGCGGGGCATGCGGGCGGATATTGTTTAGGCAAATCTCCGCAAGCCGGCTATCGTTGCAATTTGGTGGCCCGAACTCGAAAGCCCAGCGAATAATTTTTTTCCCGATCCAGCCCGTCCATGAAATGCAAAATCAATGGAAGCAGCAGGCCAAAGAAGGGCGCCAGAAGCGCAAATAAAATCCAACGCCAGCCTCCCTGAAAAAAATTAAGCACCGCCACCGAACGCCGCGCACACACCCTGAAAAATCCCCCGATGGGGCTCACCGCTTCCAGCCGGAAGGGAGCGCCGTCAAACAGATAGCGCAATCCATAGCGCGTATATCGGAAGTAGTCATGCGGGATCTGATGCTCTTCCCAAAGAAACGGAACCACAATTGCCAGAATCCCGCCCGGTTTTAAAACACGGCCTAATTCAAGAAGCACCTTGCGCGGATTCCGCGTATGCTCCAAAAGGCTCATGCACAGGATATAATCCACCGAATCATCCCGCAGAGGGATATCTTCCACATCCCCAACCAGGTCGAGATTGGAGTAATCCCATGTCTTGTCGCCGTAGGCCGCATCCAGCGCGACATAGCGGCCCCGCTTGAAATATTTTCGATGGCGCGCCTCTCCCGCTCCCGCATCCAGAATTATCTGGCCGCTTTCCATACGGCCGGCGATATCCCGGACTTCGGATTCTATCAAATCCTCCACGGGATCCAGCCGGGCAACGATGCTTCGAGGCAATATTCGCTGCGCAAAGTTTTTTACTTTTAAATTCAGCGCCATGAGAAATGTGAGTCCCCTCAGGGGGCGTCGTCCGGCCGCTTCTGCCCGCGAAAAATGGCGCCGTGATGATACCTGCTGATAACATCCGCCAGTTTATGATCAAAGAACCGGAAACGGAACAGACCGATGCGCTGTAGAAGAAAGCCGGCCATGATTCCCACCGTTTTAATTCCGTAGACGCTGCTTACCTTGAAGCCCACGCTGGAGGCTTCGGGAAAGTACCGCGCCTGGACGGGGATTTCTTCTATTTTAAATCCCATATAGACGGCCTGTGCGATCATTTGCGAATCAAAAACAAAATCATCCGAATTCAGCAAAAACGGCACCGTAGTCAGAAGCTTCCGGCTGTAGGCGCGAAATCCGCTGTGGCAATCGGTGAGCCGGATTCCGTAGATCCTGTTTTCCGCCGCCGTAAGGACTCGGTTGGCAAGGTATTTGTAGAGCGGCATGCCTCCCTCGAGGGCGCGTCCGTTGAGGATGCGCGATCCCATCACCATATCGGCTTTACCCTCCAGGATCGGCCGAACGAGCTCCGGCACCAGTTTTGAATCGTACTGGTGATCGGGGTGAAGCATAACGACAACATCGGCATCCTCCTTAAGAGCTTCGATATAACAAGTCTTCTGATTGCCTCCATAGCCGCGGTTTTGAATGTGGATCACGACCGAAAGGCCGAGAGCCCGGGCGACTTCCACCGTTTGATCCTGGCTGACGTCGTCTACGAGAATGATTTTCGACACGAAACCCTTGGGGATATCCTCGTAGGTTTTCACGAGAGTGTCCGCCGCGTTATACGCCGGAAGAACAATGACGATTCGGGCATCAGCATTCATGGTCATACGTGATAGAAATCGCTTCTGTAGAAATCCGCGCGTTCCCGAAACCAGCGGACGGTCCTTTCCAATCCTTCAACCATGCCTGTCTCCGGCCGCCAAAGCAGGCGCTCCTTCGCGAGCTCATTCGAGGCAAAAAGCCGATTCACTTCGCTCGTTTCCGGCCTTCGGCGCCGCGCATCCGAAATAGTTTTCAGCTTCTTGTTCAGAACCGATCCCACCAAATCAACCAGATCCCGAACCGAATATTCGCATTGAGATCCCAGTTGAATGGTTTCCCCTTCGATGCCCGGAGCAGCGACAGCCGCGATAAATCCCTTCGCCGTATCCGTAACGTAGGTTAAGTCCCTTTTAGTTTCCAGGTTGCCCAACCGCACGCTGCCGCGGCGCAACGCTTGAAGAATGATGGTAGGGATGACGGCCCGGGGAGATTGTCTTGGGCCATAGGCATTGAAAGGCCGCAAGATGACTACCGGCAGACCGTAAGTGCGGTGATAGCTTTCGGCTAGTTTATCGCTCGCCACCTTGGACGCCGCGTAGGGAGACTGTGGATTCAGCGGATGCGCTTCGTCCATCGGCGTATATTTCGCCGTTCCGTAAACCTCGCTTGTCGAAGTCTGAACAAGTCTTTCAACGTCATACTCCAGACAGGCCTGCAGCACATGTAGGGACCCCAAAACGTTCGTTTGAACGACGTCCGAGGGATTCGCGTAAGAATAGGGGATGCCTATGAGGGCGCCAAGATGCATCACGCAATCGCACCCGCGGACGGCTTTGCGGACGGCTTCGGCGTCCCGCAAATCGCCCGCGATAATTTCCAGGTTTTTTAAGCTCTTTGTATCGAGATCCTCAAGCATTCCACGGTCGCTGCGTGAATTATAATGGACAAAAGCCCGCACTTCAGCGCCTTCCGCCGCGCAAAGTTCGCATAGATGGCTTCCGATGAATCCACCCGCGCCCGTAACAAGAATCTTCGACCGCGATAGTTTTTTCATGATGGATCGCCTCATCCTACATTAGGTTCTTCCGCTTGAGAAAACGAAATATGCAGGCCTGCAATAATTTCCAGTCATTCAACGATCTTGTCCCCCTGCGCGCAGGCCCAAAGGGTTTCGCCGAATCCGCAAGCGCTTTCCAGATACGCGGCGGGCAAGACAAGCGAATAAAGCCCCAAATAGGCCATTTCCGCCGCTGCGTTAAAAACAGGGCGGGACTGCAATTCCCGCGCTTTGCGCCCTTTCGGATCGAGCCGTGGCAGGAGACTGGATGCAATCGAAGCAGGATTATCCCGCAAAGAGAACCGGGACGACAGCCGGAATTGGAAGCCTGCTTCGCGGAGGATAAATCGCAGCGCCTTTGGAGTATAATTCACTACATGGCGCGGCACGTCCAGGCCGTACCATCTCGCTCCAAAGATTCTCGCCTGTAGTGAAGAAGCATTGGGCACTTGAATGATGAGCGCGCCCCCGGGTTGAAGCAGTTCTTTCGCATAGGATAAAGCCGCCCGCGGGTCCGGAAGATGCTCCAGGACATGAAACATGCTGACAAAATCGAACCGCATGCCATTCCAGATCCCGGCACCGATTTCTCCTCCGCGCACGTCCAATCCATAGCGGGCGCGGGCTCTTTCAACCGCTTGAACCGACCAGTCCATGCCGTATGGGATAAATCCGTGCTTCCGGGCGACATGAAGAAACACGCCGTCGCCGCATCCGATATCCAGCAGGCGCTTCCCCGCCGACGGCCGCTTGCGCGCGCAAGAATCAAGAAACCGCGCGTGGCCGGCGACCGAAAGTTCCCGATAAGCGTTTTCCATTCTGTAAAACAGCCTTGCCCAACGGCTTCCCTGCACGGGGTCCCCGGTCCCCCAGTACGCCTTCGGATAAAATCCGGCCAGCACAGACGGTTCCGGGATCGGATTCTGAAAAATGCAACCGCAGGATGGGCAGCGGAACAGCGCAAAGCGGCCGGGAGCGAGGCCGAATAATTGATCCTTTCCCTCAAAGCGGGCAACGGCGGGATGAGCTCCGCAGATGGGGCAAGCCGGCTCTGCGGAAGAATCGATGGGGCAGCGCGCAGTTTCAGCTTGCGATGTCACCCCTGTTCCTCCCGATTGCTGTCTGTAAGAGTCGGCTGCGGTGTTGCCTGGAAAAAGCGGAATCGCTTGCGCAGGAGGAACCGCATGTTTCGGAATCCATCCCTCCAGGGCTTCAGTTTGATCTCCCCCATGCGGTTGGAGTAATCAATATAGATTTCCTTGAATCCGATTCTCTTTCTGGTGATGGCTTCTATTTTTATTTCCTCGCTGAATGCCATGCCGTCGCTGACCAGGTTCATTTCCTGAAGAGCGGAGCGCTCGAAAACCCACATGCCGGACTGCGAATCCCGGACCCAGCGCAGATAGAGAAACGACATGGCTATACTCAGCAGCTTATTTCCCATCCAATGCTTAAAGGACATCGCGGTCTTGTTTTTAAGCGGGAAACGCGAAGCGGATAGAAACCGGACGCCTGAATGGAGAAAGGACTCCAGAAGATAGGATATAGCGTCGGGAGGATAGGAATGGTCGCCGTCAAGCGTCACGATGATGTCTCCCCGCGACTGGAACATGCCGGTCTTATAGGCGCGGCCGTAACCCCGGATTCCTTCGTGAATCACGCGCGCCCCGAAACCTTTCGCCACTTCGGCGGTTCGGTCCGTGGAGTTGTTGTCGACCACGATGACCTCGTCGACAAAAGAAGGCATGCGGGACAAAACCTCGACGATGCCCTTTTCTTCGTTGAGACAGGGGATCACGACGGTGACTTGCCTGTTTTTATACATAGGAGCCGATCATATCGCAGGCGCGGCGGGCGAGCAAGATTCTGAAAGCGCAGGGAATAATATTGCTGCTGGCCGGGCGGGCCGGCGCCGGGCGGCAGCCCTCGGTTGACTGGATAAAGCCGCAGCGTTATATTTAATTGACATTTAAAAAACAGGGGGTGTACCGGATTCGACGGGGGTCAAGAGGCGACAGAGGCATGTCGAGTTGCCCACGACTCGTAAAATCGTGGAACTAAACATAATTGCTGACGAACAGTTAGCTCTGGCCGCTTAAGCGGCCACGTCCCGCCGTTCTTTCCTGCGGGAGCGGGCCGGGGCGTCACATAGCAGGATAGGCTGGATTCAGCGCCCTGTGTTTTCGGCCGAAATTTAAAGGGCTAGCGGGCGAGCGCTCCTGCCGATCCGAACGCAGCGCCCGTGAAAATTTAACGGAACGGATACGCATGTAGGCTCTGCCAGCTGAAGTCTTTCGGACGCGGGTTCGACTCCCGCCACCTCCACCATAAATGTCTTTAAATATTTAATAATCCAGAGTTTGCAAATCACTCGATTTTGAATCCCGCATTTGATCTTCCGGAAACTTCATGCTTGGGGAGGCATAGAGGCGATGCGCCTTGCGTTGATCGGCATGTCAGGCTCGGGCAAGTCATACTGGTCGGCCAAGCTGGCCCAGTCAGGCTTTAAGCACTTTTGCTGCGACGCGTTGATCGCCGCCAGGCTGGCGCCCGAGTTGATCGGGCCCGACGAGAGGCGCATAACGTTGGGAGAGTGGATGGGATTCCCCTACCAGCCGCAGTATTCCGAACGCGAGGCGCGGTATCTTGCGGCCGAAACGGCGGTATTGAAGGAAATCGTGGATTGCCTGGAACGGCAGAAGAGCGACTGTGAAGGCAGCGTCGTCTTCGACATGACCGGGAGCATCATCTACGCCGGGGACGGGCTTTTGAAAAAACTCCGCCGGCAAACCATAATTGTCCGCATGGAGACGCCGCCCGAGGCGCGGGAGAGCATGCTGCAGCTTTACCTGGCCAATAAGAGGCCGGTAGTCTGGCGGGGAATGTTCGAGAAGCTCCCCGGCGAGACAAACGAGGCCGCGCTGGCGCGCTGCTACTCGCCGTTGCTTTCTTCGCGCGAGCTGCTGTACGAGCGGCTCGCTGACGTAACGATAGGCTACGAAGAGAGGAGCCGCGAGGGGTTCGGCGTCACGGATCTACTGGAAATCCTCCGCCAATAGCTTCTAGTGGTTTTTGCCCCTTTTGTCAGTGTTAATCAAAAGTATAAACTGTGCCGATTTAGTGAACGCAGGCCGCGGGAAACGCCCCTGCAATCCCTTGGGAAAATCGCCGCATTTTCTTAAAAGCGAAGGAGATATATCATGCTGGGACGGCTTTATTGGATGTTTTTGACGATCGTTATTTTATTTGGTTCGGCGAGCCTTGCTTTATCAGAAGAAACCGACAAAGCAATATGGCCTGCTCCAAGCTCTGTACAGAAATATTGGTACCTGCCAAAAGCTGATTTCTCGATAGAACAAATCAATGCAGCATTCAATGATGCGGCTCTTTCCAAAATATCCTTCAACGATCCCAATTACCCCAGCGCGATCTGCAACATTAAGAAAATGCAGTTAAAGCTTTCCAAGCACCCCAAAGCTTCGGATTCGGATGTGATCCGGATAAATTCCGACTGGATCGGCCTCAACAACGCCTTCGGAAAAGACGGATCTGCCAAATGCTCCTGGAAATTGGCGGATATTCAAGCGATTGGTCTCGCATACAATTCCAGCGGAACCAACCAGAAATGGATGCTAGTGGTCACGGTAGAGCGATCTCAGTGGTTCTTCTGGTTTCAAGAAGAAACTCAGGCGCGCAGATTCGGCGATGCAATCGCTTCCGCTATCGTAAAAAAGGGACTTGGCCTGAGTTTTCCGATACTGGGTATGTCTGTTGGAGATCTTACCCCCGAGCAAGCGCAGAATATAGGCATCACAAGAATAGAAAATGCCCTTGTGGCCTCAGTGCTGATTGACGGGCCGGCTGACAAAGCCGGCATACAAACGCTGGATATCATCACCGAAATTAACGGAACCAAAATAAGAAACGCGTCTCATTTCTATTCCCTTATGTCGGAAGTTTCCAGTGAAACCCCATTGGCCATTGCCTGCTTGCGGCGGGAGGAAAAAATGGAAAATGGGAAGGAAATCGTCCTCTATAAAACGAAAACATTCAATCTGCCGCATCAATAGTTTTTCACCGGATGACAGATGAGCTCTATAGAAAACACGCTCTTAAAATAATCCGGCCATTTTCCAAACCGCGCAATGCGCCCGATGCTTCTTTCCGTTTCGCATTCCCAGATTGGATTTTCTTGAAGATTTTATTGGGACGGCTTCCTAGGCATGGCGTATTTGCAGCGCAAGGCTGTTTTGAATCACGTCCTGCACCGTGATGTTTTCCAGACACGTATGAGTCTGGACGCCACGAGCGCATCCCTCGCAGCCTTGCGGATTGCGCAGAACTCTCACGTGCCGCCCCAAAGGAGCCCAATGCCGGGGCAAGGTCGGCCCGAACAGCACGACCGACGGCACCTGAAGCGCGGCGGCCAGATGGGCGATGCCGGAATCATTGCCTATGAAAAGGCGGCATTGCTCGACAACCGCCGCAAGAAGACCCAGGGGGAGCAACTCGGCCAGGATTGCGCTATTCGCGGGCAATCCGCCCGTTATTTGTTTTGCAAGGCCGGTCTCGGCGGGGCCTTCAATCACCAGCAGCTTTCGCTTTTCTTTAAGAACATAATGCAGGGCAAGGTCCGTGAACCGGTTCAGGGGCCACCGTTTTGCCGCAGATCCTGCTCCAGGATGCAGGGCGGTCAAGGAATCCATGTTTTCCCAACCGCGTTGGGCAAGCCACAGCATTCCTTCCTTGCGGAGCGCCTGATTTAAAAATACCGCTGCGGGCTCCACTGGCCCGCCGGAATGGATTACGGACTCAATGGAATCCGCAAATAATTGCGACACATGCCTGGTCTCATCGCGCTCCGGTTTCCAGGACGCGACAAAAGCATGAGGATGAATCTCCTTTATTTTTCGGACGTACTCCGGATTCCCGGATCCGGTCCAAGATACAATCGGGTCAAAAGATAGCCAGAAATGCACCTCCTCAGGCGGCAGGGGACCGGAGCTATATAAATGATGCAGGGGCAAAGAAGAGAGAGAAATCACTCGCTCGGCATAGCCCGAAAGGATTGCTCCAAGATGATCCAGATTCCCCGCAACGGTTACTTCGGCCGACGGGAATCGCGCGCGAAGCAGCCGAACGGCGGGAAGGGATAGAATACAATCGCCCAGGCCGCCGGGATGAAGCAAAAGGATCTTCACTATTCGATCGCCATCGTGGGGTAATTGCCAGGATTAATACGGGTTAATTGCCCGCCGAGCCTCCGGAGCCGGTTTTGCCGGACATGGTTCTCCATCTTTGAACTCCCGGGCTATTTTCGAAAGATGTAAAAAATCAAAGTAAGAAGAATGCTTAGAACGATGCAGGTTGTCAGCGGAAAGAAGAAGGAAAAATTGCCCCGCCGGATACGGATGTCGCCCGGAAGCCGTCCCAGGTTAAGGGACGAAAAAAACGATGTGTAATGCAGCAGCAGTCCGGATGCAAGCAGGACGATGCCAAGAATAATCAACAGCCTGCTGAAACTCATGTCGTTAATTTTGATGGAAGCGCCCGGAATCACAAATGACGGATTGTCCGCCGTTTTTTGGGGCCGCGCGCTCGATTGCCTCTTCGAGCCATTAATCTGTAATTACAGGACGGCTTCCATCGCTTCGCCGATTTCCGCCGGGCTGAGGGTTACATGAATCCCGCATTTTTGCATCACTTCGATTTTCTCCGCGGCGGTCCCTTTGCCGCCGGAAATAATGGCGCCGGCGTGTCCCATGCGCCTTCCCCGAGGAGCCGTGCGCCCCGCAACGAATCCGACCACAGGCTTTTTTACATTGTCCTTGATATATTGCGCCGCCTCTTCCTCGGCCGCGCCGCCGATTTCGCCCACCATCACCACCGCCGCCGTATCGGGATCCTCATTGAACATTTCAAGCGCATCGATGAAGCTGGTGCCGATTACGGGGTCCCCCCCAATGCCGATGCAGGTGGATTGTCCGATATTGCGGCCCGAAAGCTGGTGCACCGCTTCATAAGTCAGAGTGCCGCTGCGCGAAATTACTCCCACGTTCCCTTCTTTGAACACCTGTCCCGGCATAATGCCGATTTTGCATCTCCCCGGCGAAATGATTCCGGGACAATTGGGACCTATCAAGCGGCTTTTGGAATGGGACAGATGGGCCATGACGCGCACCATATCCAGCGTCGGAATTCCCTCGGTAATACAGACAATCAGCGGGATGCCGGCAGCGGCCGCTTCCATGACCGCATCCGCGGCATAAGGAGGGGGGACAAAGACAACCGAAGCATTGGCGCCCTCTTTCTCAACTGCCTCTTCAACGGTATTGAATATCGGCGTGCCTTCATGGGAAGAACCTCCCTTCCCCGGAGTAACTCCAGCCACAACATTCGTGCCGTATGCCCTGCATTGCCGTGTATGGAAAGAACCCTCCCGGCCCGTAATGCCTTGAACCACCAAACGCGTGCTTCCGTCTACAAGTATAGTCAACGCGATCCTCCTTGCTTTGCCAGCGCAACCACTTTATCTGCAGCATCCCTCATCCCCTCGGCAACGGCGAATTTCAGTCCCGAATTCCGGAGGATTTCCCGGCCTTGCTCGACATTGGTACCCTCCAGCCGCACAACTACCGGGACGTCGACGCGGGCGGATTCGGCTGCTTCCACAACGCCGCTTGCGACGACATCGCAACGCATAATGCCGCCGAAGATATTGATAAGCACTGCTTCGACGTTCCCGTCTCCCAGAAGGATTTTAAACGCGTTGCGGACCTGTTCGACGGTCGCTCCGCCGCCGACATCGAGAAAATTCGCCGGCTTCCCGCCGGCAAGTTTGATGATGTCCATGGTCGCCATCGCCAGTCCCGCCCCGTTGACCATGCATCCAATGTTTCCATCCAGGCGAATGTAATTAATGTTGTAGCGCGAAGCTTGAATTTCAAGGGGATCTTCCTCATAAAAATCCCTCAGCGCCAGCAACTCTTTATGGCGGTATAGAGCGTTGTCGTCGAAATTGATTTTGGCGTCGAGCGCATAAAGCTTGTTCGTTTCGGTAAGGAGAAGCGGATTGATTTCAACGAGCGAGGCATCCGTCGATTCGAATCCGCGGTAGAGGGCGGACATGATCTTAATAGCCGCAGCAAGCAGCTCCCCCGTCAGCCCCAAGCGGAAAGCGAGTTTCCTCAGGGAATACGGCTGCAGCCCAACGCCCGGATTTACAAATTCCTTGAATATCAGATGGGGCGTTTCAGCCGCCACTTGTTCGATATCCATTCCTCCGGCAGGAGAAACCATAATTACGGGGCGCAGGCTTTGGCGGTCGACAACAATCCCGAGATAGAACTCTTTCTTAATGGGCAGCAGTTCCTCGATGAGAAGGCGGCGGACCTTTCGGCCTTCAGGTCCGGTTTGGTGTGTTACAAGGCTCATTCCGATCATTTTTTCGGCGATCTCCTCAGCTTCCGCCGCACTCGACGCCACCCGTACGCCTCCCCCTTTTCCGCGGCCCCCCGCATGGATTTGCGCTTTAACGACCACGCTCCCGCCCAGACGCGTAGCGGCTTCATAAGCTTCGAAAGGATTCAATGCGATTTCCCCACGGGGTATGGGAACGCCGAATTGCGATAACACTTGTTTTGCCTGGTACTCATGTATTTTCACGGTCTTTCCCCGCCCTCGGACCCCCCCTACGGGTTATCCGAATTCCTTAGAATCTGCAAGGATTCGCCTGAAACGGTAGGGAGTCTCAGGCCGCCGCAAACAATAACGCTTCGGCGCAATCACCGACCCTCGCATTTTAGCGCCTTGCTGCATAGCTGGGAAAACAAAAAAGCCGATGCTTTTAACCATGCGAAAGAATAAGGGAAATACTAAATCCCAGCACTCTCCATTCGTCAAAATGCGGCCGGGCATCTGATTCGACCATCACGCCTTTTTTTGGATTTGGTAGCGCTACAGGGATTCGAACCCTGGTTTGATGGCTGAGAACCACCCGTCCTAGTCCCCTAGACGATAGCGCCGTAATCGTGAGCGATACTACCAAACGGCTGCATTCGCGTCAACTTACAGAACTATAAGAATCGGCGATCCGCACCTTGAGATTGGCATTGGGGACCTGTATCATGCCTTCCCGGCGTTTAGCAGGAACTGCTGGATGTGCCATAATACTAAGTCGCAATCAGAGGCCGAAAGAGGTTCGCCGTTGCAGAAGAAAAAAGTAGTGCTGGCATTTCCACGGGGATTTTGCGCGGGGGTGGTTCGCGCCATAGATATAGTGAACCTGGCGCTGAAAGTTTATGGCCCGCCCATTTATGTCAGGCGCGAAATTGTTCATAACAAATACGTGGTCAACGAGCTGCATCAAAAAGGCATCATATTTGTTAATGAGCTTGACGAAGTCCCCCCCGACAGCCGCGTCATATTCAGCGCACACGGTGTTTCGCCGGATATCGTCGTAGATGCGGAAACCCGCCGTTTGAAAGTCATTGACGCCACCTGCCCGCTGGTGACAAAAGTTCATCGTGAAGCCAAAAAATACGCCCGCATGGGATACACAATTATACTCATCGGCCACTCCGACCACGACGAAGTCATTGGAACCATGGGCGAAGCCCCCGGGGCTATCACCGTTTTGGAACACGAGGAGGACATTGACCGCCTTCTCGTCCCTGATCCTTCGAAGATAGTCTACCTCACTCAAACAACGCTCAGCCTGAACGATACGCGCCATATAGTCGAGGGGCTGCGTCGTCGCTTCCCCCGCATCACCGGGCCGAGTTCTGAGGATATTTGCTACGCGACACAGAATCGCCAGAGCGCGGTCATTGAGCTCGCAAAACAGGCTGAATTAATTCTCGTAGTGGGTTCGTCAAACAGTTCCAACTCCAGCCGTTTAGTCGAAGTCTCCCAAAGCGCGGGGACGCCGGCTTATTTAATTGATGATATCGATGATATAAAGCATCCATGGCTGAAGGGCATATATACGATCGGATTAACAGCCGGCGCTTCCGCGCCCGAGGAATTGGTTAAAAAGGTCCTGAACTATTTGAACCGTCTTGGCTATCCGGATGTCGAAACTACGGGAAATATTATAGAAAACGTTCAGTTCTCTCTTCCGCCCGAATTGGCCAGGTACTCGCGTGCATAATTACGGCGCCGCGGTGGATGCTCCATGAAAAATCCGGATTAACGATTCGAGCCGGTCCGGATGGTGTCGCCGTTTATGGCCGTTTCAATGGAAGACGCTTTTCGCAGCAAAAGGCAAAATCTCATTAAATGTCGACAAATGTTGGAAAAAGAAAGCATATCAGCTATATTAATTTGTTTATAGTTTCAAGGGCTTGGGCGTTTTGATTTCAGCGGATTATTCATCCGTGAAGATTAGGAAGCGGTTTACGCCGAATTGACGAATTCTATGGCCGAGGAAATCACGTTTGTGACGGGAGCTACCGGCTTCATTGGAAGCCATGTGGTGCGGCAGCTTCTGATCCGAGGAGACCGCGTAAGGATCCTAGCGCGCAATTCCAGCCGCAAATCAAACATTGAAGCATTCGGCTGCGAAATCGCCATAGGGGATCTCAGGGATTCGATGTCGCTTTTGCGGTGCGTTCAGGGATGCCGCCGAGTGTATCATGTAGCCGCCGATTACCGGCTGTGGGCCGGAAATCCGCAGGACATCTACGACAATAACGTAGGCGGCACGCGCAACCTGCTTTCGGCTTGCTGTGAAGCCGGAGTGGAAAAAGTTGTCTATACCAGTACGGTGGGAGCGATCGGGAGAAGGGAAGACGGGCTCCCCGCGGACGAAGATACGCCGGTCAAACTGGACGACATGATCGGGCATTACAAGCGGTCCAAGTTCATGGCCGAACAGGTCGCACGGGAATTTGCCGCATCGGGGCTTCCCGTGATTATCGTCAACCCTACTACGCCCGTGGGAGCAGGGGATATCAAACCGACTCCCACCGGCAGGATTATCCTGGAGTTTATCAAGGGGCGAATGCCCGCCTATGTAGATACGGGCCTTAATATTGTAAATGTGCAAGATGTCGCCCGCGGCCATCTTCTTGCCGAGATGAAGGGACGCATAGGAGAACGCTATATCCTGGGAGGAGAAAATTGGAGCCTTGAAGAAATTCTGGAAGCTCTGGCGCGGATCTGCGGTAGAAACACTCCACGTTTTCGTATCCCCTGGATACTGGCGCTTGCGGCGGGATATGTCGATAACTTTGTTCTGGGGACTATTCTGCGGCGGGAGCCGATGATCCCACTCGAAGGAGTGCGGATGGCGCAGCATGCGATGTACGTCAGCAGCGAGAGGGCCAAAAGCCAGTTGGGCTACAAGCCGCAGCCCGCGGAAACGGCGCTGCGGGAAGCGGTGGAGTATTTTCAGCACGAATGGCGTCCCGATTCCTCGCAGGACCGGATTTCGAATTTGCGGGCAAACACAATTTGATGGCGGCGGTTGGAACGGCATGAAAGATCGAACGGCGATACTCAGCGAAGAAACGCCGCTTACGGCAAGCGGAGACAAGATGCGCGCGGCCGTATATCGGGGACCCAAGAAGATTGTTCTTGAGGAAGTCCCCGTACCCGAGATCCGGGAGGGCGAGATATTGCTTCGGGTGCATACGTGCGGCATTTGCGGCACGGACCTGAAAAAAATCGAGTACGGGCTCGTCCCTCCCCCCCGCATATTCGGCCATGAAATTGCCGGAACGGTGGCCAGGGTCGGGGCCGGCGTCGAGCAATTCAAAGTCGGAGATCGCGTAGCGACGCATCATCACATTCCCTGTGGAAATTGCTTTTTTTGCAGGAAAAGGCTCTTTTCTCAATGCGAATTTTACAGACGCACCGGAACGACCGCGGGATTTGAACCCGCCGGCGGAGGGTTCGCCGAATACGTCCGGGTGATGGATTGGATTGTGAAAAAAGGGACGGTTCCCATTCCGGACGATGTGAGCTTCGAGGAAGCCAGTTTTCTTGAACCGCTCAACACCTGCTTGAAAGCCTTGGAGACGGCTGCTCTTGAATCCGGAGAGGTCGTGGTTATTTACGGGCAAGGCCCCATCGGGCTGCTGTTGACGCAGGCGGCCCGGTTGGAGGGCGCGCGGGTAGTGGGGCTTGATTTTCTTGAGAGCCGGCTGCAAATTGCCGGCGAATTGGGAGCGGAAACAGCGTTGAATCCAAAAAAACAGAATGTCGCCGCCGCCGTTGCCGGAATGACGCAGGGAAGAGGCGCGGACCTGGCGCTGGTTGCGACGGCAGACGCTCGCGTAATCGAGGACGCTCAAAAAATCGTCCGGAGAGGCGGCCGTGTTTTGCTTTTTGCTCAAACCATGGCCGGTGAAAGGACCTCAGTGGATGCCTCGCGCATCTGCGTGGAAGAAAAAAGACTCATCGGCAGTTACAGCGCTTCGGTGGAACTCCAGGAAAAGTCCGCGCATCTGATTTTTTCCAGGAAAATCAATGTCGCCCGGCTTATCAGCCACCGATTCCCGCTGGAACTGCTCCCGAAGGGGATTCACATGGCGTCTAATCCCTCTGACCATTCTTTAAAGGTCTTGATACAACCATGAGAGAATTGATAAAGGTTACCAGAGAGAAGATGACCGCAGCCGTTTTGTATGGGAAGCGCGATGTCCGCATCGAGCAGATTCCCATTCCGAGAATTGGAGCCGGCGAGGTTTTGGTTCGAATTAAGGCGGCATTGACATGCGGTACGGATCTGAAGGTTTATCGCCAGGGCTTTCATGCGCGAATGATCGTCCCTCCGGCCGTATTCGGGCACGAGCTTTCCGGAGTGGTCGAAGAAGTCGGCGAAGGGGTGGAAAGCTTCTCGCCCGGCATGCGCGTGGTCGCGGCTAATTCGGGCCCCTGCAACAAATGCTTTTATTGCAAAAGGCATTTGGAAAACCTGTGCGAGAACCTTGAGTTCATCAACGGAGCGTACGCGGAATTTATAAAAATTCCCCAATCCATCGTGCGTCAAAATCTCCTGATCCTTCCCGATAGCGTCAGTTTCCGCGAGGCCGCGCTGGTGGAGCCTCTGGCTTGCGTCCTCCGCGCGATTGAAAATACCGGCATTGAAGAAGGCGATACGGTGGTCGTCATCGGCATGGGCCCCATCGGCTTGATGTTTGTGCAGGTGCTCAAATCGATGGGAGCCAGAGTTGTGGCTCTGGGGAGCCGCAGTTCCCAGCTGACCATGGCGGAAGTTATGGGAGCAGACCATGTGATCGATTCCACCCACTCCAATGTTGTGGAACAGGTGCGCAAGGTAACCGACGGCAGGCGCGGCGCCGATGTCGTCATCGAGGCTGTCGGATCCAAAGAAACATGGCAGCAAGCCATGAGCATGGTGCGCCGAGGAGGCACGATCAATTTATTCGGAGGCTGCCCTTCGGGCACCAATATCATGCTGGACAGCACCCTTATCCATTACTCGGAGATCACCATCAAGGCGAATTTCCATCATACGCCGCGCCATATCCGCGAAGCGCTGGAGGCCATTCATCGCGGCAAACTCAAAGCCCAAAGCCTAATCACCGGAGAAGAAAAACTCACGGCTCTGCGCAATGTCCTGGAACGGCTCCTGAATCGGAACGGGGATCTCAAGATTGCGATTATTCCCTGAGCTCCTTTTTTGAGAAACGCCCCAGAATCCGGAGATCGCCATGGGACCGGAACTTCTCGCTTCCTATAAAGCGGCCGAAGCGGTGGCGCGCGGCCGCAGTAACTTTTATTATTCCTTCATTGTTCTCCCCCGGGAGAAGAAGCGCGCTTTCTGCGCCGTATATGCCTTTATGCGATTTTGCGACGACATATCCGACGGGAATTCAAAATTGCAGGATAAGCGGGAATTATTGCGGCGCTGGCGTTCGCAAATCGACGGCGCGGGGTTAAAGAGCGATTCGAAGAATCCGATTCTTCCCGCATTCCACGACGCCGTCCGCAATTTCGCCATCCCGGAAGAATACTTCCATTGGATTATTGACGGCGCCGAAATGGATTTGGATATCGATCGCTACGATACTTTTGAAGACCTTTACAAATACTGCTTCAACGTCGCCTCCGCGGTGGGGCTTGTATGCCTTCAGATCTTCGGTTTTAAAGAACAGCGCGCGAAGAAATTCGCCGAGGAATGCGGGGTCGCTTTTCAGCTCACCAATATTTTGAGGGACGTGAAGGAAGATGCCGATAGAGGGCGTATTTACCTGCCCGCCGAGGATCTTGAAAAATTCGGCTATACGGCGGAAGATCTTCGGCGCGGAGTCTTCGACGAGCGTTTCCGGAAACTCATGAATTACGAAGCGGAGCGCGCCCGGAAATATTATGCGTCGGGGCGCAATCTCCTTCCCCTCGTGGAAAAGGCGAGCAGGCCCGCGCTTTGGGCGATGATCCAAATCTATGAACGCTTGCTGGGCAGGATATCGCAGCAGGGCTTTGATGTTTTCCACAAGCCGGTCCGCCTGTCCGCCGGGGAAAAAATTTCCATCGCAACGAAAGCCTTCCTGATGCGGTTTTCCGCCGTGTCGGGATTCGGAGTTCAAGGCATTTGAACGGCTTGCGGTTTTTGACTTACCGTTGATCCAAAGGGAGATATTCGAACATGGGTTCAGGCAAAAACACATTATACGATCCGGAAGGTAAAACAACCGCAGCTTCAAAAAAAGCGCCCGCCGCCCTCCGGGCCGGAACCGCCGGCCATGAATCCATTTTCCCTGAAATTCGTCCTGCCTTATCCCGCGCGCTGGATTGCCTGATGGATTTGCAGCAGCCCTCGGGATACTGGTGCGGGGAATTGGAAGGCGATTCCATCCTTGAGAGCGAATATATTCTCCTGAAATTTATCGTGGAACAGGAGAAAGACCCCCGGCTGCCCAAAATAGCCAACCACCTCCGGCAGCAGCAGCGCGCCTCCGACGGGGCTTGGATCCAGTACCCCGGAGGGAAGCCCGACCTCAGCGCAACGGTCAAGGCCTATTTTGCGCTTAAGCTGATGGGGGATTCCATTGATGCGGCGCATATGAAAAAGGCGCGGGAATTAATCCTTTCATTGGGCGGAGCGGAACAGTGCAACACATATTCCAAGTTTTATCTCGCCGCGCTCGGCCAGATGCATTACGACAACGTGCCCGTGATTCCGCCGGAATTGGTCCTTCTCCCCAAATGGTTCTATTTTCACCTGGACAAAGTATCCGCCTGGTCGCGCACCATGATCATGCCGCTGGCCGTGGTTTCAAGCTACCGCCCCGTCCGCCAGCTGCCTGAACCCAGGGGAATTATGGAGTTATACTCCAGCCATGATTATGTGAACCGCCCCTTTATCGAATTCAACAAACAGCTGTTGAGCTGGAAGAATCTTTTCCTTGCCATAGACAAGGGACTGAAGCTATGGGAAAAAACCAAGCTGAAACCCCTGCGGCGTAGCGCCTTGCAGCGTATTGAAGAATGGATCCTGAAGCGTTCCGACGGGCAGCGCTCCGACGGGCTGGGAGCTATTTTCCCTCCGATGGTATACATCATCATCGCTTTGCGCTGCCTCGGGTACTCCATGGATGATTCCCGCGTCAAAGAAGCCGAACGCCAGCTGGACCGGCTCATGATCGAGGAAGCCGACAGCATCCGCCTTCAGCCCTGTTTTTCACCGATATGGGATACGGGCATCGCGACCTACGCCCTCTGCGAAGCGGGTCTCAATCAGGAGCACGAAAACATGCGCCGCGCAGTCGATTGGCTTGTCCAAAAGGAATGCCGGCATTTCGGGGACTGGCAGGCCAATGTCCGCCGTCCGGTCGAACCTTCGGGCTGGTATTTCGAATTCAACAATTCCTATTACCCCGATGTGGACGACACCGCAATGGTTACCATGGCGCTGCTTCGCTCCGGCTGCGCCGACGGGAAAAAACCCGCGGAACGCGGAATCCAGTGGATTCTTGCCATGCAGAATGACGACGGGGGTTGGGCGGCATTTGACCGAACCATCAACAGGCCGATTCTGGAATATATTCCCTTTGCAGACCACAATGCGATCCAGGACCCATCCTGTCCGGATATTACGGGACGCAGCCTGGAGTGCCTGGGCCATTCCGGCTTCCGCCCGGATCACCCCGCCGTTCAAAAGGCCCTGCGTTTTCTTGAATTCGAACAAGAACCCGAAGGCTGCTGGTTCGGCCGCTGGGGGATCAATTACATCTATGGCACGTGGCAGGTCGCCTGCGGCCTGCGGACCGTCGGCGCGGATATGAGCCAGCCGTGGATTCAGAAGGCAGGAGCCTGGCTTCGCAGCGTTCAGAAGGACGACGGTTCGTTCGGAGAATCCGCGGACACTTATGAAAATCCATCCCTGAAAGGCAGCGGCCCGTCGACCCCTTCTCAGACCGCCTGGGGTGTGATGGCTCTTATGGCGGTATACGGGGCCGAGGATCCCGGTGTTCTCGCTGGGATCCGCTATCTGATCCATACCCAGCGTGAATCGGGGACATGGGACGAGCCGTATTTCACGGGGACGGGGTTTCCCAGAGTCTTCTATCTCCGTTATCATCTCTATCGGCTGTACTTTCCAATCATGTGTCTGGGGCGGTGGCTGCGTGAAAGCAGCCGGTAAACGGCATCGGCAAGATGCCGGCGAATGATCCGCCGCTGCAGCTTCATGAATAACCCGCCGGGATTCTCAATTCTCGACATCTGTTGTCAGGATGTATTCGGTGCTTGTGGCGTTATCCGTGTTATGCGAAAATGCAAATCTTTAAATGGAGCAGGCATTCAAGATGAGCACAAAAATACCGGTCGGTGTTCTCGGCGCGACAGGAGCTGTGGGACAAAAATTCATTAAACTCTTGCAAGGCCATCCATGGTTCGAGGTAGCCGAGGTTGCCGCCTCCGAGAGGACATCGGGCAGACTCTATGGGGAAGCCGTCTCATGGAAGCAGACCACGCCCATCCCCGAAAAGGTCCGGTCCCTTGAAATCCGTCCCTGCACTCCCGATCTGGAATGCCGCATAGCATTTTCGGGGCTTGATTCGGCCGTTGCCGGACCGATCGAGGAGGATTTCGCGCGGGCCGGATATATCGTCTTGAGCAACTCGAAAAATCACCGCATGGATGAAGACGTGCCGCTTGTAATACCTGAAGTCAATCCCGACCATCTCGGATTGATTCCGATCCAGCGCCGGAACCGGAAGGCAGCGGGATACATCGTCACCAATGCCAATTGCACGACCATGTTTCTGGCCATGGCGCTCGGGCCCATTCACAAAGCCTTCACCGTTGAGAAGGTCTTCATGGTCTCCATGCAGGCGGTATCGGGGGCCGGATATCCCGGAGTGGCCTCATTGGATATTCTCGGCAACGTGATTCCGTATATCGCCGGAGAAGAAGAAAAGGTGGAGATAGAAACCCGCAAAATTCTCGGGACGTTCAACGGTAAGAGTATTGACTTGGCCGCGTTTCCCGTGAGCGCCCAGTGCAATCGAGTCGCGGTGGAAGACGGGCACACGGAATCGGTTTCCATAAAATGTGCCTCGAAAACAACAGCCGCGGAGATCGCGGAACTGTTGGAACGCTATGCCGGAGCGCCTCAACAGCTCAAACTGCCCAGCGCGCCGGAGCGCCCCTTTATCGTGATGAAGGAATCGGACCGTCCCCAACCTCGATTTGATGTAAACCGCTCGAAGGGAATGGCGACGCTCGTGGGACGCATCCGTCCGTGTTCGATTCTCGATTTTAAATTTACACTGATGGGCCACAACACAGTCCGCGGAGCCGCCGGCGCCTCAATTCTGAACGCGGAATTGCTGAAAGCCCAAGGATACCTGGAATAAACCATGATCGTATGCAAATTCGGGGGGACCTCCGTCCAGGACGCGGACGCGCTCAACCGTTTTCTTCAAATCATCAGCGCCCGCCGCGATCGGCATCCTATCGTCGTTTCTTCGGCCATGGGCAAGACCACCAACCATCTGCTCGAGGCCGCGCAAACGGCCGCCGCCGGAAAAAAACAGGCCGCGCTCGATCTCCTCACAAGGATCAAGGAAAAGCATTTCAAGGAAGCGCAGAAGCTCGGCGTCGCCGTGGGGGACGACTGGGTTTCCGAAACCATCAACGCCTATTTCAAGGAAATCAGAGACCTGGTCAAGGGACTCTCGGCGCTGGGCGAGTTGACCCCGAGGATCATGGATGCCATGGCCAGCTACGGCGAGAGGCTTTCGACGGTGATCCTGACCCAGCTGCTTGAAAACCAGGGCCTGCCGGCGCAACTGATGGATGCGCGCGAATGCATTATCACGGACGACAGCTATACCCGCGCCAATCCTTTGTTTGACCTGACGGAAGCAGCGATATTGGAACATTTCGGGCCGGTTCTCCAATCGGGGAAAATTCCCGTATTCCAGGGCTTCATCGGACGAACGCGCGACGGGATCACCACCACCATCGGGCGGGGCGGATCGGACCTCAGCGCCGCAATCCTGGGCGCCGCGCTGGGCGCCGAGGACATTCAAATCTGGACCGATGTGGACGGAATCATGACCACCGATCCCAGGATGGTGCCGGAGGCCCGGCGCATAAAAACAATTTCGTTTGACGAAGCCGCCGAACTGGCTTATTTCGGGGCAAAGGTCCTGCACCCCGCCACCATCATCCCGGCCGTACACAAGGGAATTCCGGTCCATGTGCTGAACAGCTATAAGCCGGACCAGGAAGGCACCCTCATAACGGACCAGGGCCAGCCCTGCGAAAATCCCGTGAAGGCCATCGCCTACAAGAGCGGCATTACGGTGGTGAATGTCGCATCGACGCGCATGCTGATGGCCTATGGGTTTCTGAAGAGGATCTTCGAGATCTTCGAGCATTTCAAAGTTCCTGTGGACGTGGTGGCGACATCGGAAGTATCGGTCTCCCTTACGGTGGACGAAACGTCGAAGCTTTGGGATATCGTAACGGAGCTCAAAAAAATCGGCGAGGTCAACGTTGAAGGATCCAAGTCCATCGTATGCTGCGTCGGAGAAAATCTCCGGAACGTTCAGGGAGTGCTGCACATTGCTTTCATTGCCCTCCAGGACATCAGAATACAAATGATTTCACAGGGAGCGTCCGCCGTAAACATCACTTTCGTCATCGACGATGAACGGCTGCCGGAAGCGGTCCGCGCATTGCATGACGCTTTCTTTAAAATAATCGATAAACGAGTATTTGAATGATCGATCCTGATACAATGCGCAATGAGGAGGCAGCCGGTGAGAATCGCGATTCTGGGATACGGCAAGATGGGCAAGCTGGTGGAAACCATTGCGGCGCGCGAAGGTTGGGAAGTCGGGCCGAAGCTGGATATTCAGGAAAATCCGGACGGCCGCGGCATCACTCCCGCCTCCATGCATGGGGTCGATGTCGCGATTGAATTCAGCACGCCGGAGGCGGTTTTGCCCAATATCCAGGCGGCGGCACGCGCGGGCGTGCAGCTTGTCATCGGGACCACCGGATGGTCCCATCAACGGAGCGAAGTTCAGCGGATCGTGGACGAATCCGGCATCGGTTTGATTTACGGAGCGAACTTTTCAGTCGGCATGAATCTCTTTTTTGAAATCGTCGCGCACGCCGCGCGGCTTGTCGGAATGGTGCCGCAGTACGACGCCTATATGGTTGAAGAACACCACCGGGCCAAAAAAGACGCCCCGTCGGGAACCGCCTTGAACCTGCTGGATCTGATGCGCCCCCATCTGAATAATCCGAACCTTAGTATCGCCAGTATTCGCGCCGGATCCATCCCGGGGACCCACACCGTTGGCTTCGACAGCGAAGCGGACACCATCCTGCTGGAGCACCGGGCGCGCAGCCGCCAGGGTTTTGCGGAGGGAGCCGTCATGGCCGCGCGCTGGATTGTCGGGAAAAAAGGCTGGTACGACTTCAGGCAGGTATTTCGTGAGATTGTAGGACTTTCATAGGGCGCGATCGCCCTGAACACTAGGGGAGAGGATCCAATGGGCAGCTTGGAAAGCCTTAAAGGTTGCGGGACCGCATTAATTACGCCCTTTCTTCCGGACGGGAGTGTGGACGAAAAAGCGCTGGAGGCGCTGGTCGAATGGCAGATTCAGGAAGGCATAGACTTTCTCGTGCCCTGCGGGACTACGGGAGAAAGCCCGGCGCTCAAGCCCGAAGAGCATCTTGCCGTCGTTGATCTCACGACCCGGACTGCGGCGGGGCGCATTCCTATTTTGGCCGGAGCGGGCGGCAACAATACGGCGGCGGTCATAGATCTTATCGCGGAGGTGAGAAAGCTCGGAGTCGACGGCATTCTGTCCGTTTCCCCGTATTACAACAAGCCAACGCAGGAAGGGATCTACCGGCATTATCGCGCTCTGGCCGAATCGACCGATCTTCCCATCATCGTCTACAATGTCCCGGGAAGAACCGGATCCAATATCCTACCGGAAACCTTGCTGCGCCTTGCTGAAATTCCGAATATCGCCGGAGTCAAGGAAGCCAGCGGAGACATTTCTCAAATAGGCGAAACCGCGGCCCGCGCGCCGGAGCGGTTTCGCCTATTCTCCGGAGACGACTCTCTTACGCTGCCGCTCATTGCGCTGGGCGGCCACGGCGTCATTTCCGTGGCTTCCAATGAAACGCCGGGCATGATGTCGAAATTCACGCGTTCCTGTCTGGAAGGACGGTGGGAAGAAGCCCGCCAAATGAATCGAATTCTCTATCCGCTTATGAAAGTCAATTTTGTGGAATCGAATCCCATTCCGGTCAAGGCGGCGCTCTCGATGATGGGCAAAATTCATGAAGTCTATCGGCTGCCCCTGACCCGGATCTCCGAAGGCGGCAGGACTAAGCTCGCCTCCGTCCTGTCGGGGCTCGGCTTGATCCATGAATAAACGGATTCCGGGCGGAAAAACCGCGGAGGACGCACCGGTCGGAGGAAAATTCCAAGGGTTGCTTCGAAAATAAAAAAAACCGCGTCTTTTACCCCCCCGGTTATTCACGAAGCCCTTTTAGGGGCGGGCAAGGATTTTTGCCGCCGGATCCGGCATGCGCCTTGATTCGCCCGCCATAAGGCCATGATGGACTGCTCGGGAATACGAATTTGCATAATGAATTTCATTCGCAAGGCGTCGGCACGGAGGATGGATGGCTCTTGTTTATCCGTTTCGCGGATTCCGCTACAACAAAGAAGTAGTGGGAGACCTTAATAATGTTGTGACTCAACCTTACGACATGACCCCGCCGGCAATGCAGCAGGAGTATGGCCGGCGTTCTCCATACAATGTTGTGCGCATCACGCTGAATCCCGAAAAATTGAATAACGCCGAAACGCCATACAGCGACGCCGGTTCGGCTTTCAGGCAGTGGATTGACCGAAAGGTGCTGATCCAGGAGGGCGCCCCTGCATTTTATGCCTACTACCAGGATTATGCGATCCAGGGGGAGCCAAGGTCGCAAAAGGGGCTCGTGGCGCTTTTGGATCTCGACGATCCCGATTCCGGCGTTCTCCCGCATGAACGCACCTTGGAAGGGCCCAAACAGGACCGGCTTCATCTCATCCGGAGCATTGAGGGCAACGAAGATCTTATTTATATGCTGTATTCCGATCCCCGGATGGCCGTCGACCATCTTATGGATCGAAGCATCGCCGGACGCCCTCCCGCGATCCAAGTAGCGGATGACGGCGGGGCAATCCACCGTCTTTGGACCATCACGGATCCCGACACGCAAAAACAAATACACAAAGCCATGAGTCCGCACGATCTTTTCATCGCCGACGGCCACCACCGATTTGAAACAGCCGTAAACTACCTGAACGAATGCCGAAGCCAAGGCTGGAAACCCGCCGCCCTCGAGTCCTTCGACAAGCGGATGGTAACCTGTTTTAATATCGCAGGCGGCCTGACCATTCTTCCCACCCACCGTCTGATACGCGGCCTCAAATCGTTCGACCCCGGATCTTTTTTAAAAGCATGCGGCCGAAATTTCGCCACGGAAACAATCCGCTCGGCACCCGAGTTATGGGACGCGATGAAGGAAGGGAGCGAGAGCCATCTCTTCGGCTTCTACCCCCAGAAATCCCGCCAATTCTACCTGCTCCGCTTGAAGGAAACGGCGCTTGAAGAACCTGTTTTCCAGAAGCACACCGAAGCCTATCGCGAACTGGACGTCTGCATCCTTCATTCCCTGCTGCTGGAACCCTGCCTTGGGATTGACGAATCCACGCTGGCGGCGCAAACGCATGTGGATTATGCGCGCGATCGGGAGGACTGCATCCGGATGGTCGACGAAGGCAGGTATCAGGCCGCTTTTTTTTTGAATCCCACGACGGCCGGGCAAATGCATCGGGTCGCTTCATTCGGCGAACGCATGCCCCAGAAATCTACGGATTTTTACCCCAAGCTGCTGACGGGCCTTATTTTTATGAAAATGCGGATTCATAAAAAATAGCGTTTCTATCCTATCCCCTTTTCGAAACGATTCTCGACCTCCCCCCCTCATCCGGCCTCCGCGGAAGCCGGGCCTTTCTTGGAGAATTTTCCTCGATTTTGATGGGATCTCCGCGGGAGAATTGGCGTGGATATTTTCCCCTCGCCGTCTGTCCCCTCAGCGGGCCAAGCCGAGCTGCTTCAGAGGATCAATGCCCGGTCTTGCCCAATCTTCCGGAGACAGCCCCCCGGGAAGCTGGAATCTTTCGAGGACCGTTACGAAATCATCATATTGTTCCAGCCGCTGGAGATACCAGAGATCCGCGCAGAGCTTGTCGATAATGCCGTCATCGGTTTTAGGGCACGGGACCTCGGCCCATTCGAAAGCAAGAATCAATCCCTCCCATTCTTTTGTTCTTTCGCTCCGGCGGTAAATGATCGTGGAGGCGTCTTTGGCTTCCGGCGCGCGCCGTGATTTATCGGCATCACTTGGATAGTAAACGGCGTAGCTCTTTTTCCCGGGCGTTGCGTTTAAAAGCACCAGCAACGCGTCCTCTTTACACCAGGGTTCCAGGGAATGAACGAAATAGCCGTTCTCTCCGGGAGGGAAATGGTTTTTAACGTAAAGGGCCGTGAGGATGCCGGAGGTCACGCCCGGACAATAATGATCGTGGAACTCCAGCGCGCGGACGACATAGGGCGGAGCTCCAGCCGCGATTGCGTTGGCGATGGTAATGATCCTGAACTCGTTGCCCCCGAATATTTCGACCCCGAACTTGGACGAAAACTCCGCCGCGTGCCGCTGGATATAATCGGCGTCGATCCGCTCCAGCTCCGCCTTGGAAACGATGCCCGGCGAAGGAGGCTCCTGACGCCGCACCATCTCCGCCGCTTCGGACGGATTGATTTCTGTATAGGCGCAGTAGCCGGAACTCCTGTCGTAAACGGCGAACCAGAGCGGAGCCCAGGGTCCGGAATGAATTTCCGCCAGAGTGTTCCTGCCCCTCGTCGCGCCCGTAGCTGCGGCCGCCCCATCCAGAGCCCCTTGTGTGGATTCTCCGTCGATTTCCGCATATCCCGCATTTGTCAGGACAACCAGGTTCCCTTCTTGCGGCGAAGCGTCTGCATTTTTCATCAGCGCCAGGGACCTGGCGGCTGTCAGTTCCCCGACGGCGCTCCACCTGTCGTACGCCGATAGATTCTGCGCACCCGTTTCTTTTCTGGAGCAGGAAATTCCAAAACCCGTTAGGAGGATCAGGAAAATCCAGACTCCCCTCCGGCGGGATTCCGCGCCGCTCGACGGCATTCCTTTCATTTTTGCTCCCTCGTTCGATTTGGATTATTCCGCAGGATTCAGCAGCTCCTTTGCGGAGATAAGAATCTCGATATTCGCTTTCTCCCGGAGCTGATCGATGAGTTCATTCAATCCCTGCTGGTATTTCTGCCTTCTTAAAAACTCAGTAAGCTGCGGTTTTATATCTTCAAGCGTCCAAATTCCTTCCTGCTTCTTATCCGTGACCTTGATGACGTGATAGCCGAATTGAGTTCTGACAACTCTGGCTCCGCCCACCGGCAGCGAAAAGGCCGCTTCAGAATACTCGGGAACGAGCATATCTCTGGAAATAAATCCAATATCGCCTCCGCGCGAAGCCGAAGCGTCCGCCGAGTTTTCTTCGGCGAGCTTTGCAAAGTCCTCGCCTTTATTGGCCCGCGCAAGAAGAGCTTCGGCGAGTTCTTTCGCTTTTGAGTCCGGAGTGTCTTCCGAGACCGGGATCAGAATATGGCTGGTTTTGACCATATCGGGGTGGTGAAACTCCTCAGGATGGCTCGAGTAGTATTCCTCCATTTCCTTGGCGGAGATTGAAATCTTTTTGGTGACGGCCTCCTCCAAGTATTTGGATACCGTCAAGGCCTCGCGCAATTTCCTCTTAAGCGATGGGCGATCCATATTTTGAGTCGCCAGAGCCGTGTTCATTTCCGCGTCGCTTTTAAATGTTTCGGCGAATTTTTGCAGTTCGGCTTCGACTTCGCCGTCGGTCGCCGCTACGCTGCTCGCTGTGGCCTTTTGATAAATAAGCTTGGAATTGATCAAGGAGGTAATCTTATTCAAAGTAAGCTCCCCGCGGTATTCTCCACGGAGATCCTTCCATTTCGGGCTGCCGATGGCGCTTAGTTCATCGCGAACCAATGCCTCGAGCTCCCGGCCGAGGACCTCTTCCCCGTTTACTTTGGCCACGACGGCCGGGAAAATAGCGTCGGCGTCGGATGGAAGCGCCCTCTCGCTTCGCTTTTGTTCCGGCTGCGGACCGAGGGAAGCCTCCGCCGACGCCGCGCTTTTTTTCGTTCCGATTTGCTGTCCCTCGGCATCGCCTTGAGCGAAACACCATCCGGCGAAAAGCAATAAAAACACTGATGCGGTAAATGATGTTATGATCTTCACAACCGTCGCCTTCTCCTTTTTAGTTTACGGGGGATATTGGAGCGCGAAGCCCGCTCTTCCCTAAATATCCGCCTTCCCCGGGCTGAAAACAATGAAACATATTCCAACAAAATATGCAAGGCGGCTGCGGCTGCAACGAAATAATCCGCTTGCCGTTCAACAAATATAAAAATTTGCTACAATAAATTCTTGCACAAGGCGTTTGGTTTATATTCAAATTTTCGTAAAATTTGCCGAATAAAATATTTTGAATCAAAGAGAAAATGATTGCTAAGAGCCATGAAAAATTTATGCTGGTGCTCACCGCGGGCAGACCGGCGAAATGCAAGCTTTGCACGGCCATAACCATGTTGTTCGGCCTTATCGTCATTCAGGTTTGCTTCGGCGATACCGGGGCGCCCATTGTGCGCGCGGTTTTATTCACAAGCCCGACCTGCGCGCACTGCGCAAAGATAAAAGAAGAAGTCCTTCCCATGCTTGCCGACCGCTACGGGCGGCAGCTCCAGGTCGTCAACATAAACACCGGCACTCCCAACGGCCAGGAGGTGTTTTTATCGGCGTGCATGAAGCACGGGCTGGCGAGCCTTTCCGTTCCCCTTCTTATCGTGGGAAATACCTCCCTGCTGGGATCCCGGGAAATTCCGCAAAAATTTCCGGACCTTATCGAGAAATATATGGCAGAAGGAGGGATAGACTGGCCCGGCATTCCCGGCCTTCGCACTATGCTCGCGGCAAGCGGCGTCATTTCTTCCGAAGCTCCGAAGCTCGCGGCAACTCCCGCTCATGAACCTGCTTCCCGAGCGCCGGCCGAAACTGCAACGGATGGCGCGCCTTCCGCCAAACCTGCAGCGGTTGCTTCTTCCAACCTAAATAAAACGCCCCTTGAAAACACGCCTCCGCGGAAGCCGGCGGCCGCCGCTCCCGAGCCGCAGCCGCCGTCTGCATCGAATTTGCAATTAAAACAACGGGCGTCCGCCCATCCGCCTCAACGCCATTCCACGGTGCAGGAAAAAGCCGCGCCGCTTTCCGTCTCCCCTGCGGACTCCTCAGAAACGTCGCGCGTTGAACTCTCATCGGCTGCAGCCAAGGAGGAGCCTTTCGGCTTAATCAACTTAACCGATGACCAAGAAGAATTCGGCATTGCCCGGCGAATCCGACAGGACCTTTACGGCAACATCCTGTCCATCCTGGTATTGGCCGGAATGATTCTGACGATTCTGCTTTCCCCGAAAATTCTCAGGAAATCCAAAAATGCGGCGGAAGCGGCGAATCAACAACGCTATGACTGGCTGACTCCGTTTCTAACCCTGGCCGGGGCCGCGGTGGCTGCTTATCTGTCCCACGTTGAGGTGCGGGAGGTCGCGGCGGTTTGCGGCCCCGTGGGCGACTGCAATACCGTACAGCAGAGCGAGTATGCGAAGCTCTTTGGAATTCTCCCGATCGGGCTGCTCGGGCTTTTCGGTTTTCTCGCCATCCTCACGGCATGGGCGCTGCGCCGCTGGGGACCGGAGCGCATTTCGCAGTGGGCGGCCTTGAGCATCTTGGGAATGACGGGTTTCGGCGCTCTCTTTTCCATCTATCTCACGTTTCTGGAGCCTTTTGTAATCGGCGCAACGTGCCTTTGGTGCCTGAGTTCCTCGGCGATAATGACAATTCTCTATGTCTTTGCGCTCAATCCCGGACGCCGGGCCTGGTCGGCCCTGGCGCAAAACGGCCGCCTAGGTTCCTGGCCCAAGTTTCTGCAGCCCATCAAATGAAAGCGGGCGCTTTTTCGGAAAGAGATGAATTTCGATACAGGAATTATTTGGCTTTCGGCAGAAAAAGCTTCATTCCTTTTGCAAGGACAATATCATCCACATGTCCCGCCGCCTTGCTGCTGCGGGAAATAAAGTGCATGTGAACAGCATTCTCGGCTCCGGATCCGGGTTTTATCGCGGGAGCGTATTGGCTGATGAAAACGCCGTAATGATTCTCCGAGTAGAAACCGACAATATCGACCGGCTCATTATTGAGGGTGTAGGTTGCCTTCGATTTGATAAAAAGCTCTCTGCTGATCGGATTGCCGTCGGTTCTGTTGACATTGATATGCCATAGAATCTCGGCCGCTGTCCCGCTGACTTGAAACGGGAAGGGCTGGGAGACGTCAATTCCCGACGCTGAAGCCTGCTTCTTTATAAAATCCTGAAGCTGTACATAACTCTTAACGTTGTCGGCAATTTTGACCTTCTTCCATTTCGGAACCTGCGCCCAGACGAGAAAAAGAGCGTCGTGGTTCAAGGTATTATCGACTCTGTAGTCATCCCCGATCACTTTGCTTACATAGGGTTTTGAGTCGCGCAGCGTGATTTCTCCATCGAGTTCCGCTGCGGGGCCGACGGCATAGATATGCTTTTTGCCTCCGAAAAACTTGAGTTCCATCGTGCCGTCCGCTTCCCCGGTTTCCATAATGTTTTTTTGCGCTCCGATATGCTCGGCCAATCCTTCTCTGGTCAGCTTATCCGAGGAGCCCGCGCCCGCAATCATGCATGGGAAAAGCATGAGCAATACTGCGGGAATCAATCTTCTTTTTATTCTTGAGACCATGATCATCATTTTCCCTTTCCTCTGCCCGTCTGTCCGAGGCCCCCAACGAAGAGCCTGTCCCAGTATCCGCAGGCTTCGCGCCGTCTATTTGCGGATCTCCACCCAATTGCCGCCGCTCTTGATTATTTTGTAGCGCTCCGGCGGTATATCGGTCTGGGCCATGATTTGCTCCAAGCTGCCGAATTCGGGGATCTTTAATTCTTGCCTTCGCTCCCGCATAACCCATGGCGCTTTGATCTGTCTGAAGTAGGCTTCGGTCAAATACTTCGAGCCTCCTCCTCCGATAAAAGCGACGCCGCCGGGTTTAAGCACGCGGTAAATCTCTTCAAAAACCCTGACTCGATCGCGCCAAAAAGGCATCGATCCCCGGCTTGTAATCAAGTCGGCATAATCATCAGGCAGGGGCATGTTATGCGCGTCGCCGGCCGCAAACCTGAAACGGCTGCTGAACCCCGCCTCTGCCACATTTTGTTCGGCCACGGCCAGAATATCCGGTTCGATATCCAATCCCACGAAATCGAGATCCGTAAGCCGGGCCATATGGATCAGCATCTGGCATCCGCCGCATCCTACGTCAACGGCAATTCCTTTTCTAATTCCGTAATCATCGAGAATCTGCTGCGCCAAAAGCTGATAGATGTAATAGAAATTATGCTTATGAAAATTCCGATAAAATTCGGAATCACTGCCCGTCTCATCGCCTCCCTCGGTGAGCGTGTATCCGAAACCGCTGTAGATTTTTTGTGCGGATTCCGCGCCGGCCAGAAAGTCGACAAGTTCGGCCGCAATGCCGGGCGCAGACGCTTTTATGGCTCCCGCTGAAACGCGAACCGCTTTGAAACCGGCCAGCCGCATAATCGCGACCTTTTCCGGAGCCAGGTTTTCCAGGGTATCCCAGCAGATTGCGGCGTCGATTCTGCCGCCGGCCAAGGCCTCCGCCAGGTCCTCATGCCGCTCCGCCACAAGAACAATATTTTCCCGCAGCGCCGCAGCCTCGGCCGATTTGCCCAGAATTTCTTCGGCCGCCCTTCCAAGATAGCCGCTGCCGGATTTCATGATCCCCAGCCGCAGCTGCGGCCGTTTTAAGTCTGCGGGCGAGAAAATCAGTTTAGGATTTCCCTTTTGCACCCCTAATGAAATGCGCTTGTAAAAAAGCGTCTTCGCGGTGCCGTCCGCGACCAACCCATTCTGCACCGCCTTATCCATTTCAGGCAGCGCCGCGATCAAAACGCCTTTTTGCGAAGACGGCGACCCTTTCTCCAGGGGCGGCGGAAAAGACGGATAATACTCGGCAACCAACTTTTTGCCGGTTTCCCGCTCATAAACGGCCGCCGCTTCAGGTATCACCCGCTGCAGATCCAACGGAACTACGAGGCGTGCGTTCTCCGCGGCAGCGGCCGGCGCCGCCAACCATAAACCGCTCAATAAAACAACTGCCGATCTGGCAAAAAATCTCATCATCAACGCTGCTCCTTATCCTGGCAACCCTTTCTTCCGGCCGGAAACTCTTTCCAAAACCGGCGCGGCATGCCCCTTTTTATGCACGCCCAATAATATCTAAAATGACATATTATTACAATTTATTACGATTTTTCCGAAGCCATAACCAGTAAAATGCATCGATTCCACCGACATGCGTCCGTCCCGGGGGGATTAAAAAACGCCGCCGTAGAAGTTTGAAGAATAATTCGGGCTAGAAAATGTGAACATCCACCGCTTTGAAGGTCAAATAGACATCCATTCCCATCATCAGTCCCATATCCTGGAATGAGCGTCTGGTGATCGCGGCAATAAACGGGATGCCGGCATCCACTGTGATCCTTACTATCGCGCCCGTATCGGAGATGTCTGTTATCTTGCCGCGGAAGGAATTTCTGGCGCTGGATTCTATGGGCATGAGAGACACAAGAATATCTTCCGGCCTTACGGTTGCGTATACCTGCCCTTCCCTGAAGGCGGCCGAGACAACTTGGAGGCCGTTGATATTGATGCGGCTGATACCGTTTTCAAGTGTTGATTGGCCCTGAAAAACGTTGCTTACGCTCAGGAATTCCGCGGCGAACTTGCAGTTGGGTTTTCTGAATACCTCGCCGGGCTCGCCTACCTGGATAATTTCTCCCTTGTTCATTATGGCCATCTGGCTGCCCAGCAGGAAGGCCTCATCGAAATTATGGGTGACATGGATCATCGTGATATGGGTTAATGATTGTATTTTTCTTAATTCCTCGCGCAACTTTGTTCTTGTATCGGTGTCGAGCGCGCTCAACGGTTCGTCGAGCAAAAGCACTTCCGGCTTCATGATCAAGGCGCGCGCCACGGATATCCGCTGCTGTTCTCCGCCGCTCAGGGTGCCCGGATAGCGGTGCAGCAGATGCGTTATTCCGAGCAGCTCGGTGCAATCGCCCACCCTCCGGTCTATCTCTCCTTGGCCGCATTTTTTCGACCTCAGTCCGTATTCAATGTTCTCCCGCGCCGTCAAGTGAGGGAAAAGCATATAGTCCTGGTAGACGACGCCGATGTTCCGTTTTCGAGGAGGCAGCCTGGTGATATCGCGCCCGTTTAAATAAACCCTGCCCTCATCCGGAAGATATATTCCGGCGATTGTTTCAAGGAGAATGGTCTTGCCGGCTCCGGTCGGCCCTAATATCATAAGGTATTCCCCATCGGCGATATCCAGCGATACGTCCTTCAGGCAAAACTCGCCAAGGGTTTTCGATACTTTTTCGATTTTAATCATCTTTTTAGAAAATGCGGGCAAAGCCGCTCAGCTTTTCAAATATAAAAAGCGTGACAAGCGAAATCACAATCAGGATGGCAGCCGAAGCGATCGCCAGGTCGAGGTCGCCCGTCGACATGTTAAGATACAGCGAAATAGGCAGCGTTTCCGTTTTCAGCCTAGTGGATCCGGCCACCATCAATGCGGCGCCGAATTCGCCCATTCCCCGGCACCAGGTTATTATGGAGCCGGCCACCAATCCGTTTTTGGACATCGGCAGTGTCACTTTCCAAAATGCCTCCGCTTCGGTGGAGCCCAGCGTTTGAGCGACATACTCATATCTCGGGTTTATGCCCAAAAATGTCGACCTCAGGACGCGAAACATGAAGGGCATATTCACGAAAAATTGAGCGAGGACTATGCCCAGGGGCGTGAACACAAATTTGATTCCGGAGTCGGCGAGGCTTTTGCCGAATGACGTTGTTCCGAAGAGAATCAGCAATCCGACGCCGGCGACCAGCGGCGGCAAGGCCAGCGGCATATCCAGTATAGTGTTGAGTATGTTTTTGCCGGGGAAATTATATCTCGCCAGAGCGTAAGCCGCAGGCACCGATATCGCGATGCAAAGGACTGTAGATATTACGGAGGTTAGGATGCTCAACCGGACGGCGAATTGTATTTCATTGGAAAGGATGCTGGTTATCAGTGCCGGAAGCGTGGTGTGATTAACGATTCCCACCAGCAGCGCCACTATGAAAACGGCGAGAAGCGAAGCGGATGTCAATGTGATTATTTTGAAATTGGACTCTTTCAATTGATTTAAAAAATTCAAAATTTTGCCGCGCTCCCAGCTTTACCTGTTTTCATAATCCGGATCGGGGTAAGGCGTAAAACCGTGTTTCTCAAAAATCCTTTTGCCCTCTTCCGAAACACAGAAGTCCACGAATCTCCTGGCGGTCTCCGGGCTGCCCGTGAAAGAGGTGGTCCCTATGGGTATGATCTCTATAACATTCTGTTCTTTGGGTATCTCAATAGTCTCTATTTCCTCAACAGATTTAACCGTGTCCCACCAGTTTATCGATGCGTCGGCCTGCCCCATCGCTATCTGCAGCATAACCTCGTTCATGGTCGGCAGCATTGCGGTAATATTTGCCCACACCTTGTCGCGCAGGCCGCTTTTGTCAAATATTTTCTCCGCAGTCTTGCCGATCGCGGCGACTTCAGGGTCCCCTAGAATGATTTTCACGCCGGCAATGCCCAGGTCCTCAAGGCGGGTTATGCCCGCGGGATTGCCTCTGGGGACCGTTATGACCGGAATATGGTAGCAGACGAGCTTTTGATATTCTACGAATCCCTTTTCCGCGGCGATCTCCATGTACATGGTTTCGCCCGGCATATACACATCCCCTTCCCTGGTAAGCTCCATCTGGCTTAACAAGGCATTCGAGCCCGCGTAGTTATACGATATCTCCGTGCCGTATCGCTGATGAAACTTCATGCCGATCTCGTCCATCGGCTTTCTCATGCCCGCGCCGCTGTAGACCATCAGAGATCCCGCTTCTTCAGGCCGCGAGGCGCATCCCGTAATGCCGATTGCTGTCAGCGCCACTGCCGCCAGGACGGCGGTGATTAAGAAATTCTTCATTTGATTTCTCCTTATGTGTGAAAAATCTGCCAGGCCGACCTGATTTTTTGAAACTTCGGCTTCCGCGACCGATGCTGGACGGAGCCGCCGGAAGTTTTCGAATTCTACGGAACACGCTTTCCTTTATGGGATAGACGATGCGAACCGTGGACTCATATCCATAACTCTAAGGGGATATGAGAGATTCAGAAAAATCTTCCGAAAATTTTCCCAGCCGTCGGCAATGGAGGCAAGAGACCGTTTTGGGGGATAGCAAAATACAGTCAGAGACCGATTCCGGCGATGATGAGAATCAGGAACATGTTCAATCGGCGCAGGCGCGGGATCAAATGGGCGGCAGTTTTCCCATTGAGGGCATGGGCTCTTTCGGCCTCGCAATTCTTGCGAATTCAAATCCAGCCGATTTCATGGGACCAAGCGTTCCGCCTGCCAGAACCGTGTATCGCAAGCAAAGGCCCCCGAATAAACCGCTCAAAGCCGCAATAGCCGCAGGAATTCCGTGCCCGCCCTGCAGCTCAAGGATCAATGGAAGGATAAGACCGCATGCCACAACACCCAACCAAAAATACGGCGCCACAGCACCCGTGAGGATGCGCTGTGCCGAGAACTTCGATTCAACCGTCCTGTGGGCATTGTAGAGGTAGACCATCAAGACAAATGCTTCAAAAACCAACACAGCGACGTCGATATTGGCAAGGAGGCTCAATTGCGCCCCCGGGACCGACACGCCTTGGGCGATCAGAATGATAGCCATAATCCCTGTGGACATGGCGGAAATGAAAAAAAGCACGGGGAGAAGCGCCGTGTTCCACAGCGCGATAGGTTGGTTGTATCCCAGCAGCAGCCCCGTATAAACCACGGTGAGAAATGCGAAGACTGCACCCAGCACCCCCAGGACACCGCGGGCCGCCGCATTTTCAGCCAGCGGGCCCGCCAAGGGCCATATCCAAAAAGCGGTATGGATGGCTGCCAGGATCATGAAAAGGACGATAATGATCGTTCCCCGCGAAATCCAGGACGTTCCCGGTTTCATCCATACTCTCCAGGCATTGGACGGCTTGCCCAGATCGGCGAGCAGAAACAGGGTCCCAAGGAGGACACTGGGCATGCCCAGAAACACACCGATTTTGGACACGAGCGCCCAATCCGCGCCACCGGCAAAATCAGCTATGACACCTGTAATGTAAGCGCCGCCGCCGACGCCCGCGAGAAAAAGATACGCTGCGATCAACCAGCGCCATTCAACCTGGACCTGGCCGTCCAATTTTCCTGATTCCATAGTGTTCTCCCAGCGCGGCCACGGTTGCAAGCGGGCGTTTAACCCGCGGGCCAGCCGCGCGCTTTCAGCCCTCAGCTTTCAGTTCTCAGTTTCGATAAAATACTTTAATGGATTTAAACAAAACATCTTTGCATTTTGCATACGTGTTAAAGACAATATACCTCTCTCCGACGGGCCCGGCTTCCGGGAACTGCAAGGAATTATCTCGGGGGGAGATAATAAACTTTTGGCTTGGTGCCGAGTTCAGGCCGCAAGACATAACCACGTTTCGTCTTTATGAGATAGGATATCTCACTTTCAGGATCGTCCAGATCTCCGAAAACACGTGCTTTTGCCGGACAAGCCTCCACACAGGCTGGTTCTTTTCCCTCAGCGCGCCTTTCGGCGCAAAAGTCGCATTTTGTCGCCACTCCGATTCCGGATTTTTCTTCCCACTGCTGCTTGGAATATTCCTCATACTCGCTGAGAGGAAGCCCATCCGGATAATAGCTCTCCCATCCATCCACTGAATACCGCGCACCGTAGGGACACGCCATCATGCAATATTTGCAGCCGGTGCACTTATCTTTGTCCACACGGACCACCCCGTCCTCGTCTTGGTAGGTCGCCCCCGTCGGGCAGACTTTCATGCAATCCGGCTCCTCGCATTGCATGCATAGCACCGGCAACGACTGGCGCACAGCATTGGGGAAAGACCCCATTTCGCCTTTCAGGACCCGGCTCCAGAAAACGCCCGGCGGTGTATGATTCGCCACTTTACATGCCAGCACGCAGGCATAGCAGCCGTAGCATCTCTTAAGGTCAATGACCATTCCATAACGTGCCATATTCAACTCCCATCAAAATCGACCAGTGCCGGCATCGCATCCACGCGTTCACGGGCCGCCGGTCTGTCATTCCGCCTTGTAAATTTTCACGCTGCAACAGATATCCTGGTTCAATGTCAAGGGATCCGTGTGTGCTTTATCCATCATCACAAGATCATTGAAAAACGATCCCTTGCCCTTTGCTATCGGCATGTATTCACCCCAATGACCGCATATGGCCGCAATGGCCAGGTGGCGAGGCTCTATCCCTTCAGTGAGAGCGACCCATCCCTTGACTCTCTTGCCTTCCGGATTTTCCAGCCAAACTTTGTCGCCGTCCTTGATCCCCTTTTTGGCGGCGGTCGCCGCGTTCATTTGGACCGCGTATACGTAGGGATCCTCCTGGGAAATTTCGTCCAGCCACGGGATCTGCTGAGTCATGGAATTGCAGTGCATGACTGCGCGCCAATAAAACGCATGCATATCATATTCCGGATTTTCTTGCGTGTGCGTCGGACAGGGGTACCAATCCGGAAGCGGTTTAAATACAGACCAGTCCAAATCGAAAAACTTCTTCGCATCGAAATCATCTATTAATTTTGATATCTTTTCCCCCGAATCGATGAAATACTCGAAATAGATCGGCACTCTAGAGGGATTAAACCATTTCCAGTACACGTCCTCCTTGCGTTTTGGCCATGTGAACACGCCCTTTTCACGCACATACTCAAGCCCGTGTTCCGCGCCGAACCGGTCTTTGAGGAGCCGGTCGCAGATTTCCTCCCACGAATGCTCCTGGCTGCCATCCTCGCACAGCTTGTACTCCTCGCTCATGGGTCCGCCGTACCGCACGACAACAGTGTCATTCAACCCTTTGTAGTATTTGTGAAGTATGCCGAGCCGCTTGCAAATATCCATCATGACTACATTGAAATCACGCCTTTCGTACAGCGGCTCGACCACCGGCTGTCTGATGGTCCAACCCCAATCATCCTCGCCCTGAGGATGTGAGAAAGTGGAAGGGAAACTTACTGCGGGAGTGTATCGCTCGAGGAAACAGGCATCAGGCAGAACGATATCCGCCACGGCTTCCTCGAATTCCGTAACGTAAAGCTGGAAGGAAAATATGAAGTTGAATTTCTTCAGAAAGTTCTCCGTTACAATTTCGGAGTTTCCCATTGTCATGACGGAATTGGAACCGAAATTGATCATTACGTCGGGTCTGTATGGGATCTTGAATTGCTCGAGCATCTCAAACCAGTGGGGGCTCGTGATGGTGAAAGCGTTGTAAATCGACGTGGGAAACATGTCGTGTAGATCAAGCCGAGTCGGCGGTTTGGGCACGCGCAACGGATACGGCTTGTGGTCGTAGACCCAAGTCTTGGCTACAAGCAGGCCGTCTTCGTCCGGATAGGGTATTTGATAAGGCTTGCCGGTTCCCTTGTATCCGTCGCCCACCGACGCGCCCAAGCCAAGCGCGCCCGCGTAGGTATCGGCGGCGCCGACCATATGGTTGATCATGTCAATCGACAGGCAAGTCCAGCCCGAGCCAACGTGGCCTTGAGCGCCGCGGAAAAAATGCGCCGCGATCGGCCGTTTGGGGACCTTTTTCGGCCCTTGTTCCGTTTGGATGGTAACCGTTGCCCCGATCTCCGCATTCTCGGCTATTTCCTTGGCCACGCGCTTTAGTGTGGAAGCCGGTATAAACGTGATTTTTTCCACGTATTCCGGCGTATATTTCTTCACGTGTTCCTTGAGCAATTCGAAAGCGGGCCGGCATTTTGTACCGTCCACATCGTAAGTGCCCATCAGGGCGACATCATGGGCTTGGTCTTCATACTGAACCCGCGTTACGGACGGGTCGTTGTGAACTTTGGGCCGGCCGTCCACTAAGTCCCACACGAGGGGTTTGCCGGTTTCCTTGTCCCGCATATACCGGCCGTCCGAAGGACGAATCAAATAAGGCCCGTTGGTTTTGTATTTTAAATATTCATCGTCCCAGACACCCAGACCGTTCAACAGCTCGTTCACTATTCCCAGGGCGAATGCTCCGTCCGTGCCGACACGAATCGGAACCCACTCGTGAGCCTTGGAAGCCTGAGCGCTCTGCATGGGATCAAAGGTAATTGTCTTTGCTCCGCGGGCCCGCGCATCGGCTGCCTGGGTGGCGTTCTGAACGGCGACATGCCCGGCGCCGTGGCCTTTAGAACAGCCGAAATTCAGAGGCAGGTTGCAGTGCGCGAAATCTGGAATGATGGACCAGGCGACGTGCATGATCCCGTTCATGAAATGCGCGCCGTTGCCGCAGTGAAGCCCTCCGCCTGATACCCAGTAATTCGGCGTTCCAAACGCCCTCATGAACCCAATGACCCCAAATCGAATCTCCGACGCCTGCGTGGTCGTGGCTTGGAAATATACGCCTCTCGGATCTCTTTCCTGACATTCTTTCAGTTTCTTAACGATGGTATCCAGCGCTTCGTCCCAGGAGATGCGCTGCCACTTCGGGTCAACCCCGATACCTTTCTGTGGGTTGGTTCGCTTCAAAGGATAATTCACACGGTACGGGTCATAAAGCAACTGCGGTGACGCCAGACCTTTTACACAGACTTTGCCTCGTCCAGTCGGGGCATCCGGATTCCCCGCGACTTCCGTCACAATGCCGTTCTGCCGCCGCACCTTTATTCCGCACATGCAATAGCACTGGCCGCAACTTGTTGGAATCCAGACATCTTCCTGAACTTTGGATGTTTTGGTAACAGCCATCTAAAAGTCCTTTCCTTGAATCGCAAAACCGAAAATAGATTTTCGCAACGACCGGATAATGAGCATAGCTGAATGTCCTACTCCCGGTACATAGATTAAATTATGCGGATTATAAGTAGGCTCATTTCAAGCGTCAACAACAAATAAAGCGAAAGTCGGAATTGCAATCCAATGCATCCCCAACAGACACCGGCATTAAAATGAAATTTCCGCAAATTTTCGGAAACGCTTCGCAATTTCTTATATCTTTGGATACGCCGCTGTATGCCGCACTTCTATGAGATATCCCATCAAACTCCAAAGCATAAATCGTCGAAGCGGCCGCCGCCTGTTTTATCCCTAAATCCGCTCCCGGGCGCGGCTCATTTTTTAAAAAAGAACATCGAGCTTGTTGGTGTCCGGGTGGGTTACAATGCTTAAGGAGCTTCTCCCCATTATTAGGAAGGCTCCCGGAGTACAATGTAGCCCGGATTAGGAATAAATCGGATAAATATTCCAACCCGTTTTACAGGGAAAGGCCGAGAATCCTGTACGAACGGATATCGGAGGTGGATCGAATGTACCCAGAAGATTATCTCTACAGCAAAGACCATGAATGGGTTCTTGTTCACGACAGCACGGCAACCATTGGAATAACCGATTATGCCCAGCATGAATTGGGGGATGTCGTCTACGTGGACCTTCCCGAAGTCGGCGATACTTTCGAAGCCAACGAACCCTTAGGTTCCGTGGAATCCGTCAAGGCGGTTTCCGAAGTCTTTACCCCCGTCGGCGGCGAGATCACGGAGGTAAACACGGAACTGGAAGAAAATCCGGAACTGATCAACGAATCTCCCCACCAAAAAGCATGGTTGGTTAAGATTCGCTTGTCGAATCCCGAAGAGCTCAAAGGCCTTCTCAGCGCCGAACAATACGAGGAGTATATCCAGGAACAATCCGGGAACTGAGCCGTTTGGACCGAATAAACCAACCCCCGAAGCTTTTTCAGATATAAAATCGCATTGCCGTTGGTCCCAGCAATATCTTTTCTTGGACTGCAGCCGGTCGAATTCTTGCCGATCAGTGCGGACTCAGCGTATTTTTAATCAATAATAATTCAAACAAGCCCAATAAGCTTGGAGGAAGGGTGGAGCCGTATGGTCGACGAAGCGAAAGAAGAAAAGTCGAAAAAGAACTCGGGCTGGGAAAAGGCCGCGAAAGTCTCGCTCGGAGTATTGGGGGCGGTATCTGTCCTGATGGGATACATCAGCGCGGCCGGAATGAAGGAAGCGGAAATCGAAACCGAGGCGCGAAAACCGATCGACGATTTTTTGGCGGCCCTCAACGCGCATGATGTTGAAGCCGCACGAAAGACATTGCATTACCCGCATGCGCAGATCGCGGGAAACCAAACGAGCATTCTGGACGACCCCGAATCCTTTCAGATCGATTTTCAATCGCTGGCCCGTGAAGGATGGGCCTACAGCACGCTGGATTCCTGCGCCATGAGGCAAAATTGCGACGAAAAAGTGCATTTCGATGTACAGCTGAGCATGCACAAAGCCGACAATTCGCGATACGCGACTTTTCAAGCCCTTTGGATTGCAACCAAAATAGAAGGGGCCTGGGGCATTCAGTGCCGTTCTATTTTTCCGAGCGGCGCAAGCTTTTAATCCGCATTATTCCCAGGCCGCCTGCCGCGGCGGCGAATCCTACCGAATAAGCCGGATTAGCGCCCGTTCAGACGATCCAAAATAAGCTGAGGGATTGCCGCGGCATGCTGCGCCGCATGCACGTTGTTTTCCGCAACCGTCAAGAATTTGGCATGGTATTCAACAGCAGTCCTTAGGGAAGACGGCGAATATGTCCTGCCGGATCCCAGCGGCTGCGGCGAGAAAGGCGAAGATTCCTCAACGGGCTTCTGTCTTTCGACGTTCTGAGAGACATTTTCCTTTTTTTCAACATTTTGCGGTGATTCAACCAGCGATTGCGGCACGGATGTCATTTCTACTCTCATGCATTCCTCCCGGCATCGGAAATCCATTGCGGAGCCTTGCTGCTTACAAGGCCGGCAATGTGATCCTTTATTTCCTCCGGAAGTAATAAGCACGAAGCATGCCAGCAGCTTATATTTCCTTAACCCGGATTATTCATGAAGCTTTATGAAAAATCCGGGTTAAGGGCTTCGGCGAATCCGAGCAAATAGCTGCGTTCGGGAAATATGCTCTCAAAAAGCCGCGGTGCCAGGCGAGTTGTTTGTTCAATACTCAGACAATAATTCATCACGCAGAAACGGCTTCTAAACTCGGCCGCCTCGCCGGCTACATTTTTTCTTTTTAATATAACATCGGCCATCAATCGCGCCAGGGTTTCAAAATCCTGGGCCTTCATGCCATACCGGGTCATTTCCTGCACGCCCGTCCGTATGCCGCTCGGATGATAGAAAGTATTGTCTCCGGGCAATGCCTGGTAGTTGGTGATGATGTTGTTTTGCTCGAGCCGCGAAGCGATCTCTTTGGCGTCTCCAAAGGATCGGACACGGAGGATCACCTGGTGAGTATGCGTGTACCCCTCGGCCTCCCCTCCCTCTACAGGGATTCCCTGAGCGGCGCAGGCAAGGGCGAATGCGCGCGCGTTTGAAAGCACCTGAGATTGGTAGGAATTCTTAAAGGCGTTCATTTCCACGGTAGCCGCCAGCATTGCCAGTTGAGTTCCCAGATGGTGATTGCTGGTGGAACCGGGGAAGGTGCGCGCGACTATTTCCGTCCATAACCTGCGGAAAAGAGCATTTTCGGGCAGGTTGGCGGCGATGATGCCCCTTTGGGGTCCGAAAAACGTCTTGTGCGTCGATCCGGTCACGATATCCGCCCCCTCCGACATCGGATCCTGAAACAACGGCCCGAGAATGCCCATTACATGGGCGCCGTCATACATGACCAGGGGGCGGTAATCCGGCGTTGTGCGGAGGAAATCGCGAAGGGGAGCAACCGGCTCCGGATGAAGGAACAGGCTCTTTCCAAAAACGATAAGGGCCGGACGGTATTTGTTTACCAATTCGAGCATCTCAGCCGAATCCGGTTTGTATTGATTCTTTTCTTCCACGGGGAAATTGATGATGCGATTCTCCACATAGTTGTATAAAGCCCCGTAAGGTTGCGCGGACAGATGGCCTCCGAAGTTGAGATGATTGTTCATCACGCATTCCAGGCGGCCGGTCGGACTTAGAGGCGGGAACCCTTCGGGGCGCGTGGAAAGAAATTTAACCAGACCCTTAAAAACAATCTCATTGGCCATTTGGCCGCTTAGGGGTCTCGTTTCCACCTCGTTTCCCCCGATGAATGAAGCAAACTCTGACTTCAGCCTCTGTTCCATTTGATATATGAAATCGGCTCCCTGATAGTAGTAAACCTGGTCTCCTTTCAGCGCGCCGGTTCCGGCAAGCGCTTCCGTTTCCTTTTGGAGAGCTGTTTTATGCTCCGCGTACCGTCCCGACGGATCGGCGATTTCGCACAGTTTTACAAATAATGAGGGCGTGTTTTCGGAAGGTATGAGATTGAAGCATTTTCTCTGACGCCACAGGTTGTTCTCGACAATTTTTTCGACAAGTTCGCTTAGCTTCTGTTCCAATGAATTCATTTCTGTTCTCCAATATCCAAAATCCCAAACCGGTGGACAGCGCGTGGTAAAAGCTAAGGATTGGGGTCCACATCCCGAAGCCTTTCGGCCACCGCGGCAATATCCGAACGGCTGGACATGTCCAGCACCGGGTACCGGAACACCAGCGCCTTATGCCGTTCCTTTATTACATCGATTGCGTACTGCACCGCATCCGTCAGCTCAAGCTCTCCTCGAGCGGAAGGCTTTATTTGAAGGCAAGCTTCAAAGATTGCCTGCGAGAAAACCCAGCAATTCATGCTTACATAAACCGGCGATCCCAGCATTCGGATCGTTTCCTCGTCGGGCTTTTCAAAAATCCGTTCAAGATAACCCTCATTGTCCGTCTTTGCCACGGCAAATTTCAGCACCCGGTCTTTTGGAATATTGCTTCCTTCAATCATTCGGTCTCGATCGAAAAGGGCAACTCCCGCCCGGTCCAGATCGCTCATGGTTCGGAGAGCGGCAACAGGATAATAATTATCCGAATTCAAAACCAGGAAAAGCTCCGATCCCGCAAATTCTCTGGCAGCAAAAACCGCGTCGGCCGTTCCTGCGGGCTTTTCCTGCACGGCAAAATACATCTGCACGCGCTTGGGCGGGGCCTGCATGGTGTAATAATCGCGCACCAGCCCGTGTTCCGGTCCTATGACGAGGCACACCCGAGTAAAGCCGGCATCCGCCAGCCCCCCGATCACATAATCCAAAAACGGCCTCCCTATCGGAATCATCGCCTTGATGCCGGCATTGGCAGCCGCCGCTTGATCCGGATTCAGGACGGCGGAATCATCCGTTTTCCGCATGCGAGTTCCCAATCCCCTGGCCAGAATAACAGCTTTTTTCACTTGCGGCATAGGCCTCTCCTTCGGGCAAGATCATACACTGGAAAGCGAAAAGACCGCTCGAAAAACAAAATCCGGGAACTATAAACGCCCGCAGTAAAACCGCAAAATCCGGTGTTCGGGGCGCGGGCGGAGCACCCGGATTTTCAAGATCCGGAGCGGCGGACCGGGCTGTCCCAGCCGAAAATTGCAAGCCCCAAACGTTAATGTCATTATATAAAAATGGTTCCGATGCTTTTAGATGCCGAACATAGCGGCCTGGATTTCTGGATGGCCGCGGTGCTGCGCGAGTGCGCAAACGTGAGGCGCAATTTTGCGCCCGAGCCCGTTCACGATTTGCGGGTTGCCTTGAGACGCTGCCGTTCCATTGCGGACGGGTTCATCTCTTTGGACCCCCACCCGGCGTGGAGGCAGATGAAAAAAGAAGGGAAAAAGCTTTTCAAACAGCTCGGAGCCCTGCGGGACGCGCAGGTTATGATGGAATGGGTCCGCCGGCTGGCGCCCCCGGGAGATAATGCCGCGGTTTCCATCACGCGCTATCTTTCCGATCAAGAAGCCCGGATGAAAGAAAGCGCCTCCGCTTCTTTGACAAATTTTGACAAAAAAAGGTGGGCATCCTGGATTCATTTGCTTCCCGAGCGCGCAAGGCGCGTCCCGCCCGGCAGCATCGTTTTCCGGCATATGGCGGTTGAACTCTGTATCGCGACGCGCGAACTGCATCGCCGGGCCCTGCGGAGCCGGAGCCACATCGCGTATCACCGGTTGAGAATCGGGCTCAAGAGATTTCGCTATACGGTCGAAAATTTTCTCCCCGGCTTGTATGCATCTTGGGAGCCGGAATTGAGAGAGCTGCAGCAGAGTCTCGGCAACGCGCATGACCTTTACGTCTTATGGCGAACCGCCTGCGCCATCAAAGCCTTCGACAATCAAAAAAGCTTCATGCTATGGCGGAAAAGCATTTCCGACGAAAGCGCCCGCAGTATCGAGGCCTATCGCAAAAAGATGTCGGGAAAAGATGCTCCGGCGCCGGCGTGGGAATCCCAGCTTCTGGACTCCGACGGCATCCCCGCGGCTGCGTTGACAAGATTCCGGGCATGGGCATCTTTCCGGGATCCGGACTTTTCTCATTCGGAACTCGTAGCCAAGCTTGCGATGCAGATTTACGACGGACTCGATTCCCTGGCTCTAATCCCTGAAAACCGTCCGCCGGACGCCCGCCGCATACTTGAAGCGGCGGCGCTCGGCCACGATACGGGGAAAAGCAAAACCGGCAAGAAGCACCACCTCGTTTCTTACCGCTTGATACGCAAAATGGACCCGCTGTTGGGATTTACCACCGAAAACATCCGGCATATCGCGCTCATCGCGCGTTTTCACCGCGGCCGCCTTCCCAGTCCCGGTCAGAAAGCCATATCTTTCGTGCCGGACGAACAGATGAAAGCCTTTCTTATGCTCTGCGGCATCCTGCGGCTGGCTAACGCATTTGATTTGTCGCACCGGAAACATATCCGCCGGCTTGAATTGAAGCAAAGAGGAAGCGTGCTGCATATCTTTGCGCGGGGATATTCCGAAGATGACGGAACCGCAGAGGTTCTTGCCGCGGCCCGGCATTTGCTTGAGGTCTCCTGTGGATTGCCGATCCTCATCGAGCCCCAAATGCCTCACTCCCGCGGCCTCAAAAACGCCCCGCCTTGAAACGCTGGAAACTCGGATCCGCATTATTAACCCGGATTATTCATGAAGCTTTCACTGCGGCGCCGGCAGCCGCAAAATCAAAGGCCGAATCTAATACTGGTATAGAAGGTGCGGGGGAAACGAGGGCCGTATACATAACCGGCGTCGCGTTCCGGCCCTTGGTCCAAGTCGCTCTGATAACTGTCGGTCAGGTTCTTTACGCCGATTCTGAGTGTCGCCTTCAGGTCGGACGCGAGATTAAAGGATCTTGATACGCTTGCATCCACCGTTGCAAAAGATTCTGTTTTTTCCAACCGATCCTCGGGGATGAAACCTGCATAGTGCGGGACCTTCATGGGACCCGTAAATTTGGCTCCGATGAAGACGTCTACAAGACCAGGCTGGCGCCAGATAAAATTGGCCGTTCCGTAGCGTTCCGGCGTCCGGAAGAAATCCTTGCTGTTAAAATCCGGCTCCGCTTGATCGAAACGGGATCTTTGTTCCACATAACCGAATTCCACCTGAAATCTTTCCGCAATCCCGTAGCCCAGGTTCAATTCAACTCCGTACACCTTTGCGCTGCCGGAATTGACCCGGATGAATTCCAGGTCGGATGTTCCGGGATCATCATTTTCTTGCACGTTGAAAAGGTCTCTGATTCCCGTATAAAAGAAGTTGAAGTCCAACATTGCGGAATCCTCATTCCACCGGGGCCTCCATTCCATCCCCAGCGCATAGGTAACCGAGGATTCCTTTTTTAGATTTCCGCTGTTGCGGATCACGCGGCCTTGCCCGCCGACCTGGGTGATATGCAAGTCTTCGTCAAATACCTGCGGGGCCTGAAATCCCGTCGCCACCGAGCCGCGAAATCTGAGACTTCCCTTCGGATTCCACATCAGTGCGGCACGCGGCGAGGTAACTAAATCATCGAGCTCGGAGTGTTTGTCGAATCTCGCTCCGTAAACGAACTCCCAATTCTTGGAAAGAAACCAGTCATCCTGGACGAACAATCCGAAATCCGTATAGGTTTTATCAATCACCCGGTTGTAGGCGGGTTGAGTATCCTTGAGGTAATCAAGATTGACCTGCGCTCCCCAGGTAACGACATGCGGAAGCAGATAGTGATTAAACTGCGAGTCGATAACCCACAGCGGATTGTCCGTTTGGCCGTAGGCATTGGGGTCCATCCCCGAGCCGTAGTAGCTGTCTCGAGATTGACCGGCAAAAGAGGCCGTCAACCGATAATCGAATTCGGAATGGATCGTATGATGCCAGGAAACACCCACGGCATTTCTCCGGCTCTTGACCGACTCGGCCGTGTTCGCCATGTGCTCTGGCAAATCCAGCCGATCCCCTCCCCGGCGATTCTCTTGAATGCGATTGAAATCCAGAGTCAGCCTGGCCTTTTGTCCAAGCATGTGGCGGTTTACTCGCAATCCGACAGCCTCCAGATTGCGTCTGCTCACTTCCGTATAGCCGTCCCCTGTCAGATCCACGGGTTTGACTCTGTCGATTTGGCCGTAAAGGGTCAAAGCGGTTTTTTGATCGCGCGAAACCCAATCGCCTCCGGCGCTTGTAGAAAAGCTGGGGAGCCCGTCCATCGGTTCATATCGCCCCTCAAAATAAGCCCCGGTCTTCGAAGGCTTCAGCGAAACGATATTAATCACGCCTCCCACTGAGCCGGGCCCGTAAAGAGCCGATCCGCCCCCCTTCACGACTTCTATTCGATCGATCATTGCCGACGGTATTTGTTCCACCCCGTAGACCATGGCCACCGATGAAACGGTCGGCTGCCCGTCAAACAAAATCTGCGTATAGTTGCCCAGCAAACCCAGCATGCGTATTTGTGGAAAATTGCAATTCTGACAGTTGTTTTCCGTACGGATTCCGGTAGTGAATTCGACCGCGTCCGCAAGCGAGCGGGACTCCGAAAACGTTATTACGTCGCTCGGGATAACCTCCACCCGGATGGGTACATTTTCCAGCAGTTTCTCTGTGCGGGTTACCGTGGATGTCACGGTTAAGACCTGCTGCATTTTCGCCAAGGAGATAACTATATCTAATACTTTCGTCTCGCCAATATTTAAAAGCACGGAGGGGAATTGCATTTCCTCAAAACCCTGCGCCGTGATGCGCAGCTGATACTCGCCGCTTTTGATATTCAGGAAATGGTATTTGCCCTCCTTGTCGGTATATGTTGTTTTATCCGTTAAGCTGCTGGTTTCCCCCGGGCCGCGTTGATGTCCCCGGTCTGTCTTCAATATCACTTTTGCCCCTTGCACTACGGCGCCGCTGGGGTCTGTTACGGTTCCCCGGAGATTGCAAAAATCTGTCTCTTCAGCCGACAACGAGTTGGCCGTAAGCAGCAAAAAGACAAGGAAATAAGCTAGGCTTCTAAAATTAGCTAATTGCATCCATAGGGCCTCCGCTGAAATCATAGACCCCGGCTCATATCCGCTCAAGCTTTAACCCGGATTAAGCAAGGTTGCATTCATTGGATTCTTTCGCAAGAATATTCCTGCTTGATTTATCTTCTATAAAAACAAAATCATAGATAGGGGAAATAAGATCAAATTCATCAGGGAGAGTATGATGCGATATGTTGCGATGTTAGGCTGGATCGTCTTGTTGTTGGGGAATGCGATCGCCGCAGATATCGAAAAGTGCCCATTCACCGCCGACGATTTAATGTCCATGAAGCAAATCAGCGATCTGCAGATTTCTCCGAATGGCGCCTATTTGGCCTTTGTTGTCAGCATCACCGATCTCGAAGCCAACGGCGATCGAAGCGATCTATGGCTGATGCGGACCGACAACGGCGATTTGAAACAATTAACGACGCATTCCGAAAACGATGTCAGTCCACGGTGGTCGCCCGACGGCAAGTGGGTTTATTTCCTGACGAGTCGAACCGGAACATCCCAGGTATATAGGATCCCGCCTGATGGAGGCAGGGCCGTCGCTGTAACTAAGCTCCCTCTGGATACCGGCAATCTGGTTGTCTCGCCTAAAGGTTCCCACATCGCCTTCACCATGGAGGTGTTTCCGGGAAGCACCTATAAAGAGACCAGGCAAAGATTGGACGAGATCAACACACGCAAGGCGGGCGGACGGGTGTATGACAAAGCTTTTGTAAGGCACTGGAATAGATGGAAGGACGGAAGGCGGTCCCATGTATTTGTCATGAAAGTCGGCAGTGCCGAGCCCGTCGATGTGATGGCCGGCATGGATGCCGATAGTCCTTCTGTCCCTTTTGGCGGAGCGGAGGAGATTTCTTTTACGCCGGACGGCGAAAATATCCTTTTCACGGCCCGCGATGTCGGCCGGATCGAGCCGTGGTCTACGAATTTCGATCTGTTCATCGCGCCGATTGATGGAACCAAGAAAGCCGAATCCATCACTGCCGAAAACCAGGCTTGGGATTCGACTCCCTTGTTCAGCCCGGATGGAAAAACAATGGCATATCTGGCCATGTCGCGTCCGGGATACGAATCGGATCGATTTCGAATCCTTCTGCGCAACTGGCAGACGGGAAAAGAACGGGAGCTGGCACCCGACTGGGATCGCAGCCCGTCCAGCATATGCTGGGCAAGCGACTCAAAGACGATCGTCGCCACGGCGATGAATATGGGGCAGCGATCCCTCTACGCCATCGACATCGCCACCGGCGCGGCAAACCTTCTCGCGCGAAACGGCTACGCTTCTTCTCCGAGCGTCCATGGGAATCAAGTCTTCTTTGGTTTGTGCGATCTCAAAAATCCAGTCGAAATCCACTCGGTCCTCGCAGACGGTTCCGGATTGCGGAAACGGACCGGGTTAAATGATGAAAAGCTAAGCGCAATCATAATGGGAGACTATGAGCAATTCTCATTCCCCGGTTGGAACGAGGAGACGGTCTACGGTTATGCGGTGAAACCCGCGGAATTTGATTCCTCGAAAAAGTACCCCGTTGTATTCTTGATTCATGGCGGGCCGCAGGGCTCGTTCGGCAATACCTTCCATTATCGGTGGAACCCGCAGATCCATGCCGGCGCGGGATACGCGGCGGTGATGGTCGACTTTCATGGTTCGGTGGGATACGGGCAGCAGTTTTGCGACTCCATACGCGGGGACTGGGGCGGGAAGCCTCTGGAGGACCTGCAAAAAGGCCTCGCCGCCGCTTTGGAACGCTATCGGTGGATGGATGGAAGCCGAGTCGCGGCAATGGGGGGCTCTTTTGGGGGATACATGGTCAACTGGATCGCCGGGCAGTGGCCGGACCGGTTCCGATGCCTGATCAGCCATGCAGGCAACCTGGACGAGCGCATGGCCTACTTTGACACCGAAGAACTGTGGTTCCCCGAATGGGACCATCGGGGCACGCCCTGGGAAAATCCAGAATCCTACGAAGGGCATAATCCCATTAACTACGTGCAGAACTGGAAGGCTCCAATGCTGATCATTCATGGAGCCCTTGATTTCCGCGTAGTCGACACCCAGGGATTGTCCGTCTTCAATGCCTGCCAGCGGCTCGGAATTCCCAGCAAATTGCTCTATTATCCGGACGAGGGGCACTGGATACAGAAGCCCCATAACGCGCTTCAATGGCAGAATACCGTTTTGGATTGGCTTGACCGGTGGTTAACAGCCCCTGGAGGAAGACAAAAATGAAAGGTGGGTATACAGGGAAAATATTGAGGCTGAACCTGACTGATAAGTCAAAGAGCATTATCGAAACGGAAATATATGAAGAATTCGGCGGCGGGCATGGAATAGGCTCCGCGATTTTCTTCGACCTTGTCGGCGGCCAGCTGCCTTTCGGCGCCTTCGATCCCAGAAACATAGTGACCATAATGACGTCCCCTTTCTCCGGCACTTATGTGCCCAGTTCCGGCAGGTGCGAAGTGCAGGGCCTGGCGCCGATGTACTATCCGATCGAATGGTTCAGCCGAAGCAATTTCGGAGGCCATTTCACCGCCGAGCTGAAATACGCAGGCTGGGACGGAATCGTGATTGAGGGAGTCTCCGATGAACCCCTATGGATCAACATCATCAATGACAAAGTGACTTTTGAAAGCGCCGAATCATTGTGGGGGCTTGATGTCCCCGACACCCAGCAGGAAGTAATCCGGCGCGTTATTCCAAACTTCAAATACGGAGAGTGGGCGGAATTGGAAGCGGCTTCTTACAGTACGCAGCTCCCGGCCGTGGCTTGCATCGGCCTGGCGGGAGAAAACAAAAGCCGCATTGCTTCCATTGTCCATGGCGCCGGCAGCAGCGCGGCTCAGGGCGGCTTCGGCGGCGTTTGGGGAGCCAAGAAACTCAAGGCGATCAGCGTCATCGGATCGGGGAGCGTTCCCATCTCGAATCCAGAGGAGTTGATGGCTTCAAGGCTTTGGTTCAATCAATTCCAATGGAACGTCGATGATCCGCTCGACAAGTCGATGGAGCCGAGGGAGTTTATGCTGTTCAACGGAGCGCCCAGCGGCGGAAACACCCACAACATGAATCTCCCCCTTGAGCCGGCGCGCGCCGCCGCCTGCGCTTCATGCCCGCGGGGCTGCCGCATGAGGCTGGCCGGAGGGAAGAGTAACGAAGCGACCTGCGCGGGGACCGTCACGTTCATGGACATGCAGGATCCCCGCGTCGACAGGATGAGGGCGACGGACCTGCTGCATGCTTACGGCATTAATCAATGGCACGTTCAGGGTCCGCGCGACTATGTCTATGGTCTGTATAAAAAAGGGATTCTGGGACGCGGCAGTCAGATAGAATGCGATCTGCCCATGGCTCAGTACCGGACGCTGGAATTCGTCGCGGCATTGATGCGCAGGATCGCCAAGCGCGAAGGAATCGGCGCGGACCTCGCCGAGGGTCTTGCTCGGGCCGCGGTCAAATGGGGCCGCTATGAGGAGGACACGGCAAGCGGACTTCTGCCTTTAGCTTATTGGGGATCGGTTGAGCATTACGACCCCCGGGTCGAAGTGGAATGGGGCTACGGCTCCATTCTGGGCGAAAGGGACATCATGATGCACAGCTTCAACTATCCCCTGCACTGGATGCCCATGGCAATGATGAGGGCCGGAGTGGATCCTTATCTTTCCGCCGAAAAGGCGGTGGAGATGGTCGCCGCAACCATGATCCCTTACGAAAACGACGTATTTATGCTTGACTACGGCGAGGGACCCACCGGCATCTATTCGGATCACAAGATCAAACAGGTGGCCTGGCACCGGCACTACGAAAGATTCTGGATCGACTGCACGGGTTTTTGCGGCTGGAGATGGCCGATGTTTTTCACCAACAACACCGTCGACAGGCGGGGGGCGACTCCGCAAGCCGAACCCAGGTTTTATAATGCCGTCACCGGCAAAAGCATTTCGTTTGCCGACGGCATGGAAATCGGCCGCAAAATATGGACGCTGGACAAGGCACTATGGGTGCTGCAGGGAAGGCACCGCGATCAGGAAGTATTCCCCGATTATATTTATGACAAGCCGTCTCCGGGCCACATCATGCCGGTCTATGAGAACGGAAAGTGGACCTATGCGGAGAATGCCGGCCGCAAATTGGACAGGGCCAAATTCGAAGACTGGAAAACCAGGTTCTACGATTTCGAAGGATGGAATAAGGCCAACGGCTGGCCCAAGAGAAGCACCCTCGAATCGCTGGGGCTGAAGAGAGTGGCCGATACGCTGGAAGCCAAAGGCAGGCTCGGATAATTCCTTTCCGGGCCTTTTGAAGTTTTTCTCAGATTCGCTTTCGGAAAACCAGGCAACGCTGCATCCGGCGCTCTGCCTCCATGCAGCCTTTTACCAGGTTTTCCACCACCTCGGCCGCCGGCAGTATTTCCTTGACCGATCCCGCCGAAGAACCCGCATAAACGTCTCCGTTGGCGATGTCTCCTTCGATCTGCGCCATCCGGGCGCGGCCTCGGCCGATAAATTCCAGCGTGGATTCCACGGAGGCTCCCGTTTTTTCCATTTTCGCCAGCTTCAGCGCAAACTCGTTTTTGAGGCTTCTCGTGGGAATGATGCCGCGCCGGGTCACCAGAGTATCGTCGTCGCGCCCATTGACAATGGCGCTTTTATAATTTCGATGCGCCAGGCACTCCTCCGTTGCGATGAAACGCGTTGCGAGCTGCACTCCATCGGCGCCGAGGGCAAAGGCGGCGGCCATTCCCCTGCCGTCCGCGATTCCTCCGGCCGCAATCACAGGGATGGAAACCGCGTCGACAACCTGGGGGACCAGCGAAGCCAAAGAAAGCTCGTCGCGGCCGATGCGGCCTCCCGCCTCCGCGCCTTCCGCTATCAAGGCATCCACCTTGCACGATTCCGCCAGTTGAGCATGGGCCACCGAGCCGATCACATGCAGCACCCGGACGCCGGCGGAAAACAGCAAATCGGAGTATAGCTGCGGGCTGCCCGCCGACGTTACGGCGATCTCCACCCGCTCTTCCAGAACAACGTTGATGAGAAGCCCGCTCGTCGGCAGATCGAGCGGGATATTGACGCCGAAAGGCATCTTGGTTAGTTTCCGGGTTTTCTGTATTTGACGCCGAAGATTTTCCGGCGGATCCGCGGATTTCTCCATGCCGGCATAAGGGCTGATGACTCCCAGGGCTCCGGCATTCGACACGGCGGCAGCGAGTTCGGCGTCTGCAAGCCAGAGCATGCCGCCCTGCAGGATAGGGTATTTAATCTGGAGGAGGCTGCAAATTCGATTAATGTCCACCGGTTTCTCAATCCGACGACGGCAGCGGTTTCGGCTCCTGCACCTTCATCTCCTGCCCGCAACATACCAAAACTCCTTCGCCGGCCTTGGTGCAAAGGACTTCCGTGCCGCATACCTCGCATTTATATCTTTTTCCGAGCTGACTCATCAAAACACCCCTCTTTAGCGGCTATTTTTTTAATTCCATCGGCTGGTTGCAGCAATACAATGTTCCGTTGCCACCGCGGGTTACAATTACCTCCGCCCCGCATTTGGCGCATCGGTACCGCTTTCCTACCTGGTTTGCCATTTTAAATTCTCCTTTCCGGAAGCCTGCCCGAGTATAAGGGAATGCTCCCCGCTATGCGGCGCTCGGAACGCGGCCTTTTGTCCTTCCACCACGGGCTGTTAAAATGCGGATTAAAGCTCGATCTCCTTCAGATCGGCCGCGACCCTGAAGTCGGGTTCGGTAACCGACCGGATATCCTCCACCGTAAGCCCGGGATAGATTTCTCTCAAAACCAGCCCCTCCCCGGTCACATCCATCACGGCCAGGTCCGTAAATATCTTATCAACTTTTTTCCTGGCGGTCGCAGGATATGTCAGAGAACTCACAATTTTGGGAATGCCTGTGTTGGTCGTATGCTCCATCGCGATAAAAAGCTTTCTGGCGCCCGCAGCCAGATCCATCGATCCTCCGATATTGCCGACGCCGTTCAATCCGCGCGCCGGATTCATCCATGAAGCGAAGTCTCCAAATGCGGTCACTTGAAACGCGCCCATGACGGTAACGTCTATATGGCCGCCCCGGATCATTGCGAAGGATTCGCAGATATCGAAATAAACCGTTCCCGGAACTTCCGTCACCGGTTGACAGCTGGCATTAATCAAATCCTGATCGATGTCGGCCCCTTCCGCCAGGCTTCCCGTTTTCAGCATGCCGATTTCCGATTGGAGAATCACGTCCCGCCCTTCAAGCCAGTTGCTTATGAGAGTGGGAATTCCGATGCCCAGATTCACGTAGGAGTTGTCTTCAATTTCTCTGCTCACCCTCAGCGCGATGATCTCGCGGGGCAGCCCTTCGTATTTTTTCAACCTCCGCCTCCCGGAGCCGGAAATCAACCTGGATGATTCATGGCGATTCGTGGCGCAACGTGATAAACATGCCTGGATCCGCCGTTGCAAACAGAAGCTTCATGAATCATCCGGGTTAACCCTGCCCCTTTGTCACAGATTTGTAATGTCAAAAGCGATCCGGGGAACCTTAACAACCCTCTTAACAAATATGCCCGGCGTATGCACCGATTCGGAATCGAGCTCCCCGGAAGCCACGATGTTTTCCACTTCCGCAATGGTTGCATCTGCTGCCATAGCCATGACATGGTTGAAATTCTGGGCCGTCTTGCGATACCTGAGGTTGCCCTCCGGATCCCCCGTGTGGGCGTGGATTAAAGCGAAATCCGGTTTGAGAGCATATTCAAGAATGCATTTTTCCCCGTCGATGACGCGCACTTCCCGCTTTTGACGGTTCTTCTCAATATTGGTGATGGTGGTTTCTTCCAGCATGGAACCGGTCCCCACGGGAATAAACGCAGCGGGGATGCCGGCGCCGGCCATGCGGTATTTTTCGGCCAAAGTCCCCATGGGATAGACTTCCAGTTCAATTTCACCGGCCCGAATCTGCTGCTCAAACGGATGCTGGCCCCCTTTAGTGGCGGACCGGAAAAGGCCGTAGGAATCGATAACTTTTGCTATTTGCCCGTTGTTCACCAGCGCCATCAATTCCTCCATCGCGCCCAACAGCGGTCCCGAACCGCAGGCCAGGGTTAAACGTTTCACCTTTTTTTCTACAAGCTCCCTCAGAAGTATTCTGGGCACGCCGGCCGCAAAAAATCCCCCGATCGCCACGACGGCGCCATCTTCAATTCCGGCGACAGCCTCTTTGACATCTTTGACTACTTTATCCATGAACCCCTATCCTATGTTCTGTAAAGCCGACGGCCCCGCCGGCATTGCTGTTAACGATTGATTATGGCCGCCAGTCTTCGTTCCAATTCCAAGCCTTGGTCCAAGGACATGTCCATTCCTTTGATGACCGCCTGCTTGGCGTTTCTCATGACGGCAGGATCGTACGACGCGATTCTTTGGACTAATTCTTCGGATGCCCGTTCGAGCTCACCCCTGTGCACCACGCGCGTCACCAGTCCCATGGCGAGAGCTTCCTGGCTGTATATGCGACGCCCCGTTAACAGCATATCCAGCGCTCCGGACAATCCGAGAATCCGGGGAAGCATCTGGGTGCCTCCGGCGCCCGGCAGGATTCCCAGTCCTGTCTCCGGCAGCCCGAAGAAGACATTGGAAGCCGCAATCCGGAGATCGCAGTACATGGCGATTTCCATCCCCGAACCCAGCACGTATCCATGAAGCGCAGCGACGAGCGGCT
>CAZDMR010000013.1:0-4253 GCA_964506795.1 uncultured Acidobacteriota bacterium | reverse complement strand
CGGCTGAGGCATGCTAATAAAAAGCCGCCAAAGGTCCCGGACAAGTCGAATGCGTCTTGCCTGCACCGCCGAGGGAGCCGTAAGAAATTCATTTAAGTCCGCGCCGGAACAGAATGCCCTGGCTCCCGCCCCTTTAAATAAAACCACGCGCACTTCATCGTCCAGCCGGATGGCGCTCAGGACCTCGAATAAATCATCCCGCATTTGAACGCTGAATGCGTTCAGAACCTCGGGGCGATTCAACGTGATGCGTCCTATCCCCTTATCTTTTTCATAAATGACAGTCTGGAATCCGCCCGCCATATGCCCGCCCTAAGCTCCCTTAAACTTGGGGGCTCTCTTTTCCCTGAAAGCCGTAATTCCCTCCGTGCGATCAAACGTTGAGAATAAGAGAATGTAAAGATCCATTTCCATACTCAAACCCTGATCCAGTGTAAGGTCTCCGGCACCGTACAACAGTTCCTTTGAGTAGCTCAGGGAAAGCGGAGACCTTTCAGCCATTTTTTCGGCCATTTCCATAGCCGCATTCGTTAAAGCATCCGGAGGGACCGCTCTATGAATCAGGCCCGCCTGAAGTGCCTCGCCGGCATCCATCAACTCGCCGGTGAGAATAAGCTGTAATGCGCGGGCTCGTCCGACGAGGCGCGGTAACCGCTGCGTCCCCCCGTTGCACGGCATCTTTCCCCGTCCAATATCCGGAAAACCAAAACGGGCGTTGTGGGTGCCGACCCTGATATCGCACGCTAAAGCCAGTTCAAGGCCGATCCCGAATGCATCGCCCCGAACGGCTGCAATAACGGGCTGCTCGAGCCGGGCCACAGGCTCCACCAGAGAAAAACTTCGGGCAACGAGATTATCGACGGACGGCTCATGCATCCGTCCGTCAAAGCCCAATAAAAAAACCCGCGCGCCTCCGTCCCAAGCAATCCGCTCGCATACGTCGGCAAGTTCGAGAAATTGCGTTGCCGCCGCTTCCCCTTCAAGCCCGGGAGCCAAGTCCACAATCCGGCAAAAACCGTCTTCGCTGTAATTCAGCGTTGCATAGGCCCTATTATCCATAGCCCATACTCCTATTTTGCGCCTATTATGACCTTTCCTTAGGGCGCTTACCATGATTTCAATCATGCTGGACAAAAGCCTGAAGCAAAAGCGGAGCCCCGGCCGCTTACCCGTTCTCTTGCTTCCGGCTCCAACCCATGCAAAAATATTCGTCAGGCCAAAACCGGGCAAACCGACAACAAGGGAGCAAAGCATCGTTGAAAAGCAGCCGCGGCCGTATTATCAACCTTAACGACGGCGTCAAGGCGAAGGCGCTCAAAGAATGCGCAAGCTTCAAATTGCTTTCGCCCAACGCGATAAGGAAATTGGCTTCCCTGGCGACGCCCGTGCGCTACCCGAAAGGCTCTTATATCTTCAACGACGGAGACCCGGCCGAATTCTTTTATTTAGCCCAGGAGGGATTCATCAAGCTTCACAAAGGATCGCGCTCCGGGAAAAACGTAACCTTCAAAATAGCCGCTTTCGGGGACACTCTGAACGCCTCCGCGCTGTCCATAAAAAGATATTTTCTATCGGCTCAAGCAATGACGGACGCGACGGTCCTCAGGATTCCCGGGAAAGAATTCTGGGCTTTGGTCTCCAGGCATCCCGGCATAGCCGTCGATATCATCGGCCAGTTGTCCCGCGGATTGGATGCCGAATACAACCGCATCGTGAACATGATCGGAGAGGAAGTGGAGTTCCGGATTGCCCAATCGCTTTTTACGCTGGCCGTCAAGTTCGGTCCCAATCTGCAGTTGAAGCGGGAGGACCTGGCAAACTATGCAGGGACCACGACCGAGACCGCTATTCGGGTTCTCAGCAAACTCAAAAAGAAGGGCATCATCCATTCCGCCGGCCGCAGGGCCATCATCGTCGCCAGCCTTGCAAAGCTCCAAAATTATCGGGGATGATGCCGCCGTTATCGGATTGGAATCGCGAGTCCGGGCACGCGGCTCGCTATCCGCCTTGCCCCGCGACGGCAACGGGCTCCGTCAGTAATTTCCCCAGCCCTTTACAGTGGCGATTCTAAGCCTTAGATCGCACTGCAGGCAGCGTTCGGCTTCGGCGGCCGCGGCGTCCTCGTCCATTTCCATCGTAACATTGCTGAAATTCGCAATTCTCTGATCGGGCGGCAAATAGGATTCTTCCAAACGAGGCAGGGAAGCAAATCCCTTTCCCGGTCCGAGCCTTTTTTCCGGTTCCGCCGCCGGGGCGAGTATTTCGTCGATGATCCCGCTCCCGCCGAGAAAGGCGTCTACCGCCATCGCCCCTTTCCTGCCCGAAGCGATCGCTTCGATGACGGACCCTGTTCCCGAAACCGCGTTTCCTATTGCAAAAACGCCGTCCCTGCTGGTGGACAGCGTATAAGGATCCGCGTCTATAAGCCCGCTGGACAGAACATCCACTCCGAAATCCTCGGGGATATCGGGCCGCTGTCCGACCGCCAAGATGACGGTGTCCGCCTCGATGGTTGTGCTGGAATCTTCGTCGATTTCTAATTGAAGCTCGTTGTCGCCGTCAAAATAAAAGGACGCCACATCGAGAAATTCCACGCCGGCCACCTTGCCGTCCTTCGCCAGTATTTGCGCGGCGCTTTTCGAAGGGTGAACCTGAATTCCCTCGGCTTCCCCCTGTTTGATTTCGTCTTCTGCGGCAAGCATGCTGGTTCTGCTCTCAACGCACGCCAGGTCTATGCGCTGAGCCCCGAGCCTCCTCGCAACCCGCGCGCAGTCGAAAGCCGCATTGCCTCCGCCCAGTACCACGACCCTTTCCCCCACGGGCTGCGGCACGCCCGAATTCACATTTCTTAAAAATTCAACGCAGAAGTAAACGCCCTTGCATTCGATGCCCGGGATGTCGAGCTTTTTGCATTTTTGCGATCCCACGGACACGACCACGGTGCCATATCCATCTCCCAATATCCTATCGACCGAATCGACAGGCGCATGGGTCCGGATTTCAACGCCGGCGCGCTGGATATATAGAATCTCCTTATCGAGCACCTCCCTCGGAAGACGGTATTCGGGAATGCCGTAGCGCATCATGCCTCCCGGACGGGCGCGGGATTCGAAGACCGTCACCGCATGCCCGCGATTGCGCAAATAATAGGCCGCCGTCAAACCGGCGGGGCCGGAACCGACCACGGCGATCCTTTTCCCCGTGGGAGGCTCCGCCTTCCTGTTGGATTCCCATAATCTCCGATCATCATGCTCGGCCGCGTAGCGCTTGAGGCTGCGGATGGACACCGGCTGGTTTACTTGCCCCCGGCGGCACACGGCCTCGCAGGGACGCGGGCAGACATAACCCAGAACCGCCGGGAACGGGACCTTCTCGCGGATTACGGCGGCCGCGGCGGAAAAATCTCTCCGATGTATAAAACGGATATACCTCGGGACGTCGATTTCCGCCGGGCATGCGGATTTGCAGGGGACCAGGGCGTTTTTGCGGCTCTTCCCCCGCACAAGCTCCTCCTTGTCCATGATGGCGCCCGTGGGGCAGACTTCCGCGCAGGCGCCGCAGAACCTGCATCCCGACTCCGCCAGAGAAGCTCCCGTAGCAGTGCCGATATACCATTCCCTTCCCCTTCTCTTGAAAAAAAGCACGCCCGCGCCGCGAAGCTCATGGCAGGCCCTGACACAGCGGCCGCACAGAACGCACCGGCTGAAATCCTGGACAAAAAGCGGGTTGTCCTTGTTTATCGGAAAAGGCCTGGTCCGGCTTCTTACCCTCAAACTCTCGACCGTGAGATACTGCTTGAGCGATTGGAGTTCGCAGTTAAGGTACTTATTACATGTGCTGCAGTCCTGCGGGTGGGCGGCAAGAATCAACTCCAGCGCAGACATTCGCATCCGAGCCAGCCGCTCGGATTGGGTCGCGATTTTCATGCCGTCCGCCGCAGGCGTGGTGCATGAAGCGGCCGGATTTTCCCGCCCCTCTATTTCTACGATGCAAAGCCCGCACGCGCCGACAGGGGGCAAATCCGGATGATGGCAGAGATGGGGGATATAGATGCCGGCGTCCAGCGCCGCGTCCAGCACGCTTTTGCCGGGCCGCGTTTGTATATTCCGTCCGTCTATGCTGAGCGTTATCGTTTCCACGAATGCTTTCCCAATTCAGCGCTGCCGGCCCGGCGCTTTTTCTTCCGCTTTATAGCGGCATCGCCCGAATGTGTTCTTCATACTCCTTGCGAAAAATCTCCATGCTGCTCAGCA
>CAZDMR010000012.1:0-68326 GCA_964506795.1 uncultured Acidobacteriota bacterium | reverse complement strand
TGAAGCTTCTACTGCGGCGGCGGATCCAGGCATGTCTACGGCGTTGCGCTCCTTCGATCTCCTCGGCGTACTGTCGAGTACGCCTGCGGGGCTCTCGGTCGCGCGCCTTGTATCCATGCCTGTCTACGCCGCCTCGCTACGAATCCTCATGAATAATCCGGGTTAATCTTCCAGCCGCCCCGAGCGAATCGCGCCTCCCATTCCATTTCGCCCCCGAAGGCAAGCCTGATAAAATTGGAATCAACATGCGATTCGTGACTCTATTTTTATTCTTTCTAAGTTCATCCGCTTTAGTCGCAGCCGCTCCCGGCGGCAGCGGCTGTTCGGCCGTATACGGCGATCTTGCGGCTGCGCCGCAGCAGCTGCTGGAAGCCTGGTTGAAATTTCATGAAATTGAACTGTGCCAGCAGATCGATGTGGTGTTTTATTTCAGCCGGGACGGGATGGAAGCATGGTGCCTGGTTGAGGACGAAAAGCATTATCGCAAGCTGGAAGAATTGTTTAAGCCGCTGCAGGATTCCTACGGGATTTATTTATATGCGACACACCCCGCTGAGGATAAAGAATCCAAAGACAATTGGGATCCGCCTCCAAGCCTCTGGGAAAATCAGGAATTGCGCTCCTATCTGGGCGATTTCTTTCCGGCCGGCAGGATCAGAGTCGGATTGAATGCGTCCCAGGGAACGGATTATCCCGTTTCGGAAATGATCCTGATTCCGACGACCGAGTTCCCATCGCCGGATGAAGTATTGAAGCAGCGCCTGCTGGTTTACGCCGAGGAGATCCTCGAGCGAAGCTTGAAAATAAAGCGTTACGCTCAAGGCCTGCCGGCCTTTGTCCGTGTTGCACGGCGCCCCGCGTCGGCTCCGGCAATAAGAGCAAGAGCGGAAGCCGTATGCCGGAAGCATGTCGAGGAATTGGAGAAAACGTTGGAAAAACTGGAGAGGAACCTGAGCTGGGCTTTTCCGAAAACCGGCCGGGAAGCGTCCGTATCCTCCGAAGAGAAAGAGCCGGCCGGAGAGGCTGCGTCTCTCTTGGATCTTGCCGAGAATGCTGCAAAGGAAGCCTGCAATGTTTTCCGGTGTGTTGATAATTTCGTTCGCCCCAAGCGGCATACGGTCGGTTTGGAGGAACTGAGAAATCCCGGGCTTCTCGAGGCCGTGCGCGGTTTGGAAAGGGCGGCCTCGGATTTCCGAAATGCACTCGCCTCCTCGGAGAATGCCGCAAATTAGCAGGGGAGTCCCCCCGATGGGAGCCGGCGGGGGCGACGGGCTTCCCTGTATCGGATTATTCAATGGATTCACCGTCATACTGGATTGAGAACCTGCGGCGCTATAGCACAGTCCGCGAACTGCGGCGCTCCGATTTTTTCGCCCGCTGCGGGAAGGACATTGAGAAATACCTGGCGACTCCGCAGATTTTTTTTCATGCCAAAGCGGTTCCTCGCCTGAATTCTTTTCTCAGAGTCGTTCAGTGGAATATTGAAAAGGGAAAGCGCTTCGAGGCCGCGTTGGATTTGCTGAAGAACAACGAGATTCTCAAATGGGCGGATATTATTCTCCTTAACGAAGCGGATCACGGAATGAACCGTTCTCAAAACCGGCATGTGGCCGAGTCGCTTGCGCGCGAGCTGGGAATGCATGCCGTATTCGCTCCCGCGTATTTCGAGCTCACCAAGGGAACCGACGATGAACTGTATCTTCATGGGGAAAATCGGGAAAGTCTCCAGGGGAATGCGATCCTCAGCCGCCCTCCTATTCTGGATGTCCGTATCATTCCCCTTCCTGCAACTTTCGAACCCTATGAGTTTGCGGAAAAGCGATACGGCCGCCGAAACTGCTTGTGGGCGCGCCTCAAGTTGAAAAACGGCTCTCTTTGGGCGGGAGTAGCGCACTTGGAGCTGAGGAATACGCCCGGGTGCCGTGCGCGCCAAATGATGCATATCATGAGGGAATTGCCGGACGGAGAAAGCGAGCCCTGCGTCCTGGGAGGAGATTTGAATACCAACAGCTTCAGCCGGGGCACTGCGCCGAGGGCTGTAAAATCGATGCTTCGATTGTTGTTTACTCCTTCCTCCACAATAGAAAACCGGCTGCTTCACCCGGAATGCGGGACGGAGCCGCTTTTTAACGTTCTGAACCGCTACGGTTTTTCTTGGGATTCCTTCAATTCAAGCCAGGAAACCGCCAGGACGGCCATCGATTCCCTTGAGGAAGCGGCATTTTTCCCGGAGGCGGTTTTAAAACTGATCTATAGACGGCTCCGTCCCTACCGGGGATATTTATCCTTCAAGCTGGACTGGCTCCTCGGCAAATGCGTCCGCGCATTAACTGAAGAGCAGAAGCGCGATACGAAAACGGGCGTTGAATCCATAAAACCCGGCCGTCTGGACGGGGAAAATTCCGGCCGCGGGCGCATCTCGGATCACCTGCCCATTTACGCAGATTTTGATCTATCATAGGCTGGATTGCGGCAGAGCAATAAAGCTGTTTCCACAAAGAGCGAGGCCATGAACCGGAACGAAAGATTCCTGAAAGCCTGCCGGCTGGAGAAAACCGATTGTACTCCCGTGTGGTTTATGCGGCAGGCGGGACGGTATATGAAGGCATATCGGGATATCCGGGAGAAATACGGCTTGATTGAAATGTTTAAAAATCCCGGACTCGCCGCCGAGATTACTCTTCAGCCGGTGAATGCTTTTTCTTTGGATGCCGCGATCATTTTTTCGGACATTCTTTTGCCGCTGGAAGGAATGGGCATCGGATTTGAGTTTTTGGAGGGAAGCGGTCCGGTAATAAGAAATCCCCTGCGCAGCAAGGGCGCGATCCAGTCTTTAAGGCGGATTGACCCGAACGAAGATCTTGGTTTTGTTCTGAAAATCATTCGAGATGTTCGCGCCGAAATTGACGGCAAAATCCCTTTAATCGGCTTTGCGGGGGCCCCCTTCACTCTCGCGAGTTATGCCATAGAGGGCGGACCTTCGTCCTCCCATAATCGGACGAAGGAATTGATGCACGGAGACCGCGCATCGTGGGATCTGCTGATGGATGCATTTCGCCGGACTGTCTCCGCCTACTTGAAAGCTCAAATTCATGCGGGCGCTCAGGCAGTCCAGATTTTTGATTCCTGGGTAGGATGCCTGAGCCCCTCGGACTACCGGGATTACGTTTTGCCGCATACTGGAAGAATCTTCGAGGAACTGCAGGCAGAGGGCGTCCCGTCGCTTCATTTTGGGACCACGACGGCCGGCCTCCTGCCGCTGATGGCCGAAGCGGGGAGCAGCGTCATCGGGGTCGATTGGCGCATCTCGATCGACAGCGCATGGCGCACTGTCGGCAGGCGAATCGGAATCCAGGGGAATCTGGATCCAGCGACGCTTCTGGCTCCCTGGGACATTATTCGACGCAAGGCGCGCGAAGTGCTTGACGCGGTCCAGGGGCGCCCGGGCCACATATTTAATCTGGGACACGGCGTCCTTCCGTCGACTCCCGAGGATTCGGTGAGGGCTCTGGCCGATTTCGTTCATGAATATTCAGCCCACGGTGCTGCGCCTAATCAAAAACCACAGTCTGCAGAGTAGTAATTTCGATTGTCTTGCCGCAGCGCGGGTTTTTGCAGCGCAGCTTATCGTCCAAGCGGACGCGATAGCTGCGGGCTTTGGCGAATTTGGCTCGATCCCGTTCATCTGCGCCCGGAGGGATGGCCGCCTTTTTGGTGCGCCGGCGCCACTTGATGGGATATTCAAATGAAGTCCGGCATTTCGGGCAGTAAATCACGGCAGGGATGATTTCGTCTTTTTCAATATATAAATCGCTTTCTTGCATAATAATTTATTATATGCCCCAATACTCGTTTGCACGTCAAAAAGTTGATGTAATATAAAAAAGTTTTGCGAAGGATTGCGGGAAAGGCTGAATCGGCCTTGCAGCAAGCGCATATTCCAGAAACAGAAATGGATCCATAATGGGGTTTTTTCGGAAGATTTTTCAAAATAAAGCCGGTCCGTCGGAACGGCAGATCCGCAGGGCAGTCAAACAGGTTACGCAAATTCACGGCGAGGCGGCAACACGGGTTGCGGCCATGGAGAGGCTTGCTTCTTTCCGGACCCCGGAGGCTGCCCAAGCCCTTCTGCGCAGATATACCGTCCGCACTCCCCAGACCGGCATGGATTTGGAAGAGAAGAAATACACGGTCCGCTTGCTTGTTGAAATGGGCAGAAATGCCGTCCAACCGATCCTGAATTTCATCAAAAGCGAGCCCGACGTGACTTTTCCCGTTCAGGCCCTAAGGGAAATTCTTCCGGCGGATGAATTCGGCGACTCTCTGATCGGCGTTCTATCCGGTATGTCGTCGAGCTATACGCGCTGGCCGGAAGCCAAGACCGTTTTGATTCAGAATCTTTCGAACGAAGCGTATCCCAAGGTCGTGGAGGCGGTGCTTGGTTTTCTTGAAGACGAAGACGATGATGTCTGCGTTGCGGCCATTGACTACCTTGCCCGCAATGGAGATGAGGAGGCGCGGATAAAGCTGATCCAGACCTTTCTGGATGCGGAATCCCGGCCGCGCGTCCGAGGACGGATCCTTGACCATTTCTGCGAAAAAGAGTGGCCGGTCAAGGGCTTCCGGAAAAAAATGGAAGACGCTGTGGCACCGCCCTTCTATCTGACATCCAAGGGCACGGTCAAACGCAAATCCGCTGCCGCAACGGAAGATTAGCAGATTGCGCAGAAGGCCCAAGCTGCTAATATTCCCCCAAAAAAGACTCGAGTGCCTGATTGAAAGCCTGCGGCTTTTCCATAAATACCGCAGTTCCGGTTTCCTCGATCAGCTTCAGGCTTGAGCGTGGAATTTTGGACTGCATATATTCCCCGACCGCCCGGTAATCGGGAGTGGTTATTAGGAGAGTGGGAACATCAATGCGATCCAGAGCGGGCCTCCTGTCGCCGGTAAAGAAATCAAAGAGAAGCGCAACGGCAGCCCCGATAGGAGTTTCCCGGCTGCTTTTTATCAGATCCTTGATCAGATATTCGGGCTGATTCGCCTTGAACATGCCTCGAATCAGCTTTTCGGTTGCCTTTTCCCTGTCTTCTTGGAAGTCGAAAAACAGGTCTCTTGCCTCGTCACGTTTCATCGATCCGGGGAAGTCATCCAGCTTCAAACATGCGGGGCTGGCGTTTACAAAGACAACCTTTTCAGGCCTCTGGGTCTCGGGGCTGGCGGCGTATTCCATAATCGCCGTCGCCCCCGCAGCCCAGCCGATAAGAATGTAATCCTTGATTTGGAGGCGCTGTAGAAATTCGTGCAGATCGGCCGCTTGCTGCCTGTATGTATTGCCGTCCTCTGTTTTTGAGGATTTGCCGTGGCTTCGCGGATCCAGCGCTATAACGCGGAACCCCCGGGCTGAAAAGTAAGGGATTTGTTCTTTCCAAACCTCGGCCGTTGTAGTCCAGCCGGGTATGAAAATAAGGGTGCGGTCTCCGGATCCCGCATCCAGGTAATGAGTCTTTATATCTCCTACCTTTACTGTGGAATCTTTCCAAGAGTCGGCGCATTCTCCGGATGGGCGGAACCCCAAAACAAGTAGAAACGTCAGCGGAATAAGCGAACCCATATTCTTTTTCATGGAAAATTCTCTCCAAACGATTATGAATAAAGGCAATTGGATTCCTGTAGAATCAATAAAGTTCACTCGGATAAGCTTTTAGCGCCCCTTACAGTTTAAAAGCAACATGTATAATCCGGGTTAAAACTGTAAAATTCGACCGGAACTTGCACCTGTTGATTGTATCAAATACAATCAGATAGTGTTGAGGCATTATGATCTTGCCGGCGGGGCGCCGTACCCAAGTGGCTAAGGGAGAGGTCTGCAAAACCTCGATGCAGCGGTTCGAATCCGCTCGGCGCCTCCATGGATAGCTGTTTCCAGCGTAAAGGAAACCTGCCGAAAACTTTTTCCGAAGTAAATGAAGCCTGGGTAGATATTTCAGGCTCGGTTAAACGGCGTCATTCTGCAGGGCTTTTGCGATCTTGTTCCATCCAGTTTCAAAATCGGATTGTCCGCAGCAGCCCGATAAAGGGCATTGATTTGTAACAAATGGAGCCGATTCGACGTAATAAGGAATTGTAAGAAGATGCATCAGGGGTCTCGAGTCCTGACCGCTGCAAAGCACAGTCCAGCGACAGGCTCCTAGAATAGGAGACGGGGAAGTTAAAATGATACGCGCTGTTATTTCGTTTTTGCTTTTAAGTGCAGCCATCTTGGTTTCCGAAGGGAATGTTGCGCAAGCCGCTTCGTTCAAGAATTTTTCACAGTTTCAAAAGCTGGCGGAAGGAATAGATTTCTACGCATCCAACCGGAAATTGGTGGATCCCTTTGTTAAACCCGCCCAGGAAACCATCACAAAGCTGCGCGACCTTTTTGGAACGGACCTGCCCAAAGGGGCCATTTTCATTTGCTCCACGTTGGAGCAGGAGGACTCCATATATGAGCCGAAGGTGTTGAAAATGGGGTATGGGTGGACCCTGACGGCGACAAGCCCCGAGGTGCGAATGCAGGAAATGATGGAACGTATGAAATCGCAAATGGGCGAGGACATGCCTGCGGAAATGAAGGAGCGAATGCAAAATATGCAGCAGGAGATGCCGCAAGAAATGAAAGCTCAGGCGGAAAAGATGATGGTGGATTCAACGATACAGAAAATTGCCTATGCCGTTTTGCAGGCGGTGGCGGGCAGGGATTTCCAGTTTCGATCTTCACGTTTAAATGATATGAGCAGGAGCTCGCTGCCGGACTGGCTGGATATCGGCATTGCCGCTTATGCGAGCGGCATGGGATCTGATTTGGAATTCCTGAAGCAGAATATGGACCAAACATTTCCCTTGGAAGATGTCCTGTTGATGTCGCGCCCTTTTGTCGCCTCCACCATTATGCAGGGGTACGAATCCTCCGGAATGCCGAACGGAATGCCGAACGGAATGCCGCGATTTGAAGGATTCGGCGGCAATAGGGGCGGTGGATTCCGCGGTCCAGGTGGAAGCGGTGGATTCAGCGGATTCGGCGGACCCGGCGGCGGTCAGGGAATGCCCCCGATGGATTTTGGATCCAAGGTGCCGGGAGGTTTCGGCAGCCCTGGAGCCATGGGACAACGCGGCGGCATGCAGAGGACTTTGCCCAAAGACGAGCAGGACCAAATGCTTTTTGACACTCAGAGCGGGGCATTCTTTTGCTATATGCTTGAAAAGACCGGCATGGAGAAGATGCGGGAGCTTATCAAGCAAGCGCAAAATGGGGAGGAAACTCTGCATTACATCACGCGGTCTGATGTTTTTGGATCGGATATGCAGAGTATCGAAGAAGATTGGCTCCAGTGGATTCAAACACAAAAATCTTCGCAATTAATGAATTAGATATGAGACTCGGCACTATGGGAATAAGCAAAGAAGCAAATTGCATCAGGCTCTCAATAAAGGCGGCTGTGGTTGTTTTTATCTTTCTTGCCGCGGGTTTCTTTTTTCCACCGGCGTTCGCTCAGAATTCCGTCGCCAATAATACGAAAACATCAGCTCCGATTCCGTCGCCGGCGGCGCCTGAGTCGAAGCCCGTCGTTTATAAGGTGGAAGAGGGGCAAGTCGTCAAAGAGCTGGTTTTAACCGGGGAAATGCGCGCGAAAAACTCCGTTTTAATCAATGCGCCCGAGATACGAAGCAGTTTTTCCAATACGATCGCTTTCCTTGCCCCCGAAGGCGCGCAGATTAAAAAAGGCGATCGTATTGTCGAGTTTGACGATTCCAACTTGTTGAGCCAGATTTCGGAGGCGGAAAGAACTCTGGACGAGGCAAAGCTGAACATCGAAAAGAAAAAAGCGGATCTGGAAGCCCAGCGATGCGATTTGCTTGACTCCGTCGCGCAGGCGGAAGCCGAACTCGAGATAAGACAATTATACGGAAAGATCAGCAAAGATCTTTTGCCTGCAAACACCTACCAGCAGTACCAACTGAACCTGGATAAAGCAAAACTGTCGCTCGAGAAAGCCAGAGAGCAGCTGAGTAATTTTGAGGAAACTTATGCCTCTGAAATGACGCTTGTCGAGATCAAGCGGGTGCAGGCGGAAATCGATCTGAGAAAAATCGAAAGCGACATGAAGGTCTTGAAGATCGACGCTCCTCAGGACGGGATTTTGATTTACGGAGACAATTGGCAGAGCAATCGAAAGTTGCAGGTTGGAGATACCGCATTCGGCGGTTTGGAAGTGGCTAGCCTGCCGGATTTATCCACCATGCAGGTGGTTGGCTTTGTTTACGACACAGAGTACAGTTCTCTTGCACGGGGAATGCGCTGCACCATCATGCTGGACGCCTTTCCGGATTTCAAAGTCGGCGGCGAGATAGTGTCTTTGACTAATGTCGCCGGCAGGAAAGGATTCGCAACGGAAATGAAAGTCTTTCAGGCCGTTGTCCGCCCGGACAAGGTAACCCCCGAATTGCAGAGGCCGGGCATGACCGCCCGTGTTCGCGTCCCCGTTGTTCTTGCAAAAGACGTTCCCGTGGTTCCGCGCGAATATATCGGCGTTAATGCCCAAGGCCAGTACTATGCCTATAAGGGCGTCGAAGCAAAGAACGCTGATATGCAGATGATCCAGCTCGGCAAGGTGGGGGATCGGGCGGTTCAGGTTGTTTCGGGCGTCTCGCCGGGAGATACGCTGATGCCCATACAAAGTACTTCGGAGGGTATGAAATGACATACCGAAAATGGCTTATCGCGTTGATAGCGGTTCTGGCGATAGCGGTCGGATTGATTTGGATCTTTCGTTCGCAAAATGTCTCCGCCAATATCAAGGATAGTGATTTGATTTCCGCCCAGCGGGTCGATTTCCCATTAATTGTAAATGCAAGCGGAACATTGGAAGCTCTGCACAGCGTCAGTATCACGCCTCCCCAGATACGCCGGATGAGGAGTTTCCAATTAATGCGCATGGTTGAGGAGGGAACCCGGGTCGCCGAGGGAGATTTCCTGATGGAGTTTGATACATCGGATATCGCCGAACGGTTGAGAAACGAAACCGTCAACTTCCAGCGCGTCCAGGAAGACCGCCAGAAAAAGCGCTCGGATTCCGATATTCAGCTCAAGAATCTAAAACTCTCGCTTGAGCAGGCCAAATCCGAATTGGAGAAGCTCGAAGTAAAAATGAGCTCCCAGGTGGACTTGGTAAGCGGCATAGAAATCGAGGAAACACGCATACAGCGCGATGCGGCCAAGAAAAAGGTCGAATTTCTCGAAAAGAAGGTCCAGTACATGACCGAAAGCGGGCAGTTGGATCTTCAGATCCTCCGCAGCAACGAGCGCTATTACCGAAGCCGGATGGATGATCTGATGGATGCCATGGATTTGTTCACGGTGCGGGCTCCGGTCTCGGGCGTCGTTATCTACAAGCGGGACTGGAACAATGAAGCCATAGAAATCGGTGAAAATGTTTTTGGAATGCACCCGGTGATGGAAATACCAGATCTTTCCAGCATCCGGGCGCGCGTGCAGATCGATGAAGTTGATGTCGGAAAAGTCAAAGCGGGACAGGATGCCAATATTGTGGTCGATGCAGTTCAAGGCCGGTCCTTTGGCGGTACAGTGGTCGACGTGGGCACAATTTTGCAGCAGGCCAGTTTCGACCGTCCCCAGAAGATTTGTTATGCCTATGTGGAACTGGAAGAAGTGGACACAAAACAGCTGCGTCCCGAAATGAATTTAAAAGCCCAGATTCAAGTCGGCGAATATCCCCAGGTGGTGGTTATCCCGCTTTCCAGCATCCAGGAGCGGAGCGGCCGATCTTTCGTGCAGGTATGGAAGCCGGAAGAAAAAGTTTTTGAATGGCGTGAAATCCGGCTGCAAACTAATGACGGCATGACCGCCGTTGTAGAATCCGGGCTGGACGGCGATGAAAGAATCCGGGTAAAGCCGAAGGCCTGAGGTGCGTATGATATATCATGGTGAGTCCAATAACATTAAATCCCGCTCTTCTAAAATGGGTGTGGGACGAATTGCAACCCTGGTTATTCTGGTTGCATGCGGTGTATTGATCTTTCAATTCAGAGACTTCCTTTCCAACCGGATCTCAAAAGTGTTTGCATCAACGGAAGAGAATCCGGTCCCCATCACCAAGCTGTCGAAACAGTCGTTTTTGCTTACAGTCCCGGCCACGGGAGAAATTGTAGGACTGGAAACCACTCCCATAACGGCGCCCAACACGCCATCGGGAAGCCTGAAACTGTCCTGGCTCTCAGCGGAGGGCAGTTATATTGAAGCGGGCGATCCGGTGATACGATTCGACAACACGGATGCGGAACTGAATCTCGAGGATCAGCAAAATACGCTGGAAGCCAATCAACACCAGACCAAAATCAAGACCCTTACTCAGGAGACGGATGAAAAGGTATTGAACATGGACCGTACGGATGCGGAAATGGAATATGAGTACGCAATGACGGTCATGCCTCAGGATGAAACGATTTTCTCCAAATGGGACATTATTACTGCCGAAGCGGACGCCCGGTATGCCAGGGAGCGTATCGAATTCCTCAAGAGCAAGGCCAAAACCCAGAAGCGGATCGCCCGGTCCGATCAGCAGATCCTAACCATTGAGAGGAACAAGGCGCAGGCTGAAATCAGTTTGATCGAGCAGACATTAAATTCTCTTGAAGTGCGGGCTCCGGTATCCGGGCTTGTGCTTTATCACCGGGACCGGATGGAAGAACCCCAGGTTGGAGATGATTGCTATCCGGGTCAGACGCTTGTGGAACTGGTCAATCTGGACGTCCTTCAGGCCAGGATTTATGTCCTTGAAAGAGATGGAGGACACTTGGAAAAAGGACTGCCCGTGGTCCTGAAGCTGGATGCTGTCCCTGACAAAGAGTACAACGGCACCATCCGCACGGTCTCATCTGTTGCGGGATCGCTGGAGCGCAATTCGCCCCTTCTCTACTTCACCTGCGATGTGGATATCTCCGATGCCGGCGGGGACCTCGGGCGTATCCGTCCCGGCATGAATTTGCAGGCTGACGTGGTGCTTCAAAAATACGACGCCTGCTTCGTAGTGCCTTCCAGCGCGGTGACATATCGCGAAAGGGAGGGGGATAGCCAAGTCTATGTACAAAAAGACGAAGAATTTGAAACAAGAACGGTTCAAACGGGGCTCAGCTCCCACGGCGAAGCCGTCATTCTTGGCGGGGTGGAAGAGGGCGAAATCATAGCGCTTCGAAATCCTAAAGAAACCCGCCAGTTGTATCTCCCGGATTTCAGCAAAGGCGGCAGTACGCAGGGCTTCCCCGGTATGCCGGGAGGGATGGGGCCACCTCCCATGATGAGGAGGATGATGGGAGGAGGACGGCGCTGATCTCTATCCCGCTGGAATGGCTGCGTTTTTTCGGGAAACCGGCCATCGCAGGGAGTTGATTATATTTTTCCAGAAAAAGAGGCTGATTTCATATGATATCGATGGAAACGATGGTTGGCGCATTAGCCAGCCTGGGAAGACACAAACTCCGGTCCTTTCTGACCATGCTCGGCATGATTTTCGGCGTGGGCGCGGTTATTGCGATGTTGTCCATCGGCGCCGGCGCCGAGCATGAAAGCCTGCAGATGATCGCAAATCTCGGCATTCGCAACATTATCATCCAGGCCAAAGAATTTAAGGAAGAGGAGCTGCGCCAGATTCGGACCGAGTCCCTCGGCGTCAGCATGAGGGATGTGCAAGCGCTCGAAACAATTATCAAGCCCAAGCCTCTGATTTCAGCATCCCGGCTGGTCAAAACCTACCAGGTGATCTCGGACAATGGGCGCAGCGACAGTCGCGTTCTCGGCGTCAGCAGCACCTATCCGGTTATTCAAAACCTCAAGCTGCTGCAGGGATCCTTTTTCCTGCCCGCCGATGAAGAATCCAATGCGCAGGTTTGCGTTCTGGGCATCGTCGCCAAGCAGAAGCTGTTTGGTTTCGGAGATGTGCTGGACCGGCAGATTAAGGTCAATGATGTCTGGCTGAAAGTTGTCGGAGTGCTTGCCGATGCAAATCTGGAAAAACAGGAGTTTGAGGGAGTTAAAGTACAGAATCCCAATAATGACATATACATTCCGATTACAACCGCCATTCGCAAGTTCGACAAGGAATCCGTTGAAAACGAGCTGAATGAGATTATCGTCCAGATCGGCCCGGAAGCCGAAATCAAAGAACAGGCATCGACCATCAACAACCTCATGTCCGTCATGCATCGATACGTGGACGATTACTCGATTGTAGTTCCCGAAAAGCTTCTGGAGCAGAATCAGAAAACCCAAGGCATTTTCAATGTCGTGATGGGCGCGATCGCCAGCATAAGCCTGCTTGTCGGCGGCATAGGAATTATGAACATCATGCTTGCTTCCGTCCTGGAGCGCACCAATGAAATAGGCCTGCGCCGCGCCATCGGTGCCAGGAAGCTGGATATTCGCATGCAGTTCATGGCTGAAGCCATCGCCATCAGCCTCGCCGGCGGCCTGATCGGAATTGCTCTTGGATATGGAATTTCCAGTGCCGTGGCCGCTTTTTCGGGCTGGAGTACCATCATTACTGCAGGTTCCATCGGCCTTTCTTTCGGCGTCAGCTCGGTCATTGGATTAATCTTCGGGATTTATCCGGCGGTTCAAGCATCCAATCTGGATCCGATCGAGTGTCTTCGCTACGAATAGGAATCTTGAATAATCGCCCCATCGGGAGGCGCATTTGAAAGTTCCCAAGGCCGGCGGAAAAAGCCTGAAAAAGTATGAAGCAACCAACCTACTTTTTTTCCTGACCCTCATTGCGGTTCTCGGAATTCTTGTCACTTTCGTTTTTCACTATTATGAGAGCAAGAATAGAATTGTGTCCGACGAATCGAAGACGGGCGTCATATCCCAGGTGACGGGAGAACAATCGGATATCGGTATTTTTTACCTGGGAAGCAGGATTTCCGAAACGAGCCTCCAATATAAAAGCAGGCTGGAAATCCCGGTTACGGATACCGGCCTGGTGAGGGAATTGTTTTCTTTGCCGGGAGTTGATGAGGTCACCATAAACCAAAGGACGATCATGATAAAAAAATCCTCGGCCGTCCGCTGGAGCAGCATCGTTCCGGGCGTTCACCGTATTGTTGAAACCTATCTTGAGGCCGGATCGCACTGATTTTTATTAATCAAAAAACAGAAACAATTCCGGCAAAAATCTTGCTCCTTTAGGGCATGTCAATAAATAACATTTGCATTTTGGCGCGAGTGCCGGAGGGGTAGATGTAAGGCGCCGCGACGCAGGCGATGCGGTGATATCGTTGAGGAGTAGCAACGCTGCAGATACCCGCCCGCCGCCGCGCTCCTCCGGGCTGCGGTCCGCAGGCCCGCCGGCTTTGTTGCTCGATCTTCACATACTCCCGGTATGCTCATCGCTCGCGCCGTGCCGGCGGACCTGGGGACCAGCAGCAAAATGTAAATGTTATTTATTGACAGGCTCTTAATCTGCTTCGGCATAAGAGAGTGGATCCGGCGGCTTTCCCGAATCCTCATGAATCATCCGGATGGGAACCTTCTCATAGGGGAAGGAAATTTCGGCATTTACGGCGCAGGATCTGCCATGGAATTCGGAAGAGCTATTTAATTTGGCCCCAAGTGCGGATAGAATAAATTTTTAATGTGAGTTGGATCCGGAATGAAAAGCGGGCGAATTAAGCCCGATACCGTTTGTTGCGGATTTCGGAAAAGACTTCGATAGCAAATTTTCGAGTAGATAACGATGCGTTTGGTCCTTTTTGATGTAGACGGCACCCTGCTACTGACCAAGGGTGCGGGAATGCGGGCATTTAAGAGAGCGCTGAAAGAAGTTTTCGGCGCGAACGAATGGCCGGCGACCTACCATCCAGACGGCAAGACCGATCCCCAGATCGGCAGAGAAGTGCTTGACGTTTTGAATTTGTCGCATCGATGGTCTGAGAAAAGCCGGGAAGCCTTGTTGGCGTCCTATCTTGTTTTCCTTGAAGATGAAATGTGCAAGGTAAAAGAACAGGGCTTGATTCAAGTTTTGCCCGGAGTCAGAAATCTGCTGGAAATGCTTTCGAATCAACAAGATTTTTTGCTCGGGCTGGGGACGGGGAATCTTGAAGGCGGAGCCCGCATCAAACTGGGAAAGGCGGGATTAAGCCGATATTTTCGTTTCGGAGGGTATGGTTCCGATTCTGAGGATCGCACTACATTGACCCGGATCGGAATCCGGCGGGGCGCCCAAATGGCGGCTCCGATAGCTATCGAAGGGATTTTCGTCATCGGGGATACTCCCTTTGACATAATCCATGGGCAAGCTGCGGGAGCAAAAGTTATTGCTGTTGCTAGTTCAAGATATAGTGTTGATGAACTTGGAATGCATAATCCAGATTTACTTGTTCGCGACCTTACCCAGGCGGAATCCATAATTGATTTCATGCGGCAGCGTGAAATTACCGGCGTTGTTTGACGGCTTGCCGGCAACTGGATGGGAAATGCGTCCTGTGGATTTGGTGGACTTCGGCAATCCGCTGATTTTTGTAACAACGTGCGGCATATTCGTAATTAATAATGAGCATGGTAGATTCGGCAGATTCGGCTCTGATCGAAAGCACGCTCAAAGGGGATGAATGGGCTTTTGCCGAGTTGGTACGCCGGTATCAGACAGCAGTATGGGGAACTGTTTACAGAATCCTCGGCAATTCCTCTGAGAACGAAGATGCTGTTCAGGAGGTTTTCTTACGAGCTTTTTCCGCGCTGAACAAATTCGATCTCAATTACCCGTTCGGACCCTGGATACTTCGCATCGCGGCAAATTACTGCATCGATCAGCTTCGCCGGAAAAAAGGCCGAAAAACCAAGCTTTTCTCCGAACTTGGAGAATACGACCAAAAGAAATTGCTAAAAGATCTTTCTCGCGAAAGCGATCAGGGATCCGCTAGAATGGACGGCATGGAAGGGTACTCCAGAGTAGCGCACGCGCTGTTGGACGGTCTGAATCCCAAATACAGGGCTGCCTTTGTCTTGCGTGAAGTTGAGGAAAAGGCTTACGATGAAGTTGCCAAAATTCTTGGGACATCGGAGGTGGCCGCGCGAGTGCGGGTTTCAAGGGCTAGAACAGAGCTGCAAAAAAGGTTTCGCGCTTATCTTTCAGGCATAGAGAAAAAGGAGCGAAGAAAAAATGCGCACCTGTAAGGTATTTGATAGGTATCGCGACGGGGAACTCGACGCTGCAGAACGGAAGGAATTCGAGCGGCACCTGGCTTCCTGCAGGGAATGCCGTGAGAAAGCGGCCCTTCTCAATAACATGGTCGGCGCGCTGAGGCGGGAAGAGGTTCGGCCGCTGGACCTGGCGGAGCGGATTGCCCGGCGGGCATTCAGCACAAATGCTTCTTGGGACGCTCTCGTAGCCTCCTACCTGCGTCCCGGCCCGGCTTTTGCGTTTCTTACGCTGCTGCTGGTCCTCTTTTCATTCTTATGGGTCCTTCCACAGAATCGGTCTATCGATGCATATACTGAATATCAACAACTGATGGATGAAGCTGAAGCGATCAGTCTGGATGCGAGCATAACCGAGATCAATAACGACAGCGAGCTCATCCTATGGCTGGAGCGGGAGGTACATTCGCGGTGAAGGATCGTCCACGCGCCATTGCGGTTTTGGTTGCAGTCTTTATTTTGGGATTCATAGCAGGATCCGTCTCGTCCTATTGCTGGTTCGGAAGAGCCGTCCATCCGCAGATGGCGTTCAAGAGCCCCCCGCCTCCGCGAATTCCAAAGGAGCAAACGCTTCCGGTGATCCTCAATCTGACGCCGGATCAGGAAAAACAATACCGCGAGATCATGGCGGAAGCCGGCCGGCAATTCGAGCTTCTGCGGATTGAAGAAAGCAAAGTGGGGGCTGAATGGTGGGACAAGCAGCGTCCGAAATACGAATCCATTTGGTCCGAGGTAAATAGCAAATTTATCGCCATTCTGGACGAAGGGCAAAAAAAGAGGTTTAATTCTTGGTTGGAAGACCATCAACCGCCGCCGTTGCCCCGCAGCCGCGGTTTCCAACCCAGGCGGCAGAAAAATTCCCAGCATCCGTGAAATAACAGCAATATCCCTATCCTGATTTTGCGGCGGCGCATTTCTCAAGAACTTTGAGGAAAAGCGAAGAGATCATCAGCCGTTTGCATGATACGGGGCCCGCCCAGCGAACGACGTCGCCGTTACGAAGCTCGGAAGTGTTTACTTTTCCATAAAACCCGAAAACAGATATCCGGTAGCGGGTTATGCTGTGCCGGCTGACCGCGCAGGGAAGAAGCGGAACACTGCGCCCAAGCATTTTGCGGCAGAGCGAGGCCGCGGCGCGTTCGGCCGATTCCCCGGCGGCTGCAAGGCGGCATGGAAGGCCCCATTGACCGGGAATGAAACGGGGCTTGTCCATAGAAGTCAAAAGAGTTCTGCCGTTTTTTTCGAGTACGAGCGCCACGAGCCGTCTTCTTGCCGCGGACGGTTTTGGACGGCCTTCGGGAATGCTATCCTGAATCCCCAGGGCCCGGGCCCGGCAGAAAAATCGGACCGGGCATTGGGGACAGCCGGGGACGCGAGGAGTGCATATTGTCGCACCGAGCTCCATCATGGCTTGGTTAAACGAAGAAGGATCTTTCTCCGGCAGCAAGTAAGACATTTGATCCCAATAATCGGCTTCGTTCGCTTGCCTGGCTGCCCCATGAAGCCGCGACAGGACGCGCCGAACGTTGCCGTCCACGACAGGCCGCGGTTGCTTGAAGCAAATGGAGCAAATCGCCCCGGCCGTGTACCTCCCGATTCCCGGCAAAGAAAGAATGGTTTCATAATCCTTCGGGAAGGAGCCGTACCGCCGAACTATCCGCCGCGCCGCGCGGAGCGCATTGCGAGCGCGGGCGTAATAGCCGAGACCGGTCCAGATCTCCATGACCCGCCGCTCGGAGGATCGCGCAAGCGATTCCAAATCCGGAAATCGCTCCATGAATCGGTTGAAATACGGAACGACGGTTGCAGCCTGAGTCTGTTGCAGCATGATCTCGGAAATCCAGACTCGGTAGGGGAAATTGTTAATGCGCCAGGGAAAGTTCCTCCGGTGCGCTTTGTACCAGTGAAGGAGCGCGGATTGGAACTTTTTAATTTTTCCATCATTCCAATAAAGTAAGAGCGCCATAATTTCCTTGTTTTTACAAAATTTTGAATATAAATATACAGGTGTTTAAAAATGGCTTAAATTCATTTTTTTAAGCCCGTTAGGGAGTCTATCCGAATAAGACACAAAACCATAGTCGTAAAAAGGGCTGGCTTAGGGAAGCTAATTCCTATATTATTAGTAAAGAGTTAATTTTAATTTGGAGGAGCTAGAGAATTGCTTAAAAAGAAAAGAGTTACGAAAACAAAAACAGCGCGAGTACGCCCCCGATGGACCAAAGAGGAAGTCTCTCTTTTGAAGAGGCTTTATCGAACCCACAGCAATGCCGAAATTGCGGGTATTCTTGGGCGAAAGGTCTCATCGGTTGTTTTTAAGGGGCATCGGCTTGGATTGGCCAAGGGCGCTCGAAGATTGCGCGAAATGGGGCGGGAAAACATCAAACGCCGCTGGGAACCTTTGAAAAAAAAGGTGGCGAAGAAAATTCGCGCCCGGCAGAGACGAAAGTGATTTTATTATAGCGGAGGATTCGCGGCCCAAAGCCCGAAGGTCTTTTAAAGAGAGGACCTATGAAAAACAAGGAACAAAGATATTGGAAGGCCGTAAGGGTTCAGGGAAGCGAATTGCTAGATGGATTAAAACAGGTCATTCATGAAGGGAATGCCCGTCGCATGATCATTAAAAAAGGCGATTGGGCGGTGGCTGAATTTTCCCCGGCAGCCGGAGTGGTCGGGGCTATGCTGATTCCGGTACTCTCAATCATTGGAGCTCCTGCCGCATTGATGAACGATTGTTCAATTGAAGCGCAAACGGCCGGGAGGCAATCCGGAATCGGATTTTCAGAACCTGCTGATTTAATATAGGGTTAGTGATTCTGCAATACCTGTCTTTTCCGGTTCTGCTATGTCCGTGAAGTGTTGGAAATACGGATTCGTCTCTTTGATCGCAAGTCTATAAGTCAAGGCAGCCTTTAGTCAAATCGATTGCATGGCGTTTTGCCATTGTAAGCGGGCGCGGAGGTTTGCGCGCTGCATGCCTTGCCGCCTTCCGCGCTTTGCTTACAAATGCGCCGCATGGATATGGGTTTGCTTTCGCGCGTTTCCCTCTCTGTTGGGAGCCCAGGGGCTAAGTGTCTTTAAAAAAAGAAGCCGGAAGCAAGAAGCCGATTTCCATATCCCGCTTTTTTCTGGCGGGATATCAAGGGCGCAGCCCTTGCCCGTTTTTGCGCAATTGCATGTCTAACGGCAGCCGATAGTGTAGGGCACTAAGTGTCTTCGCGGACTTTCTGCAAGCGGAATTGGATTAGGTGATCAGGTTTAAACTTGCGGCGGGACCAGCGATATCCATGCTCGAACTCCACGCCGACAAGATAATTTACTTTATCGAATTTACAATACATGACCCGGGCAGTGCAGCGGTCATTGGGGAATTGAAGAGCGAGCGCGGTGCCTGCTGGAATAAATTCTTCGATTTCCAGGCATGCGCCTGAGGGAGAAATATCTCCCAGAATCGCCCACTCGCAATGGGCGCGGCCGTTCTTTCCCTCCCACCGAACTTTAACAAGATCGGCGCAGAGTTCTCTATCCTCTCGTCTTTTAGGACTCACGCATTATCTATCGGCAAATAAATGCAATGGTTTAGCCGCATTTCCCGCAAGCTTGCGTGTCATCCTCAGCGTAATGTCGGCCGCGCGTGTCTTCTTTGCAAAGTGCCCGGCCGAGTCCAACCAGATCTATTGAATCCCTCAGCCTTTCTGTGAATTTTGAAAAAGAATTCCAAAAATGGATTAAAAGGCCCCCGTTGGATTCGACGCAGGTTCAGAATCGCCGTCCGCGGTCGCGCGGCCTACAATGAAATCTCCCGTGACCATCTCTTTGTAACCTTGTCCGGGGCCGACCATGGGGTAAACGCAAGCATCGGGATCCGCCATCACTTCCAGAAAGGCCGGACCTTCAAATTCGACAAATTTTTTCAAGATTTTTTCCATGTCGGTTTTTTCTATGAGGCGCTCGGCAAAACCAAAACCATCGGCTTGGGCGGCTTTTATGAAGTCCTTTTGCCGCAAAGATTTGTCGGTTCCGGAGAAACGATTCCCAAAATAAAGCTTCTGCCATTGCCGCACCATTCCGTCAGCCAGGTTGTTGAGAACCAGCACTTTGACGGGCAGGTTATAAGTGGTTGCAGTCTCCAACTCGCCCAGGTTCATCCGCATGCATCCGTCACCGTCCACGTCGATTACCAGACGGTCGGGGAATGCCACCTGGGCTCCGATGGCGGCGGGAAGCCCGAAGCCCATGGTCCCCAAAGCTCCCGAAGTCAGCAGAGAGCGGGGATATTTGAAATCCATAAACTGGGCCGACCACATCTGATGCTGTCCCACTCCCGTGGCTATGATGGCTTCGCCTTTGGTGATTTCATTCAAGCATTCAAGAACATGAGGCGGCTGGATCAAACGGCTCTTGCGGTCAAAGTTGCGCGCATGCTTTTTTTTGAGATCGACCACATACGCCAGCCACTTTGAGAAGTCCTTCTTAAACCCTTTCCCTTCCTGAATAAGATCCGTCAAAGCTTCCCGCGCATCGCCCACGTGAGACCAAGTTACGGATTTAACCTTGCCTATTTCGGCCGCGTCGATATCGATGTGGGCGAAAGCCTTTGCCCTGGGCGCAAATTCCTCCACTTTTCCCGCCACTCGGTCGTCAAAGCGGGCGCCTATGTTAATCAGGAAATCGCAGTCCATGACGGCATAGTTCGCGTAGGCCATTCCATGCATGCCGAGCATGTGCAGCGAAAGATTGTCGGTGGTGTCCACTGCGCCGATCCCCATCAGCGTCGTTACCACGGGGATCTGAAACCTGCGGGAGAATTCGCGCAGCTGCTCGGCCGCGTTGCCGCTGATGACGCCGCCTCCCGCGCAGATGAGGGGGCGTTCGCTTTTGCGGAGGAGATCAAAAAAGTCCGCGGCATCCTGCGACGACACGTGGGCCTCCGAAAGCTCCTTCATGCGTTTTTCATAACCGCGGAAACGGTAGGTGCCGTCGCCTTTAAAAACCCCTTCCCAGTTCTGAACGTCCTTGGGAACGTCAATAACCACCGGCCCGGGGCGTCCGCTTCGGGCTATTTTTAGAGCTGTGCGGGTGACGCTTTCGAGTTCCTCCGGTTCCTGCACAAGAAACACGTGTTTGGCGCAGGAGGTCATAATATTGAAAACCGGCGCTTCCTGGAAAGCGTCGGTGCCGATGGCGTTGCGCGCCACCTGCCCGCATATCAGCACGATCGGGACCGAATCGGCCATGCTGTCGCGAACGGGCGTTACGCTGTTTGTGGCTCCGGGGCCGGAGGTGACGATGAAAACCCCGACCTTCCCGGTGGCCCTTGCATAACCTGCGGCCATAAAACCTGCTCCCTGCTCGTTAGCGGGGATGATCAACTGCAACTGCTCATTTTTGCGGGGCGCATGTTCGACGTTATATCGGAAAAGAGCGTCATACGTGGGAAGAACGGCGCCTCCGGAATATCCGAAAATGGTGTCGACGCTCTCTTGGGCCAGAACATGGATCATCATTTCGGCGCCCGTCATCCGCTTGCCCGCCAGCGGATGAGACTTGTTTTCAGGTTGTGAGTTCATCTTTTCTATTCCTTTCTGATTCGCATTATCCGGCTTCGCCGCCTCAGCGGAAGGTTTATCAATAATCCGAGTTCACGGCCAAATTCCGATGCAGCGCGACCTTGCCGGTTCGCACCATTTCGTCTATGCCGTAGGGGCGAACAACATCGAGGAAAGCTTCGATTTTTCCCGTATCCCCCGTGACTTCAAACACATAATTTTCCGGCGTCGCGGTGACCACACGGGCCCGGAAGATTTCCGCTTCGGTTAAAAGAGTGGTCCTTTTGCCTTCCGGGGCCCTTACGCGGACCAGCACCAATTCGCGTTCGACGCAATTGGCGTCGGTCAGGTCTACGGCCTCGACCGTGTTTGGGAGCTTGTTCACCTGTTTCAATATTTGTTGAGCCAGATCCGGTTCGCAGGGAACAACCATTGTGATTCTTGACAGACTGGGATCGGAAGTGCGCGCCACGGTCAGACTTTCAATATTGTAGCCCCTGGCGCTGAACAAGCCGGCGATCCTTGAAAGAACTCCGAATCGGTTTTCAACAAGAATGGAGAGGGTTCGAGTGCCGCGCTGATGGTTGAATTGAATAATCGGTGAAGCGTCGTTGTTCATGATTTCTATCTCCTCGGCTCCGAATGCGATGCGCTAAAAAAAAAGGCCGTCATCCCGGTTCGGGTGACGGCCTTGGTATGCCCCTGTTTTGGCGCCATCATCCGAACCGTAGATTTCCGGTAAGGATGCTAATATTGATAATGAGTACGATTCCTACGATGACGGGCAGAAATAACCCTCGGAGAGTGGACATTTCGCTTTTTAGGCTTGCTGCATACATACGCTGAACCCGTCTTCCTGTTTTTCCGCTTGCCTGCCGCGAAAAGTATAAAAGACAATATCAAGGATTATTCTTTTATGTCAACGGAAATGTAAGAAGCAGCGATACCGCCTTATCCCGGGTTAACGATGGGAAGCCCGCCGGTTTGCATGCCGTAATGCCTATGGATAAATTTGGGATAAGGCCATAAAATTGCTCCTTGTGCCCCGTGTTTTTGACGAGCGGGAACGAATCGGCGGCCGGCGGTGCGGATGAGGCGGCCGCGAAATAAATCCTGAGGCGGATACCGGGCATGCTTCCGACGGAAATGCCGGGGATCTGCGCGAAAGAAAGGAGCCTTTTTCAGATGATGATTAATCGCAAATATTCCACTGACGGCTCCCCGCAGTTTCGCATGTGGACATGATGATGGACCCAACACAGCAAATACTGGAAACCACAAAAAGGGAGGCGCATCCGGAATGCGTGGCCTGCAGTTCGAATAATGCTTCCGGCCTTGCGCTTCAATTTAATGTCCGCCCGGATAAGGGGGTGGAGGCGGAATTCCCGTGCAGCCGGTTGTATCAAGGATATCCCGGGTTTTTGCACGGAGGCGTGACGTCCATGCTTTTTGACACAGCCATGGCCAACTGCCTTTTCGCCCGCAGCATCGTCGCTGTGACAGCCAGGCTGATCGTCCGCTTTCTCCTCCCCGTCGCGGTAGAAAAGCCCGCAACGGTCAGGGCGTGGGTCCGGGAATTAGAACCGCCGCTTTATGTCCTGGAAGCGGAATTGCAGCAGGACGGCCGAATATTAGCGCGCGCCTCCGCAAAGTTCATCGATTACAACCTGGTTATGAAAACGGATAAAACAGAGATTTGATTGGAGCCGTCGAAATGCAGAATCCTCCGAACGACGAAAGCGAGGGACCGGTTGAAAATTTGGGGCCGGTTCTTTTTTATAACGACGACGTTATCGACCATTTTAAAAATCCGCGGAATGTTGGGGAGCTGCCTGAAAGCGAGACGGACGGATACAGCTTGGTGGGCGATAACTCCTGCGGAGATCAGATGAAGCTCTGGATCTCCGTTCGCGAGGGAAGGATTGCAAAGATAGCATTTAAATCCTTTGGATGTCCGGGCGCCATAGCCACCAGCAGCATGCTTACGGATTTAGCCAAGGGAAAAACAATCGAAGAAGCCAAACGCTTGACGGATGATGATGTTGTGGAGGCTCTCGGCGGGATACCCGAAAGGAAAAAGCATTGCTCCCTGTTGGGAGTGCTGGCGTTGAGGGCCGCCATTCAGAATTGGGAATCAAAAGACGCAAAGGGCCGGGAGACCCCGTCGTGATTTACCTTGACCATAACGCAACCACTCCGATGGACAGCCGGGTTCTTGAAGCCATGATGCCGTTCATGAAGGAACAGTGGGGGAATCCGTCGAGCCCTTATCGCTTCGGGAATCAGGCCAAAGTCGCCGTAGAGAGAGCGCGGGAAGTCATTGCCGCCGCCGTCGGCTGCACAGCGGAGGAAATAGTATTCACCTCCAGCGGCACCGAGGCGGATAACCTTGCGGTGAGAGGAGCGGCGCACGCGCTCCGATCCCGAGGCAACCACATCATTACGAGCCGCATCGAACATCACGCGGTACTGAACACGTGCAAAGATCTGCAGGGAGAGGGATACCAAGTCTCCTTTCTTCCCGTGGATTCCGGCGGCGCCGTTGATATCGAGGAAGTAGCCCGAAATCTGCGGGACGGAACCATCCTGATTACGGTGATGCACGCAAACAACGAAACCGGAGTTCTTCAGCCGGTGGAGGAAATCGCGGCATTGGCCGGGAAACGGGGCATCGTGTTTCACACAGATGCGGTGCAGACCGTCGGGAAAATACCTTTCAGGCTGAGCGAGCTTGGAGCCGATCTCATTTCCTTCTCCGGACACAAGCTTTACGGCCCCAAAGGGATCGCCGCCTTATATATTCGGAAAGGCACTCCGCTGAAGCCTCTGCTGACGGGTGGGCCCCATGAAAAGATGCTTCGAGCCGGCACTGAGAATGTGGCCGCGATCGTCGGTTTGTCCAAAGCCGTAAGTTTAGCCGCGGAATTTTCCGTTGCGGAGGACAGGCGGCTGCGTCTCCTCCGGGATCGACTCGAACGGCGGATCCGTTCCGAAATACCGGGAGCGGCGATCAACGGAGCCGACGCTTCCCGCGTGCCGAATACTTCAAGCATAAGCTTCGATGCGATAGACGGGGAATCGGTGGTTCTTGGACTCGATCTGCAGGGAATCTGCGCATCGACCGGCTCCGCATGTTCTACGGGAGACCCGGAGCCTTCGCATGTACTCCTTGCCATGGGCCTTTCAAAAAAAGAAGCGCAGGGTTCCATAAGAATTTCACTCGGGAGAAGCACTCGCGAAGAGGATATCGATGCAACCGTTGCGGCGTTGGCGGATACTGTTAAGCGGCTGCGCGCCATTTCATCGGTTTAAAGAAAAACTTAACCCACCGATGGGGAACGTCGATTGAGGTGCGAATTCTGCCATGAAAGGAATTAGCTATGAATAGGCTCACTATCCCTGTGAAAGTCGCTTTATTAATTGTTTTTGTGCTGGCTTTAACCGTTTCCATTCCGGCGCTGGACAGCGGCGCCCTGGTCGTCCCCGACCATATTGTTCTGACTTTGTGCGGGGATCCAGCAAGTACGATCACGATTACATGGAGAACGGACCCGACGGTGGCTTCCGGAATGGTTCAATACCAACGCGGCGATGAGCTTTCGGAGGCGGCGCTGCAAGCGAAGGCTGAAAGCCGCGAGTTTGTCACCGACCTGGGCGCCAGCCGGCTTTTTACGGCCAGGCTCGTTGACCTTGCTCCGAATGCGCGATATTCGTATCGGGTAGGCGACGGGAAGAATTGGAGCGAACTCCTGTCTTTTAGGACGGCCGATCCGGAAGCCCTTGCGCTGAAATTCTTCATTTTTGGAGACAGTCAGAGCCCGGCTCGCGGGGAGTCTCCGTACGGGGAATGGCGCGAAACATTGCATAGCGCTTACAGGGCCAATCCGGGGGCCGAGTTTCTGGTAAACGTCGGCGATCTTGTCGATTTGGGCCAGAGCGGGGCCCATTGGAATGCATGGTTTGCGGCATCAAAGGGCGTGATCGACCGAATCCCGATTATGCCGACGACCGGGAACCATGAATCCTATGGTTCTCGGGACACGATGCGTCCCAAATTTTATGTTGAACAGTTTGCTCTGCCGCAAAACGGCCCCGAGGGTCTTAAAAGCCAGGCTTATTCTTTCGATTACTGGCCGATTCATTTTGTGGTGCTTGACAGCCAGCAGGAGGAACAGAAGAAGTACGGCGACATCCTGACGCCCCAAAAGTCCTGGCTGGAATCGGATTTGGCCTCGAGCAGGGCTCCCTGGAAGATCGTTTTCCTTCACAGACCGATATACGGGATCAAGCAGGGACGGCCGGATAAGGAAATCCGGGATGCTTTTTCGGCAATCATGGAAAAACATCACGTGGATCTTGTGTTCAGCGGCCACGATCACGGAATCACGCGCAGCTATATACTCAAAGGCGGCGTGCCTAAGCAAAAACCTTCCCAGGGGACGGTCTACTATATTACGGGGCGCAGCGGATCAAAATATTACAAGGATGTGGAAAAGCGGGAAGCCCACGCTTTCTTCCAGAACCCGGTGCAGCAACCCAATTATTTTGTCGTCGAGGCAACGGATACCAGAATCAGAGTTAAAGCGCTCAATCGGGACGGAACGAAAATCGATTCCTATTTTATCGACAAGGCAAAGGATATCGCTTCCGAGGCTCCGCTGCGGTGAAAAGGCCTTAACCCGGACGACTCATGAAGCTTTGAGGCGAGGCGGAGATCAATTCGCGACGATATTGACGAGTTTTTTTGAAACGATGATGACTTTGCGGACCGTTTTGCCTCCGAGGTATTTTCTCACTCTGGAATCCTCTCTTGCGGCCCGCTCGACATCGCTGTCGGCCGCGTCGGCTGCGATCGACAGCCGCGTCCGGACCTTGCCGTTTATTTGAACCGGGATTTTAATGGTGCTTTCCTGTATGTAAGCGGCATCAAAAACCGGCCAAGGCTCGAATGCCAAGGAATCCGAATGGCCGAGCGCCCGCCAAAGCTCCTCGGAGATATGCGGCGCCATCGGCGACAGCAGGAGAACAAAATTTTCCATGCAGGCATAGGGCCGGCGGTCCTGGCTCGTGAAGTAATTGACGAACTCCATCAAACGGCTGATGGCTGTGTTGAAGCTCAGTTTCTCCATGTCCTGAGTTACCGCCTGGATGGTTTTATGCAGCATGCGCAGCTGTTCTTCGTTGGGGGCGGCATCCTTCGGCCCCACCTTGGGATTCAACTGCATGACGTCGGCTGATTCCTCGACGATCATGCGCCAGGCGCGGTTCAGAAAGCGGCTTATTCCTTCCACGCCCTGCATGCTCCAGGGCTTAGTGGTCTCAAGCGGCCCCATGAACATTTCATAGAGCCGGGTTGTGTCGGCGCCGTAATGCTGGACGGGCACATCTACGGGGATTACGTTGCCGCGCGATTTGGACATCTTTTCGGTTTCGCCCAGAAGCTCCGCGCCGGTCTCCGCGAGCATGGCTTTGCCGTCTTCGAATCTGATCCGGCTGTAGGGTACGATCCTACCCTCGGGAGTTCGATAGGTGGTAGACAGAATCATTCCCTGATTGACGAGCCGCCCAAACGGCTCCATGGTGGATACAGCCCCGCGATCAAACAGAACTTTATGCCAGAAGCGCGAATAAAGAAGGTGCAGGACGGCGTGCTCGGCTCCGCCGACATAAAGATCCACCGGCATCCAGTAGCGCTCTTTTTCGGGATCCCAGGCTTTTTGTGTGTTATGGGGATCGCAAAATCGGAGGTAATACCAGCAGGAGCCCGCCCATTGGGGCATGGTGTTGGTTTCGCGCACATACTCCATCCCGTCCTTTCGCACCTTGACCCAGTCGGCGGCTTTTTCCAGAGGGCCGCCCGGGCGCCCGGTGGGCTTGAAATCTTCCATTTCAGGCAAAAGAACGGGCAGTTCATCCTCTTGCACGGCTTTCGTCAATCCGGACGGTTTGCCGTTGGCGTCGACCTCGTGCAGAATCGGGATCGGCTCGCCCCAATAACGCTGCCGGCTGAAAAGCCAGTCCCGCAATTTGTACTTGATTGCCGGGCGTCCGATGCCTTTTCGCAAAATCCATTCCGTGATTTTTGCTTTAGCCTCCCCGGTGGGAAGGCCGTCGAGGGAGATTTCGCTGTTTGCGGAATTCATCGATATCCCATCGTCGACGAAGGCTTCCGGCAGCCCGCCGACGCGCTCGGGATAATCTTCAGCCGTCAACGTTTTCAGCGCCCGCTTGTCGATGGAAGCGGATTCGGCATTCGGCGGTTTCCCCGACCCTTCTGTATAGGAGCGCATGCGGAGCAGCCATTCCTCAGGGGGAGATACAACGGCCCGCACCGGAAGATTAAACATTTGCGCGAACTCGAGATCCCTTTGGTCATGGCCGGGAACGGACATGATAGCGCCCGTCCCGTAGCTGATTAAGACATAGTCGGCAATCCAGACGGGAATCCGCTGCCGGTTTACGGGATTGATGGCGTACCCGCCGGTAAAGACGCCGGTCTTGATTCCGCGGCCGGCGATCCGGTCTTCGTCGCTGGTTTCCGCCGCACGCTGGCGATAGCGCTCGACCTCTTCCCGGTTCTCGTCGGTTGTCAACACATCAACCAAAGGATGTTCCGGCGCGAGCACCATATAGGTGGCTCCAAAAAGGGTGTCGGGCCTGGTGGTATAGATCCGGATCGCGTCGGGACCGGCGTTTTCAGGGAATCCGCTCCGCGGCCGCGCGGCGATCCATTGATCAAAGCGTTCGGTCTCGCCGATGGGAAAATCCACTTCCGCCCCTTCGCTGCGTCCGATCCAATTCTTTTGCATTTCCTTTATGGGCTCAGGCCAGTCCAGAATTTCAAGGTCTTCAAGGAGCCGGTCCGCGTACTCGGTGATTCTCAGCATCCACTGGCGCAGGAGGATGCGCTGGACGGGATGATTCCCGCGTTCCGAACGGCCGTTGATTACTTCTTCATCGGCAAGGACGGTTCCGAGAGCGGGACACCAGTTCACCGGGGATTCCGCCTGGTAGGCAAGCCGGCAGGAATCCTCATACAAGCGCACCGCATCGCGGCCGCGGGCCTTTACGGATTCGGGGATCGGGAGCTGCGAAATCGGACGGCCTTTGCCTGTCCGCTTCTTGCCGGCGGCGTCCACCCATTCGCATTCGCGGTCAAACCAGGTGTCGAAAAGCAGCAGGAAAATCCACTGGGTCCAGCGCATATATTCAGGGTCGGTCGTAGCAAATTCCCTGTCCCAGTCATAGCTGAATCCAAGCCGCTTGATCTGGCGCCTTATGTTGGCGATGTTTTTTTCCGTGGTCACCCTGGGGTGCGTTCCGGTTTCAATTGCATACTGTTCGGCAGGCAGCCCGAATGCGTCGTAGCCCATGGGATGCAGAACGTTGTAGCCTTTCATCCTCCGGTAGCGGCAGTACATATCGGTGGCGCTGTAGCCTTCGGGGTGCCCTACGTGCAGTCCTTCTCCCGAAGGGTAGGGAAACATGTCGAGAACGTAAAGCTTGGGCTTGGAGCTTCGGTCTTGCGCGCTGAAACTTTTATTCTTTTCCCAGTATCGCTGCCATTTAACCTCGATGGCTTGGGGGTTGTAAGCAGGCATGCAATCATCCTCCCGTGAACGAAAGAGGATATATCAGCCCGCGGTAAAAGTACAACAGGCCCCGCGCTTTTGTGCATGAAGAATCGTCAATTGAAGCGGCCGACCGCATAGTAAGGCGTTGATGGAATTTCAACCCCGCTGTCGGATTCCAGAGTTACAATAACTACATCAGCCTTGGCCGCGTTATCAGGCGCGGCGACCGTGCTTATATTGCTGCCGGGTGAAAGGGCTTGAATCGGCCCCGCGGGCAGTTTTTCCGTGGGCGAGGCAAACCAGATCTGATAAACCTTTCCGGCGGGGGCGGGCGGAAATGATGCCATCAGCGCACACCGGTTGGATTCTTTATCCCAAAAAATCGTTCCTAAAGACGAGCGGGCGCCGTCCTGTTCTATGAGCCGCGCGACCTGCAAATGCGGCTTCGAAGCCAGCGACGCAATAGGATCCAACTGTCCGGTTTTTTCTTTCAGAGCTTCGATCTGAGCGCGCAAGTCGGCCGTTTCCGCGGCGCCGGCATTTATTTCATCCTGAAGCCGCAGATTATGCTCCTTTTCCAGTCTCCATGCGTAGACGGCAAGAATAATGGCCAAAGCCGCGCAGAGTCCCACCGCAAAAACCCATGCGGAAACCGCGCGCTTTCCGGCTTTGCCCGGAGCTTGAAATAGGACGGATTGAACGGGCGGCGCCGGAGACGTTCGGGATCCGATTGAATCCTGAGCCGCTTTCGTTTCGTGCCCGGCTTCCTCGGGGACGGTCTGCGGCTCGCGGTCGAGGCGCGCCAAGAGCAAGTCGCGGATATACGGCGGGGAATCGGCTTCCTCGCCGGAAAATCCTATGGAGGCGGCGATTCGCTCATATTTACGGCATTCGGCTTCGCAGACAGGACATCCCTGCTGCATGTGAATCTCGAAACTGCGCGCTTGCTGCTGGGTGAGCATTCCAAGAGCATAAAGCGCGGCCAGTTCCCGTGTCTCCTCCGTTGCCCGTTCGTGTCTCACTATTCTCCCCCTTTGAAAGTTGATTCCAAAAAGAGCCGTTGCGTGGAATCGGCGGAATCTGCGCGCAGTTTATGCGTCTCCAGCAGCGTTTGGCTGCTGCGTGTTTGAATTCAACAGCTCCCCCAGCTTGTTCAAACCCAGGCGCGCGTGCGTCTTGACCGCTCCAAGCGGTCTGCCGGTTTGCGCCGCAATCTCGCTGCAGCTTAGGCCGGAGTAATATGCTTGATTAAGGATCTCCCTTTGTGCGGGGGAAAGAGATTCCATGGAGGTGCGGGCCAGCCTCTGCATTTCAGGGTCGACTGTCGCCGGCGCATCCTTGTCCGCCGCATCGAACGCGCGTTTCTCTTTTCCGCGCTTGTCCGCATGCAGTTTGGAAACCGCTACGGCGCGCGCCGTGGCCGTCAGCCATCCCAACGGCGCGGTGCCAGGATCGTATTGTGGCGAGTGAATCCAGATGTACGTGTAGGCATCAAGCAGAGCTTCCTCCGCCGAGGCCCTGTCCTGCAGCACTCTTAAAACCAACCCGAATAAAAGACGGCTCGTTCCGTCATAGAGCATTTGCAGCGCATCCCGGTCTCCCTGCGCAATCCTTTCAATGAGCCCTGGGGCTTCTTGGCGGCTTAACCGCGATCCGCCGCCGGCTTGATCTTTTTGCATCAATGGCGCCTCCGCCTTTAACCCGGATTCTTCATGAAGCTTCTAGTGCGGCGGCGGATCCAGGCATGTTTACGGCGTACGCATGTGGTTTTCATGCGCGCGCTCGTTCAGGCTCCTCTGCCGCCCCGTTACGAATCATCATGAAGAATCCGGGTTAAGAATGGATTTTCTGATTCGGAAAATTATCGACCCAATATTACACCATTTGCAGGAAGATGGCGCCAAAACATATCGGCGCGGCTTTGCGCAAAAGGCGGGCTCAGGAATTCTGTGGAATGTTTCAGGCCGCCCCGGAGAAAAGCCTGAAAAAATTCCCAAACGATGCGAAATGAGGATTTTTTGGTACACTACTTACGAACGCAGACAAATTGCAGTCAATCATCTACCGGGAGGTTTCTACCTTTGATAAAACATATCGCCGTCCCGCTTTTTGCCGTCCTTCTCGCAGCTCTCGCCATGACCTTTTCGGCCGCTCAATTATTCTCGCAAGCGGACAGCTACAGCGATCTATTGCCGATGGATGCCTCGGATCTGCTCAGACGGATGGATGCGGATCAGGACGGATTTATTATCCAGGCGGAATGGAATCGGATTTTCGCCGAGCATGACAGAAACGGGGATAGGAAACTATCTCCCGAGGAACTGCAGCCAATCCGCTTCAAGAGCAAAAAGGAAAGCGAATATCATACCGCGGATCCGGACGCCGGGCGTCTGGAAGCTTTCAAACGGCTTGATTCCAACAGGAATGGAGCGATGGATCCCGCGGAATGGCCCGGGAAAGAGGGGGACTTTCTGTCTCTGGATGCAAACCGGGACAAGTCTCTCAGCCGGGAGGAATTTCTTTCCAGAAACGGGCGGTATTGGAATCTGCCGTTTGAGAATTTGGATTTCAACGAAGACGGAGTCCTCAGCAAATCCGAATGGCTTGATTCGGATGCTTCCTTCAACCGCCTGGATCGAAATCGCAACGGCGTGATTGAGCGCCGGGAGTTTTATAATCCGCAATAACCGGCTTTTGCTCGCCGCATCCTTCATCCCGCGCGCTGAAATCCGGGATTGGGGCACAAGATTGCTATGAGACGTGTTCGGTTCATACATACGTCCGATATTCACCTCGATACCAGTTTTTCGGGCGCCGGGCTTCCGTCGCAATTGGGAAATCGCAAAAGGGAGGCCATCCGCGGGACGTTCCGACGCATTTTAGACGATGCGCGCGTCCACGAGGCGGATTTTATCCTCATCGCCGGGGATCTGTTTGAACTGGATCTCGTTACTCCCGACACTCTGGAATTTTTGAAACGGCAGTTGGAAAGTCTAAACGGCATCCGCGTGTTTATTGCGCCGGGCAACCACGACCCCTGTACGGCGGGCTCGCCCTACAAGGAGGGATCATGGCCGGCAAACGTTAATATTTTCAAGGCGGAGGAGTTTCAACAGGTCCCGCTTCCCGATCTGGGCGTCCGCGTGACCGGTTTCGGCTTTGTCCGGCCCAGCGTCGAGGACCGTTATTTTCAGCGCCTGGAGGTCCTGCCGGGAGACTTCTTCAACGTTGTCCTGGCGCACGGTTCCGACATCAGCCGCGTCCCCGCGGGAAAATCCAGATACGGGCCGTTTTCGATAGAGGAAATCGCCGGCAAGAATGTTCAATATTGCGCGCTGGGGCATTATCACCAGCAGCAGCGCATTTACAATTCCATTGACGGCGCCGAGGTCTGGTATTCCGGAATTCCCGAGGGCCGGGGTTGGGACGAAAGCGGAGAGTGCGGGTATCTTCTGGGAGAGATTATGGACGGGGCGCTGCATGTGGAAAGCCGGATCTGCAGCCAATATGCTCTGAACACGCTCGAAGTTGACTGCGATTCCTTCTCGACGCGCGAGCAGATCGTGGATTCGATCCTGCTGCATCGGGGAGACAAGTTCGATCCAAACACCATTCTCAGGATCAAGCTCAAAGGAGCGCTCGATCCCAGGCTGGATCTTTCTTTGCCGGAGCTTGAGGAAAGACTGGCCGGCGAAGCGATGCACATCCAATGGGACGATCAAACATATCCCGCCTTGGACTTTGATTCCATCGCCCGGGAGAGGACGCTCCGGGGGCGGTTTGTCCGCATCCTGAATGAGCGGATTTTGGCCGCTTCCCAACAAGACCGGCCCGTGCTGGAACGCGCGCGCCTCTATGGGGTGCAGGCCCTCAGCGGCCGCGAAGTGAGGCTTCGGTGATTTTTGTCCACAGTCATATCCTCGGATTCGGGAGGCTCCGCGAAAGGAAATTTGATTTCCGGCGCGGCCTCAATCTTATTTTCGCGCCCAACGAGGCGGGCAAATCAACGCTGCAGCGCTTCCTGGTCGGGCTGCTTTACGGACAATTGCGTCCCGATCTGAAAGTTCAAAGGAGACTGGATCCTTGGGTGGAGCAATATAAGCCGTGGCACGGGTCGGAATACGGAGGAATCCTCTGGTGCCGTCTGGCGGACGGCCGCGAATTGGAAATCCACCGGTTCTTCGGCAGGGAAGAAAGCCGGATCGAAATCCGCACGGCCGCCGGAGAAGACATCACCGGACAGTACGAGCAGCAGCGCAACGGGGAGGTGCTTTTCGGCCGCTTTCATTTCGGCATGCCCAAAGATCTTTTCGAGTCCGTGGCGCTGATTCGGGAAAACAAGGCTGCTGAAATCAGCGGCTACGAGACGATTCGAGACAGGATCATGAACCTGGCTCAGTCGGGCGACGAAGAGCTCTCTATCCGAGCGAGCCTGGAAGGCATCCGGGAAAAGCTGGATTTTATCGGATCGGAACGCGCGCCGACGAAGCCGTACCGGCAGGAGCAGGATCTTGTGCGCTCGCTGCGGGCCGAAAAGAAGACGGCCGACGAGCGCCGGGCGCAGTTCTCGGAATGGATCGAACAGCGCAATCGCCTGGCCGAGGAAATCTCAGCGCTTGAAAACGAGAATGCAAAAGCGGCCGCGGCGGTCTTGGCGGCCCGAAAAAGAGAGGTGGCCGCCAGGGTTCGAGCGCTTGAAGAAATCGACAATGACCGGCTGTCTCTACGCGCCGAAATGGAATCGCTGGGCGCTCGGGCGGAGTTTCCGGCGGACAGGCTGGAAGAGCTCAATCAGCTTGCGGGCGCCCGCGAGAGCATTGCAAGGCGCCTCCGGGAAATTCATTCCGATAAAGAGGCGGCCGTGGCGGAGCTTGCCGCAGCGGAATCCGAGCGAAAGAAGCTTGGGGCTTACGAAGAATTCAGCCGGGGTCCGGATTCTGAAAAGATCACGGAATGGTTCGTGCGGTATCTCAGTATTTCGCTCCAGAAAGACGGCTTGCAGAAAACGGCGCATCGTGTGCGGGATGAAGCCACCCGTTTGGAAGAGCGGCTCGGCGCCCTGGATCCGGTGTTTGCCGATGCGGAAACGGACTGGCAGCGCAAGGCGCGCGAAGCCGCCGAAGACGAGCAGGCCTCCGCTCAGAGTTGCACGGCGTTGGCCGACAGGGTTGCGCGCGAAAAATCGATTTCGGCATCCATGCGGCGGACGGCTTTGAATCGAAGGCTCGCGGCCGCGGCGCTGATCTGCGCGGCCGCCGCCCCCCTGGCTTTGCGGTTCTGGGCCGGATTCGACCCCTTCCCTATCATGTATGATTTTGTTATCGGGGGCGCGCTGGCGGCCGCCGCCGTATTTCTGGCCTGTCTCGCATCGAAGTCGGCCGAATCGGGCCTTAAAGCGGAGCAAACGCTGCGAACCCTTCATGACAAGCTCGCCGAAACCCGGGAGAAAGGATCCGAAAAAAGGATGGAATTAAATGAAATAATGCGCGTCTCCGGGTTCCAAAAGCTCGATGATTTTCTTGGGGCCGCAAAACAAGCGGAGCAGGACCGGCGCAAGCTCGCGGATCTCCGCGCCCGTTTTGCTGAAAAGGAAGAGGAGGCGAATCGGCTGCAGCAGGAATACGACGAGCTTTACGGCCGGTTGAAAGAGGGATTGGCCAAAGTCGGGCTTCCCTGTTCTCCCGGCAACCTGAAATTCCAGATTGACGTTTTGCGCGCCAACCTGCGCCGTTTTCGGGATCTCGATGCCCGTTATGAAAGCTGCGCGCAGAGGACCGATTCCCTGCGGTCCAATGAAGCCTCCCTGGAGGAAGAATACTCCGCAAACCGCTTGCGAATTCAATCTCTGCTGGATCAGGCGGGAGTGGAGACTCCGGAAGAATTTCGGGCGGAATGCTCCAAAAGACAGAAATTGCTGGACCTTGCTGAGAAAGAGGCTTCGCGCGTGCGCGAGTTCGAGCGGGTGGCGGAAGGCTTTTCATTGCCGCAATGGAAAGAGAAGCTTGAGGAATTGACGGCGATGCCGGTCCCCCGGTTTGCGGAGGATGAATCCGCCTCCGGGCCCGAAACGGGCATTCCGGAGGACGGCGGCGGACTGCTGCCCTACCTTCAAACGCGGGAAGCCGAGGAAAGGGAAAAGCAGATCAAATCCGGGCTTTCCGAAACCAGGGAAGAATATGCCCGCGTGGTGGAACGGATAGGGCAGGCATTCCGGAATGTCCGGCCTTCGTTTGAAATCGACGAGGATCTTGCCGTCGCCGAACACCGCCTGTCGGAACTTGAACTGAATCGCCGCGCTCTGGATATGGCATTGGAAACGCTCGAAAACTTATCCCGGCAGCAGCAGGAAGTTCTGGCCCCTCAATTAAACGCGGCCGTTGAGCAGCGTTTCCTGCGCATCTGCCCGCAGCGTTACGAAGAAGTCAAAATAGATCCGGACTTCCAGATTTGGGCGAGGGAGAGCCGCACGGGCGAGCTTCGTGCGGCGGAGCACCTGAGCCGCGGGACCCAGGATCAGCTCTATTTTGCAGTGCGCTTCGGGATCCTCGATCTGATTTCCAACGAGGAGGAGCCATGCCCGGTGCTGCTGGACGAGCCTTTTGCGGCTTATGACCGAGCGAGGCTGTCTCAAGCTTTTGAAGTGCTGTCGGAAGAAGCCGGGCGCCGTCAGATTATTCTATTCACCTGCCGGGAAGATCTGCGCGATCTCGCCCGGCAATGCGAAGCCGGTGTTATCAATCTGCAAGAAGAATAATCCGGATTAACCGGGATTAATCATAAGGATCCGCCGCCGCAGTAGAAACTTCATGAATAATCCGGGTTAATACTTGGCTTCGCGGGGAGAGGCCCGGACCGCGCGGTCGTAGGCCCATGAGCGGATGTGCTCCACCTGTTCATGCATGGTCTTTGACAGCGGAATCACTCCGACAGCGGCCTTGTGGAGATCTTCAAAGCGGATCGTCTTGTTCTGCAGCCGCGCCTGAGTAAGCGCGGAGACGACGCACTGTTCGATTTCCGCTCCGGTCCATCCCTGCGTTATTTTTTTCAGGCGATGAAGCTCCAATCCCTCCGGGTCGATCCCTCTCTTCTTCAAATGAATCTCGAAGATTTCGATCCGTTCTGCTTCCGTGGGCAAGTCTATAAAAAAGACTTCGTCGAAACGCCCTTTGCGGATCATTTCCGCGGGAAGCAGGTCGATGCGGTTGGCCGTGGCCGCAACGAACAGTCCGCGCGTTTTTTCCTGCATCCAGGTCAGGAAGAAAGCAAATATGCGCCCGAGGTTTGTGCCGCTGTCGGCAACCTGCCCCGTGAGCCCCATTTCGATTTCATCAAACCAGACAACCGCGGGTTCAACGGCCTCGACCGCGCGGCAGGCTTCAACGAAGGCGGCATCGGGATTTCCGCGGCGCCCAGAGAACACTTCGCTCATCTCGATGCGATAAAGGGGAAGCCCGAAAGCGGAAGCGATAGCCTTGACCGACAAGCTTTTCCCGCATCCCGAAACTCCCATGACCAGCACGCCCTTAGGGACGATTTCAGCGGCCAGGCTGTCCCGTTCCATAAACAGCTTCTTGCGCTCCAACAGCCAGTTCTTCAGATATTCCAATCCCCCCACATGATCGATCTGGGTGGCGTCCGCGATAAATTGGATGAGGCCGGTTCTATTGACGGCCAGCTTTTTCTCCTCCAAAAGATAAGGCACCGAATTGCGGTCGAGAGCTCCCCCGACTGCAAGCGCCCGGCGGAGGGCGTGGCGCCCCTCCTCCAGCGTCAATCCTTGCAGCGCGCGCGCCATGGCAAACAAAGCCGGTTCGCTGTTGTCGACCTTTGTCCCGCGCTGCGAAGCGGCCGCCAATTCGCTTCGGACGAATTCCAGAAGCTCCTCCGTGTCCGGAGCCGGCAATTCGATCAAAGCCATCTGCCGGCTCAGTTCGTCCGGCAGGGCGCGCAATGGAGAGGTAATTACCAGGAATTTTCCCGAGTCCATGCACAGTTCGTAAAGGTCGCGCAGGCGGCGCCGGATCCGGGGCTGGTCCGACATGAATTGATGAAAATCCTTGAGCTGAAAGATGCCCGGACCCGCGGCGGCTGCAATAAACTCGAGCGCCGACGCCGCATCGAGCCTTTCCGCGGCGCCCATTCCCGGCGGCTGAAGACCGTTTGTGGCGGACCAATTCCAGATGGGCATATTTCCGGAAAACAGGCTCTCCGCAATTTCCTGCAGAAGCCTGGTCACCCGCCCTTCTTCGGGAGTAAGAACATAAAGGAGAGGGCGTCCGGCTTGAAATACTTCCTTTAGCGCAAGGTAAGCGCGGCTTTCCTGCGAAGTCTTCTCATAGCTCATGATAGATGACATTAAACCACGGATGTATTCCTATGCGTATGGATAAAATCTTTCGTTGTAAGGGAACGATAAGCATCTCAACGCAGAAGCGCGCGGAAGACTATCAGCGGGAGCGCTCCAGCGGATTCAGGCGCGCGGCTTTTTCCGCGGCTTCATTGTTCCCTTCGCATCGTTTTCGGCTTTCCCGGAAAAGCATCGCGGCTGTCCAATTTTGATGGAACAGGCGCTTGCAAGATGCGCATAAAGCTTGCTGCATCCTGTGGAATCGTACAAAATCATCGGGTATGCATCCTTTGTAAAGGACTCTCAGCCGAGGGAACGAATCCGGCCTGTCTAAATAAATGGGGACAAACCCACGGGCCGAAAAAATGGCGCACCGGTCGAGCGCGGACGCAGCGGCCGCAATCGGCGAAGCGGGAGGAAATGAGCGCATCCATTTTCAATAATCCGGGAGCGGCCATTGCCCTGGCAATGGCGTTGGGCATGGTGGCGCAGTCTCTGTCGCACCACCTGCGCATACCCGGGATCGTCCTCCTTCTTGCCGCCGGCGTTGCTTTTGGTCCTGATGGCGCCGGAATCATTCACCCCCAGTCTCTCGGCCAGGCGCTGAACATCCTGACCGGATTCGCCGTAGCCGTCATCCTTTTCGAGGGCGGAATCAACCTGAAGTTCAAAAGGTTGAAACAGGCGCAGCGCTCCATTCGCCAGTTGATCCTTCTGGGCGGGCTGATAACGGTGGCTGGCGCCGCAATCGCGGCGCATTTCGTTATGGGCTGGCCCTGGAGAAACGCGCTTCTTTTCGGAACCCTCGTCATGGTGACCGGGCCTACGGTGATCAATCCGCTGTTGAAGCGGCTGAAAGTCAAACAATCGGTCGCGACGGTTTTGGAGGCTGAAGGGGTTTTGATTGATGCCGTAGGCGCCGTTGTTGCCACGGTCGCACTGGAAGCGGCGCTGAGTCCCGCCAGCGGCAACATGCTCCTGTGGGTCTGGAATGTCGTTTGCTGTCTCGGGTTCGGCGCTATTTTCGGCGGTGCCATGGGGGTAGTGCTGCTTTCGCTTTACCGCGTCCGGAGACTGATCCCGGAAGGGACGGGGAACGTATTCACGCTGGCTTTCATACTGGCTCTTTTCCAGAGCAGCAACCTGGTCCTTTCCGAAAGCGGCCTCGCCGCCGTAACCATGGCCGGAATTATCATCGGCAACTTCAACACATTCGCGCTGCGGCAATTGATGGAATTCAAGGAAGAGTTGACCGTTTTACTGATCGGGATGCTCTTTGTGCTGCTTTCGGCCGACGTGCGAATGAATCAAGTGGCCGCGCTGGGCCGGCCGGCATTGTGGGTTGTCCTCATATTGATGTTCGTGATACGGCCGGCGGCCGTGCTGGCGGGAACCGCGTATTCTAAAATGCACTGGAAAGAAAAGCTTTTCATTGCGTGGATCGGCCCCCGGGGGATTGTAGCCGCGGCGGTTGCTTCCTTTTTTGCAGCCGCCTTTGAGGAAAGGGGCATGTCCGGCGGATACGAGCTGAGGGCGCTGGTTTTCCTTGTGATCGCCGCGACCGTCACATTCGACGGGCTTACCGGAGGCTTTATGGCCGGCATCCTTGGGTTGCGCCGGCCCAGCCGATCGGGCTGGGTCCTGCTTGGGGCGAACGCGCTGGCTCGCAGCTTGGCCAAGTTGTTCAGAGAGGACGGGCAGGAGGTTATCTGCATCGATTCCAACGCGGACCATTGCAAGGTCGCGGGAAAGGAGTGCAGCCGGGTCATCTACGGCAACGGACTTCAAGCGCGGTACCTGCTGCGGGCGGAAATAGACACTCGGCGGGGCGCGGTCGGATTGACCGCCAACGAAGAGGTCAATTATCTCTTTATTCAGAGGGTAAGGGAAGAGGTCAAAGGGATTTCCGTTTATGCGGCTTTGAAACCCCGATCCACATCCTTGAAAGCCAAGATGCTTCACAGGGCCGGCGCCGAGCTTTTGTTCGGAAGACCTGTCGATGTCGACAGATGGGAACGCCTCTTTAACTCGGGACAGGTTCATCTTCAACTATGGCAATGCGTTTCCGCGCCGTCCTACGACGCCGAAAAAGGCCAGCCTATTTGCGGCTATTCGGGAAACGGGTTGATCGCTGTCGCCCTGCGCAGGAATAAAAGACTTTCCCCGGTCGGCGACGGTACGCGCTTCAAGCCGGAAGACGAAGTCTATTTCTTTATATCCAAATCCGACGGGGATGCAGCCGCAGAGTTCCTGGGTCGAACCGGATGGAGGTATGTGGGTCCCGCCGGATAAGGTGCGCGATAGGCCCTAAGGCGCGAGCTCCTTTCGAAAACTCAAATTCTTGAATTTTACTAAAAATCGAACCAATTATCCTTCGCCGCTTGCGCTGGAAGTCCTCTGCTATTAATATTATATGTTGAGCCGCTTCTCCCCCTAGGCCTTGGGCTACAGCCCCAGATGCGTTGGGACTGTGATAAGAGCGGCCGCTTCGCTTTTGAATTAAATTCCTAGGTTGCAGTTGGTTAAAGAGAAAGGGGAAACAAGAAACAGTTTTTTTAAGGTCCCTCAACCACCTTCAGTTTAAAAGCCTTCGGTACCCCAGCCGACGCAGGAAAACAGAAGAGTGCTGGATACGGAAACAAAAGCAAAAATTAACGGCGGCTTTGGACGCATTTAAACGCCATTAATCTGCTGAATCCGTGGAAATCCGCGGTTTATTTTTGAATCAGGAGAACCTTGTATGGAAGCAACGAGCGAGTTTGTCTGCGAGGTCCAAGAAGCGGAATTCGAGCAGCGCGTGATACGCGCTTCATCGGAGCGCCCGGTTATCGTGGATTTCTGGGCGCCGTGGTGCGCGCCTTGTCGGATGCTGGGGCCTATCCTTGAGAAAATCGTGGAATCCTTCGGCGGCCGGGCGATTCTAGCCAAGCTCAATGTGGACGGGGCGCAGGAACTCGCGGTTCGGTACGGGATCCGTGGAATCCCCGCAGTAAAGGTCTTCCGCAATGGGCGGGTCGCTGCGGAATTTCTCGGCGTAAAGAGTGAAAGGGATATCCGGCAGCTGCTCTCCCCGCTGATTTCGTCGGATCTTGATGAGATCGCCGCCAAAGCAGAGGAGCTTGCCGGCTTGGGAAGAAACCAGGAAGCCGAAAAGAAATATCTGCAGATACTTGAAAAGCAACCGGACCATCCGGGCGCGCTTCTGGGCCTCGGACGCATCGCCTTTGCCGGAGGCGACGCGGACGGCGCCCGCAAGTTCCTTTCGCGCCTCCGAATAAACGATGCCGAATATAAAGCGGCTGCTTCCCTGCTCGCGGAATTGGATTTTTTGAAGGAATGCTCGGAAAGAGGCGGGAAAGAGGCTGCGCAAAAGCGCCTCGCCGGACAGCCGGAAGACTTGGACGCCGTGTATGCTCACTCGTGCTGCCTGGCGGCGGAAAAAGATTACATCAAAGCCCTGGACGGCTTCCTGCGCATCATCCGGCTGAACAAGACATACTGCGATGGCGCGGCGCGCGTTGCCATGCTGCGGATATTTTCAATCGTAGGCGAAAGGAGCCGGCTGGCCGAGGAATATAGATCGAAGTTGGCGCAAGCCTTGTTCTGAAAAGGCGGCGAAGAAAGCCGGAGGATTTACAGCCGGCTGCTTTGCTCCGTCCGATCCGCTAAAACAGCGCTTCGCTGCAAGCGAAACGGTGAAACACCGGAGAGAAATTTGGGGCAACGCCCGCGAATCTATTGAGCGGTGCCGCGCTCCTTGTTTTTATTGTTCATTCTTATGATAATAATATTTTGCATTGAATAGGATTGCTTTATGAGTGACTACATAGTTTTAGTGAAACAAGTTCCGGATGTCTCGAAAATTACGGATAACGCGTTCGATCCTGAAACGGGGACGCTCATGCGGGGCAGACTGGCCAGCGTTATCAACGAGCTGGATGCCGAGGCGCTGGCCTTTGCCCGGAGGATGCAAGAGCTGGAAGGGGCCGGCAACAGCAGGATCATAGTCTTGACGATGGGGCCCCCGAAAGCCGTGGAAGTGCTTCGTTATAGTATGGCGCGCGCGGCGGACATGGCCGTTCTTCTTACGGACCGGGCGCTGGGCGGAGCGGATACGGTGGCGACGGCGAATCCGCTGGCCTACGCGGTGCGAAAGATCTGCCGCGAACTGCTCGGCGGCAGCAACGATTATTTCGTTGTCACCGGCATGCAATCCGTTGATGGAGACACGGCGCAAGTGCCTGCCCAAATAGCGGAAGAACTCGATATCCCCTGTGTTGCTTACGCCACCCATGTGGAGCGGCCGAACGGCTGCTTTGAATTCACCCGCATTATTGCAGGCGGAAGCCAGCAAGTCATGCCCAAGCGCACACCGGCCGTTATAACGGTCGCCAAATATGAATACAAAGTGTTCCCGACTGTCGCGCGAACACGAAAAGCCAAGCATACAGAGGTTATCACGTGGGGGGCGAACGATATTAAGGCTCAATGGATCGGCGTTAAAGGTTCCAAGACTTGGGTTGTCCGTGTGTTCCCCCCGCCCAAGACCAGCCGCAAATGCAAGGCGGTCGATTCAGCGGCGGATTTCGTGCGTTTGATTGCCGAAAGCATCAAGGGAAACGGGAACCTGGCGATGGAGAAAGCCGACGGGAAAAAATATTTGCTGCCCGCGCGGCGCAGCAGCCCGCTCGACCGGTCTTACGAATGCACCGAGAAGCTCGTTCACACATTAGAGCCCATCGCGGAGCAATTGCGCAAAATGGGCATAAGCTCGGTGGATCAGGTTACAGAGGATATCAAGAAAAAAATCGTCGACCAGTCGGAAGGCAAATTAGCCCCCGCCTTGCTCAATACTATCTTGGAGGGCTTTACAAAAACAGAGCCGAGTTATCAAGGGGAGGTTTGGGTTGTTGCCGAGCACCATCAGGGAGCGGTTCATGCCGCAACGTACGAGCTTATCGGGAAAGCCCGGGAATTGGCTGATTCGCTCGGGACCAAGGTGGGCGTGGTCATCGCCGGAAGGAGCGTCCGATGCCAAGCGGATTCGCTCATCGCCTCCGGCGCGGATAACGTTTACATCATAGAGAACGATCTGCTGGAAGAATTCGATCCCGCCGCATACCGGAAGGTTATCGCCGCCGCTATTGACAAACATAGGCCTCAGATCGCGCTTTATGCAGCCACGCCGCAGGGAAGGGTTCTGGCGCCCATGGTTTCCTACCGTCTGCAATGCGGTCTGACCGCCGATTGCACCGGTCTGGACATTCGCGACGATTCGCGCAAAGGGGAAATCGCTATATTGATGCAGACCCGCCCCGCCTTGGGCGGCAACGTCATGGCAACGATCTGCACCAAGGACTCCCTTTGTCAAATGGCGACGGCTCGGCCGGGGGTGATGAAACGGCTGCCCCCGGATGCCGGCCGAAAAGGAGCGGTGATCGAAGAACCGGCCGAACTGAGCGCCGACGATTTCAGCCTGAATGTGATCAAAACTGAATTGGGCGTCGGCAAAGTGAATTTCGAGGCGGATGTGGTTGTTTCCGGCGGACGGGGAATGCTGTCGAAGGAAGCATACACGGATCTGGTTAACCGGCTGTGCCGGGCTATCGAGAGTCGATTTGGCGTGACCGTTGAAAGAGGGGCCAGTCGCGCGGCCGTCGAGGAAGGTTTTTGCGAACGCATCCATCAAGTCGGACAGACCGGAACTTCCATCGGCCCTAAGCTTTACTTTGCTCTGGGCATCAGCGGCGCGATTCAGCACATGATCGGAGTCGCCAATGCCGGCACGATTTTCGCCGTCAATGCCGATCTGCACGCCCCGATTTTCAAGCAGTGCGATTATTACCTCGTAGGAAACGTCGAAGACGTTGTCCCTGAATTAACCCAGTTATTGCAAGCAAGCGTATAACTTTAGATTATTCGGTTTAATTTTCGCCGCCCTGAGCGAAGAAAATTCTTGAAGCGAGGCAGGGGTTTTCTCTGCCGGGCGCAGCGCAACTTTTAAAAAGACGGTGTTTGAAATAGGAGCTTGCCCTCTCATAAATTCCAGCGGGGCGGGATATTAATATTATGGTCAGCAATTCGAATTACTCTAAGGCATCAGTTTTAATTGTGGGAGCCGGCCCAGCGGGTTTGGCTGCAGCGATAACGATCAAGTGCAAACGCCCCGATGTTGATGTTGTTGTTCTCGACAAAGCGGCGGGTCCGGGCGAGCACAACCTTTCCGGCGCGGTTATGGAATCTGCGCCGCTGCATAAACTGCTGGACTTGGCTTTGCCCGAGTGGCGGCAGAAGGACAAAACCCAGGCGTTGCTCGGCCGCCGCGTAACTCGAGACGATATCTTGGTCTTTCTCGGCAAGAATGCGTCTGTCAGCGTCATGCCCGCCATTAAAGCCTCCAGGTTTTTGCATCTTTGTTTCGGACAAATGATTCATCATAACGATGCGATTCTGTCTATCAGCCAGTTAACCGCCTGGCTGGCGGAAATCGCCGAAAAAGTCGGAGTTGAGGTGCTTTATGGTTTTGCCGTGGAGGATATTATCTGCGACTCGGCCGGCAAAGCCTCCGCGGTTAAGCTTAAGGATCAGGGGCTCGATCGCGAGAACCGCCCTCAGCCGAATTATGTGCGGGGGGAAACGTTTGCCGCCGACATCATCATGCTTGCGGAAGGCAGCGACGGCCTTGTGAGCGAAAGCTATATTCGCAAAGCCGGTCTCCAGCGAAACAGCCCTCCGCTTTACAGCGTGGGGGTAAAGGAAATCCTTCAGGTTTCGCCGCAACAATATCAGGCATTCGGAGATTCCCGGGTGGTGCACGCGATGGGATACCCGCTTTGGACGCCGCTTCTCGGCCCCGGGATGTTCGGCGGCGGCATTATGTATTCGATGGGAGAAAACCGCATTGCGGTGGGGATGATCGTGGGAGCGGACTGGAAGTACTTCAATTTCATCCCGCAGGATGCCTTGGTGCGCTTCAAAGAACACCGTTTCGTCCGCCGCTTCATCGAAGATGCGGACGTAGTCGAGGCTGGCGCCAAGATGATTCCCGAAGGCGGGTACTGGGCGCTGCCGCGCGATCCCGCAACGGGATCGGTCGGGCGTCAGAATGTGCTGATTTTGGGCGATTCCGCAGGCTTTGTGAACATGCTGAAAATCAAAGGCCTCCACAACGCCATTTCCACGGGCATAGCGGCGGGGAATGCAGCGGCCGAGGCGCTGAATTCGCCCGGCGAAACAGCGCAATTATACACGCGGTATCTGGAAACGGACGGCGTCATGAAAGAAATGCGCTCGGCCCGCAATTACCGCCAGACCATCGCCAAATGGGGCAACAGCATCGGGATCCCCCTTTCGGGCTTGGGCGGGCTGCTGCCGCGTTTTAAAGTGGAGCGCGACTACCAGGCAATGACCGGAGCGCGCTATAAGTGGGCGCTGGACAAACCGTTTGACAAGGATGCCTTCATTGCCGCCGGGCGGATTGAACAGCGCGAGGACCAGCCTGTCCATTGCGAGATTCTCAACCCGAACCTTTGCGAAAATGAATGCGCTTCCACCTATGACCGGCCCTGCATCAAATTTTGCCCCGCGGGCGTCTATGAACTCATCCACGGCGCAATGAAACCGGCGAATCCTTCCAATTGCCTGCATTGCAAGACGTGCGAAAACAAGTGCCCTTACGACAATATCCGCTGGCACGTTCCGGAAGGCGCAGGCGGGCCGCACTATAAAACCATGTGATTCCTTGTGGAGCGCATCTCCTCCGCGTCTTGATTCAAGCACAGGCGCGTCGGCTGTTCGCATCGGTGCGGATTTGTAAGCCGGCTCCGGCGCTTGCCTTCTGCCGTATGGAAGAGACTTGAAGGAGAGACAGGGAGCGGGATAGCTTGAGGAACATGAACACGACAATCCGCCGGTTGGCATTGCCGAGTCTGTTGTTGATCGCCCTGTGGCAGTTGCTCTGGGGTTGGAAATACGACTATGTCCCCGGCAATTACGTCAAATATGAATATCAAATCCCGATGAGGGACGGCAAAAAGCTTTTCACGGCGGTGTATGTGCCCAAGGATAACAGCTGCGCCTATCCGATTCTGTTGAACCGCACCCCATACGGAGTCGGCCCCTACGGGGTTGACAACTACCCATCGAGCCTGGGGCCGTCGACCGAAATGACTGAAGACGGCTTTATTTTTGCGTATCAGGATGTCCGCGGACGGATGATGTCGGAAGGCGAGTTCGTGAATATGTCTCCCTATAAAAGGGAGAAAAAAACCGCTCAGGATGTTGATGAATCCAGCGATGCTTTCGATACGATCGAATGGCTGCTCCGGAATATCCCAAACAACAGCGGGAAAGTGGGGATGTGGGGCATATCCTATCCCGGTTTCTACGCGGCCTCGGCCATGATCGATGCCCACCCCGCGTTGAGGGCGGTTTCTCCCCAGGCGCCGATCGCCGACTGGTTTATAGGGGACGATTTTCACCATAACGGCGCGTTTTATCTGGCGCACTCTTTCGGATTCCTGGCAAGCTTCGGGCATGCGCGCCCGGAACCCACCACTCGTTTCTGGAGGGAGTTCGATTTTCCCACACGGGACGGGTATGATTTTTATCTCCGGATGGGGCCCCTGCCGCAGGCCAATGAAAAATATCTGAAAAACGAAATCCCGTTCTGGAACGACATCATGAAGAGGGGGGCTTACGACGACTTCTGGCGTGCCAGAAATTACACGCAAAACCTGAGGGATATCCGCCTTGCGGTCATGACCGTGGGCGGCTGGTTTGATGCGGAAGACCTCTACGGGACCCTGAGCGTTTACCAATCCGTGGAATCCTTGAGCCCCGAAGCATACAACATCCTTGTCATGGGGCCCTGGTATCACGGCGCATGGGCGCGTTCTGAAGGAAGCCGTTTGGGAAACGTGGACTTCGGATCCAATACATCCGCATTTTATCGCAAGGAGATTGAGCTTCCCTTTTTCAGGTATTTTCTGAAGGAAACCGGAGATCTGAATCTTCCCGAGGCCTACGTTTTCCTGACCGGCAGCAACGAGTGGCGCAGGGAGGATCGCTGGCCTCCCCGCCGGGCGCGAGAACAAAAATTGTATTTCAGCAAGGATTGGAACCTTTCCTGGACGGCCGACAACGGGAATCCGGAGGACTCTTTCGACGAGTATGCCAGCGATCCCGAGAAACCGGTGCCATATACCAACGCAATAACCATAGGCATGACTCGGGAGCATATGGTCGAAGACCAGCGCTTTGCATCCCGGCGCCCCGATGTGCTGACCTACTCGACCGGCGCGCTCCGGGAGGACGTGGTGATTGCCGGGCCCGTCGCCGCGAGCTTGAGCGTTTCCACAACCGGCACCGATTCGGATTTTATCGTGAAGCTGATCGACGTTTATCCGGACAATGCTCCGGATAATGAATCAGAATTCCCGATAGGCGGTTTTCAGCAACTGGTGCGGGGCGAGCCTTTCCGCGGGAAATTCCGCAACAGCTTCTCCAACCCGGAGCCCTTCGTTCCCGGAGAGATTGCCAGGATTGAATTCCAGATGCCCGACATCTTCCATACGTTCCGAAAAGGGCACCGAATCATGGTTCAGGTACAAAGCAGCTGGTTTCCTCTGATCGATAGGAATCCCCAGCAGTTTGTGGATATCTATCACGCGAAGGAGGAGGATTTCATCAAAGCGACCCAGAGAGTCTACCGGTCGCCAAGCGCCCCGTCTTATATAGGTTTGAATCGGATTGAATAGATGGGAAATCTCAGGCTGCAAAAACAACTGCTGCGTGGAGATTAATCCGGTATCGGGATCGAAGGATTGCAATCCCGGGCTGGAATTATCTAAAGTACGCCCGAACCGTGCTCAGGAATCCCCCGAGCGACGAGAAGGTGTCGTTTACCGCGCTGGCTTCGTATCCGCTGTGGACCATGCAGTCGGCGCAGCGGGGATTTCCGGATTCCGGCCCGTATTGGTCCCAATCGGATTTTTCGAGCAGTTCTGCGAAGGTTTGGAAATAACCGTCCTGGAGCAGATAGCAGGGCTTTTGCCATCCGAAAAGGCTGTAGCTGGGCATTCCCCAAGGCATGCAGGAATAAGAGCGCCGGCCCATTAGAAATTCCAGAAACAGCGGGCTTTGGTTGAATTTCCAACTTTTCTTCGGATTTTTCAAAATTTCGTTGAACAGATTCTTGGTCTGAGTCCTGGCCAAGAAATGATCCTGGTCCGGCGCTTTCTCATAGCAATAGCCGGGAGAAATTGTCATCCCTTCTATGCCGAGGGCCATCATGCCGTCGAAAAAAGCGCGAACTTTGGCCGGATCGGCATCGTTGAAAAGGGTGGTGTTTGTAGTCACCCGGAATCCCCGTTTGACCGCTTCCTTGACGGCATCCACGGCAATGTCATAAGTCCCTTCGCGGCCGACGGAACGGTCGTGAACCTCCCTCTGCCCGTCCAGGTGGACATTGATCGTTAGGTATTTGCCGGGCTTGAAGCAGTCCAGCTTCTCCTTAAGGATCAGCGCATTGGTGCACAGATAAACGTATTTTTTGCGGCGGACCATTCCTTCAACTATTTCGGCGATTTGCGGGTGCAAAAGCGGCTCGCCCCCCGCGATGCTGACGATGGGAGCTCCGCATTCCATAGCGGCTTTAAAACACTGATCGGGAGAAAGCTGCTGCTTGAGAATATGCGGCGGATACTGAATTTTGCCGCATCCGGGACACGCCAGATTGCAGCGGAACAACGGTTCCAGCATGAGCACCAACGGGTACCGCCTCTTCCCCACGGTTTTTTGCTTGATGATGTAGGATGCCACAGCCAGCATCTGCGATATTGGAACGCTCATAAATCCTTCCGAAGAAAGATCGTATCTTATCGAACTGCTTCCCGCAATAGCTCATAGAAGGGTTTCCGTTATTGCTTTGAAGATTGATTGATTCGAACTGAAAACAGGGGGCTGCGCAAGCGGGAAAAGTGAAATCATGGCCGGCAACCCGTGGTGGAGGTACGTGAGGCCGCGTTCCGAGCCCCGCAGCACCCGCGCCGCGGCAACTCTGTAGACGGGGCGCCCCTTCCGTGGTAGCCTTCCGAATCATGAAAGCTCCGGTTCCAGCCCAAGGGGTGCTTGCGCTTATCGGAAACACGCCGCTGGTGCGGTTGCGGCAACTCTGTCCCAATCCCGACGTGGAGATCTGGGCTAAACTGGAATGCGCCAATCCGGGCGGGTCCGTCAAGGACCGCATTGCCAAATCCATGATCGAAGCCGCCGAAGCTTCAGGCGAACTGACGCGGGAAAAAACGATCCTGGAGGCGACAAGCGGTAATACGGGCATCGGGCTTGCGCTCGTCGGGGGAGTCAAGGGATACAAAGTTCTGCTTGCAATGAGCGAAGCCGTCAGCCATGAGCGCTGCCAGATTCTTGCCGCGCTGGGCGCCGATTTTCTCCGGACGCCTGCGAGGCTGGGAACCGACGGGGCCATCGAAGCGGTTTACCGAATGCAGCGGCGGGAGCCCGGAAAGTACTTTATCCCGGACCAATACAATAATCCCGCAAATCCCGTGGCCCATTACAACGGCACGGCCCCGGAGATATGGGACCAGACGAATGGCCGCATCACCCACTTTGTGGCGACCATGGGCACTTCCGGCACCCTCATGGGCGCGAGCCGCCGGTTCAAGGAGCTCAATCCGAAAATCCGAATCGTTGGGGTGGAGCCCTATCTGGGACACAAGATTCAAGGCCTCAAGAACATGAAGGAGGCATACCGGCCGGGCATTTTCGACCGCAGGCTTCTTGACGAGAAGGTGAATGTCAAGGATGAGGACGCTTACGAAGCCTCGCGCATGCTTGCCCGCAAGGAAGGGCTTTTTGTGGGGATGAGTTCCGGAGCCGCGGTGTTCGCAGCGCTTCAGCTTGCCAGGGAAATCCCGAGCGGAGTCGTTGTAGTCATTTTGCCGGACGGCGGGGAGCGCTATCTTAGTACGACTCTCTTCCGCGACTCTGAGCCCGTCAGCCGCCGTAAACCGAAGCTGGAGCTGTTCGACACGCTTAGCAGAACCCAGCGGCTTTTTGAACCTTTAATTCCGGGCAAGGTGTCGATGTATTCCTGCGGGCCGACGGTAAGCGCGGAGCCCACGCTGGGCCTTCTGAGGCGGGTGGTGGTGGCCGATGTCCTGCGCCGTTATCTGGAATACTGCGGATTTGAAGTCAAACACGTGATGAATGTAACGGATCTGGACGACAACACCATCGGGGAATCCATCAAGCGCGGAATATCCCTGAGGGAGCTTACGGCTCGGTACGAAGGGGAATTCATGCAGTGCCTGGACCTGCTTGCAGTCAAGCGCGCCTGGAAATATCCGAGGACTTCGGAGCACGTGGATGACATGGCTGCCTTCACTCAGAAGCTCATTGACAAGGGGTACGCATACGAAAGGCTCCGCAGCGTTTATTTTAATATTGGAAAGCTTTCAAAATACGGCGCTTTAAGCGGACTGGATCTTTCCAAGATCAAGGTGGGGGCCACCGTGGACCTCGACGAATACGACAAGGACGATCCGAGGGACTTTACGCTGTTTAAGCGGGCAACCTTGGCTGAAATGTCGCGGGACATTTTCTACGAGACGGAGTGGGGGAATGTCAGGCCCAGTTGGCATGTCCAATGCGCCGCCCTTTCCACGCGGTACCTGGGAGAAGAATTCGATATCCACACAAGCGGGAGCGATATTCTTTTCCCCCATAACGAAAATGAAATTGCCCAGTGCGAGGCCCTCCATGGCAAGAGCCCTGCGCGGTATTGGGTGCACTCGGAATTGGTCCTTGCCGGAGGCAAGAAGATGTCGCGTTCCTTGGGCAACGCTGTGACGCTCAAGGAAATACTCAACCTGGGATATACCGCTCGCGACGTAAGGTATCTGCTTCTGTCGGCGCACTACCGGCAGCCTGTCAGCTATTCCGAGGACGGGCTGAAAGCGGCGCGGGCGGCTTTGAGAAGAATCGATGCCTTTGTCGGCAAATTGCGGCGCTGCGCTTCGGGAAGCCCTGCGGCCGACTCGGCGCGGGGGATTGTGGAGGAAATGAACATTTCCTTCGAAGCGGCGATGGAGGCGGATCTCAATGTCCCCCTGGCTCTGGGCGCGGTTTTTATTTTAATCAGAAAGCTCAATCAGCGGCTCGCCAAGGGCGAACTATCCGGAGACGATGCGGCGCTCATCCTTGATTCCCTTGCCAAAGTCCATTCGGTGCTGGGATTTTTCGACTTGAATCCCGAGGGCCCCGAGCCGGAAGATCCGGAGATTGAGGCTATGGTAAATAAAAGGGAGGAAGCCCGCGAGCGCAAAGATTACGCGGAAGCGGACCGGATTCGGGAAGCTTTAAGGAAACAAAACATCAAACTCGAAGACACTCCCTACGGTACGCTTTACTGGATTGACAATCTGCCCGCGAAAAATTGAAAAAGGCCTCTGCGCGCCGGATTGGCCTTCGTTTAGAGCATCCGGATATAATCCTGCGGCAGCCAGCCGTTCCAGCCGTTCGGCAGGCTTATCTGATACCACCCGTTGCTGGCCCCGTGGACCCGGACTTTGATCCCTTCATGGATGGTGAAGACGGTAATATTGTCGGCTCCCGGGCCGCTCCGCACATCCGCCTTGCGTTCAACAACGATTCCCTTTTTCCTGAAGTCCCGTTCATAGATTTTCCAAGAGAGCGAGAATGCAAAGAGGAGAAAAACGATCCCGGCGGCCAGAGAGGCGATCAGCGCCCGCGAGGCGAGCCGCGGGTTTTTTGCCAGTATATAGATTGAAATCAAAACATTTACGGCTGCAAAAAGGATCAACACAAGGATGCTTTCCCGCTCCATGGAAAGAAGACCGGTCAGGCGGGAAAGGAGATAGATCGGCAGGGGTTCTTCAGGGACCTGGATGCGGTCCACGATCATGAGGTTGGCCAGCTCGAGGTTTTCCCGGATTTCCCGGTCGGCGGGAAGAATCTGATCGGCTTTTTCCCAGTAGTAGATGGCTTCTCCCAAACGCTTCTGTTTAAAGCAGGCGTTCCCGAGGTTGTAGTAAAGAGAGCCGCTTTCGACGCCGGAATCCAGGATTTCCCTGTAGTATTTTTCGGCCGAAGCGTAGTCCCCTTGCTGGTATCGCGAATTTCCCCGCGCAAAAAGCTCTGTTGCGCTTTCCTGCGGGGTCGCGGGCAGGCAGTCCATTGCCGGGGGCAGCAGGAGAAAAGGGAAAAGCAAAAATCCTGTAATTTTCATGGGTGGGGCCGCCGTTGGTAAAAGGGAAGCGGATTGCCGGCTGCAGCCGCTTTTTCCAGTGCGTCGATATTTCTTCGAATGCGGGCGCTTAAGGCCGCCGTTTTTTCCGCTGAGCCGGAGGCGCTGACAAACCTGCCGAAATCGCATTCCTCGAGACACGCTCTTGTTTCCTCCACTATTTCGCGGGGCACCGCTTTTTCCGACAAGGTGCGCTCCAGCATATCGCCTGTCAGCTCGATTTCCGAAAGGTTGAACCTGTCGGCCAGATACCCCGAAAGGGCGGAGGAGACGCGGTCGTAAAATCCGCGGGTATCGGTTCCCAGTTCCTTTTCCGCCGCTTTCAACCGCTCGATGGACCGCTTCTTTGCCTTCCGGCCGCGCACGGCATCGGCGCTTTCATTGTCTCTCGCCCGCTGTTTCTGATAGATCAATGCCCCTATGTTGAACAAGAGCGGGACCGCCGCGATCAGAAAGAACCATAAATCCCGATAAAACGGTGCGTCTTTTTTCTTCAGGCTGCCGGGCGACAATTTTATGAAATTGACGTCCGTTCCCCTCCTTATTAAATCCTGCTTCCCTCCCCCCGGCAGGCCGGAGAAAGCGGCGGCGCCGGCGGAGCCCGGCTGGACGTTCAAATCCAAAGCTGCGGTCGCAACGGTTTGGTAGGCGTGCTGTTCGGGATCGAAGAATGAAAATGAAAACGGAGGAATAGTCTGTCGGCCCGGAGCTGTAGGAACAATGACATATTCCCAGGTTTTGATTCCGCCTATTTGATCTCCGGCCTGCGGACGGATGACATCGGCGCGCTTGGAAGAGTAGACGGTAAAATCCGGCAGGGAAGGCAGCGAAATATCCGGAATCATTTTAAGATTGCCCCGCCCTCGAAGCTGCACCTTCAGCGCTACAGCCTCCCCGGCTGCAACCTGCGTCTTGTCGATGTCGGCAGACAGCTTAAAGGAGCCGACGGCATTGCCGAAATTGTCCGGACATCCGCGTTCGGGCAAGGGCTTCACTTCCAGAAACAGCTCCTGGGTCTTGCGGTAAAGAGTTTCCTGCCGCTCGAAGATACCGAAGAAACCTCCCGCGGAGCCGGCGGAAATAGCAAAAACGCTGGAAGGGATTTTCAATTTGCCGGTCGTAGTCGCAAACAGGGCCTGTTTTTTTATGGTAAAAGCCTGATACTCCCGGCCGTCTACGACCGCTGGCGCGCCTTTGGGCGTTTTATCGACCTCCAGGTCTTCAACCCAGAATCCGGATATCGGAGGGTTCTCTTTCAGCTGGATGCCGTTGATGCCGACCCGAGTGTAAAGCTTGTACGAAAGCGTAACCTGTTGACCGGGCACGGCCGAGTTCCGGTCCAGCTCCGCCCGTACGAAAACGGCATCCCCCATCGCCGAAGGGGGCGGAATCCTTTCTTCTTCGAAAGGATCCAAAGGGTTGAAGCGGCGCTGCGGCGGCGGAGACGGACCGGGCGAAGCCGAAGTGACGCGCACCTGAAGAGGCTGAGTCTTATACGTGCTGTCTCCTACCCGCACTTCTATCGGATCGATGGAAAACTGTCCTTCCTTCTCCGGAATCAGGATATACGAAAAGCGCTTGGAGCTGCTGGTTCGCCCGTTGACCCATCGAAATTCCGTGCCGATGCTCGGTCCGGAAACAACGCGGAATCCCTTGAGGGTTGAGATGTCGGGATTTTGAGCTTCTCCGCTGTCTTTTCCCGATACGGTAACGGTCATCTGGAACTGGTCCTGAACGCCGACGATATCGCTGCTGACGGCCGCCGTAACCTGCGTTTCCTGCGCCCAGGCGCATTGTCCCCACGCCAGCAATCCCAGAATAATAAAGGGGCCCGGGTTGGCAGGCCGCTTGAAGGGAAATATGGTTTTTAATTTGCGATTCATAATTTTAGTTCAGCAGCAGTGTCACCAGTCTTTTTCATTGGATTTGCGCCTGGCGCGCTGCTCCAGCAGCCTGCGCTGTTCGTCAAGCTCCCGGTTCTCAAGCGCCTCCAGTATTTGAAGCGCCTGCTCTCTGCCGATGGAATTTTCGGGCCGCGGTCGGTCGGTCCCCTCCGCTTCTTCAGGCTCTTTGCCTTGTTCCCGCTCGGCCGACGCATCGGCATTTCTTTCGTTCGATTGCGAATCCCCGTTTTTGCCCGATTCCGAATTTCCAGTTTTTCCCTGATCCGATCCTGTCCGATCTTGATCTTTATCGGATTTGCCCTCTTGCTGCTGCCTGAGCTGCTTTAAGGCCATTTCCAAATTGTGCTTCGCGTCTCTGTCCTTTGGATCCAACTTCAGCGCCTGTATGTACGCTTCCGCGGAATCCTTGAAGCTGCCCGCCATATATAGGGCGTTTCCGGTGTTGTACCAGCTGTTTTTCTTTATCGGCGCGTCCGGGCTGCTTATGGACTGGCGCAAGGTTTGGACTCCTTGATCGTATTTCTTTTGCTTGATCAGCGAGTTTCCAAGATTGTAAAGGATCTCCGGTTTGCCGGGGCTCTTTGCCTGAGCTTGTAAATAGGCCTTTTCGGCATCTTCATATTTTCCCTGCGAGAAGAGTCGATTGCCCTCGTTGTTTTTTGCGGCGGCCGACTCGGCCTGGAGATACGGCGCCGCTGCCAGAATCAGGAAAACCATAAGCACGGGCGCCGTAAAGCGGGCTGCCCGCATTCCGGCGTCCAATATCCCTTCCGCCGCATTCCGGCCGACCGCCGCCGGCCTTAACGAAGTCTGTTGAGCCATGCCGTCCTCTGTCTTCGTCTTTCGCTGATCCAGCACTTTGCTGTAAGGAAAATTATAGCCAAAGCAAGCGGATACTGGAATTGGTCCTCGAAATTCTGGAATACACCGGATTCAAACTGCTTTTTTTCCAAACCGGAAATGTCCTTGTAGAGCTCTTCGATCTCACTCCCCGACGCGGTCGCCCTGAAATACCGCCCTCCGGTGCGGGTCGCAATTTCGGCCAGGGACCTTTCGTCAAGGCGGCTGACAACCACCTTCCCGTCCGGGTCCTTGCGGTATTCCACTACATCGCCTTTGGCATCCCGGATGGGGAGGGGCATCCCTTGCGGGGTGCCGACGCCCACGGCATAAATAATCACTCCTGCTTGTTTTGCCTTGCGGAGCGCCTTATCCACCTGTCCTTCCAAATCCTCCCCGTCCGTGAACAGGACAAGAGCTTTATGCTTTCCTTCCTTTTGGATGAAAGCGGCTGTTGCCGTATCGATGGCCGCCGCAAGCGAAGTCCCAGGCTCCGGAACCATCCCCGTGGAGGCGAAATCAAGGAACAGGTTCACCGCTCCATGGTCCAAGGTCAGCGGGCAATGGACCATCGCCGAACCCGCAAAAACAACCACTCCGATCCGGTCTCCTCCGGATTTTTCGGTAAGGGCTCGAATTTCCGCTTTGGCTTTCTCCAGGCGATTGGGGGCGATATCCTCGGCATTCATGCTGAAAGAAGTGTCCAATGCCGCGATGATATCGATCCCGGCCCTTTTCACGGTCTTTAGTTTCGCCCCCCATTGCGGGCGGGCGGCCGCGAGGAGGCCGAATGCGAAAAATCCTATCAGCAGCGCGGCCTTGAGGACGGCTTTGCCGCGGCTGTAATCTTCGGTCAGCCTGGCCGCCAGGGTGGGGCCGACCAGTTTCTCCACCTTCTTCCGCCGGTTATAAAAAGACCAGCAAAAGAAAAGCGCGAGCGCCGGAAGAGCCCAGAGCAGATTTAAGTAATCGGGTTCGGCAAAATGCATCTAAGCAACCAGTAAACCCGGATTATTCATGAGGATTCGTAGCGAGGCGGCGTAGACAGGCATGGATACAAGGCGCGCGACCGAGAGCCCCGCAGGCGTACTCGACAGTACGTCGAGGAGCTCGAAGGAGCGCAACGCAGTAAACATGCCTGGATCCGGTGCCGCAGTAGAAGCTTCATGAATAATCCGGGTTAAAGCCCCCAACCGCGTTACGGTATTTTTCCGAAACGTGAAAATTCAAAAATCGTTCCAATAAAAACCAGTACAAGGGCGGGCAGCAGGAAATCAGCGAACCGCTCGTTGTAATGGGTGTAAGTTTTAACCTTGATTTTTGTTTTTTCCAGACGGCCGATGTCTTCGAAGATCTTCTCCAGTTCGGGCCTGTCGGTGGCGCGATAATAAATCCCGCCCGTTGTTTCCGCGATCCGCTTCAGGGACGCCTCGTCGATTTCCACCTTCAGATTCGCGTAGGATTTTCCGTAAACAGGATCGTTAACGGGGAACCTGGCGGTCCCGGTTGACCCCACTCCGATCGTATAAATCTTAACCGATAGAGCCCGGGCCATTTCGGCCGCATCTACGGGTTGAATCTCTCCGCGGTTGTTGACGCCGTCTGTTACGAGAATGACGACCTTGGATTTGCTTTTGCTCTGCTTCAACCGATTCAGACAAGCGGCCAAGGCGTTGCCTATGGCGGTGCCGTCCTCGATAATTCCCAGTTCGGTGCCGTCAAGAACGTGCCTTAAAGCCCCGTAATCCAGAGTGGGCGGGCACCGGGTAACAGCCTTGGCGGCAAAGACCACCAGCCCCACGCGGTCATGCTGCAACAGGTCGATGAATTTGCCGATGACCTGCTTTGCCACAAAGAAGCGGTTCCGGGGTTCAAAATCTTCGGCCGCCATGCTGCCGGACGCGTCCAAGGCAATGACAATGTCTACTCCGTCGCTGAATGTTTCCTCGGCCCGCAGCCCTTTCTGAGGGCGGGCGAGCGCCGTGACGGCGAGGGCCAGCGCGAGCATGTTGAGGGCGAATAAAAAGTGCCGGATGTGGACCGTCCACGAGGATTGAATTCCTTCCAGCGCAAGCGTCGACCCGAACCTGAGGCTCCCTTGTCCGCGGCGCATGCGGCGGACATAACCCCAGACGATCAGCGGGATGAGGGCCAGCAGCAGGAGAAATTTGGGATTGGCAAAGCTCATCGTCAACGCGTCCAGTTGGGTATCAGGCGGCCGACTGCGGCAGGCGGCCGGCGGTGATTGGTTGAATTGTCATGGTTCAATTGCTTTTTAATTTCTTAACAGGCCTTCCGATTTTCTCTGAATTCCTATCCGCTGTTCGCTGCCGGATAACGGCTGTTTGCCGCCTCCCTTGCTTCTTGAAGGATTCGCAGCGCATCCTCCGACGCCGATTCATTTTCCGCGCCCGAAGGTATGTATTTGGCGAATTTAACAGCATCGCAGCGCAGAAGGAAAGATTCTATGCGATCCAGGGCTTCCGGTTGGGGCAAATGCATGCCGTGAAGCGAATCTGCGATTTCCAGCGTGGTGCGCTCGGCGGTCGGGATCTCGTATGCGGCTTCGAGGATTCTTTTTACGATTTCAGAAAGGAGAACATAGAAATGCTTGGCTCCGCGGGCGTCCGGAAGCCCCCGCGCGAGCAGTTCCCGCAAATCCGCCTCCGCAAGATCCAGCGCATTGCGCACTTCTGCCGGAGAAAGCGGCTGCGGAGAACGGCTCCGTTTTTTCCAATAACGCCGCAGAAGCCATCCGAGGACGGCGCATACGGCAGCGGCTGCGAGCCAGAAGGGCCAATAGGCGGGCTCCGGCAGTTCAGCCTGTTTTTTCAGATCCTTTAACTGCGGGTCTTCTTCCGGAAGGACGCTCTGAATCTCAATCGCGGCAGTGGGAGCGGCCAGGGGGATTTCTTTGCCTTCTTTGGTTTTCAGTTTCAACGGCAAGGACGGGAAAACAAACTTCCCGGTCTTATAAACCGCCGCCAATATCCGAGCCCTGTGATGGCGCAGGGGCTCATCACCGGGCGGTTCCGCCGCTTTGCCGTCGTCGGGCACGGTGGGGCCGGGAAAGAAATCCAAAACAGCGAAATCTCCGGTCTGCGCTTCCGGCCTTGGAATTTCAACCGTGCTGCCTTCGGGCATTACGATATCCAGTTCAATCCTTATCGGGTCTCCGACGGTCGCGATCTTGGGGTGCGCCTCCAGGCGAATTTCAACTTCCGGGGGGATTTGTTCTCCCTCCGCCGCCGCACTTGCAGAGAAAGCCCGCGGTAGGCACAGCATCCACGCGATCCAGAAAAAAAGGACAATTGCGCCGCGCGAGAAGCTTGAATCACGGACGCGGAACTGAGCTTTCTTGCGGAGGAAGCATTTCATCGGATTCTCTTCGCGCGCTCCTTGAAGAAATGCACCAACGGGGCTTCATAGGGTTTCCCGGTTTCTATGACGAGATGTCCGATTCGTTGAGACTCGAACAGCTTCGCAAGCCGGGACTGGTTTCTTTCCCAATTTCCCCGATAGGTGTCGCGAATCCATGGCAGAGAAGTGTCCACGCTGATGACTTCTCCGGTTTCGGCGTCCTGTATTTCAAGGATTCCGACCGCCGGGAGTTCCTTTTCCCGGGGATCGATAATTTGAATAACGACAATATCGTGCTCGCGGTTTGCTGTTTTTAAGGATTGCTCAAATCCCTGATCCAGAAGATCCGACAGCAGGAACACCACCGAACGTTTGTGCAACACCAGATTCAAGTGCTCAAACGCCTTCTGAATGCTCGTCCCCTTGTGTGCGGGTTTATAAAACAGCACTTCGCGGACAACGCGGAGCACATGGGTGCTCCCGCGGCGCGGCGGAATGAATTTTTCCACGCGGTCCGTAAAAAGAATGGCCCCTACGCGGTCGTTGTTTTTAATCGCCGAAAAGGCAAGAAGGGCCGAGATTTCGGCCGAGATTTCGGATTTTGTCGTGTGGACGGAGCCGAAGTTTCCCGAGGCGCTTGCGTCGATCAGCAGCATGACCGTAAGCTCGCGCTCTTCCACATAGCGCTTTACAAACGGACGGCCCGCGCGGGAAGTGACGTTCCAGTCAATCGTTCGGACATCGTCTCCGTGCTGGTATTCCCGGACTTCGTCGAATTCCATCCCCCTTCCCTTAAAGACCGAATGGTATTCCCCCGCCAGGGATTCGTTAACCAGCTTGTTGGTGGTTATCTGGATCCGCCTTATTTTATGGATAATCTCTTTGGGCAACATAATTTATCCCGGCCTTACGGTCGGGCCTATTTCCTACCGGTTCCCGACCTTACGGTCGGGCCTATTTCCTACCGGTTCCCGACCTTACGGTCGGGCCTATTGCCTATCGGCCCTTCGGGCCTCTTTTGTTTTTCCGTTAACACGGTCGGGCCTATTGCCTATCGGCCCTTCGGGCCTCGTTTGTTTTTCCGTTTGCTTCGGGCCTTTAATGGATTAATGCGGTTAGGGCACCTGCACCGCATCAAAGATCCTGCTGACAATGGATTCCGGCGTCATCTCCTCGGCCTCGGCCTCGTATGTGAGAATGATCCTATGCCTCAGGACATCCATGCCCACGGCCTTGATGTCCTCGGGAGTGACATAGCCGCGCCCCTTGATGAAGGCATGCGCGCGCGAAGCCTGAGCCAAATAAATGGTGGCGCGCGGAGACGCTCCAAACCGGATCAGGTCTTTGAGATCCAGTTTGAATTCCTGGGGCCTTCGCGTGGCGAAGACAAGCTGGATGATGTAGTCCTTGATGCGGTCGTCCATGTAAACTTCCTTGACCACCTCGCGCACGCGAAGGATGTCGGCCGGCGTCACCACTTTGCGGATTGCTATGGGTTCATCCTGCGCCATCAAATCCAATATCTGACGTTCTTCCTTCGGGTCGGGATAATCGATTTTCAGCTTCAGCATGAAACGGTCGATCTGGGCTTCGGGCAAAGGGTAGGTGCCTTCCTGCTCGATGGGATTCTGGGTCGCCAGGACCAGAAAAGGCTCTTCCAGGAGGTACGTGCTGTCCCCTATGGTGACCTGCCTTTCCTGCATCGCTTCCAGGAGGGCGCTCTGCACTTTTGCGGGGGCCCTGTTGATTTCGTCCGCCAGGATTACGTTCGCAAAAATCGGGCCCTTCCTGGGATAAAAGGCGCCGTCCTTCTGGCTGTAGATCATCGTCCCTATAAGATCCGCGGGCAGCAGGTCGGGCGTGAACTGGAGCCGCTGGAACTTGGCGTCGATGGCCGAGGATAGGGTTTTCACGGCCAGCGTTTTCGCCAATCCGGGAACTCCTTCGAGAAGGATATGCCCGCGCGTAAGCAATCCGATCAGGAGGCGCTCGATCATGTACTTCTGCCCCACAATGACCCGGTGCGCCTCGGCGATGAGCTGATCCACAAAACCGCTTTCATTCCGGACTTTTTGGTTGATCTCGTTGATGTGTGTTGTTAGTTCCACGGTCCTCTCTTTTTAAATGCCGTTTGAATTTTCCGATTTGTTTTGCCGCGTCGCGGCGAATCTTCATGAATAATACGGATTCAGTCTGAAAAAGAAATAGTATTGAAGCCGGGCGGGCAAGTCAAATGCGGCCGATTCGGCCGGGCCGGGCGAAAAGATCTGCCGGCCCAGCCGATGTCGGTGAGGGGCGATGCCCGCGCGTGAGCCAGGGCTCCGAAAAACGCGGGCTTGGAGAATTTCTATAAGCGCTCAGCCGGGAATTTTGCGGGCAAGGAGTTTCCTTCTATGCCGCGGGAAAACCGAAAAACACAATCGCGACGCGGGGCAATTTTTAGCAGGGGGGAGCGGATTAACCTTTATTCAGGGAGGTGAGAAATTCTCCGTTGCTTTCCGATTTCCGCAGTTTGTCCAGGAGCAAATCCATCGCCTCATCGATGGAAAGAGGACTCAGCACCTTTCGGAGTATCCAGATTTTGTTGAGGTCTCCGCCGTCGACCAAAAGCTCCTCTTTCCGGGTGCCGGACCTGTTGATGTCGATGGCGGGAAAGATCCTCTTATCCACAAGCTTGCGGTCCAGGATGATCTCCATGTTGCCGGTGCCTTTGAATTCTTCAAAAATCACGTCATCCATTCGGCTTCCGGTGTCGATCAATGCTGTCGCCATAATCGTAAGGCTGCCTCCCTCCTCGATCTTGCGGGCGGCTCCGAAAAAGCGCTTCGGTTTCTCCAAGGCGTTTGCGTCCACGCCTCCGGACAGGACTTTCCCGCTCGAAGGCACGACGGTGTTATAGGCGCGGGCCAGGCGGGTAATGCTGTCGAGCAGAATCACGACATCCTTTTTATGCTCCACAAGGCGCTTGGCCTTTTCCATGACGATCTCTGCGACCTGGACGTGGCGCGAAGCGGGTTCGTCAAATGTAGAACTGATAACCTCTCCCTTAACCGACCGCTCCATATCGGTGACCTCTTCGGGGCGTTCGTCAATCAACAGCACGATCAGAAATATCTCGGGGTGGTTCGCGCTTATGGAGTTCGCGATACTCTGCAGAAGCATGGTCTTGCCCGTCCGGGGCGGCGATACGATCAATCCGCGCTGTCCTTTGCCGATGGGCGTGAAAATATCCATGACGCGCGCGGAGAGGTTTTCTTTCACTGTTTCGAGCCGGATCCTCTCATGAGGGTAAAGCGGGGTCAGGTTGTCGTAAAAAATCCTGTGGCGCGCTTCCTCGGGCGGTTCGAAATTAACGGCATCCACTTTCACAAGCGCGAGGTATCTCTCGCCTTCATTGGGCATTCGAATCTGCCCCGAAACGATGTCGCCGGTTCGAAGGTCGAATTTCCGGATTTGGGAAGGGGAAATATAGATGTCGTCAGGACCCGGCAAATAGCTGTAGTCGGGCGACCGGAGGAATCCATACCCTTCGGGAAGCACTTCGAGGACTCCTTCGGAAAAAATAAGCCCGTGTTTTTCAGCCTGAGCCTGCAGAACGGCGAAAATAAGATCCTGCTTGCTCATCTTGCCCGCTTCGGAAATCTTGTACTTTTTGGCTATTTTGGCGAGATCCTTGATATTAAGAGCCTGCAGTTCGCTGATGTGCAGCTGCTCTCCTTCTTTATCCAAGGCTTCCTGAATGGGTATTTTTTTATTCGAGGAAGCGTTATTCCGGATATCCTTTTCTGCCATGTTACACCTATGTGGAATGAAGGTTTTTTCGGCGCAAGAATTAGCGTGGTCAGCTAACAGGTAAACGAAAAAATTACACCCATTTTTCTAAAATTGCCAGCATATTTTACGGGAAATCGATCCAAATCCGCCGGTTTCGCCCGTTTTTTGCATTGCCGGAGTAAGACCGGTCAAAATCCCGGCTGGTTCATAGGCCGGCCGGCAGTGAATCCCGCGCATTGATTTCAGCTAATCCCGAGACTGGATTTTGCTTTCGCCAATTCCTCGTCGAGCCCGTCAAGGGAATTGCTGTGCTCCGCTTTATAGAGCTGTTCCAGGTGCTGCCGTGCTTTCGCCGCGTACTGCTTGTTCAATACCACGCTCTTTGCGAAGTATGGAATCGCCCCCTGCTGGTCGCCGTTCTGCCACAGGGACATGGCGATAAAGTAGTAGGCGTCATCCCGTTTGGGATCGAACCTGACAACCGTCCTGAACTGCTCCAAGGCCTTGTTGTAATTTTTGGCTTCGTAAGCTTTGGCTGCGACAACTCCATAATAAAAAGCTCTGGTTGCATTCCAGGAAGCTTCCTGCAATCCCGGCGGCACTTTTTCAGAAAAAACGCTCATGACCTTGCCGAGCAAATCGATTGCTTTGTCGGTTTGCTGCTTCTTCATGTATATATCCGCCATCTGAAGCGCTGTGCCATAGGACTGATTGATTGGAGTCGCATCCAGCAGCTTTTGCCCATAGTTCAGATACTTGTCGTTGTTTTGTGTTTTCAGGAATATATCGGTCAGCAGCGGAAGCATATCTTTTTCGGGGGCCGCGGCGTAAACCCTTTCTGCTGTTTCGGCCGCCTTTGCAAAATTGTTGGATTGATAATAGGCGGTCAGGAGCCCCCTCTGGATGAGTAATTTCGAGGGCGCAAGCTGCTTCTTCAAAAAGTCCTCCAAGCCCACCGGAATAACATCCGCCTGCGATCGGACACTTTTTTCGCTGGGGAGGAGAGCGAGAAACGATTCATACGCCGGTATCAACTTGGCCCAATCTTTATTATTGATATGCGGTTTCAGGCACTCCAGGTAATCGCTTGTTACATAAAGAAGCATTCTTGAAATCGGGCGTTCTTTGACGAAAGCTTTCAGAAGGTCCGCCCGCTTTTGGACATTGGTTTCCTTTTTGATCTCTTCATGTCTTGCGAAGTCTTTCTTGTACATGTAGTCGGAAAGCGGAGAGATCGTTTGCTCCTGGGCGAAAACGGCGGCTCCGCATAAAAGAGCAATCGCTATAGCCGAGCCGATAAGCTTATAAGTCCGTCTCTGCGCGTTACCTGTCATAACTTTTACTCCCGGGGGAAAATGCCCGCCTCAAATACGGTCCAATTATCGTTAAAATTTATCGTCAATGCTCCTCGACTTGGTTTTTCACTGTCGTTTTATATAAAGGGTGTATTGGAAAGGCCCATCCTGTCAACGGTAAAATGCTGCCCCCCGTTTCCCTTTATATTTTTTGATTTTGTGTTTTTTTGAGCAGCCACCGGTTCCCCGGATACCACCGCATTCTGCGAAGCTCGTATTCTCCCGAAAGCCTGATCCCCCGGAAAACCAGCGACAGGCATTTGGGGGATTCCGCTTTGACCTCTGCCTCTCCTTCGTCCCAGATCTCGACGCGTCCCCGGCCGAAAGCTTCTTCTTCAAAGCTTTTGCTCTTAATGGATTCCGCGGTGAATTTTTCCCTCTCGACAGCCAGCCTTCTTTCCCCTCGCCGCGCCGGCGGCTCCTTAAGCAGAGACCAGGAGCGCAAAACTCCGGCATGAATGATCCGTAGATCGTAATGTGTCCTTCCGGTTTTGTGGCGATGAACCACAAATTTCGTTTTCTTTGTCTGAATCAGATGCTTGCTCCCCGCATTGAAATATGACAGTATTTTTGCCTATACAGCTATGGATGTCCAAGTCGAATCTCGCGGCGCCGTCAGGATCGTTCGCTTAAAAGGAAAGATTACGTTTGAACTGTGTCCGGATTTGCAGCGTTTCCTGGATCCTATACCGGAGGCCGAAGTCAAGCGGGTGGTTATTGATTTTAAAGAGGTGCCGTTTATCGACAGCTCGGGCATAGGAGAGATATTGCGCTTGTTCAAAAGAATAAAAGAAGCCGGCGGCGAGGTTGTGCTGGCAAATCCAAATCAAAAACTGCGGGATCTCTTCCTAATGTATCGGTTCAACCAATTTATGAAGATTCAGGAGAACGTGGACCTGGATGCCGATAAATAGCCGAATATCAAACCGCCGTTGGACGACAGTCTTCTTCCTGTTCCTGTCGGGAACGATATTGCTGGCGTCAGTTGCACCCGCCCAGAGAAATCCGTTCCGCAATCCCCAACTGCGGCCTCAGGATCAAGAACCGCAGCCGAACCCTCCGGTCTTGCATATGCGCGTGGAAGGCGGCCTGATTACGGCGGACATCGTTAATTGCCCCCTTCACGACGCGCTCCTCGAGTTAGCCCACCGGACTGGGGTCATTTTCAAGGTGCAAAGCCAAGACAATCCCTTGATATCCGTGCGCTTGAACAAAGCTTCCTTGGAGGAAGCCGTGGAGCGAATCGCCGTGGACCACAATAGCGTTTTCTTATACGGCCCGAATGCGTCCGCGCCGGGAGGCGTTTCCATGGTAAGCATTTTCCCGCGCACCGATCCGGTCTCTCAGCCTGGAACCCTTTATTTAGGCACGGGAGTCGTAACCAAGCACAACGACGACATAGAAACGCCCATGCAGGCCCTGAAGGCTTTGGAGGGAAACGCCGGTCCGGAAATGCGCATGAAAGCGATCGAAATCCTGGCGGACTCCAGAGGGGATGAAGCTGTTGAGGCGTTAACAAGCTCTCTTTCCGATCCTGCGCCCGAAATCCGAATGGCCGCAATCGAAGCGCTTACCTCCCTGGGGGTGCGCGCGGCGCTGCCCCAAATTATGCTGCGTCTTAAGGACCGCGATGCCGGCGTGCGGCAAAGAGCGGTTACGGCGGTCGCCTTGCTGGGAGACGCGACCAACCTTAAGGCCCTCGATCCCCTTAGAAAAGACCGCAGTGCCGGTGTAGCCGCCGCCGCTGAAGCGGCCATCGAAAACCTGTCGGCGTCTGGAAAAAAATGAGAAAGCCTCCGAAAAATATGAGCGTTATGCCAAAAACCGTAATGATTGCCTGCCTATTTGTTACAGGCTGCGTCCTTCCGGGCTATGGGCAGGGATCGCCCCAAGAACTCCGCGCCAAGACCGAAGCTCTGGCCGATGCCGCCTACCGATCGGCCGCCGAGGTTTTCCCATGCAAGGTGAAAACCCGGGGCAAAGCAAAAATGCTGCGCTGGCAGGATGTGGATAAATGCCTGAATAAGGCGCACGAGCGGGTGGATTGGGAAAATCTCGCCCTGGAGCTTCAGGAAATACGCAAAAACGGCCGGTATGAGAAAATTGATATTGTGGATGCGATTGAAACCGCTCTGGCGGCCAAGACAATCCCATACGACAAGATCTTTCTGGTAAAGGAAGAGAAGGCGCTTTTGCCTCTATCCAATTCGGTGCTTAAATTCCTGCCCGAAGGCTCTCTTATGGATCTGAAGGTTTACGATCGCTCCGGCGCACACGTGGGTACTTTCTCGGGAGTTTATTCCTATGAAAGGTCCGGCGGGCTGGCCGCGGCGAATACATTCCGCATTTCCGTTTTCCAATACACCGATCTGCGCGGCGATATGCAAGTGCCGAGCGCCAAGCTGCTGCTTGATTCCTACGGCGTCCCCTGGAAGGATGCCTCTCCCCAGCCGGGATTCCGGCTGCCTGCCGACGACATAATACCGAAGCATTAATTCGAGCGCAGCCTTTCGTTTATTGGAAGCAAGAAGAAAGAAGCCAGAAGCCAGAAGTAAGAAGCCGGAAGCCGGAATTTTTATCGATTCCTCCAATGCAGCTACATGCAGGTTGTCCACGGCTGCCGTCACGGCAGCATACTGCTTATCCAGATTGCCAACCTTGTTGTCTTACTAACGCTTTAGGAGAATTCCTTTTGCGTTAAATGAAATCCTATGCTCAACCGATAATCACTGGGCATTCTGGCTTCGGCCTTCCGTATCCCGTTGCTTTTTGGAGGGATATTAAGGGCGCAGCCCTTGCCTGGTTATATAAAAAACATTGCTATTCCGGCTTGGAATTGATCTAAAATAGCGATACTTAAATAACGGCTTGCAATAATTAATTTTCTAAATCGGTCGATTATTTAAGAGACATTCACGCAAAGGCTCCGAAAGTGCCGTATAAAACAGTCAAAAGCAAATCCCTAAAGTTTTATTTGACGCTCGTGGGTTTGGCGGCGCTCATCGTCATGGTTTTAACCATTATATCTTTTATACGCCAAAAAGAGGCAATGGCGTCGATATCCGCCTGCGGCGATATACAGTCCGAAGCGAAAAGACTGGCAAACGAGATTGAGCGAAAAAGCATGCAGCTCGCCGAGAAATGCCTCAAAGAGGAAAGCCTGCTGTCAATTGCGGAACGGACCACCAAAGATGTCTCCGGAAACGCTTTATTTGGATTGAAGGCGCGGGAAATATTGAAAAATCATCCCATTGCGGATGGATTGTTTCTTTTGGTGAACAGAGAGCTCTATTTCCCCCAGCTCGAAGCAGGCAAAGCGTACTTGCCCATTAGCGCCATAGGCAAAGATGCAACTCCGGAGGAAAGGGATTTCGCGGCCCTTTACCGGAAAGCGGCAGGTGAATCCAAAAATAGACGCTATGAATCGGCAATCAATCTACTTGAAAAATGCTCCGCAATGCCGGTACCGGACGCGTTGAAAAGCCGGTCGCTGGATCTGCTGGCGAGAGTCTACCTTGCGGCAAGAAAGCCCACCGACGCCGTCCGCATTTGGAACCGCCTTGAAGATAAATTTCCGGACTGCCTGAATGAATACCACGTGCCGTATGCGCTCGTGGCGGCTATAGAAATTGACGAACTGGACGCAGGCAGAAATACCGACAGGCGGGAGTCGATCCGGAATCTATATGCCGATTTACTGAACGGACGATGGCTGCTCAGCGAAGAGGTCGTCCTGAAACTGAAGGAACGCCTTGAAAAGCGGCTGGGGCACGCGACGCCGGCGATTGCTGATTCATCCTTCATGAGACAATTTCGTCTGGCCCGCATTATAGGCAAAGAACTGGAAATGCCGGCAAGCGCGCAGCCGAATGTCGTTTATGAACAGTCCGTTTTATCGCAAGACGGCGGCATTCAGATCTACTACATAATCCTGAAAAAAAATGGGCCTGAACGTATCCTGGCGATGGCCGCAGACACGCAATGGATCTCGGGTCCATTGCTCAATCAAAGCCGGAGAGAATTAAAATCTCCAATCATAACGGTCTCCGATTTTCATATTCAGCCGGTTCATTCAGCCGTAGAATCCGCTGTCAAAGTGCCCTTCGAAAACGCTTTCCGGTTCCTTGAACTGCACTTGCCCGCCGAAGCTGTCTCCGCGGCCCTTTTTGACTATAAGGTGAATTTAGAGGCCATCGGCTTGATGGCCTTGCTGATGCTCATTCTTCTGGTGATTATCGCATTCATGATAGCGCGGATCTCCAGAGAGCAGATGGTGGCCAGAGTGCGCTCCAATTTTGTCGGCCACGTATCGCATGAACTGAAAACCCCCCTGACAATGATCAAGTTGTATGTTGAAACGCTGCTGACCGACGAATCGCTCTCCGAAGAGGATCGGCGTTACAGCCTGGAAGTCATCTCCAGGGAATCGGAGAACCTGCTGAACCTCATCGAGAACCTGCTTCAACTGTCCCGGACTGAAAACGCTCGGGAACAATACAAAATGTCGTTAGGCGATCTGGGGGCATTGGTTGAAAAAACGGCGGGTTTATGCACCGAATGGCTCGACAAGCAGGGCATTAGGCTTAATGTCGGGATCGCTCCCGCTTTGCCTCGGGTGCTCTTCGACAGTGAAAAAATTACGCGGGCATTTTTAAACCTGATCGATAATGCGAGAAAATACGGAGGCGATTCTGAATCCATTGAGGTCCGCGCATGGTCGGAAGACGGGAGGGTTATGGTATCGGTTCAGGATCACGGAGCCGGCATCCCCGAGTCTGAACGCAAGGCAATATTCAATCAATTTTATCGCGGCGGCAATTCCGGCGACAAGCGCGGAGTGGGGCTGGGATTATACCTGGTCAACGAAACTATGAAAGCCCATAAGGGCTCCATCGAACTGGAAAGCGAGGTCGGAAAAGGCAGTATTTTCAAACTGGTATTCCCTGCGGAAACAGCCAAAACGCTTCCGGGGAGGTTCCAAAGGATTCCAAAAGATAGCTTCAGCGCGTGAAAAGCTTTGACGATATGATTACTTAGTAATAAATTTGCGGCACGGGGCTGCCGGAAAGAGGCATTCCCCTCGGGATGAATTCTATGCATAAAATCATGATTGTCGATGACGAACGGGATTTGGTGAACGGACTTGCCATGAGTTTTAAGAAGGAAGGCTACGAAGTCATCAAGGCATTCGATGGCGACACCGCCCTTCAACTGGCGCAAAAAGAAAATCCCCACCTGATCATTCTCGACGTGAATCTACCAAAGGTCAACGGCCTCTCGGTATGCCAGATGCTGCGGGCGAAGGAGGCGGACACCCGGATTATCATGCTCTCCGCCAAAGGAGAGGAAGTCGATAAGATCGTGGGCCTTGAAATCGGCGCCGACGATTATGTCCCGAAGCCTTTCAGCCTGCGCGAGCTTCATTCCCTGGTCCGCGCGCGGCTGCGGTACCGCGAGCCGGCAGCCAGCGACTACATCCCTCGCTATGCGTTCGACGATATAACGATTGATTTCGACAAACACGTCGCACTCCGCAAAGGAAAGCCATTGGAGCTGACAGCCAGGGAATTTGACATTCTTCAATTGCTGATCAGGCTTCGCGGGCAGTTCGTCACCAGGGAACGCATCATGGACAAGATATGGGGGCATAACGCCTGCGCAACGCCACGAACGGTGGACAACCACATCCTAAGAATCCGCAAAAAAATCGAACGCGAGCCTTCCAACCCACGCTACCTCCTTTCGATATACGGAGGGGGATATAAATTCGTAGCCTAGGAGAAATTCTCATCACCCTTCACGGCTTGTATAGATTCCCCGCAAACACGGCTGATTGCGCCCGCGGTAAGATCTTTCATTTCCTTGGAGGAAGAACTGGAGTGCCTTTGCGCAACAGCCCGGCAAAACGACCCTGTCTCGCTAACAAGAAGTGCCGCCGAGAAAGATACAATTCGTGACAATTCAGATAAATTGATGACATTTGGTGACTTGGATGCAAAGCCCTTCTGATTGAGAATAAGGGCGTCCGATGATGATTCGATGATGATTTCTTGATTGTGGGGACAAATGATTAATTAAAACCAGGAGGA
>CAZDMR010000011.1:0-73670 GCA_964506795.1 uncultured Acidobacteriota bacterium | reverse complement strand
CTTGCCACCTCCGTATTACCGCGGCTGCTGGCACGGAGTTAGCCGTGGCTTCCTCAGCGGGTACAGTCAAACTTCTTGCGAAGCATTCGTCCCCACTGACAGGAGTTTACGACCCGAAGGCCTTCATCCTCCACGCGGCGTTGCTGCGTCAGGCTTTCGCCCATTGCGCAAAATTCCCCACTGCTGCCTCCCGTAGGAGTCTGGACCGTGTCTCAGTTCCAGTGTGGCCGTTCACCCTCTCAGGCCGGCTACTGATCGTTGCCTTGGTGGGCCGTTACCTCACCAACTAGCTAATCAGGCGCGAACTCCTCCTCAAGCGGCTTTCGCCTTTGATCTTCAAACCATGCGGCCTGAAGATGTTATGCGGTATTAGCATCGCTTTCGCGCTGTTATTCCCCACTCGAGGGTAGATTGTTCACGTGTTACTCACCCGTTTGCCACTTTACTTGTGGAGTTGCCCCCACTTTCTCGTTCGACTTGCATGTGTTAGGCACGCCGCCAGCGTTGATTCTGAGCCAGGATCAAACTCTCCAATTAATTTGAAGAATCCTGAATTTTGATAAATTCAGGCTACTGGTCTTTCTTTTGGAATGGATGTCTTGGACACGCACTATCTAGTTATCAAAGATCTAGGCAGATTTAAATTATATTATATTAAAGTCAACTTGTCAACTTGCCCGAAGTTGACTTCTCTACTGCTTTTTAAGGATTGTTTAATCGACTGATTAAGGCAATCCAGCCTCTCCTCCGTCCATTGTCGAAAATCGGCGATATCGGCGGTTCTTGTCAAACAACCTTACTGCTTGCCCAGGCCCGCACAAGCCGCTCGACAAAAGGCAAAGATTTTTTCAATCAAAAGACTGAATCATCTCAATCTCATTGACTGTGAGAGCAACATCTTACTCATACTGCCATTATGTGTAAAGGCTAAAATTTGGAAAATCTTTGTTAGGCGCCTATGCCATGCGTGAACGCGAATGCATCTTTTCCAGCATAAGAGCTATTGCGCGCCAGTAAATTCTGTGCTCCTGCTCCAGGATTCGCGCCGACAAAGTCTCTTCAGTATCGCCCTCCACTACTTCCACCGCTTGCTGCATCAAAATCGGCCCCGTGTCCACGCCCTCATCCGCGATATGAACCGTGCATCCCGACACCTTTACTCCATATTGCAGCGCCTGGCGCTGCGCATGGATACCCGGGAACGATGGGAGCAGCGAAGGATGGATATTCAGGACTCTGGAAGGAAATTCCCTCAAAAATTTCGGGCTTACAACGCGCATATATCCCGCCAGACACACCAGTGCAGGATCAAAAGGACGCAGCGTATCTATCAGCATGTCCTCATGTTTCGCACGTTCCATGCCGCGGGAGGGAATACATATCGCAGTCAACCCGAATTCCTTCGCGCGATCCAGTCCCGCAGCGTTTTCGACATTGCTGAACACACAGCAAATCTGAGCATTCAAATCTCCTCGTAGGATGGCTTCTTGAATGGCTACAAAATTGGATCCGCGCCCCGAAATCAGCATTGCCAGTTTTCTGTTTTCCATCCATGCTCCTCTGTCCCTGCCCATTGGAACCGCCCGAGGAAACACCCAAGGCTGCACCGTTCAACAGGCCGCGCGTTTATTCCATCGGAGTAATTAAATCACTGTCTTGGTTAAAGAGGTTCTTCTGTCTTTCGTCGATACCAACGTCGGTAGGATAATGGTCCGTGAAACATGCCGAACAAAAACTCTCTTTATCTCCTGCAGCCGCAAGCATGGATTCCAGGCTCAAATAGCCCAGGGAATCTGCATCTATGAATTTGCATATTTCTTCGACAGATTTTGCGGACGCAATCAGCTCGTGCCGGGTCGGGATGTCGATGCCGTAATAGCAGGGGGCTATTACGGGCGGAGCCGTTATCCGCATATGGATTTCCTTTGCGCCGGCCGCGCGCACGATGTGCACAATCTTCCTGCTGGTAGTCCCACGCACAATGGAGTCATCCACAAGCACTATCCGCTTGCCGTCGACAATTTCGCGGACGGGGTTCAGTTTGACCTTGACTCCGAAATTTCGAATGGCTTGTTTCGGCTCGATGAAAGTCCTCCCTACATAGTGGTTCCGGATCAGGCCGAACTCCAAAGGGATCCCGCTCTCTTGGGAATATCCGATGGCGGCGGAAACTCCCGAATCGGGGATCGGGACAACTACATCGGCTTCGACCGCATGCTCGCGGGCCAGGAATCGTCCCATTTCCCGTCGGCTTGAATAGACGTTCCGGCCAAACACCACGCTGTCGGGGCGGCTGAAATAGATATGCTCGAAAACACAAAAAGCGCGCTTCATCTTCGGCAGAGGCGATTGGGAGTCCAGGCTGTTTCCTTCGATTCGGATCACTTCGCCCGGCTCGACATCCCGCTCATACTCGGCGTTTATCAGATCGAACGCGCAAGTTTCCGAAGCAACCACGTAGGATTCGCCCAGGCGCCCAATGGACAGGGGGCGGAATCCGCGAGGATCTCTCGCGACAAGCAGATACTCCGGAGTCAGCATCGCCAGTGAGAACGCGCCTTTCACCATGCCGAGAGCTTCGATGAAAGCCTCCTGCAGCGTTCGGCGCCTCGAACGTGAAATCAGATGCAGGATGACTTCGCTGTCGCTTGTGGAATGGAAAATCGCACCGTCGCGTTCAAGCTCGTGCCTTAAATAGGCAGAATTTGTTAACTGGCCGTTGTGGGCCAAAGCGATGGAGCCTCGCCAGCAGTCGATCAGAATCGGCTGCGCATTCCGTACCGTACTGCTGCCGGCGGTGGAGTATCGCACATGCCCCAGAGCCGAGTCCCCGTGAAGACGTTCCAACCGTGATTCGCTGAAGATATCGGCTACATATCCCATGCCTTTTTCAATGCGCAGCTTTTTTCGATCGGAACTCACGATTCCCGCAGACTCCTGCCCGCGGTGCTGAAGCGCATAAAGCCCAAGATAAGCGATGCGGGCCGCTTCGGGATGCGCCGCAATCCCAAAAATACCGCACTCCTCTCTCGGTTTATCCCAGGAGACCATCCTGTTTTATTCCCTCCCCCAAAAACGGTAAAGAATCATCGCCGTATCCAACGGCTGCTATTTAAACCGGAATATGGAAAAATGTATTATACACAACCGGAAGGGCGGCCTTGACTGAAAACAGTGACAGCGGACCAGGAAAAGTTGCCATCTTTAGCTTCGACTTGGGCATAGCTTGATATACCATAGGGTTGTTCGGCAACCGGTCCGCATGCTGCGCAGGGATCTAAAATCCGGATATCGGCTCGTTTGAGCTTGCCGTTGCCGCCTTCCTCGGCCGGTTGGTTGGCTTTCGACGGCGGACACAGCAAGGTGAATCCTTTAAAGCCCGGACAGGCTCCCTGGAGCCCGAACGATCGTGCGCCTAGAAATTATGCGTGCACCGTACACGTGCCTGGATACGCCGCAGTAGAAGCTTTATGAATAATCCGGGCCGGGCAGTAACCGCCGGAAGGAAACAACGCGGCATTCCAACCGCACGCTCTTATGGAATTCAAAAACAGACAAAGAAAGGAAATTCAAAGATGCCGGATGCAGAAGGATCCAATGAAACCAAGGAATTCCGCCCGGATATACCGGTAGAAGCCACGCCCTTTGATCTTAAAGGTTCCCATTCCCTGGATTGGGGGATGCAAAACCGACTGGCGCGCATCTTTGATCCGTCTTCGAACAGAACAGTCATGTTGGCGATCGATCACGGTTATTTTCAGGGTCCGACGACGGGATTGGAACGCGTAGATCTCAATATCGTGCCCCTGGTTCCCTATGCCGATGCGCTCATGCTGACACGGGGTATTCTTCGAACGACAATCCCCTCATCTATGAATAAAGCTATCGTGCTTCGAGCCAGCGGCGGGCCCAGCATCTTGAAGGAGCTTTCAAACGAACAGATCGCGGTGGACATTGAAGATGCGATCCGCTTGAATGTAGCGGCGATGGCCGTCCAGGTGTTTATCGGCGGCGAATTTGAGACCCAATCCGTAACCAACATGACACGGCTGGTGGATATCGGAAACCGATACGGCATTCCGGTCCTGGGAGTCACGGCAGTCGGTAAGAACATGACCAGGGATGCCCGCTACTTCCGGCTGGCTTGCAGAATTTGTGCGGAACTGGGAGCGCATTTTGTTAAAACCTATTACGTGCCGGAAGGTTTCGAAACCGTAGTCGCTTCATGCCCGGTCCCGGTAGTGATGGCGGGAGGGAAGAAGCTCCCCGAACCTGAAGCCCTGGAAATGGCTTACAGAGCGGTCAGTGAAGGGGCAGTCGGCGTGGACATGGGACGAAATATCTTTCAATCCGATGCTCCATCAGCCATGATTCAGGCGGTTCGAAAGATAGTCCATGACAAAGCCAAACCCAACGAAGCTTTAGAAGTCTTTCTTGCTTTGAAAAATGAATCGGCCTGACCGGAGATTCAAGGCCGGCAATAATCTATTCCTCAGAATCAGTGGGATGAAAACGCTATGGAGAACCGCTGGTCGGACGCGAACGCGGCTCAATTTATAAATAAATATGGGAAGAAATGGGGCGAAGATCTGGCAATCGGATTGTATGTAGCCTCTTTGATCGGAGCCGAGGACAAGCTCGTACTGCACGGCGGCGGCAATTCTTCCGTTAAGACTCTTCGCACAAACCTTTTTGGAGAATCGATCCACGCGATCTATGTCAAAGCATCCGGATACAATATGGCGTCTTTGGCTCCGGACGGATATACCGGCCTCGACATGGACTATCTGAGAAGGCTTCGTTCCCTGTCAAAACTTTCGGACGAAGAAATGGTGAATGAATTCCGCACCCATCTTTTGGATGCGCGGTCGGCATCTCCGTCCATCGAAACGCTTGTTCATGTTTTTATACCGAAAAAATTCGTCGATCATACGCATCCTGACGCTATTCTTGCGCTTTCCAATCAGCCGGAAGGGGCAAAGCTTTTGAAGGATGCTTTGGGCGGCGATATAGCCGTGCTGGAGTATTTTCCCCCGGGATTCAAGCTGGCTAAAGCGGTAGCCTGGGAGCTGGATAAAAATCCCCGAGTCAAGGCGATGGTGCTGATGAGGCACGGATTGTTAACCTGGGGCGATAAAGCTCAGGATTCTTACGGGACGACTATCCAGCTTTCCGACTTGGCGGAAAAATACATTCGGCGGCACGCCCGCCATCCCCTGACCGCTGTTGTCTCCACTCCCCTGGCTTTGGCTGAAAAAAGGTTCGCCGATACAGCCCCCATGATAAGGGGGATGCTTGCAAAGCCCAGCGGCGATCCCGACCGTCCCTGGACGAGGGTTATTCTGCGTCCCTTGATTAATCAAGATATTCTGAATTTCGTGGATTCCGACCGTGGGCGGGAAATGGCTTTGACGCCCCCGCTGACTTCGGATCACTTGATCCGCACAAAATCCCTCTACCTTTGGGTGGACAATCCTGAATACAGCAATCCTGAAATGCTCCGGGAACAATTATGCAGGGCAATCGAAAGATATGCCGCCGCCTATGATGCATACATTGCAAGGCATTCAGAAGATATGCCCGAAGGAATCGAGCGCATGGATTCTTTCCCCAGAGTCATCCTCATGCCCGGGATGGGAGCTCTCTGTGCGGGGAAAGACGCCACGGCATCCGATATTATCAAAGATATCGCAGCGCATACGCTCGCGGTGAAATCTCAGATCGCCGCCATGGGAAAATATCGCGGAATGGATGAAAAGGACCTTTTCGACATGGAATACCGCTCCCTGCAGCGCATAAAGCTTCAGGGGCATAAAAATCTCCCGCTCTCGCACCACGTGGCATTAATTACGGGCGCCGCCGGGGCCATAGGATCCGGAATCGCCGAGGAGCTATTGGAGCAGGGATGCCATGTCGCTCTTACCGATCTAGATGGGCCCGCGCTCTCCGGGCTCTTCGAAGAACTTAAAGCCGAGTTCCCGAAGCGTGTTATGGAAGTTCCCTTGGACATCACGGATCCCGATTCCGTCGCGGAAGGATTCCGCGCCGTAATCCGCACTTGGGGAGGCATCGATCTGATAGTATTGAATGCGGGCATGGCGCATGTATCCGCACTCTCGGATTTGAATATCGAGACTTTTAGAAAACTCCAGAATATAAACGTAGAGGGAACGCTCCTTTTGCTCTCCGCTGCTGCGCAGCTCTTTAAACAACAGCGGACCGGGGGAGATATCGTTCTCATTTCAACCAAGAATGTCTTTGCCCCCGGCGCCAATTTCGGAGCTTACAGCGCGACTAAAGCAGCCGGCCATCAACTGGCGCGCATCGCCAGCCAGGAACTGGCGCCGCTGGATGTACGCGTGAATATGGTTGCTCCGGACGCGGTCTTTTCCAACGGTTCGCGAAAATCCGGATTGTGGACGGCAATCGGGCCTGAAAGAATGAACGCCCGCGGACTGAGTCCGGAGGAGCTCGAGGAATATTACAGGAATCGGAATCTTTTGAAGGCGAGGATTACGGCGCGCCATGTGGGAAAGGCCGTGCTCTTTTTCGCAACGCGGCAAACGCCTACTACAGGGGCCACCATTCCCGTCGACGGGGGCCTGCCCGACGCAACACCGAGGTAGGATAAGCAGAAAAGCCGGAACAGCCGGGCAAGCCAGCGGCTTTCGGGCGCTGATTGACGGCATCTGAGGCTATAAACGGGGAAAGCTTTTTGAATTGTTCAACGACTATAAAATAAAGGTTGGCAAGCGGCAATGATCGGACAGTTGAAAGGCCTGCTTCTTCAAAAGAAACCAAATTTACTGCTTGTCGACGTCGGCGGCATCGGCTACGAAGTATCCATCCCTCTCACAAGCTTTTACGAACTTCCCGACGAAGGGAATGAGATCATCTTGAAGATCCATACTCACGTAAGAGAGGATGCATTGACTCTTTTCGGATTCTCTTCCCAGCGGGAGAAGGACTTCTTTTTAAAACTGATATCCATCAGCGGCGTCGGTCCCAAATTGGCGATCGCGATACTGTCCGGAGCGCAGGTGGAAGATCTCGCGCAAGCCATCGCCGACGGCAACGTGGCGCGCCTTACGGCCATTCCCGGCGTAGGCCGGAAGACGGCGGAGAGGCTTGCTCTCGAGTTGAAGGGGCAGATGGCCCCGTTTCTCCTTCCGGAACAGACTGAAGCGGCGCGGGACCACGAGCGGCTTACCGCGCTCGAAGAAGATATCTTGTCCGCCCTCACAAACTTGGGCTACAGCCGGTCGTTGTCTGAAAAAGCCCTTTCCGCAGTGCTTCGTTCCGCGGAATGCAATCGCACATTCGAAGAGGTCCTGCGGAACACCCTTCATCGCCTTGCGGGCTGACGGGATTTTTGAACATGGCAAACAAGGAATTCTCAAACACGCTTTTGAACCCGGCGCCGCAGTCGGAAGAAAAATCCTTCGAGCAGAGCCTCCGGCCCCAGACATTGGATCAATATATCGGGCAGCAAAAGGTGAAAGACAATATCGACATAAGCATCCGAGCCGCTCGAAAACGGCGCGAAGCCCTAGACCATGTTTTGCTCTACGGTCCGCCCGGACTCGGGAAAACGACATTGGCCGCCATCATTTCCAATGAAATGAAGGTGAATCTCCGCACCACCAGCGGCCCGGTCATCGAAAAGCGCGGCGATCTTGCCGCCATCTTAACAAATCTGAAGCCGAACGATATCTTGTTCATCGATGAAATCCACCGTTTGCATCCCGCCATTGAAGAAATTCTTTATCCCGCCATGGAGGATTTCTACATCGACATCATCATCGGGGAGGGTCCCGGAGCCCGGAGCATAAAGATGCCGCTTCCCAGATTCACATTGGTCGGAGCCACAACACGGGCGGGCCTTCTGACCGCCCCTTTGCGGGGGCGATTCGGCATCATTCACCGGCTGGAGTTTTACAATCCCAACGATCTCGGCATTATCATTCACCAATCCGCCCGGATTCTGGGGATATCGATCGACGGAGAGGGCGCTTTGGAGATTGCTTCGCGAAGCCGCGGAACTCCGCGCATCGCCAACAGGCTCCTTCGCCGCGTTCGGGACTACGCCGAAGTGAAAGCCGACGGCCGCATCACGCGCCCCGTAGCCATGGACGCCCTGAAAATGATGGATGTAGACACTTATGGATTCGACGAAATAGACCGAAAGCTGATGCTTACGATCCTGCAAAAATATAACGGCGGTCCGGTTGGAGTAGGCTCTCTTTCTGCCGCAATAAACGAAGACGAAGATGCCATCGAAGATATCTATGAACCCTATCTTATCCAGATAGGGTTTCTCGACCGGACTCCGCGCGGGAGAATGGCTACGCGAAAAGCATATGAGCACTTCCGGATTTCGCCGCCGCGGGATCAAAGGGGATTGTTTTAGACGGCAGCGGGAAGGGACAGGCGGTTTTACAAACATGGAGACGGCGATAGGACGGTCGGAAACAGGGAACACCGGCGATCGTCCGCGGGCCGAGGATTTTTGTATGGCTTCCCTGCAGTTTCATCCCGGGACAGCATACAGCGTTGACACATGACAAAATTCGCAAATATCCGTCCTAAAATCGACGGCCTGCAAAAAGCGATTGAGACCGTCGTGCAGGGAAAATCGGAAACCGTAAAGCTGGCGCTGGTCTGCCTGCTCGCCGAGGGGCATCTTTTAATCGAAGACGTGCCGGGCGTGGGAAAGACAACGCTGGCGCAATCTCTTGCACGGGTTTTCGACTGCACGTTCCGCAGGATACAGTTCACAAGCGATCTGCTCCCTTCGGACATTCTCGGCGTGTCCGTTTTCAACCAAGCGAGCCAGAATTTCGATTTTCGCCGAGGGCCGATTTTTGCCAACATCGTTGTTGCCGACGAAATCAACCGCACAACGCCGAAAACTCAGAGCGCTCTTCTGGAAGCCATGAGTGAAGGGAAAGTCAGCGTCGACAACCAAACATACCCGCTCCCCCGCCCCTTTATGGTGGTCGCAACACAAAATCCTGTTGAGCATCACGGCACCTACCCCCTTCCGGAATCGCAGATGGACAGGTTCCTCCTGCGCATTAAAATGGGTTATCCGGAAAACGGCGCCGAGAAAGAAATACTCAGGCGGCAAACACGCCTGTCCGACACAGCCTCCATCCGGCCTGTCATGCGGGCTGAAGACATCGTGGAAGCTCAATCCATCGTTCGCGGCATACGCGTGGAGGAATCGCTTCTCGATTATATCCTGGCCATTGTGGAAGCGACCCGACGCTCGGAGTTTCTGCTGATAGGCGCGAGCCCTCGCGGTTCGCTGGCGCTCAGGAGGGCGGCTCAAGCCCGTGCCTATTTTGAAGGCCGTGAATATTGCATCCCCGACGACATTAAACAGCTTGTCCTTCCGGTTCTGGCTCATCGCGTTGTCGTCAGCTCCAAATATTCTTCACAGTACAAGCGCAGCGAAGAAGCAGAGGCAATCCTTGCTGAGATACTCCAAAGCATCGAAATCCCCCTCTGACCGGCCGGAAAACACCGGTCGAGAGGACTATCCCCGTAGAGTTTTCCCGTTTTCATTTGCCATTACACGGGAAGGAGCCTTGTATATATCCTTTATATTTCTTCTGTCCCTGGCCGCAATAAACAGCGGGAATAACCTGCTGTATATCATCCTCGCCGCCTTGCTCTCGGCCATTATCGTGTCGGGCATAGTTTCCCGAAATACGCTGAAACAGGTTTCGCTGTCGCTGCAGATGCCGGAGAATGTGTTTGTAGGCGAAAAGGTGTCCATCAAAGTCTCCATAAAAAATCTGAAAAGGATCTTTTCGTCTTTCTCCATCCGTGTTCAGGACCCGGACATTTGCAGGAAAAGGCCTTATTTCCATGGGATCCGAAAACTGCTCGCGCGCAAACACGTCGCGGGCTCTGAAACGCAGACGGATGACAAAGCGGTCCTCCGTCAAGCCGCCTATTTCCCCATCCTCCGCCCCGGAGAAACGCGCGCGGAGTATACGGTCCAATCCTTCCCGCGCAGGGGTCTTTTTCGTCTCGATGACTTCTGGATCTCGACCGGATTCCCTTTCGGATTCTTCCGCCGCGGACAGCGCATCGGCGCAAAAGGCGAAGTCTTTGTCTACCCTTCGATTCAGGAGATTTCTTCTTTCTTCCACCTGCTGCCTTTTCTTCCCGGCCGCCTTGAAGGCAGCCACGTAGGAGCCGGAGAAAATCTCTTCTCCATACGCAAATACCAGGAAGCGGAGAGCGCCCGGATTATCGATTGGAAAGCGACCGCAAAAACGGGGGCTTTGATGGCCCGCGAGTTCGCACGGGAAGAGGAAAATCAATTCTGTTTAATCCTTGATACCCGGCTTCGCCCGCCGGCGGGAGCAAGCGGACAAAATCAATTCGAAAAAGCGGTTTCCCTCGCGGCAAGCATTGCGGCGCATTTCCTAAAAGAGGGCGCGGAGATGGAATTTCTCACCCCGCACGAACACATCCCCCTGGGGAGCGGCATGGACCATCTTTACAGAATCCTAAAATCGCTGGCGGTCGTGGATTACGACGTGAATCCGGTTCCGGGATTTTTGGATTCCCGGAGTCCCGATAGTTTCACCGGGGAAATGGGCCTCAAGCAGCTCCGGGAGATTCTATCCGGCAAGGTTTTCAAAATCATCATCACTTCGAAATCGCGCGGCAGTTTCCCTTCGGCCCTTTGGCGGTCTTCACACGTTGTATTTTTTGACGAATTATGAGTTTTTCGCAATATTTCAAGGCATCCTCCTATTGCTTGATCGGTTCCGGCTTCGCCGCGATCGTTGCGACGCGCGCCGTAGGCTGGCTTTTCGTCCTCTTATTCGCCGCGGTCTTTATCGGAAGCTGGTTTATCGACACAACCCGCCTCCGCCGAAGAATTCCAAATTGGATTTTGAATTGCCTTGCGCTCGCCTACCTGCCGATTCTGGTTGCGGACTACCGTCTTATGTCCCGCTCCTTCATGGCCGCCGTCCTGCATCTGTTTCTTTTTACGGCAGCCGTAAAATTGCTCACCCTTTCAAAAGACCGGGATTTTCTTTTGCTTTATCTCATCAGCTTCGCTCAGCTGCTTGCGGCATCCACTCTTACGATAGATTTCGCCTTTGTCCTGTGCCTCGCCGTATTTCTATTTTCGGGCATAAGCACGCTGATTCTATTTGAAATGCGCCGCAGCAACGCCCGGATTCGCCGCGATGTCCGGCCGCAGCCTCTTGTCGTATCCAAGAAATTGCAGGGAACCGGACTGGAGCTTTTCTCTCCTTTCCCGGCCGGACTCTTCTCCGCCACGGTCGCCGGAATAAGTCTGTTTATAATGGCGTGCGCCGTCCCGATTTTCCTTCTTCTGCCCCGAGTCACCTTCGGCTTGTACCGCCCCCCTTCACGAAACCCGCAGTTTGTCAGCGGATTTTCCGAACGCGTCGAACTCGGCCAAATCGGCGATGTCAAACAATCCGATGCCGTCGTTATGAGAGTCAAGACGGATAAACCGCCGTCGGAGATCCCGCCGGATTTGAAATGGAGAGGAATCGCATTCGACCATTACGACGGCCGCGCATGGAGCCGCAGCGACAACGCGCGCCACGCCGTCCCGGTTCAAGGATGGTACTACAAAGTGGAAGAATCCGCCCAGGGCACGGACTGGATACAACAGACCTTTTTTGTGGAGGCCTTGTCCACCAATGTGGTCTTCGCCATGCGCAAAGCTCTAGCCGTCTCGAGAGACGTGGGACTGCTGCAGCGGGATTCCGCCGAAAGCCTTTACACAGCACCCTACCGGTCGAAGAAATTGCGCTATACCGTGATTTCGGATGCCGTAAGCCCGGATCCCGGGTTGATTTCCGGCCGGCCGATCATTTCACCGGCTATCCGAAGGATGTATCTGCAGATTCCATCTTTGGATCCAAGGATCGCGGATTTGGCAGAGCGGTCAACGCAAAAAGCTCCAGGCAGCTACGCTAAAGCACGCATGCTCGAGCAATACCTCCGTTCCAACTACGGCTACAGCCTGGCGCTTCGAGGCAGTCCGAAAAACAAGGATCCGCTGGCCGCGTTTTTATTTGACGTCCGCGAGGGCCATTGCGAATATTTTGCATCGGCTATGGCAATAATGCTGCGCCAGATCGGGGTCCCTGCTCGATTGGTAAACGGATTCCGCGCCGGCGAATACAACGGCATAGGCAAGAACTGGACCGTCCGGAAATATCATGCACACAGTTGGGTGGAAGCCTACTTCCCGCCCTATGGATGGATCGAGTTCGATCCCACGCCCCCCGAACCGCAGCATTCCCGATCCGCTTTGACGTCCTGGCTGTCAAATCTGGCTGACGCGCTGGACCTCTGGTGGTGGGAAAGCGTGGTCAACTACGATTCGCTGAGACAATACCGCGTGCTCGCGGCTTTTCGCGACAAAACCGATATGTTTCGGCAAAATGCAAAGGATTTTTTGTCGCGGATGGGCGCCGGGATTCAGAAAGCCTTAGCCTTGAGCCAATTTCCGGATGCGCCTTTTTCAACCGGCGGTAGATGGGATTTTTGGATTCCGGCCGCCGTCGTCGCAATTTTGCTGGTAAGCCGATCCTTCCGGAGGCGTATCCTGGGCCGGACAAAGCGCGTCCTGTACAGAAATAATGCGCGCGCGGTCGCCGACAGCATATACAGGGAAGCTCTTGCCCTGCTCGCGGACCGCGGCCTGAAACGCCATCCGGAACAAACTCCCATGGAATTCGCTCTGAGTCTCGGGCGCCATCCGGCGGCTGTATCCTTTCTGGAATTGACCCGTCTCTACTACGCCGCGCGCTACGGCCCCGTCGATGCTTCGCCGAGCCCGTCATCGGCTGAAGCGCTGCTTCGCTTGTTGCGCGAGTCGCTGCGCCGCCCGAACGCGGCCTGCTGCACTTTTACCACGGGCTGCTAGGCCGTTGTGGAGAAAAAGGTGCCTCGCGATTCGGCAAAGCGGACGGCAAGAAAGCATACGCCCACAGAATAGAAGGTTCTGCCCTTTTCCATTTCTTCGCTCAGATTCGTGACCGTTCCCGAAGCCTCAAAAAGGCCGCTGCTGATTTTCAGGACCGTGCCGGGCGGAATCTTTTTCTCGCAAAAGAACCGCATTCCTATAGGAGAGAAATCGATCATTCTTCCCTTTTCAGGCTTCCCCGGCCATTGGGAATAGTAATCCATCGCGGCGGAACTCTTTATGCGATCCAAAGACCGCTTGTTTTCCGATTCCGCCTTTGGGGAAAAGTCCGATTTCAGGGGCGTATGACAGGTCGGGCAGATTTCTCCGGGTTCGGGCTTCCGGGAAAGGGGGCGCTTGCAGACGGGGCAAATTATCGGGACGATAGGCTTTCTTAAACGGGAATAGGGCTGTTTCGTGAATTTAAGAAAAAGCTCATCGTCGTAAGCGGAGCGGCGATCGGGATCGCTCAAGGTTTCGTAGGCCTCATTGATCACCGAGGCCTCCCAGGCCAACCCGCCCAGATCAGGGTGCCGCTTCAGTTCTCGCATCATGGTTCGATAGCTTGCGCGGATAATCTCCGGAGGAGCATCGGGTTGCACCTGCAATATTCTATAATAGTTGCGTCGGTTTTTCATGATCCGCCGGGGCGCCCGGCCGTCCTCTATGGTAACCGCCGCCGCGGCATTTATCAACTTCGAACAAACGGCGGCGATTCGTGCTTCTCTAAAGGAGGGAAACCGAACCATTCCGGACCCGGCGGCCGGTGTCCTGCCGCCGAATAGATTTCGCCGCCGCGGATTTAAAAAGATTTCATCCGCTGAATCGGTTAAAATTCGCCGTTTGTTTCTTACGGAACGGCAATGAGAATCCGCGGGCATTCCATGCTTGTCTGGAGCCTGCTGTTTCAATTCTCCCGGAGCGCTGTGTTGGCGAACATAGGATTCATCAGCTTGGGATGCCCCAAAAACCAGGTCGACAGCGAGGTTATGATCGGTCTGCTGCTAGCGCGAGGCCACAGTTTGACTGCTGATCCCGCAAAAGCAGAGATCCTTATTGTAAACACCTGCAGCTTCATCCGGGAAGCCAAAGCCGAATCGATCGAGGCGGTCCTCGAAGCCGCGCAATTCAAAATCTCTGGAACCTGCAAAAGACTTATCGTGACCGGCTGTCTTGCTGAACGCTACCCAAAGGAAATCCGTTCGGATCTTCCCGAAGTGGATGCGATCCTGGGAACCAACCAGATCGAGGAAATCGTCCGCGCCGTCGATGGCAGAACCGTTCCGCCGCCGCAGTCTTACGGAAAAAGCGACGCAACCCTTTACCTTTACGACCACACCACGCCGCGCACTCTGATCGGCCCTCCTTATTCGGCTTACATCAAAATTTCCGAAGGATGCGACCATGCCTGCGCTTTCTGCGTCATCCCGAAAATCCGCGGGCGGTTCCGAAGCCGCAGCATCGCATCCATAGTTCAGGAAGCCGCCCGCCTTGCGGACGAAGGAGTCCGCGAAATCATACTCGTATCGCAGGACACAACGAGCTACGGAAAGGACCTCGGAATTCGCGACGGATTGGCCCTTTTGCTGGAATCGCTCGACAAAATAGAAAATCTTCGCTGGATCCGCTTCCTTTACGCGCACCCGGACATGCTCGGCGACAGGCTTCTCGACGCGATCCAATCGGGCCGAAAAATCTGCCGTTATATCGACATGCCCCTGCAGCACGCCAGCGGCCGCATGCTTAAATCCATGAGGCGCGACGGGGATTCCTCAAGCCTTGCGAGGATGATCGGGCGCATCCGGCACAGGATCCCCGGAGTTACAATTCGAACATCCATGATAGTGGGGTTCCCGGGTGAAACCAGAAAAGACTTTCTCGAATTGAAGGAATTCTGCCGGGAAATCGAATTCGACCGTTTAGGGGTCTTCACATATTCGGACGAAGAGGATACGATAGCATTCGAATTGCAGCCCAAGGTGCCGCCGCAAACGGCCGAGCGACGGAGGCGCTCCCTGATGGAGCAACAGGCATCCATAGCGGCAAGGAAGAATCTCAGCTTGGTGGGGAAGGAATTGACGGTCCTGGTGGAAGGTCCTTCCCAGGAAAGTGATTTGCTGCTGCAGGGACGCCTCGAATCGCAGGCGCCGGATATCGACGGAGTCTGCCTGATCAACGATTCCGAAGCCGGCGAAATTCGAAGCGGCGAATTTCGGACGATCCGGATCACTCGGGCGCTGGGACACGATCTTCTGGGAAAAATTATAAAATAAAAAAGAGCCGACGGTTTTTATAAACGCATGAAGGTAAAATGCCCCCGCTGCGGGAAGGAAACAGACATGGAGCAAAATCCTTTCCGCCCTTTCTGCAGCGAGCGCTGCAAAATGCTGGACCTAAGCAGCTGGATTTCAGGAGAATACCGCATTCCGGGCTCCGACGCTTCCGATAAAAGCGGCAGCGGTCCAAAGCCCGAAAAGGATTCGGACGAGGAATGAAAAACCGCCTATCTCTGGTGCTGGCCAGCGTTTTTTATATAGGCTTCATCCCGGGAGCGCCCGGAACGTATGCCTCCATTGCAACCACGCTGGCTCTTTTCGCGATCTGGCGTCTATCCGGCCAGCTTGTGCCTGTCCTCCACCTAAGCGCCGTCTGCGTGATTGCGCTTATCGGAATACTGGCATCCGACGAAACATGCCGCAGCAGTGGAATCAAGGATCCATCCTTCGTAGTCATCGACGAAGTTGCGGGACAGCTGCTTGCCTTCCTGTTCTTGCCTCTCGGCATTTTCAACCTTATTTTGGGCACCGCACTGTTCCGACTGTTTGATATCTGGAAACCCTTTCCCATTCGAAGGCTGGAACGCCTCAACGGCGGCGCGGGGATAATGGCGGACGACCTGCTGGCGGGCATTTACAGCAATATTCTGCTGCAGCTGGCCAATATCCTGCTGCAAAAAACGGGGTACAGCTGAAATGAACGCAGAAATCGTTGCCGTCGGATCCGAACTGCTCACGCCCGACAATGTCGACACTAATTCTCTTTATCTGACGCGCCGCTTGAATGAAGCGGGCTGCGGAGTTCATTTGAAAACCGTCGTCGGCGACAATTTGAACGATATCGTCAGAGTGCTTCAGGCGGCCTTGGAACGATCAGACTTGGTAATCCTCAGCGGGGGCCTGGGACCGACCGAGGACGATCTTACCCGCCAGGCTGTGGCAGTCGCTCTGAAGCGCCCGACGGCTTTAGACGATGGAATCCGGGACGCGTTGCGCCGGAAATTTTCCCTCCGCGGGTTCCGCATGGCCAAAAGTAATGAACGGCAGGCGGAAGTAATTCTCGGAGCGGAAACACTGGACAATCCGGTCGGGACGGCGCCCGGGATGTGGCTCGAGGAGAGAGGCCGCATTATCATACTGTTGCCCGGCCCTCCCAGGGAGCTTCAGCCCATGTTCGAAAACTCAGTCCTGTCCAGAATCCGGGGATTATGCGGGGGCAGGAAACTTGCAGCCAGATCCCTCCACGTAACCGGGAAAACCGAATCGGAACTCGATTCAGAGATTGCGCCCCTGTACAAGGCCCATCCCAACGTGCGCACCACGGTTCTTGCGGGCACCAACCATATTGCGGTCCGCTTGTACAGCTGGATCGAAAGCGGCGGCGAATCCTCGGAAATCGATGAGCTCGAGGGAAAAATCCGCGAACGGCTGGGCGATGCGGTTTTCTCAACCAGCGGCGAATCCATGGAAGACGTCGTCGGCCGGCAGCTTCGGGAATCCGGGCGAACGCTTGCCGTAGCCGAGTCCTGCACGGCGGGAATGCTTGGCATGCAGATCACCCGCGTCCCCGGCAGCTCGCGTTATTTCACGGGGGGCATTCTTTGTTACAGCAACGACGCTAAGATCAAGCTATGCGGCGTTTCGCCCGAGCTGCTGCAAAAACACGGAGCCGTCAGCGCAGAAGTTGCCGAAGCGCTGGCGCGGGGCGTCCGCGATTCGTTGCACAGCTCGATCGGATTGTCCATAACCGGCATAGCGGGACCGGAAGGCGGAACCCCCGAAAAACCTGTGGGCCTCGTGTATATAGGAATATGCGACGGAAAGCGCACCGAGAACCGGCATCGCATCATGCCCGGCGACCGGGATTCCATAAGGGAGCGGTCGACATACCTTGCTTTATCCTTGCTGCGACGATTTCTGATGCAGCCCGCGGAGCAGGACCCCGGCCTGTGATTCGTCAACTTTTTGCCTATGCGGACTTTTATAGCTATTGAAGTTCCTGAAGAAGGCCGGAAAATGCTCGCCCGGCTTCAGGAGGCGCTTCGTCTCTCGAAGGCCGACATCCGATGGACGGCGGTTGCTTCGATACACCTCACGCTGAAATTTCTGGGGGAAATGGATTCTGAGATTCTGCCCCGGCTGGCGGAATCTCTGGAGAGCGCCGCAAGAAAGCAGCGCGCTTTTTCTCTCCGCCTTCACGGCATCGGTTGCTTCCCTAACCTAGAAAACCCTCGAGTGATCTGGTGCGGGATTGAAGGAGAAACGAAAGCTCTCGCCGAGCTCCAGGGCAGCACGGAATCGGCTTGCGCGATGCTTGGATTTGAGCCTGAGGGCCGAAAATTCCAGCCGCACTTAACACTCGGGAGGGTGCGAAGCAAAAGGAATTTGCAGCCCCTTATCGGCTGTATTAAGATGGGATCGGATCTGGAGCACAGCTTCAATGTAAACCATTTTAATATTTACAAGAGCATCCTGAAACCCCAAGGCGCTGTTTACTCTGTTTTGAAAACGATACCCTTAGGCGGTTGAAACGAGCTTTTCATGAGACCTGAATATCTGATTCCTTTAGCGGCATATCTCCTGGGGTCCATCCCGTTCGGTTTTCTTCTTGTTCGAATCACCGAAGGCAAGGATATCCGCGCCTTGGGGAGCGGTAATATAGGGGCCACAAATGTTTTCCGCAGAAACCGGCTGACGGGGCTTCTGACTTTTGTATTGGACGCGGGCAAGGGGTATCTCGCCGTGGCTCTTGCCGCGTGGTTGGGAGGCGGGGCGGGATGGCAGGCGGGCGCAGCGGTTCTTGCAATCATCGGCCATGTCTTCACCATCTGGCTTGGTTTCAAGGGAGGGAAAGGAGTGGCCACCGGATGCGGAGCCTATCTTGCGCTCTCGCCGCTTGCCGTTCTGACAACGCTCGGCTTTTTTGTGCTGATTCTTCTGAGCACGCGCTATGTTTCAGCGGCTTCCATCGGAGCCACGGCGTTGTTCCCGATCTGCGCGTTTCTTTATCGCGATCCGGCGCCCGTGCTTGTGGGAGCGGTTCTTGGAGCTTTATTGATTATTGGGAAGCATCATCAGAACATAAAAAGGATTCTTTCGGGAACCGAGAACAAATTTGAATTGGGAACACCGACGGAATAACCCGTCAGGAGGGACAAATGGCAATCAGCAAGGAGCTTTTGGAAATTCTCGCATGTCCTGTATGCAAAGAAGAGGTGCGGCTGACTCCGGACGGCACCGGCCTGAAATGCGTCAAATGCCACCGCGTGTACCCGATTCGCGACGATATTCCCGTCATGCTGGTTGATGAAGCGAAGATCGAGGAATCCTAGTCACAATGAAACGACCCAGGATGAGAATACGTTGTCCGTCCCATCCCTTTCAAAAAAGCAATCTCAAATCGACTTCTTTCGCCGGGTAATAACCGAAACACCGCGCATTCTTTTGATCCGGCTGAGATCTCTGGGCGATGCGCTGTTGACGCTTCCCCTTGTGGAAGCGCTGCATCAATGGCGCCCGGAGCTTGAAGTGGATGTCCTCATCGAGGCCTCCTACGCCTCTGTTTTTTCACAACATCCGGCCGTGCATCAAGTCCTGATTCTGAAAACGCGCCGCGAATCGGGAGAAATCGGCTGGACCCGCGGCAGGGCGTTTCGCGAGATACGAAAGAGGCGCTATCCGGCGGTTATCAATCTGCACGGCGGAACTACGTCCATGCTGTTTACCATCGCCAGCGGCGCAAAAGTGCGATTGGGCGAGAAAAACCACCGCGGCTCCTGGATCTACAATGCTCGAATTCCGCCCTCCACGGACATCTGGCGACGGAGTCCGCTTCATACCGTAGAACATCAGCTCGCCGCCGTCCTTTGGCTGGGGATTCCCGTTCCACACGAACCTGCCGGTTCCTTGCATGTGAATGGAGAGGCCCGCGAACGCGTTCGAAGGCGCCTTGCCCGGCTGGGGTTTTCCCGATACTTTCTGATTCAACCGACCGCTACCCTTGCAACAAAGCAATGGGAGCCGGAAAAGTTCGCCCGCCTGGGCGATTGGATTTCTGAACGCTACGGATTGCCCGTGATCTATACCTCTGCGCCGCACGAAGCTGCGACCCTGCAGAAGATTCGGGAAAAGGCCTCCGAACGCCATGTTTATTGGTCGGACCTGAACCTCATGGACCTTTTCGCTCTGATTGAAGGATGCCGCCTCTTCATCGGCAATGACAGCGGACCGACGCATGCCGCCTCCGCTTTGAAAAAGCCCGTTGTCGTTATCTGGGGATCCTCGGACTTTCACGCATGGCATCCCTGGGCCACTATTTACGAGGCTGTACGTTTGGATTTCCCGTGCGCTCCATGTCCCGGATACACCTGCGCTGCGTTTGGCCGCCCGAGGTGCATACTCGACATTACGGTCGAGAAAGTCGCCGAGGCATGCGAGCGCATTCTGGAGCGCACTCAATCAAACGAAGATCCCCGCGCCGAAGCTTGAACTTGGCCCATTGCGGAAAGCCAAGTCCAACTCCGCCGCGGCATCAGGCCGACGCGAGCCTAATTGTCGAAGCCTTTTCGATGAAGAAGCGCATCAATGGAGGGTTCCTTGCCGCGGAACCTCTTGTAAAGCACCATCGGATCTTCCGTGTTCCCGGCTGAGAGAATATGCTTTCTAAAGGCCGCGGCCTTTTCCCTGTCGAAAACATCTGTTTCTTTAAACGCGGCGAATGCGTCCGCATCGAGCACCTGCGCCCAGACGTAGCTGTAATAGCCCGCGGAGTACCCGAACGCGTCGGAAAATATATGTTGAAAATACGGACTCCGATAGCGCACGACGATCTCGGGAATAAGGCCGATCCTCTTCAAGGAACGGTTTTCGAATTCCATGGGATCGACCGTCGGGGGCTCTTCGAGAGTATGCCAGTCCATGTCGAGGTAGGAGGCCGCCAAATACTCGGCTGTGGCAAAACCCTGGTTGAAATAAGCCGATTTCTCGATCTTCTCGATAAGCCCGCCGGGCATGGGCTCTCCTGTCTCGTAATGCCGTGCATAGATCTTGAGCACTTCGGGATCCCGGGCGTAGTTTTCCATTATTTGAGAGGGCAGTTCGACAAAATCGCGCGCAACCGCAGTGCCCGACAACGTCCGGTATTCGCTTTCCGAGAGCAACCCGTGCAGACCGTGGCCGAACTCGTGAAATAAGGTTTCCACTTCATCCAAGCTCAGAAGAGAGGGCCGGCCTTCTGCCGGTTTCTGAAAATTGCAGTTGTTTATTATTATCGGCGCGGTTTTACCCTCTCCCTTGCCCCATTGCTTGCGGAACGAGCTCATCCAGGCCCCGCCGCGCTTGGTTCCCGTCCGCGTGTAGTAGTCGACGTACAAAACGCCGATGTGCTCCCCATCGGCTTCGCGCACCTCGAACACGCGAACGTCTTTGTGGTAGCGCGGGAGGTCCTTGCGCTCCACGAACTCAATGCCGTAAAGCCTTGAGGCCACATCGAACGCCCCTTTGCGCACATTCTCCAATTCAAAGTAGGGGCGCAGCTCCTCCTCCCTGAGATTGTACTTTTTATCCCTGAGCTTCTCGGCGTAGAACCACCAATCCCAGGGCTCCAGCTCATTTCCCGCCCCGTCCTTTTTCAGCAGCGCTTCCAGTTCTCCCGCCTCCTCCTTGGCCGCTTCAAGCGCGGGCTTCCATAGTTTGTCCAGCAGCTCGTAAACCGCCTCCGGCTTCTTAGCCATGTTGACGTCCAGGACGAAATCCGCATGCGTCTCGAAGCCGAGAATTTTCGCCCTTTCTATTCTCAAGGCAATGATTTTCTTAATCAGATCCTTGTTGTCCAACTCGTCGCCGTGATTTCCCTGCTCCACATACGCCTGGAACATCTTCTTTCGCAGCTCGCGCTTTGAGGAAAACTGAAGGAAGGGGATAAGAGAAGATTTATCGATGGTGAAAACCCACTTCCCTTCCAACCCCGCTTCCTTTGCCGCATCGGCCGCCGCTGAAATCTGAGGGTCGGTCAAACCGGCGAGATCAGCCCTGTCTTCCAGAACAAGTTTGAACCGCTTTGCCTCTTTGAGAAGATTCTCTCCGAACTGCAGGCTGAGCAGCGAAAGCTCTTCATTGATTTTCCTGAATCTCTCCTTTTGGGGAGCCGTCAGGCCGGCTCCGCCTCGGACGAAGCTCCTATAAATTTCTTCGAGCAGCCGATCTTGGCTCGATTCGAGATTGAGCGCCTCCCGTTGATCGTACACCGCCTTGATTCGTGCAAAGAGCGCTTCATTGAGATATATGTCATCGGCATGCTTGGAGAGCAGCGGCGCCAGCTCCTTCGCCAAAGCCTGCATTCTCTCGCTGGTGGCCGATTCATTCAAATTCTGGAAAACAGACTGAACCCGCGCTAAAACCAGTCCCGACCCGTCCAATTTCTCGATTGTGTTTTCGAATGTGGGGCCTCCGGCATTTCCGGCTATTTTTTCAATTTCCTGCTGCTCCAATCTCATCGCCTCCAAGAACGCCGGCTTGAAATAATCAAGCTGGATCGCCTCGAAGGGCGGGACACCGAAAGGAGTTTCGAACTCCGCCAAAAGCGGATTCGTTTCCGTCTCTACCCGGTTGCACGACGCCGCAGACAGAAATACGAACGCCACGGAAACAGAACTGAAGAGTGCAAATCTTTTGGGAATCATCATCGGCCTCCAACGCTTTCCTAGATCATTTGCTTCGCCCGGTCCGGCAAAAATCCGTTCCGCCGGTTCAAGTTTACCTCATTTGCGTCGTTGTTCGCTACGCTGGGAGAATTTCGCTTGGGTCAGAAACAAAAAATAAGGAAACAAAAAGACAGGAGCAAGAAGCAAGGAGCCAGTAGAAAGAAAAATGAAGCCGGCTGTCTTTTTAACGGCTATGCGAGAACCATTCCGGCTTCCATATCCGGCTGATTTTTAGCGGGATGTCAAGCGCGAAGCCCTTTGCCTGGGCGGAAAAATCCGGCCGAGCGAAAAAACGGATGATAAAATTGTCCTGGAACTGAAAAAGAAGCGGTGCTAAAAGCGTATTCTTTTTCTTTCGCTTTCGTTGAAGCATCATCGAGATGAAAAATTGGAACAAGACAATGCCGGAGAGGATCATGAAAGTCAGCACCGTTGAAGAAATGAGACAATTAGACCGCCGCGCCATTGAAGAATTCGGCATCCCGGCGTCCATATTGATGGAAAACGCCGGCGAGGCGGTTTATTACGCAATCCAAAACGAGTTCGGCGTCAGAAACAAGCGTTTTGTGGTGCTATGCGGCCTCGGCCACAACGGCGGCGACGGACTCGTAGCCGCGCGCAAAATTCTATCCAGCCACGGAAAGGTACAGATCTTTATTTTCGGCGATAAAAACAAATATGACGACGCCCCCGCGATGAATTACGAAATGCTCTCCCGCGGCGGAGCCGAGATAGCCGCGCAGCCCCCCACCGACAGCGTAGCACGAGCATTAGAGCAATGCGACGCGGTCGTGGACGCCTTGCTGGGAACGGGAATTATGCGCGACGTAAAAGGGCAGTATGAAGAGATCATAGAACTCATAAACCGTTCGGGGAAAACGGTCTTCAGCGTGGATATCCCCTCCGGCGTCGATGGAAACACCGGCCAGGTCCGCGGTTGTGCGGTTCGCGCCGATTATACGGTGACCTTCGGGCTTCCCAAGCGCGGCAATCTGCTTTACCCGGGAGCCGATTTGGCGGGACGTTTATTCGTCACCCATATATCATTTCCGCCCTCGCTTCAGGAGGCGGGAAACATCGCAGTGCAGGTTAACGAACCCGCCCTGCTTCCAAAGTCCAAGATCGGCGGATATGCCGATTCCTCGGGCGGCGTTTTGCTCATAGCCGGCACAGCCGATTCCTTTGGTTCTTCCGCCCTTGCAGCTTTGTCCCTGCTCAAATGCGGAGCCGGACCCGTCCGCCTTGCTTTTCCCCGCTCCGCCACGCCGTTTTTGCCTCCGTTAGGCGGCGAAATCGTCCCGGCCCCCCAGCGCGAGACGGAATCCGGCGGGCTGGCGATGAGCAATGCGGAGCAGCTTCTGAAGCTCGGCGGAGAGGCGGATTTCGTCTTATTCGGATTCGAATCAGTCCGGGAAGAAGAAACCCGCGAGCTTTTGCGGCGCATCGCGGCCGAGATCAAAAATCCGCTGCTGGTCCAAAGCATGGGCGCGGCGGGCGTTGCGAAAAACGTCGAAGTATTGAAAAAGAGATCGGCTGCTTCAATATTAATCCTGAATGCCGGCGAAATGTCCGAAATATGCGGGACGGCAATCTCCGAAATCACCGCCGAACCGATCCCCGCCATCCAGAAAACCGCGGTGGATTTGAACGCTATTATGGTGCTCAAAGGGTTCCCTTCTCTGATTGGATTCCCCGACGGGAAGGTAATTATCAATACCAGCGGCAAATCCGCCGCGGCTGTTTCCAGAGAAGTTCTGTCGGGAACCATTGCCGCCATGACCAGCCTCGGGCTGCCCGCCGGCGAGGCTGTTAAAACCGGTGTATTCATCCATGGATTTGCCGGAGATCTGGCGGCGCGGGACAAAGAGCAAGACGGCACACCCCCCCATGATATTCTTGAGCGCCTTTCTTCTGCGGTTAACATACTGCGCCGGGACGCCAATGAGACGGTGCGGGATCTGTACGGATCCGTGAAAATCATATAAGCCGAAAATCGAGCGCCCCTTCAAATCAATCTCTTTGTCCGTTATCGCATCCCGTCCGCTTCCAGGGATCCTTCTTGACGAATTCCGACGCCGGGAATATAGTCTGCTTTTTTGTTTTTTGCCATAAGACGGCCTTATGAAAGCATGGATCCTCAAAAAGCAAACGCCCATTGAGCATAATCCCCTGGAACTTGTCGATCTTCCTATCCCGCGCCCGGGCGAACACCAACTGCGCGTAAAGGTTCTCGTCTGCGGTCTCTGCCGCACGGATCTCCATATTGCGGAGGGCGATCTCCCGCTGAAGAAGACGCCTCTCGTGCTCGGCCACGAAGTCGTGGGTGTGGTGGACGAATTAGGAGAGGGCGTAACCGGATTTCAGAAAGGCGACAAAGTAGGAGTCACGTGGTTCGGGGGAAAATGCGGAGTTTGCAAACATTGTCTTGCCGGCCGGGAAAATTATTGCCCCGCCTTTGAAGCAACCGGCTGGGATTTGGACGGGGGGCTGGCGGAATACCTTCTGGTGCGTGATTACGCCGCCCTGCCCATAGGAGATTTGAAACTTCCCGACGAGGAGATCGCCCCTCTCATGTGCCCCGGCGTTGCCGGTTATTGCGCCTTTCGGCTGACCGATGCGAAGGCGGGGGAAAATATCGGCCTCTACGGTTTCGGTCCGACAGCCTATTACGTGATCAAAGCCGCGCGCCATATGGGGCTCCATGTATATGTGAGCAGCCGCTCCGAAGCAAACCTCGAACGGGCTCGAAAACACGGCGCGGTATGGGCCGGCGATTCCTCGAGGTCGAGCATGCCGGAGATGCTTGATTCCGCAATCGTATTTCCTGCATCGGGCTCGCTGGTGGAACCTGCGCTCAGACAGGTAAATATCGGCGGCGTGGTGGTGCTCGCGCCGGTATCCATGTCCAATATCGAGATCCGCAATTATGCCGGTAATTTCTGGGGGCGCGACCTCAGGACGCTATACAATGTCAACATCGCCGACGCCCGGGAATTTCTCTCCCTGGCCGCAAGGATCGATGTCCGCATGGGAACGGAGGTATACCCCTTCGAGGAATGCCAGAACGCCATGATCCGGCTGAAACAAGGGAAAATCAAGGAACCCAACGCCGTTATCCGCGTCGCCGGATAAGCCGCCGACGACGCATGAAAAGCCGGCCTCCGCCAAGTCTATTCCGTCACATGCGGCGCACGGCGGCGATAAGCTCTTCCGGAGCGACGGAAGCGGTCCCCAGTTTCCCGACAACGATTCCGGCCGCAATATTCGAAAGAATGGCCGCTTCCAAAATCGTAAGGCCGGTTGCAAGGCCCAGCGCCAGTGTGGAAATTACCGTATCGCCCGCGCCGGTCACATCAAATACTTCTTTGGCCACAGTAGGGATATGCGTGACGGTGCGGTTGTCCTCGAAAAGCGCCATGCCATCCTCTCCCCGGGTGATCAGAAGGTATTGGATGCCGGAATCCTCCAGAATTTTCCTTCCGGCTCGGACAAGGTCCCGGGTCTCCACAATGGGGATCCCTGAAGCGCGCTCTGTTTCAAGCGTATTGGGCGTCATGACCGTTGCGGGTTTGTAGACGGTAAAATCGCTTATCTTGGGATCGATGCAGATAATTTTTCCCGCCGCCTTCGCGAGAGGCAATATCCGCCTAAGCAGGGAGGGAGAAACCAGACCCTTGGCGTAATCGGAGACAATGACGGCATCCGTTCCCGGAAGAGCCGCCCTGAACTTTTGCGCTATTCGGGACTGCATCGGCGGCGGCAGCGGAGAGCGATCTTCGCGATCGGTGCGGCAAACCTGCTGATGATGCGCGATTATTCGCGTCTTTGTGCTTGTCGGGCGGTTTTTAACCGTTAACAAGCCGTTGATCGGGCTGCCGATCGAACGAAATTCTTCCCGGAGCCGCTCCCCCTCAAGGTCTCCGCCCAGAATTCCTATGGGGATAGGAACCGCTGCCAAGCTTCGGATATTGGCAGCGACGTTTGCGGCGCCTCCCAGAGAAGTGTTTTCCCTTTCGATCTCCACAACCGGCACGGGCGCCTCGGGGCTGATCCGCGATACGCCCCCGAAAATAAAACGGTCAAGGATCAAATCCCCCAGCACAAGAATGCGCTTTCTGCGGAAATCCCGGACCGCCTTTATCAAAACTTCGGGATCACATTTATAGCGAGCCAGATTCATAGGCCTCTCTATGGCAGAACGATGGAACGCCGCTTTTCTTCCCTCGGAACCATGCGGGCCAGAAAATCAAGATAGCCCGAATCCGAGCGGCGATCCTGCAGATATGCCGCAGCCATAGAGCGAAGGTATCCCATGCAATCTATGGCGGCGCGAAGCGGCAAACGATTGTTCTTGGGATCTAGGATTGCATTGCCTTCAGCTCCCTGCGGATTTCGATAGGACTCTACAACTTTATGCAACTCGCGGCGCAGGGATTCGATCCGAAGATCATCGGAAGAATTTTCATAAAGGATCCCTTTGTCCTCGGTCCGGTAGGTGGAAAGCAAAACATCCGCCGCCCGGATTACATCCTTATCCTTGAGACTTCGCACCGACAGCCGGTAGTGTGCTAGAACGTATTCCAGATGCGCAATCACATCCCCGTAATCCTGAAGCGCTTTCTTGTTTCTTCCCTGGTCGCCTGGATCCATATTCTGCAGGCGTTTGCTGTGATCTGCCAATTCACGCTCGCGAGCCGCCTTGAGATACCCGCAGTTTTCCGGACATTCGATCTGCAGAACGCGCTTTTCGCCGCAGCATTGTGCGCAGATGAGCCCGCCCTTTGCGGGGCACAGCCTTTTTGCTTTCCTCTGATTGCATAGGATGCACTTCATAAGCCGCCTGCTTTCGGCCGCACCCTCCGTGAACGGTCCGGCCGGAAAAGAACCGTTTTTATATCATATTTCAAGCCGCGCCGTCTTCGAGTTTCAACAGCGGCTGGCCCGCCGCCTGCAATATTCCCGGAGAAATTCCTTTGCCCTCGCAAAGTCGGGATAGGCTTCTTCGGCCCGCCTGAACGGATAAGGATGGTGGCGGTTTGCCGCGCCCGGCAGGTCGTCTTCGAAAACGGCATGGAGCATTTCGTGATAAACAATATAGCGCACAACAAAGCCCGGCACTTCCGCAGCGTCCAGCACGGGACTTAGGATTATTGTGCGATGCACCGGATCATAGTGCCCCAGTCGACTCCAGCTTCTGCGCATCCCCCAGCCGATTCTCGCGATATGGACGCGGTTGTCAAAATAGCGGCCGTTGATCTCCCGGCAGATATCCTCCAGCGCATGGAAGGAGGGAGCCCCTTTTGCGATGAGCTTCCTGCCTCTAAGAAGGCGGCGTTCCCGAACGGCTTTAACGATGGAGGCCTCTTTGCTGTAATTCCTATAGGTTTCAAGATACCGGGACGGAGGTTTCCGCCGCGTCACCTTGCTGCCCAATAGGACGATAATGGCCTCCAGTGCAGGCACGGGCGCGTTTCGGCAATGGTCGCTGATGCGGATCCGCCACGAAGATCCCTTGCGGCGTATTGTGTGCGTTAATCCAATATAGGGATAGAAACACGCGCTTATCTGCGCGCTCCGGAATGCCGGGAAGGCGGATTGCAGTACGGAACGGCAGAGCCGCTGCAGCGCCATGTCCTCCTGCCTGCTTTCTTGAACCATTCGACGCCAAACCGCGGGTTGGTTTTGATTGCCCGGAACCAGCCCGAGAATCTCCGGAGCGCTTGTTCGATTTTATTTCTGCAATTTCTGCCGCAGCTCCGCGACTTCCTTTTTCAGCGCATCCACGCCGGCCTTTATTTCCGGAAGCCTGCTGAAAATCGCATTCAGCCGCTTGTATTCGCGCAGAGGACGCACGGGCACGCCCCAATAGACATCGCCGCTGCGCACAATTTTTCCCGGAAGAACACCCGACTTGGACCCGATGATCACGCCCTGCTCTACGCGAGCATGGTCGCCAAATCCCACCTGGCCGCCGATGACGGCAAAATCCTCTATCACCGTGCTCCCGGATATCCCCGTCTGGGCGGCGATGACGACATGCTTCCCTATATCCACGTTGTGGGCAATCTGCACCAGGTTGTCCACCTTGGTGCCGGAACCGATGTGCGTTGTTCCGAGGGATCCCCTGTCGATCGTCGTGTTGGCGCCGATTTCAACGTCGTCCTCGAGCGCCACGCCGCCCACCTGAGGGAATTTCAAGTGCCGGCGCCCGTCGAAAACATACCCAAAGCCATCGCAGCCTATCACAACACCCGCGTGAAGAATCACACGGTCGCCGAGACTCGCACCGGGATAAAGAACGACGCCTGGATGCAGAATGCACTCCTTGCCCAGATTGCATCCTCTTCCCACAATTACGCCCGCCTGCAAAATACAGCCCCCGCCGATGCGGGCTCCGGCTTCCACTATTGTATAGGGCCCCAACTCGGCATCGTCGGCTACTTCCGCCTCCGGATCGACATATGCCGAGGGATGCCGCGTGCCCCGGCTTTTCGGCGGCGGATGCAGATAGGCGGCGGCCCGGGAAAAATCGAGTTTTGGATGCTCCGAGAAAATCGCATTGATTCCTTCGGGCACGGAAGCTCTCGAAGCCACAACACACGCCGCCTGGGGGGCTTCGGAGAGAAAAACTTTGCGCCCTTCGTCTTCTACAAATATCAGGGAACTATCGTCCGCGGTTTCCCGCGCGGCCACCCTTCGAAGCAGGCGCGTGCTTTCGCCCTGGAATTCCAGCCCCAGCAACGCCGCAATTTGTCCAATCGTGTAGATCATGTCCGATAATTGCCGATCAGGACGGTCTTATCTCGCCGATTTGCCCGGGACCGTGGATTCCTCCTCGACCGAGGGCTCCTCCTGGGGATTGACGGCATGGTCATGAGGAGGAACGACAAGATGATGCTCAGTGGTGCGCAATTCCACCGACCTTCCCTTCGCATAGATTTCGTGCCTTGCATGCGTCCGATGCCACTCCGCAAGGCTTGCGGTCCGATGCATTTTTTCGACGATCTGGCGCCATCCGATACCGGTATTGTATGCGCAAAACGATATTTCCCCCTCTTGAGTGCCGTAAGGAATCACGCACATTTCGGTGCGCCTGAAATCATAGGTCCACAAATCCTGGAACCACATCCCCTCCACGGCAAGCACGCGCCATTCATCTTTCTGCGACCGCGTCCGCATCCGGTCATTGCGGTCGCTGTCGGCTTCAGTTGAACTCGGCCGGAACAGGTTCAGGATCTGCGAAATCGGGAAGCCCTTCGGAGCCTCGCGCGTCCTATAATTGCGCATGATAGCCAGGGCAAGCTGGGCTTCGGTGAGCCGTTTGCCGCGGGCGGTGTCGGTGATTGTTTTCACATCGCGTATAAACTGTTCATAATCAAAGAATTTAAACAGCGGAACCCATTCACGGGTTCGCCGATTTATGACCAGCAGAGTAAAAACTCCGCAATCCGGATGGCAATTGCAGGCGCTCCACCCCCAAAAAGCTTGAGGCCCCTGCAAAATATCCATAACGCTCGTGAAAGCGCTATATGTCGAGAGAGGGAACCAGTCGCGCATTGGTTCCAATCCTCCTCCCAATTGCGACTTCAGGTCTTCGGCCATGTGGGACAGAGTATAGCGCCGGGCGTGCCGGGTGCGGTCGTCAATCCCCTCGTCGCGTCCGGTAAAGGAAATCGGCTGAAAGACCACCGTCTGGACCTTGTCTATGTTATTGATGGCAAATTCGACGATCGGCCCAAGGGATTTATTATTGATGGAATTGATAACCGTCGTGACCAGGGTCGTTTTCATGCCCACTTTGGCCATATTTTCAATCGCCTGCAATTTGACATCGAAAAGATTCGAGACTCCGCGATGCCGGTTCTCCTCGTTGCCGATGCCGTCGAACTGCAGGTAGGTTCCGTGGAGCCCCGCTTCCCGCGCCTGCCGCGTGAATTCCTCGCTTTGCGCGAATCGGATCCCGTTCGTTGCAGCCAGTATCCGGTAAAAGCCGATGTGTTTGGCGTAGGCCACCGCCTCCATAAAATGCGGGGAAAGAGTCGGTTCTCCGCCGGAGAATAGGATGATAATCTGGCGGCGGGGCTTAAAGGAAACCGCCCGGTCCAGTATCCTTTTTATTTCGTCAAGATCCAACTCATGAACGTAGCCTACGTGATTTGCCTCCATAAAACAGGCTTCGCACATCATATTGCAGCGGTTGGTCAGGTCCACCGTAAGCACCGTCCCCCGTCCGTATTTGATTGACGACGATCCGTGCCGATGGATTCCTTCATCGTCCACGGAATGAAAATCGCGGCCGAAGAAGAGACTTTCTATTCTTTTGGTGAAGGCGGCATTCACCGAGAGCACATCCTCAAAAGCGCCGTGAATCTTGCAGACTTTGCGAATCAGGATGCGGCCATTCTCTTCGAGCAGGGTGGCCTTTATTTCCCCCGGATGGCCTTCCACCAGGGAACTGATTTCCATCTCTCCGTTCAGGAAGCGCTTGCGGATTTCCGGAACACAGCGAGGACACAGCGAGTCGGTTTCCCTTGGAAACCCCAACGGCGGCATGGAGCGTTCGCGGCTTTTGGGGATTCTCGCGGGCGCCCATTGCGGGAAAGGGAGATCCCCCTCCGCTATACGAGTATTGATTGCCTGAAACGCCTTCCAAGCAGCATCGGCAACGCCCGTAACAAGAGAAGCTTTCAAACGATTCAGGAGAGATCCGGTCCGTGTCTTTTCTCCAGCCAGGACTTCTCCGTTCATATCGCGCCTCCAGACGGCAAAGACAAGCCTCATTCAAAATATTAAATACAGCGATAAAACTATCAACATTTTTGATTGCGGTCCAACCAATTCTGGCGGATGGATCCTGCCCCTGCATGGCATCTGCATACAATAGCCACGAATCCACTCGGAAAGTGGGATGACGGGGCTGTGCCCGTTCAACCGACGTGTATCGGCGCGAATATGGAGTTTTGATATCCGGATTAATGGAGGAAGACTGGCGGCGCGCGATCTCTCTCGGCCTCGCGAGCCTCTCATTTCAAAATATATTCCTCACTCATTAGCCAGTCGGAATTCGTCATGGATGCAGCGCATCGCGTCATCGGCATCTTTGCGGTCGAGGACAAGAGAAATATTGTACTCGCTGGAGCCTTGCGCTATGGCAATGACGTTGATGCCGCGCGCTCCCATCGCTCCGAAAATGCGGGCTGAAATACCCGGCGTCCCCTTCATGCCCGCGCCGACCACCGCCAGAATGACGATATCATCCTGAGCCCAAATCCGCTCAATATCGCGCCGCTCCAGTTCGCGCATCATTTCCCTCTCGAGCGTTTTGGCCACCTTCGCCGCTTCGTTCGTGGAAACCACAAAACATATGCTTTGCTCGGACGAACTCTGGCTGATCATGAGCACGCTTGTGCCGTTGAGAGCAACGGCTCCGAAGGTGCGGGCGGCGATGCCCGGAACTCCAATCATGCCTGCGCCTTCGACGGTGATCAGGCTCAGGCCTCTAATGACCGTAATCGCCTTAACCGTTTTACCCGAAGAATCGCCGTTCGCGGAAACAAGGGTGCCTTCATGGTCCGGATTGAAAGTATTCAAAATTCTAACCGCGATCCGTGCCTGTTTGGCCGGCCGAATGGCCTGAGGATGCAGCACCTTGGCTCCGAAATAGGCCATTTCCCCAATTTCTGAATACGACAATCGCCGAATGGTGCGCGCGTCCGGAACGATCCGCGGATCGGCCGTCATCACCCCGTTGACGTCCGTCCATATCCACACTTCTTCGGCTTCCAAGGCCCGCGCAAGGATTGTGGCGGAAAAATCGCTTCCCCCGCGTCCAAGAGTTGTTGGAATGCCCGCTTCCGTTGCCCCGATGAATCCTGTTACGACCGGGATGACGCCTTCAGCCATCAACGGGCGAAGCAGGGAACGGCAACGTTCAGCGGTTTCGTCCATTAGAGGCCTGGCCGCTCCGTAGCCATCGTCGGTCACTACAATCCGGGTCGCATCTATCGCCCTGGCGGCTTGTCCGTTCTGTTCCAAAACCGCCGCAACCTGCCGGGCGCTCATGCGCTCTCCCAATGCGGTAATTACGTCCAGAGCGCGCGGCGTAAGTTCGCCGAGAACGCTGATGCTGTGGCACAAAGCATCAAATTCGCCGAGCAGTCCCTCGATTTCCCCAGCCACGGATTCACGATGGGCCCTGTCGGGCAGAAGCGCCTCCAAAACGCCAAAATGGAGAGCCCGCATTTTTTGATGCGCCTCCCGCGCCGGCTTTTCGTCCCCGATTTCGGCTCGCCGCGCGCTTTCCAATAAAAGATCCGTCACCCCGCTCATAGCGGAAACGACCATCACCAGTTCATCGCGCTTGCCGCGGGCTTGTTGGACAATTTTATTTACGTTCTTCAGCGCAGCGGTGCTCCCCACTGAGGTCCCGCCGAACTTCATCACAACGAACATATTGGATCATCCTCCGAATGGCGCCGGGGATTTCAAAAGCCTCAAGGCGGAACCTTGACCCGGGCCGGTTTCCGCCAAGGCAATTAGCTTAGACTCTTATCGGCTGTGTTGCGAGAATTTCTTTCGCGTTAGAAGCAAGAAGCCAGAAGTAAGAAGCCAGAAGATAATTATCTGCTCAATAGCTATGCATGAGTCGTTCCAGCTTCCGGCTCCTGGCTTCCACATCCCGCTGTCTTTTAGCGGGATATCAAGGGCGAAGCCCTTGTTTAAATAAAGCCTCTTCGGAAATCATCCGCCGCTCGTGATCACTATGGGAACTCGATGGAACTGGTTTACATCCGCGACGGCATCGTAGACGTGAAGCTGAAGCGTATAGGTTCCGTCTTTGAGATTCTTAAGCGGGAGGGAAATCGCAACAACGCATTCCCGTGTTCTCTCATCGACGCCCGGCATCCCCGGCGGCCCGTCGGGACCGCCCGGGCCCATCATTCCCGGCATCTTCTTGGCGGCGCCGCCCCCCGGGCCGAATCGCCGTCCCCCTCCGGCATTGTTCCATTCCTGAAGGTATTGCGGCTCGGTTTCGAGAATTTTTTCATTGTCCTTTATCAGCATCAGATCGGTTTCGATGCAAGGATTTTGGGTGCCCTCATCCGCCATGGCTCCGTATACATGAAAATAAACATAAACAGTCTGACGCGCGAGGAAAACATTCCCGATGCTCGGCGTTACCTTTTTGTTTCCTATTACAAGCGGATCATAGCTGAACCTCATTTTGTGAAATCCGCGCATGGAACCTTCATGGCGGACCGCGGATCCGGTTTCGCCGCGGGCGTCGACCAATAGATCGCCGAGCACGATTGAACTGAGCTTCAGCTCCTTGAGATCGAAAGCCGGCACGCGGATCGGCTGCTCGAAACTGCCCATTTTCCCGTTGATGTTGTCGCGGACCAGAAATTTCAAAGAATAATCGCCGGGACGAAGCTGGAAAGCGGTCGAGTAGAAAATGCCGCCGGCCTTAATCTTTTCGGCTCTTTCCGCAGGCAGTTTCAACAATACAGAGTCGCGCGCGACGGCGGATACTTTTCCCTCCGGATCGACCGCCTGCGCGACAAATTCGAACTTGCCTTCCCGGTTGTCTCCTTTTTCTTCAAAGACCAATCCGTTGCCCGCAAGCTCGATTGAGATCGGTACGTATGCCGTATTGTTGTCCCTGCGAAAGTAATCGACTTGGAGAATCATCGGGATATCAACAAAAGGCTTGTCCACGCTCAAGGCCTGCTGCAGCTGGAAATCGCGCTCTTCCTTGTTCAGCAGATGAAACGCCTTCGAAGCAAAATAGCCGGGCCGGTGCTCGATTTTCAGATCCGGGCGCAGGACCTCGACTCGGATCTTGCGGTATTTGCCGTCCTCTTTTACATTTTTGCTGTAATATCCCATGACATAATAAATGCTGCTATCTTGCTGCACTTTTTCGAGCGCGAGGCCGAGATCGTTGGAATCCGCAAAGGTCTGCCCGCCCGTGTCGTGCGCAATGGTAGTCAGGGTTTCCTGAGAACTTAAGAAATTGGATCTCTGACGCATCATGGCGCCGCCGCGGTACATGCCACCGCCGGCGCTCGCCTGGGAAGCATCGCCGCCCGGCGGCATCGCCACCAGTCCCCGGCTGTCCACGGTGTAGATGGACATATTTGATCGGTTTGCGTTATCCACCGTTGATCGTATCTGCGCATTGTTTTCAACCCCGGTGGTCGAAACTCCGCTTGAAAAATAAACCAGCGATTTGCGTTCGGGAAAGTCTTGGTACATTTTTGCAAGCGTCTCCAGCGCCGACAGGCGCCGGTCGGTATTGAAAATATTGAATTGAATGGTATCGGGCACAAACACGTCTTCGGATGAAGCGCTGTCGCTTAAATCTTCGGTTTCCGAATCCCCCGAATCCGTCGAAGAAATGCCGTCCAGAACATCCAGCAGCAGATCCCGGTCGTTGGTAAGATCCTGAACCAGGCTCAGAATGCTGCTGTAGGTGGCTATCGCGAACAAGTCTTGGGGCCCGGCCTTCCGAACAATGAAGTCGCGCGCGGAATCAACCGAGAGAATCAAATTCTCGCTTCCCAGAGAACTCAGGTCGAAAAAAAGGATGATCAGCCTTTTGCCCGAAAGCATCTCCCTGCGGACCGGTTCGCCCGGATTCAGGCCCAGATTCACAATAACGGGGCTGTCGAAGAAAGATGCTGCGGTTGTTTTCGATTGCTGCGTTTGGGCCGCCGCGCCGGGTCCTACCGCGATATTCTCCGCGGAAAAGGTGACGATGCTCTGCTCCACACTATCTTCGTAGATCTTGAAGTCTTCTTTTTTCAGATCGCCGACCAGGTTGCCCTTGCGATCGCGAACGGTCGCGTCCACAACCACCATAGCGGCTCTTACCGAAAATGTAGGCGTTTGTTTTTGAGCCGCGGCCGGTTGTGTCTGCTCCCGATTGGGCCCGGGAAACGCAATAGCCGCCAAAGCCCACGCCAAGGAAAGAAAACAGCACAGCGGAAAACTGGACCTTTTCCGGCCGGATCCGTTGTGGACGTAACGCATGGACTTCGCCTCCGGTTGAGCTTATTAGAACCTAACCCTCAAATTAAATGTCATGGAACGCATGGGACGCACGCCGGTCACCCGCCCGAAATTCTGCGCGTTAATGGTGGCGGCCACGCCCGCCCAGTTAGGATGATTGAAAAGGTTTTGAACCTGCCAGCTGAAATCGAGCCTGCGGTAGTTTTCATCCAGCCGGAAGCTTTTGCGAACGGAAAGATTCACAACGCTGCTCCCGGGACCGGTTATGGTGTTGCGCCCTGCATTTCCATAGGCGCCGGCCGGCACGGAAAAAGCGGAGGTATTGAAAAACTTGGCTGATGTACGCTCATCCCTCGGCAGCGTCGGCGGAATTCCCGTGGCATCGGGCCTGAGAGAATTATAGAGCGCAGCTCCCGACGCGCTCCCGCCGCTGCTTGCATAGTGAGCGGTCAGCGGAGAACCGCTCGATATCGCTACGTTTCCGTTGAAACTCCAGCCCGCGATCAGGTTGAGCCATCCGCTCGACGCGCCGGCGAAAAAAGCCCGGTTTTGCCCTATGGGCAGCTCATACGTGAAATTCGCCTGGAAATTGTGGCGCTGGTCCTGGTTGCTCAGGGCCCGCTCGGCAGCCAGGTCCGCGTCATTTTGAGCCACTGTCGATCCTCCGCTCCCCGAAACGTTATCAATGCTCTTTGAAAAGGTATACGAGCTCATCACGTTGAAACCGCGGGAAAAACGCCTGGAGAACTGGGCGCTGAGCCCGTGATATATGGAATTGGCCCCGCTTGTTTGATACCTGAAAATGCCGATGCCTTCCTGCCGGTTAGGCGCGCGCACCATATCCAGGCCTGTACCTTTGGCTCCGCTATAGGAAACACTTAAGACATAAAGCCTGGATATCTGCGTTTGGATGTCCAGGTTCCATTGTTGCACATAGCTCGGCCGGTAATTGGGATCAATGGCATAGGTGTTCTGAATTGTAATGGCCGGGTCGTCGGGAAAGCCGTTTTGCAGGGTCAGGGGATTCCGCCGGTCCGTTGCCAGATTCTGGTTCACCGCAAACGGCGATTGATTCACGAGCTGGCCCGCGATTGAACCGTATCCTCCCGTGTCATAACCGATTCCATATCCGGTCCGGAGGACAAGCGGCCATCGGCTTTTAGGTTTCCAGGCGAGCCCGACGCGCGGCGCAAAATTATCTCTGTCCGGATTCACGAGCGACCGGGAAAAATACCGGCCGCTCAACGGCCCATTCTGATCCGGGAACACCTGCGCCAGCTCCCTAAAATCCAAAGAGGCGTCAAGGCTGACCAGCCGATCGTATTTTTCAAAACCGGGGCCGGCGTATTCATAGCGAAGCCCGTAATTTATGGTGAGGTTGGAACGGACGCGCCAATTGTCCATAACGTAAAAATTCCAGGAACGATTCCTCAGATAAACATTGCTTCCGTATGGATTCGTTTCCGAATCGACATAGCGGCGCGATGTGGAGTAGGGCAAGCCCAGCAGGAAGTCGGCAAGGTCGTATCCGGTTCCGGGAACCTGCTGGCCTTGGGCATCCAAAAGAACCGTGCCGTATCCCGTGAATGAATAGGTGCCGCGACCGTTGCTGTCACCCTTGGAATTGCGTTGAACCCAGTTGATCCCTGCGCCCGTCCGAAGCGAATGAGTCCTCCCGATTTTATTAACTCCCCCGCTGATCGAAAATGTCTGGTTTACGTTCTCGGACGGGGCGGCAAGAGATAAACTCCCGTAGCTTGTAAAGCTGATCGTCGGCGGCCCCCAGTTGATCGGATCCTGAGAAACCCCGGCTATGCCGAGATCGCCTGCCACATCGCGGTTATAGGCAAATTCGTTGGCCGTCTCGGTGGTCGTTCGGTTTAGGGAGACGCGCCAATTGAACAGGAGTCTCGATTGCAAAGGGCGCATGCCGGAGATGCCGATATTTTGGGAGAAATTGGACCGGTCGGCATCCAGGCCGGGGAACATGCCGGCGCTCAAACTGCTTCCCCGGCGCAGGCTGTAATTGATCCCGAAATTGTCCTTGGACGTCAGCCGCAGGCCTGAAACGCTCGCGCGCACCTCGTCCGATGAGCTGGGAAGGCTCCGCTCCAGCGCGTAGTTGTTGACGCAAGGAGCGTTTGCAGCACAGGATAAATTTGCTCTGGGGATGAATTCCAGCAACTGCTCCGCAATCGGATCTATGGACAGAATCCTTGTGAATTGAGAAGAAGGGTCCTCGGGATCCAAATAGAGCCGAACCGGCTGTGCGGCCAAAACCTGCCGGCCCGTTTCCGGATCAAACGATAACGATTGGACATATGTTTGAGAAAAATCCCCGGCGCGCTCAAGATCAGTGGGAACGGTCGTCAGGATATCCATCGCGCTTCGATTGCGGTTCCCGCTGTAGGTAAAACTCCAGCCGGCCTGGCTTATAGGCCCTCCCCCAAAACCGCCGCGCGACCGGCTCTGCCCCGTCGCCGCCGATTTCATAAAAGGCAGAGCCCCGCCGATCGTTACGCTGAAATCGTTTTGAATCTGCACCGGCTTGGATAAGGTATTGCCTGTGAGGGAATAACTGCGGGCATTAAGAGCGGAATTGCTATAGGTCTCGGACAGATTCCCTTCAATTTTGGATTGCTGCATGCCTGGGCCGCGTCCTAATCTCCCGCCCATGCCGATAAATCCCATACCGCCGCCGGAGCCTCCAATGCTTCCGCCCGCCCCGCCGGGGCCTCCAAAGCCTTCCATGGCGCCGCCGGGACCGCCCGGCCCTCCGGAAGCTCCCATGTCAAACTGCAGGATTTGAAAACCCATTTGCGAGGCCGCGTCCATCAGTCGATTTCGGAAATCCGGATCGTTCCAGTCGCCCGCTTCAAGGTTCGCGGTATTGCCGCTGACAAACAAGACATTGTCCGTCCGCGATTCCAGATCATCCTGTGCCTGGGTCCATTCCGTCTGAAACCGATTCAGTGCGGGAAGATCCGTCACTTGCACGGTTTGGAAATCTAGGGCGTCCCGGGGTTGCGGCTCTTGCTCCGAAGCCGAAGAGGTTGCTTTTAAACCTGAGGGACGGGGCAAAGGGACCATCCGGACAACCAGATTGCGGCTTGCCTCTCCGGCAGCATCAATAGCATCTTTTGAAGCCTTGACGAATCCCGCAATCTCCACCGTGATCCGATACAGCCCCGCCGGCAGCCCCTCAAACCGGAAGAATCCATCGAGGTTTGTAAGCGTTTCCTCAGCGGCGCCGGCATCGGAAATAATCCGTACGCCGGCGGCGGGGATGGGAACGCCTTTGGAGTCTTCAACCCTCCCCGCTATGACGGCCTGAGGCTGAGCCAAAACGAAAGCGGCATGCATCGGGAAAAAACAGGACAAAACGCATAGGAAAACAGCTGGGGCCGGTCTTTTCATAAATCGATAGTACGCAATTGCGCGGATTCGTTACGGGATTTGAAAGGCCGGCCGAAAAATAACGGGGCATCGCTGCCGCTATCGAAAATACTTCAATAGAACCAGGATGGTTACTGCAAGGATAAGACCTGCAATCGTATGATGCTCGCGATTTCCAAGCACTCTCGACCACAAGAAAGTGGAAGAACTCAGACGCGCTTTGCGGAAGCTCGGGAAGAACATAGGAACTCTTTTCGAATACTCGATAAACTTTTCCCCATAGCTCTGCAGGAGCTCCTTCTCTTCGGCTTGCATCACCGGATAATAAAAAAGCGCAAAGAAAAGGCCGAAGGGCGCCAGCAGCCAGTATGCCTGCCCGGCTATGATAATTCCGAGCGCCATTAGAAAGGATCCCAAGTAAAGAGGATTCCGCGTAAAGGCATAGGGCCCTCCCTGGGCGAGCATTTTTCCCTTCTCAATATGGCCTGCGGCCCAAAGACGCAGCAATCCCCCCGCGCATGCAATGCCGCTCCCTATGTAAAGCGACCGCGCCGAGGGATGCATCCAGACCAGGAAAAGAATTCCCAACACGGTCCCGACGGGGACGCGGGTTCTTTGTGCAAATTTTCTCCATGAATCAACCATAGTTTTGGAGAGTCCGAAGCTGCGGACTCCTTCCCCTCGCCGGCCCAGCCGCCCGGTTTCACCGGAAATACTATTCCGTTCTCATTGTGGTTCTCTCGCGGCTGAAAGGCGCCTCCAGCCACTTTTGGGCTTCGGCTTGAGCGCCGTATGTGTCGTCTTTGGTGTTGACGGCCTTGGTATATTCGGCCATCGCCCTCTGGCGCTGACCCAGAATATCGTAAATCTTTCCCAGATAGATATAACACCAGACTTCGATCCATTTGGGATCCTTGTCTCCGTTGAGGGCATCCCGAAACGAATTGGCGGACGATTGCAGATTGAACTGCTCGTAAAAGACTTCAGCCAGCCGAAAGTGGGCCAGGGACCGGTTGGGAGACAGCCGAATGGCGCTTTCATAAGCCCGGATGGCGCCCAGGTAATCCCGGTTCTGCTTCAGATCGTCCCCCAAAGAGACTTGGACCGCGGTCTGGAGCTCCCTGGAATCGCTCAACAATTTATTGTCGGGGTCCAGTATAATCCTTTCCGGCATGGCTATGGTTTCGATGTCAAATGACGCGGACTTGCCGATCAATTCGACCGACTCCACTATCTTTTTATCCCCGGCCTCCACCGCGATTTCCACCGGCATTCGGAACAGGTCCCGATCTTGGACCACGGTGCCGGAAACACGGAATCCTTCGACGGTTTTATATACGACATAGTCCGCCTTCAGTTCGGGAATCCCGATATCGTCGAGCCATTCCCTAAAGAACCAATCAAGCTCTTCTCCGTACTGTTTTTCGGCCAGCTTTTGAAACTCCGCCGTATCGCCTCCCTTCCCTGCGGATTTCTTGAAATACTTCCGAACGAGCTCCTCGAATTCTGATTCGCCAAGAATCCCGCTTAGCATTTTTAAAACCCAAGCGCCCTTCCCGGCCACCACAGACTCGTATCTGTCTGTCCCGTATCCGAGCGACAGTCCGCTGCGGACCGCGCTTTTGCCTTCAAATTTCAGCGCAAGTACGGCCAGCTTATTGATCTCGTCCTTGTAAGCTTCCGGCCCCGCGGTCTCTTTTATGTACTGAGCGGCTGAATAATAGGCCATTCCGTCCGTAAGCCAAAGATCCAAGGCACTGCGCGCGCCTGCAGTCTCATCCCACCACTGGTACGCAATCCGGCGAGCGAGTTTGCGTGTCGGCGCCGCGGCTTCGGCGAGTTCCCGGCGCGTCACAAAAATAGTTCCCAGCATCCCGTGACGCCGTTCCAGGGAATCCTCCACCTCAACGAGACGATAGTTGTTTCCGGAAGCGGACGGACCGTAAGCTTCCCGGTAGTATTCCAGGATCTTTGCCGCTGTTTCCGCGCTTTTTTTTATGGGATCCATATTGCTTTGCCGCGCGAAGCATTCAATCGTGAATCCCCTTATCTTCACCTTTTCCCGGAAATAGCGCCCCGCGACAAAAGATCCGGGCAGGATTGGAGTTTTTGCATTCCAGCCAAAAGTCTCGCTGATTCCCTTCGTAACCACGGCCGTTTGCGTCCCCGGCCCTATCACGGTCATTCCCAAAGGCACCGTGACTTCCAGCGTTCCGCGCGACCGGCTTTCCAGGAAATTAACTATGGGGAACCACTTCGCGGAATACATGAGGTAGGTTCCTTCCATTCCAATATAGGCGCTGCTGTTGTCCTTGCTGTATATCCGGCTGAACCGGTCCCTGTCGAACCCTCCTTCGTATTCAAACCGGACGTCGACTTTTTCGCCGACCGCAAGAGGCTCTCGAAAACGAACGCTTATATGACCTGGGGCGGGTTCTGCCTGGCGGAACTCGAGTTCTACGCCCTCCGCGTCAAGCACTTTCTCGACCCAGAGGTTCTCGCTCAGTTCGAATAGTGCCACATCCGTCGCCTCGAGAGCGGCAAACTCGAGGACCGCCGCCGCCCTTAAACGGTGCTCATCGGGGATTAGCTCCGCTTCAATCTTGTAGCTTTGGACGCTGATTTGCGGAATCTGAGAATCGGATATACCGGCTTGCGGATAAGCCGCCGGTGCAAAACAGAGGATCGCCGCGGAGAAAATGAGCCGGCAGAATCGAGTTCTTCCAATATGCATATTTCATCCCATCAAATAGCGGCTTACTGTCGCCGCAACGGTTTCGGTGGCCCCGCGAGCGCCGAGTTTATCTCTTATGAGCGACAGCCTGTAGCGCATATCAGCGTTTTTATCCGGATTGTTCATATATTCGAACGCAACCTGCGCCAGCGCCGCCGGTTTTGCTTCGCTCTGGAATAATTCCGGCACTATCTTTTCCTGTGCTATGAGATTAACGAGCCCCTTCATTGGACTTTGGATCAACACAGAGCCGACAAACCAGCTCAACGGGGATATTTTATAGGTTATAAGGAAAGGGACTCCGACGAGAGCGGCTTCCAGCGAACTGGTGCCGCTTTTTACAAACGCAAAATCAGAATTCGCCAGGATATCCCGCGAATCCCGCGGCGAAATCCGGAAATGATCCTTCAGAAGGTTTCGGGGAACGAGGCTTCGAGCAATAGCGCGAACGGAATCCGCGCCGACGGTCGGCGCGGCCGATACAACAAATTGCACGGGCATCTGCGCGATAAGGCATTGCGCGGCCCGCAATAGAACCGGAAGAATATAATCAACTTCCTTGCGGCGGCTTCCGGCCATCATCGCCACTGTTTTGCGGCGAGGATCGAGGTCCAGCCCGCTCAAAAACAAATCACGGCCGTAATTCGGGCGGAAATCTTCCAGCAACGGATGGCCTACAAATTCCACGTTCACTCCTCGGCTCCGATAATACTCTTCTTCAAAAGGCAGGATAACCAGCAGGATATCCACATAATCCCGGATGCTCCGTATTCTGCCGCTGCGCCACGCCCATAGCTGCGGGCCAATGTAGTAGATAACCTTGATGCCGAGGCGTTTCAATCTTTTTGCCAGTCTAAGATTGAATTCGGGAAAATCCATAAGCACCGCCAAGTCCGGAGGATGGGCCGCCGCATCTTTTGCGAGCCGCGTGTAAACCCCATAATAGGTCCGAATGCCGGACAAAGCCTCCCGGACCCCTATGTGAGCGAGATCCCTGATATTGCACAGCAGACGGACGCCCGCGTTTTGCATCGCATCCCCTCCCGTGCCGTAAAAATCAAGGGCTCCGGACCCGTGCAGGGTATTGAGTTTTTCGACGAGACGGGCGCCGTATCGATCCGCAGATGCTTCCCCGGCAACCATCAATATTCGCTTGGGAGAACTCGACATTCTGCCGTGAATCCTTGAAAAGGACTATTTAAGATAAAGGGATGCTTTTGATCCATCATTCAGCATTCCCCTGGCGATCCATCCTCCTCCAACTACAACTTCATTTTGATAAAACACGCAGGCCTGCCCCGGAGCTATTGCCGGCTGGGCGGAATCGAATAAAACCTCAACATTCCCATCCTCCGCCGGGCGGATGACGGCGGGCGCGGCTTGGTGGCGCGACCGTATTTTTGCACGTACGCGAAGAGGCTCTTTCAACACCGGGATGGAAATCCAGTTCGGCCGTACGACGCGGAAGCGCCGCTTGCTGAGCTGGGCGCGGGTTCCCACAACGACTGCATGGTCCTCCGGACGAATCTCCGTAACATAGAGGCGGGAACCATTGGCAATCCCGAGCCCCCGGCGCTGCCCGACGGTATAATGATGAATCCCCGGATGGGCCCCAAGGATCCGTCCCGCAGCGTCGATTATATTTCCGGAGGAGAGCATCCCCGGATGCCCGCCGGCCCCGATGTCCATGGAATGCCGTTCCACAAATGATGCATAGTCCCCGTCCGGAATAAAGCAAATCTCCTGGCTTTCGGATTTCTCCGCCACCGGCAATCCGTATTTTCGGGCGATCCTGCGGACATGCTCTTTGTCCAGCTCTCCCAGCGGAAACATCGCTTTGGCAAGCTGCGCTTGGCTGAGAGCAAAAAGAAAATAGGATTGGTCTTTATTGTCGTCCAGCGCTTCAAGCAAAAGGTATCGCCCGCTTTCTTCATCGCGGCGCACGCGGGCATAATGCCCGGTTGCAACGCGGGCGGCATGAACCTTTTCAGCCAGCGGCATCATGCCTTTGAATTTAACCAATGAATTGCAGAGCACGCAGGGGGACGGAGTCAAGCCGGTTCGATAATTTTCGACAAAAGTCTTGATGACCGTGTTTTTAAATTCCGTCCGGAAATCCACAACATAATAGGGAATTTCAAGCCGCTCCGCCACTTCCCGAGCATCGCGGAAGTCTCCCAGGGAACAGCGCTTCCCGGCCCCGGATTCATTCCCTTCGCCGCCGCATCCCTCCAGATCCCAGAGCAGCATCGAGAAACCGATCAGATCAAATCCCGATTCCTTCAGGATCGCAGCGGCGGCCGAACTGTCCACGCCCCCGCTCATGCCGACAGCTACCGTATCGATTCCCATTCAGGCAACCCATTGAGGCATCCAGAGAATGCCGCTCCTGACGATATGGATATCCTTGGGATTCGGATGGAGGAGATACTCGTCAAGAGTCTGCGCTTTTTCTTCATAGGAACGCCTGACTTTCGCCGCCGCTTGTCCAGCCTCTTGTTCGAGGCAAATCATTTTCTCTTCCAGTTCCGAAATTTGGCGCGGCGAACCGGATGCGTCTGCTGCGGGATCCGGCCCGCGGTCGCCCCGCAGGAAATGAGCCATAATCCGATCTGAATATCGAGAAAAAATGCTTCTTTTGCGGGACTCCATCTTTGCCAGTTCCAACTCGCCGGGCTCATTCGCCGACAGGTATTTTTCTTTGGCCTGCTCCAGTCTCCTCTTGAAAACACCTGCAAGGAGATCCAATTCCTCCCGTATAGGCCCGTCCAACAACTCCAGGCAGCGGGCGGCAAATTCAGCCCGGGATTCCCCCGAAGCCGAATAGATACTCAAGGCGAAATTACGATAGGCCTGCGCCGTAAAAGAGCGCAAACAATACTCGACAAACTGAGTTTCCATCCGCGAGATAAGATTCCTATCTACAAAAGCGGGCAGCCGTCCCAAATGAACGCCTTCGGGGGCCGAGGACCTTGTTTTCAGCAAATCCACATCCCGCATCATATCGGGAGCCCATAAGAACTCCGTATTGCTCGGATATATTTCGAGCGCTTTGCCCAAGGCCGCGGATTTGCGGAAGCCCGTGCGCACGTCGTTAAAGTCGATCCGCGCTTCCACGAAAAAATAGGGAGAATATGGATCTCCCGACGCTACGGAATTCTCCGGTACAAAATAAAGGAAATGAACGCCCTCGGGAGGCGGAGATTGATATGTTTTCGAACTCAAGGGCATAGCATTTTCGGTCCCCTTTTAAAAGATAAGCATCCCGTTATTATTGCGCTCCGGCAGCGGCAAATAGGAGAAAAATTTTATCATGCCTGCAAAACTATTCTCAATTGGGGATCGCAGACAGGTTCCGCGCGGAAGACGATTTCATACGCCGGATTCTTCAGCCCGCATTATCCGTGAAGCCTGATCGCGAGGCGGCGCGGCAATGAAAAGTGAAGCGTCCGGAAGGGTTGCGGAGTTCATGGATAAAAAATCCATGAACTCCGCAGCCACATTCTCTTGCTTAATTAAAAGACGAGGTTGAAGGGGATTTAAAACGATCAGTCAGCAATGAATTAAAGATTGTCCGAAACTCCTGCCTGCCGTAAAAGAGACGGGATTTTACCGTGCCGACAGGCTTATGGATTATCTCGGCAATCTCCTGAATGGTGTTGCCCTCCATGTCATGCAGGCGGACAACAAGACCTTGTTTCTCAGACATGCGATTAAGGGCTTCATGCACAAACCACTTCAGCTCCTTTATCTGCGCGTAAGCCAGGGGATCCGTCAGCGACGAAGACTCAGCGGGCAAATCGCCGGCATACTCATCCTGAATTTCCACATATTGCCTGTTTTTCCCTTTACGCAGCATTCCCAGGCATACGTTAATCGTGATTCTGCTGATCCATGTGGAAAATTTGGAATCGCCGCGAAAGCTTGAGAGTGCTCGATAGACGTTTAAAAACGTCTCTTGAAGCGCATCCTCCGCAGATGCCTCCTCGCCAAGGATGCGATACGCCGTATTGAAAATTCTGCGGTTATAGCGTGAAAACAATTCGCTACAGGCATCGGGATCATTGGAAATACAGCGATTCAGGAATGCCGAGCTAACTTCTTCTTTGGATTGAGTTTCAACCGCCTGCATAAGGCCTCCTTCCCGTTTAATCCCGCTTCCACGCTTCAATACAGCATCTATTAAATCCGCTTTTTATCTAGCAATTGGGATGCCAAAGAGCAAGTTTGGTGTAATTCCTTTAAAGTCAAACAATTACTCGGATGACGGCAAAGCTGTTTTTAAAATCTGCCTGTTAAAACATTGGACAGCGGAGAGGGTATCGGCGAAGCTGTTTTTTTGCAGTTATTTGAGGTGTCTAGGATTTATACACTCCATGTATGGAATACTCACAAGCCCATGCGATGGATTTTTTCCAAGAGCGACTGGCGGCTGATCCCGAGGGCGCGGGCGGTGCGGGATTTGTTTTGCTCGAATTGCGCGAGGGTCTCCCTTATCATCTGTTCTTCCAGATCGCGAACGGCTGACTTCAGGTTCGCATTGGCGTTATGGGAAAGCCGGCGGCGTTGCCGGATGTGATCCGATAAAAGCTCAGGTCCTATTTCTGTTTCAGGTTCCGACAACAGCACAAGCCTCTCGACCTCATTCTGCAGCTCCCGCACGTTTCCCGGCCAGGCATAGGAAAGGAGAAGATCCCTGGTATTTTCTTTAAGTTGAACACATTTGCGGTTCAGCTTCCGGGAAAAATGCTCTAAAAAGAAATCGGCCAGGGGCAGAATATCCTTTTTGCGTTCGCGCAAGGGAGGAATCGTTACGGAAAAAACATTGATTCTAAAGAAAAGGTCCTGGCGGAAGCGGTTTGCCGCAACTTCGGCATTGAGGTCCCGATTGGTGGAAGCCAAGATGCGGACGTCGACCTTTTTCGGCTGATGGTGGCCGATCGGCATAATCTCGCCTTCCTGAATGACACGCAGCAGCTTGACTTGCAGCTCAGCAGGAGCTTCCCCGATCTCATCGAGAAAGATCGTTCCGCCGTTTGCCATTTCAAAATAGCCCTTCTTTTCAGTGGCGGCGCCGGTAAACGCCCCGCGCGCGTGTCCGAAAAATTCGCTTTCCACCAGTTCTTTGGGAATGGCGCCGCAATTAACGGGGATAAAGATCTGGTCCCGGCGTGGGCTCTCTCCGTGAATAAAGCGGGCGATAAGCTCTTTCCCCGTCCCGGTCTCGCCCTGTATAAGGACTGTTGTTTCCGTCCCGGTCACCCTGCGTAAAAGAAGCAGGATATTTTCCATTTCCTGGCTGCCGTAAATAATAGTCTTGGAGAAAATCTGCGTTTCGACTTCCCGGCGAAGGATGATGTTCTCGGTCTGCAATTTTTCATTGGCCGATTTCAGTTCGCCCGCCAGGCGCTCATTCTCCCGGACCAATTCCATTTTTTCCAAAGCGTCCTGCAGGGCAAGCCTGACGGCCTCGGGCTCCCATGGTTTGGTGATATATTTATGAACCTTGCCGCTGTTTATGGCGGATATGAGATCATTGACTTCGGTGAATCCAGTGAGAATGATGCGAACCAGGTTGGGAAAGTGCTGCTGCGAAAGCGCCAAAAATTCAATTCCCGTCATATTGGGCATTTTCTGATCGGTAATAATCGCATCGATGGGAGCCTTATGCAGTATTCGCAAAGCTTCCTCGCCGGATTGCGCCAAATGCACATTGTATTGTCCCAAGAATGTGCGCTGGAGCTTCTGCAGGTTAGCCAATTCGTCGTCTACAAGCAGCAGCTCGTATTTTTTCTCAGTCACTTGGATTTCTCCCGCCCGCTTTTTCCTGCATAATCGGCAGTTGGATGATAAAACTGCTTCCCTTTTGAGGGACGCTGCTCACATGGATCTTCCCCTGGTGCTGCTCGATAATGCCGTAGCTGATGCTCAACCCGAGACCGGTTCCCTGCCCGACGGGTTTGGTGGTAAAAAACGGCTCAAAAATCCTCTTAAGCTTGTCCGCCGCAATCCCCACGCCATTATCCTCTATCTCCACTTCGACCGCGCCGTTCTCGCGGCGGGTCCGTATCCACACATCTCCTTTTTCCTTTACCGCGTAAAACGCATTCGCCAAAAGATTCATAAAGACCTGGTTGAGCTTGCCCGAATAGCCTTGAATCTTCGGGATGTCGCCGTATTCCTTGTGGATTTCTATTCGATCCTTATACTGGTTGCGCAAAAGATTGAGCGACATTTCCAGAGACGCGTGAATGTCGACTTCCGAAATCTTATCTGTGTCCATGCGCGAAAAAGCCCGTAAGTCGGATACTATTGCGTTAATTCTCTGCGCGCCCTCCGCGAAATTATCCACAAGGATCTTAAGATCTTCCTTAATAAAGGAATAATGAACCGTTTCCTTCCGCTTCAGGATCCGATTTCGATCTTCCGCCGAAACGCTTTCCAGTTGCTCGAAGGACTCCACCAGATCCTGGAGTTTCCCAACGTAATCCGCGAGGAATCCGGTATTCCCGTAAATGAAGTTGAGCGGATTTTTGATTTCATGCGCGATCCCCGACACCAGCTGCCCTAAAGAAGCCATTTTTTCGGTTTGAATAAGCTGCTCCTGGGCATTCTGCAGGTCAACGTATGCCCGCTTCAAGGCTTCGTGCGAATTTTCCAGTTCTATAGTGCGGTCCCGAACCATGGCTTCAAGATTCTTGTTCAATTCCTGGAGTTGGTTCTCCCGCGCCGAAAGCGCCCCGGCCATTTCGTTAAAAGTGGCGGCCAGAATACCGACCTCGTCCGAAGACTGTACTGGAACTCTTTGATTGAAATTCCCCTGGCTGATCGTTAAGGCCGATTGAATAAGCGTTTTCAGCGGGACCGCGATCCCCTTGGCTATGAAGTAAGTGAAAATCACAACCATCGAAGCAAGAAGAGCGGTGACCGCAAGAAGCCAGAGGGCCATGTCCCCGATGGGTCGAAAAACATCGGCTTTATCGACCTCCACCCCGACAATCCATCCGAAAGAAGTATCTTCAATGGGAACAAATCCGGCGATTTTGCCGTTGCCCCGGGGCGATTCGTAGGCAAAATTTCGATCTTCTCTCAGTATTGCTCTGTGCAGATCAAGCAAACCATAGTCATTTATCAGTTTTGTGCCGTAATAATCCCGTTTGTGCTGCCCCCCCCCCTCTGCCGGAATTATCCGGTTCTCGCGGAATTTATGGCCGATGATTTTATCGGCATCCTTGGCCAGCACAAACGCATATCCCGTACTGAGATCCTGGTTGGCGAGATCTGTCTCCACATTATCAAGAATGATCTGAAAATAGGACCAATTCAGGATATTTATCCAAACTCCAATGACTTCGCGGGATTCCGGGTGATAAATCGGCTCTGAAAGGGCAATGTTGTAACGATGGCTTTTATCCGCATTCCGATAATCGTAAAGCTGTTTTACAAGGGCGGACTGGTACCAATCTTGATGGAAACTGTTGCCGGTCATTGAGGATAGAAACAGTTTATGTTCTTCCGGGAATTTTGAAATGTTTCCGCTGAGAATTTCGGAGAGCTTCTTTTCCGGCAAGGGAGTCATATTGGCGTCGACTGTATTTATCGCTATGAAATTCCCGGATTTATCCAAGACGGCGACGATATCGTATACTTCGTCGTAGAAACAATAATTGTTCAGCAAACCAGCAAGGCTGGAATGGCTCCCACTTCCGGTTTCACTATAAATAAGAGGGAAAGTGGTGGCCATGGAACGAATATCCTCTTTCTTCCCCCTCAATATCAGGTCGATCTTATCGGCCGTATCCTGAGCCATTTTGTCCAGCGAAAGCCTGATATGCTCTTGAATCAAGTTCCTGCCCACGAAATACGCGAAGATCGCCATTCCTGTAAGAGGAAGAAAAGACAGGACAATCATAAGGACAAGCAATTTATTTTTGACGCTATGAAACAGTGCAAATTGAGGTTTTTTGAGGATCTCGCTCCGTTTTGCCATAGGGACACTGTACATTATCTTGACAGTAAAGATTTGAATTAACCGTTTTAATGATACAAAGATACCTTAATAGGTTCAATCTTTTAATATTTGTTGAGTGATTTCTCATAATATGCAGCAAACTGTCTATTTTATATACAGCTCTTTGAAGTCAGGCATCCCGTTGCGCTGAATTGGCATTTTCCTCCTTCCTGTGTTCATCCGGGAGTCCCTCTATGCTATTTTTATTTCCAAGAGGTTTTCAGATGAGTGTGACGGTTCGCATTCCTTCAACGCTTCGCCAATATACAGAATGGAAATCGGAAATTGATTTGGAGGGCAAGACAGTCCGCGAGGTCATGGAAAAACTCAAGATCCGATTCCCGGAATCGGACGCCCGCTTTTTTTCAACCCGGATCTCGCGCTACATGAGCCTGTATCTGAACGATCAGAATATCAATTCCCTAAACGGATTAGACACAGCGGTAGGCGAGAAAGATATTCTTTCAATTGTATTTGCGATGGCCGGGGGATAGCGATCCCGCTATTCTCCGGAGCCCGGCACGCGGCTTTTCCCGACGGCGCCGCTGCAAACGTACCATCGGCGCACCAATAGTGAAGAGCGTTTCCGGCAGCAGCCCGTCGGATTGCGGTTTTCACATCCTCATCGAAGCCGTGGTTTTATTCAGCTTACCGATGCGCCTTTCCCTGCAAACGCTCCGATTTGATGCATCCGATAAAACTTGCCCGTTCTTTAGAGGACAGAAATAATGGCTCATTTGTCCTATCGCTTAATTTAACAAGGGGTAATAACTGCAAATCTTGCTCATTCGAGAGGGCTTTTGTTAATCTTCGGCCTGTTCGAATCAAAAGAGGTTATTTAAGTGCTTCATTAAAACAGCATTTTTGCCGATAAACTATTCTCGAAGGGCGGCACATCCCGCCCCGACCTGCGGAACCCGGTTTATGCCGGACTTTCCCTGTCCATGCTCGTCGGGAGGGAAAATCCGTAGGGGTTTAAATTGTTAAAGAAACTGAAAATCGTTCTGGAGATGGTGAAAATCGAGCACACGGTTTTCGCCCTCCCGTTCGCCTTTTTGGGCGCGATTTTAGCCGTGCGGGGATTGCCTAGTCTCGCGCAAACTTGGTGGATATTGTTGGCGATGGTCGGAGCTCGAAGCGCCGCAATGGCGTTTAATAGATTGGTGGATCTCCCTTTCGATACGCGGAATCCGCGCACGCTCAACCGCGCCCTCCCCACGAAACAGCTTAGCCGCGGTTTTGTAATTGTTTTTATCATCCTGAGTTCCGCCCTTCTTGTTTTCGCCGCAGCGCAATTAAATCTCTTGTCCCTGCAGTTGAGTCCATTGGCGCTTGCCATCATCCTGTTTTATTCTTACACAAAGCGGTTTACCTGGTTGACGCATCTCTTCCTCGGCATTTCCCTTGCCTGCGCTCCGATAGGAGCCTGGATAGCCCTTACGGGCGAATTGGCCGTTTCGTCCCTGATCCTGGGACTGGCGGTTATTTTCTGGGTTGCGGGCTTCGACATTATTTATTCATGCCAGGATGTTGAATTCGACGGCCGGGAATCGCTTTTTTCGATTCCCAAGCGGTACGGAATTTCAGCCGCGCTGGGGATATCCGCATTGCTGCACCTGGTAATGATAGGAATACTGGCTTTTCTCTTCTGGACCGAAGGGCTCGGCATCATCAGCTTTGTAGGCTTGGCCACGGTAGCTCTGTTGCTGGCATATGAGCACAGCCTGATCCGTCCGACGGATCTCAGCCGCGTGAATACCGCATTTTTTACCGTCAATGGATGGATCAGCATCCTGTTGTTTTCATCCGCACTGATCGATTTGTTATGGAACGGGGCGAAATAATCAATGCCAACTCAAATCGGCGAGCTGCTGCTTAAATCGAATTACATAACGCCCGAACAACTCGAAACCGCGCTGCAGCACCAGCGCCAGCACGGCGGGCGACTGGGATCCATTCTGATCAGCCTCGGTTACGTTGAAGACGACGACATCACGTCTTTGCTGAGCAAAAAATACGGGGTCCCGTCCATTAACCTGTCCTTTTTTGAAATCGATCCCTCCGTCATCAAGCTTATCCCGGTCGACGTGGCCCAAAAATACATGGTGGTTCCCCTGAGCCGGGTCGGGAGCACCCTTACGGTCGCCAGCGCGGATCCCACCAACGTCTTTGCCATGGACGACATAAAGTTCATGACGGGATTCAACGTCGAGCCGGTGGTGGCGACCGAGGCTTCCATTATGGAAGCCCTCGAAAAATACTACGGCACGCCTCACTCTATTGAGCTTAAAAAGGTCTACGACCAGATTGCGGGCGAGAAAGAAAGCCTTGAACTCGATCTCGATCCGAATTTGGATGACGAAGAAGTGTCCATCGACCAGCTGCAGCAATCGAGCGAAGAAGCTCCCATCATCAAGCTTGTAAATCTAATCCTCGCCGAGTCCCTCAAAAGGGGCGCCAGCGACATCCACGTGGAACCCTATGAAAAAGATTTCAGGGTAAGATTCCGAATCGACGGCATCCTTTACAACATCATGAATCCGCCTTTGCGGCTCAGAGACGCCATCACATCCCGAATTAAAATCATGGCCAAGATGGATATCTCCGAAAAACGGCTGCCGCAGGATGGAAGGATCAAGATACGGACAAAATTCAACGGGAAGCAAAAGGAAATCGATTATCGAGTTTCCTCCCTGCCGACGCTTTTCGGAGAAAAGATCGTTTTGCGTATCCTGGACCGGGACATGCTGCCTCTGGACATGAGCAAGCTGGGGTTCGAAGAAGCTTCGCTGAAGCGGATCGAATCGGCGATATTAAAACCTTACGGCATGGTGCTCGTCACGGGACCGACCGGGAGCGGGAAGACATCCACGCTTTATGCGGCTCTCAATCGATTGAATACGCCCGAAACAAACATTATGACCGCCGAAGACCCGGTGGAATACAACTTCCCGGGAATCAACCAGGTTCAAATCAAAGAACAAATCGGCCTGACATTTGCATCGGCGCTTCGCTCTTTCTTGAGACAAGATCCCAATATAATCCTGGTTGGAGAAATCCGCGATTTCGAAACCACCGAGATCGCCATCAAGGCCGCGCTCACGGGCCATCTTGTCCTTTCCACCATCCACACCAACGATGCGCCCTCCACAATATCCAGATTGCTGAATATGGGCATAGAACCCTTTTTGGTGGCCACCTCCGTCCATTTAATCTGCGCGCAACGCCTGATCCGCAAGGTCTGCATGGACTGCAGGACCGATGTCAAGACTCCGTTGCCGGCCCTCATCAAGGCAGGTTTTACGGAGGAAGAAGCCAAGAACGTGCATACCTATAAGGGACAGGGGTGTAAGACATGTAATGGAACAGGCTATAAAGGCCGAATCGGTATGTATGAAGTAATGGAAATCAGCGAAGATATCCAGGAATTGATCCTGGTGGGAGCGTCGGCCCGGGAGATCCGGCACAAGGCTATAGAACAAGGCATGCTGACGCTTCGCCAAAGCGGATTGGCGAAGGTCAAAGCAGGGCTTACGACACTCGACGAGGTCCTTAAAGAAACGGTCGACAATTAGCCCGGATGGGCTTGGATAGAGATTTGCAGGATCCGCGCGATCAAGCAACGAGGGAGATAAACAATGAACACTTTGCCCGAAATGCTCCAGAAAACTCTCCAGTCCGGAGCTTCGGACCTTCATTTGACAACCGGAGCGGCGCCCCAGATACGGGTGGACGGTAAATTGCGGCCTATCGAAGGAGACACTCTCACCGCCGCGGACACCAAAAGACTCGCATACAGCGTAATGACCGACGTTCAAAAGCACCAATTCGAAGAAAAGTGGGAAATAGACTTTTCTTTCGGCATCAAGGATCTGTGCCGGTTCCGCGCCAACGTGTTTACCCAAAGAGGGGCCGTCGGAGCGGTTTTCAGGGTCATTCCTTTTGAGATCAAGGGCTTTGAAAGCCTGAACCTTCCACCGGTAGTCGAAAAACTCTGCGAGAAACCGCGGGGGCTTATCCTTGTAACCGGCCCCACGGGAAGCGGGAAATCCACCACGCTTGCGGCCATGATCGACAAGATCAACTGCGAGCGGAACGAACACATTTTGACAATCGAAGACCCCATTGAATTTTTGCATCCCCATAAAAGCTGCATTGTCAACCAGCGGGAAGTCAGTTCCGATACGCACTCCTTTTCCGACGCCCTCCGGGTGGCCCTCCGTGAAGATCCCGACGTGGTTCTGATCGGAGAAATGCGCGACCTGGAAACCGTGGAATCGGCTTTGCGCATCGCGGAAACAGGGCACCTGACGCTCGCTACGCTCCATACCAACAGCGCCGCAACCACCATCAACCGGATCGTGGATATCTTCCCTTCCAACCAGCAGCCGCAAATTCGGGCGCAGCTCAGCATGGTTCTGGAAGGAATCCTGTGCCAATCGCTGATCCCAAGGTCCAACGGTTCCGGCCGCTGCATGGCAATGGAAATTCTTATTCCAACAACGGCTGTCCGCAATCTGATCCGCGAAGACAAGATACACCAGATCTACAGCACGATGCAGACAGGGCAGGACAAATTCGGGATGCAAACTTTCAATCAGTCCCTTGCGCACCTGGTTTTGACCAGACAAATAGCGCAGGAGGATGCAATTGGTAAATCTTCAAACGTAGAGGAGCTGCAAGACCTGATTCAGAGGGGAATCGGGTTGAACCTCCAATCCACCGCCCACCGCGCGCAGAAGTCCGAGCTTGTGGGCGGGCTACGTCGTTGATTTTGAGGGGGAATCCATGCCGATATACAGCTTTCGCGGGCGGAGCGTCCGGAACAACGCAAGCATTTCGGGCGAACGATTTTCAAGCAGCGCCGAAGCACTTGCGGCCGTGCTGCGCCGCGAGCAGATAGCCCCGATTACCATTCGGGAAAAAAAATCCATAAGCTTCAACTTTTCTTTTAAAAAAAAGGTCTCCCAGGCCGAAGTGGCCGTTTTTACCCGCCAGTTTTCGGTAATGCTGGAAGCGGGGCTTCCCATGATTCAGGCTTTGGAAGCCATTGCCAAACAGCATCCCAACAAGGAATTCAAGGCGGTCTTGGAACAAATCAGAGGCGACGTGGAATCCGGATCCACTCTCTCGGCAGCCATGTCGCGCCATCCTAAAGTATTCGATTCCCTGTACACGAATATGATTGCCGCCGGCGAAACCGGCGGCATCCTGGACACGATTCTTCAACGGTTGAGCACCTTCATAGAAAAAATCGTGAAATTGAAGAGCGCGCTGCGGTCGGCGTTGATTTACCCGGCGACCATTCTTACCATAGCCGTCGCGGTAGTCGTCGTCATTCTTTGGAAAGTGGTCCCTGTTTTCAGCACGCTTTTCGAAGGATTCAACGTAGCGCTCCCTTTGCTCACCCGGTTTGTCATCGCGCTGTCAGGGATTATTGAGAAATATATCATCCTTTTCATCGTCATAGCGGGGCTCGTCACATTCGCAATCCGGAGCTATTACAGGACCGACAAGGGAAAGCACATGATAGACCGGATGCTGCTGAGAATGCCCATCATGGGAGAAATCCTGCGCAAGATCGCCATTGCCCGGTTCACCCGCACTCTGGCGACATTGCTGACAAGCGGCGTCCCAATCCTTGAAGGCCTGAACATTACCGCCAAAACGGCCGGAAACGCCATCCTGGAAGACACCATATATACTCTGCGCCAGCAGATTGAAGGCGGCGGCAATATGGCCGAACCCATGCAGCAATCCGGGTTTTTCCCGCCGATGGTCACCCAGATGGTATCCGTGGGGGAATCCACGGGAGAAATTGACAACATGCTGGTCAAGGTTGCCGACTATTACGAAGAGGAAGTCGATGTCGTCATGGCAAACCTCCTGACCATCCTGGAGCCCTTCCTGATGGTCGTATTGGGCGTCATAGTGGGCGGCATCGTGATTTCGATGTATCTGCCGCTGTTTAAACTGATCCGCCTGCTGTCGGGCGGCTAATCGTCGCGGTCTCGCCGAAAACCATGCGGACGGCGGCATATAAAGCAACAGACCGCGGATTTCAACGGATTCCGCTCCGTGGAAATTCCGTGAAAAGCCGCGGTTTATTTTTTCGAGACGGCAGCATCGGAAGCGACTCCCATGCCCGCTATGAGTTACCTTCAGAATATTGACATTTCCGAGTCCAACGGAGAAATCCGCCGGCATTTGCTTCAGCTCGTTGTTCTACGGCCGCTGGTGCTCCTGTTCGGCCTCAACCTCGCGGACCGTCTCGGTCTCTTTCCAGATTATCTGGGGAGTCTGCCCTTTGTTCCATTTTTTAACGTCCTTGCGCTGTTATTGACGATTGCATTGTTTGTCTGGTGGCGCAGCGGGCGGCTATGGAGATTTCAGCTTTATTTTCAAATCGGCGCCGATCTTATCCTCACAACCATTCTTGTCGCCTATACGCGCGGCGTGGAAAGCGCCTTTGTATCCTTTTACCTGCTGATCATTATTTACTGCAGCCTGACGCTCGGACACAACGGAGGCAAAGTCGGAGCGACCCTCAGCACCATACTTTATGCTGGAATCATCGCCGCCGACGGCGCGGGCTTAAGCGCTTGGGGCGCCCCTTCCATGGATATCCGGCAGACGACATTCAGGATCTCGGCCCATGTGCTGGGATTCTGCGCCGTGGCTTATCTGGGCGCCTATCTGCACAGACGGCTGCGCGTTATGGAAGGGGAACTGAAGGAAAAGATCGATTCCCTGACCGAGCTCCAGCGGCTCAACGAACACATTGTGCGCAGCATCCGCAGCGGCCTGATCACGACGGACTTGAAGGGACGGATTGCGGTTTTCAACGCAGCCGCCAGCGAGCTCACCGGCCGGGACGCTCAGCAAATGATGGATAAGCCCGTGCAGAGTCTGATCGGAGAAGAATTCTGGACCCGAATTCTTGAAGAAGACCTGCTGCGCAACGCAAAGCCGCTGCGCCATGAAGAATGGATTTCAATGCCGAACGGCGACAGGCGGTTTCTGGGCTTCAGCGTGTCGCCGTTGCTGGATCAAAACCGGCAATCGCTGGGTTTCATTATTTCTTTTCAGGATCTGACTGAAATCATACGTCTGGAGGAAGAGGTGCGGCTTAAGGATCGCATGGCGGCTATAGGCCGGATGGCCGCCGCGATTGCTCATGAAATCCGCAATCCGCTGACAGCCATGCAGGGATCGGTGGAAATTCTGCGCACCCGCGCCAAACTGCCCGATAAAGACGGCCGTCTTTTGGATATTCTGATTAAGGAAGGCGACCGCCTGAATAAATTTGTAGGGGATTTTCTTAATTTCGCCAAACCGGGAACTTACGCAAAGCAATCTATCGACCTGGTTTCGGTTCTCCGGGATTCGGTAACGCTGCTGAGAAACAGCCCTGAGATAAGGGATCGCTATTCGGTGAATTTGAATATCGAAGCCCCGTCAATGCAAATCTGGGGCAACGCCGACCAGCTCAATCAGGTCTTCTGGAACCTCGCCCAGAATGCCGTCCGGGCCATGCCGAACGGAGGAGAATTAAACATCCGGATGCGCAAGGCGGACGGCGGTATTGGAGAAGTTATGTTTCAGGATAACGGTATCGGCATGAGCCGCGAAGAAAAGGAGCGGATATTCCAGCCCTTCCAATCCGGTTTTTCAGGCGGTCTCGGACTGGGGCTCAGCATCATCTTCCGGATTATGGAAGACCACCGGGCAAAAATTTCCTTTGAGAGCGAAAAGGGAAAAGGAACGAAGGTCAGCCTTCGTTTCCCTTTGGAAAGCCGGCCCCCTGTATTGCAGTACGAGGAACAAACCGCGTAGGGATAGACTGAATCATGGCGACTATTCTCATTGTCGACGACGAGCCGAACATTATCGAGATCCTTGAAATCATGCTTCTGGATGAAGGCATGGAGGTCCTCAAGTCCGATTCCGGACAAAAGGCGCTGGCTGTCCTGACGGAAAAAGACGTGGATGTCGTTATTTCGGACATTCGAATGCCCGATTTTTCAGGTGTCGAGCTTTTAAGAGAAGCGAAAAAAATCGCGCCCGAAACCGTGTTTATCATGATGACCGCTTTCGCCGGCACCGATACCGCCATTGAAGCCCTGCAGCACGGCGCCTGCGATTACATCACCAAGCCGTTCAAAATGGAGGATCTGCGCGCCATAATCCGCCGCGAACTCGAAAAAAGAAACAACCGAAAACCTAGAAAATTCGCGTCGGCAACGGATATGGAGGCCCGGCAAAGCCAAAATCTTTTCCAGGCGCTGCACGGCGCGCAGGTTGTCGGCAGAAGCCCGAAAATGATCGAGGTCTATCGGACCATAGGGACAGTGGCCGTGGGTGACAGCACGGTCCTTATTACGGGCGAAAGCGGTACGGGAAAGGAGCTGGTTGCGCGCACCATCCATGAAGCTTCCTCCAGGAAGGAAAAGCCTTTCGTGTCGATCAACTGCGGAGCTTTTCCTGAAACACTTCTGGAAAGCGAATTATTCGGGTATATGAAAGGCGCTTTCACGGGCGCCGCAACCAATAAAAAAGGTCTTTTCGAGGCGGCCGAAGGCGGGTCTATCTTCCTGGACGAAATCGGAGACATGACGGCCGCCATGCAAGTGAAGCTGCTGCGCGTCCTTCAGGACCGCCGACTGCGTCCGCTGGGAGGCACTCATGAGGTTCCGGTGGATGTAAGGGTTATTACGGCCACAAACCAGGATCTGCAGGAGCGGATCCGGCACGGGGCTTTTCGCGAGGACCTGTATTATAGAATCGCCGTTATCAACATTCACCTTCCCCCCTTGCGCGAGCGCGCCGAGGATATCGAGCCGCTGGCGTCCTTTTTCCTGCGCCGCTATGGGGAGAAAGCGGGAAAATCCTTAACCGGCATAGCTCCGGACGCTTTGCGCTGCCTTGCATCCTACAGTTGGCCCGGAAACGTGCGGCAGTTGGAAAACGCGATTGAGCGGGCGGTGGCGCTCGAAACCACAAGCGAAATTCAACTTGATCGCCTGCCCGATGTAGTCCGCAATGGGTCCGCAGCACCGGAAGGCGACCTCTTCAGCCTTCCCGAGGGTCCTTTTGATCTGGAAGCCTTTCTCAGCCAAATAGAAAGCAGCCTTGTCGCACAGGCGCTGCATCAGTCGGGCGGCAACCAGACACTGGCAGCCGAGCGGCTCAAACTGACTAAAGGTTCCCTGCGCCACAGACTTCACTCCCTGCAAATCAAACCGTAATTACGAATTTTGTTAAATAATTGTTGGCAATCTCGCCGTCAAATCGATTTGTATATTGAAACGCGTGTGCTGAATTCCAGCGCGGCAAGTGCTGAAAATCAGCAATCGGGCATATTTTTGATGTTAGTTGGTTTCTTCGAAGCCTTATTTGAGAAAGATATGTTCTTTTTTTGCTTATAGTTATATATCACTAAAAATCCAATTTGCGCATTAAAAGATTTGGCACAGCTCTTGCTTTAATCAATACCGACTATGCAATGAATGCCCCCAATATAAAAAGGAGAGGAGAAGGATTTCCATGAAAAGAGAACAGGGATTTTCGCTTATAGAGCTTTTGATCGTGGTGGCGATTATCGCCATCATCGCGGCCATTGCCGTCCCCAGCATGCTGCAAGCCAGAATGGCCGCCAACGAATCGGGCGCCATCCAGGGCTGCCGCACCGTCGGTTCAGCCGAAGTTGCCTATGCCGCCATTAACAACCAGAGCTATACCGACCTCGCAACATTGTCAGACTCAGGATATCTTGATGACAGATTTGAAACGGGATCACTAAACGGATATGACTACGCGGATAATGACCTATCGGCGGCGACGGAATTAACTCTCATTACAACCGTTCCGGATGGATTTGGAATTTTGGCAACTCCGCAAGCATCTAAGGGACGCTATGATTATGGCATTGGTCCCGATCAGGTTGTCAGATATATGGGAAATGGAAATGCCCCTGAGGGCACTCCAGCAATGATGTGCGGCGCTACTGAGTGCACAGCAGGTGATCCAATCGGAACAAACAAGGCTCCCTCCGGAAGTTAGTTTTTTGCCAAATTTTAATGAAAAAAGGCGGCTTTTTAAAAAAGCCGCCTTTTTTGTATATATTTAAACAGTCCCGACTATTTCATTTCTTTTTGCTCTGCCGGGCGCGTTCTCAATTCAGAAATATAGAATCTTCATTCCTATTTCGAATCATCGTTTCCGAGACGGACGCGCCGCACGTTTCTGTCTTTGTAGTATTGCAGTAGCCGCCGATCGCGCAGATCCCCCAGGCTGTGGGCAAAGACTATCGGCGATTTGTCGATATTTGCGTTGTTATATACCCAATCTATCAACGCATCATAATCCTGTCCGTAATTCACGAGCACCAGGTGCTTTCCTCCAAGACGCTCCAGTTTTGCTATAAAACTCGCTCGAGCCGTATTGCCGGGTCCTGTGTAGTGCCATGCGGGAGAATAGTCGCCGCCGGCCTTCGGTTGGGAACGCCCCGAACCGATGCTCCAGGCATTAAAGACAACCAAAATGCCGGCGCATAGTGGAATCATCCGCGCATAAAACCTCAAAGGAACTGAGGTTTCCCCTTGAGGCCGCCACATAAACATAGTATGCATGCCGATAACGGCCGCAAGCCAATATAAGCCGTAGGCGGGAGCGACATAGTGCGGGAAAAACCATGGATTGACCGCCAGGGACAAAACAAAAATCAAGCCGGCCAGAAATAAGTGTTTGTAGTTTTTCCATTGGGTTATAAAAAACAACAGGGGCAGCGCCAGGATTGAACCGACATAAAAATTCCAGAAAGAGCGGCAGGCCATAATGCGGGTTTTCACAAAACCCCATAAAGTGCGAGACTCCATAAAATACTGTCTTTGTTCTTTATAAAAAGTCCTGAGATGCTCCGATTCCGGGATCCGTTCAGCGCGCATTGAATCCCACGGCAGGACGGCATGTCCGTAATGCGTCATATTCTCCCTCTGCGGCATTTGCGTCCATTTTCCCGTGACTTGCCTGTAATAATAGGATGTCGCGACAAACCCGGGTATCAATACAACCAGCAGCATCGGCCCCGCGAAAAGCGCCGGTTTTTTGAAGGAGGCGCTGCTGTTTTTCCTAATCTTCAATACCAGGAGAACAGCGCAGGCTAGCGCAAAGAAAAGCCCCTCAAATGGACGGGAGTTCGCCAGTATTAATAATCCAAGACCGGCCAAAAGCGCATGCCGTCTTTTTGGATTGTTCACAAACCTGGGGACAATGCCTAAAACCAGCATGCCGCCAATGGCGGCATGCGCTCCACCCCAGTAGCTGTTTGCCCAATAGCTGAACAAACCGATTCTTAATGTCGAGACAAAAGCGCCTATGAGTGCCCATTTATGCGAAACCCAGCCGAGCAGCATCCAGTAAAGCAGGGCGGACAATATCGCGGTGGAAATCCACGGCCCCGCCAGATAACGGCCCGTTAAGAGCTTCCCCCCGGCGAGGATCAGCCCCTGCATCGGCGGATACATTGAAGAATAGGTGGGACGGCTCAGGACGTGTATGGCTTCGAAATGCTCCCAAAGCGGATGCGTTGGATTTGAAAGGCGGCCGTTGAGAAACGTATCGGCGGCGAGGAGATAGCTGAATTCGTCATGGACCGAAGGATGCCTTTCCGGAATAAAGGGAAAAACCGCCGCATGCAACAGCAGGGCGAACAAAAAAACGCCCAACAGCATGGTCTTCGGGCGGGCGGAGCCTTTCGCAAAGATGTGGTCCGCCCAGCTGGAAATCTTCGGCCGATTACAGAAAACCATCGAGAGAATCAGCATGGCTGCAGCCATGAGAAACTCAAGCAGGGGCACAGGGATCGAGTCCAGGATCTCTGTAAGACTTTGAAAGAATTTCATAGCGCTCAAGAAAAAAACAATATTGCACGAAGCGCACATATTATATCGAGCAAAAAAAACCGCGGACGCCCACGGACTCCACGAAGTCTGATCCGTGGGCATCCGTGAAAATCCGCGGTTCTAACCTAGCCGATGGGGTTTGCTACCCCATATCGGCCTGTTTGGCCTTGATGGCTTCGAGATCCAGATTCTCCGACAGAAGCTCCGATTCCATGTCGGCGGGACCTCCGCCCTCAGGGGCCTCCATGGGCACCATCTCTTCCGTAAGCTTGATATTGTGGTAATACTCCATGCCGGTGCCGGCGGGAATAAGGCGGCCCATGATGACGTTTTCCTTCAAGCCGCGCAGGTAGTCCACCTTGCCGCTGATGGCGGCTTCGGTAAGCACGCGCGTGGTTTCCTGGAAGGACGCGGCCGAAATGAAACTGTCGGTCGAGAGCGAAGCCTTGGTGATGCCGAGCAGCAGCGGACGTCCTTTGGCAGGCGCGCCGCCCGCCGATTCCACCCGTTCGTTTTCTTCGTAGAACCGGAACTTGTCCACCTGCTCGTCCAGCAGGAACTCCGTGTCGCCGACATCTTCCACCTTGATCCACCGCATCATCTGCCGGACGATGACTTCGATGTGCTTGTCGTTGATGTTGACTCCCTGCAGCCGGTAGACCTCCTGGATTTCATTCACAAGGTAGCTCTGCAGCTCCTTTTCCCCCAGCACCCTCAGGATATCGTGAGGATTGCGCGGGCCGTCCATCAACGCCTCCCCGGCTTTGACATACTCGCCTTCCTGCACGCTGATGTGCACGCCGCGCGGAAGCAGATATTCCTTGATGATGCCGCTTTCGTTGTGGACTTCAATCTTGCGCTGGCCTCTCACCAAACCGGCATATTTAATAACCCCGTCAATCTCGGTGATCACGGCCGTTTCCTTGGGCTTGCGCGCCTCGAAAAGCTCCACGATGCGCGGCAGGCCGCCGGTAATGTCCTTGGTCTTGCGCGTTTCGCGCGGGATCTTGGCCAGAACGCTTCCGGGATATACTTCTTCGCCGTGGTCGACCCAGAGGTGCGCTTTGGACGGAAGCAGGTAGCTTTTGACGATTTTGCCCTTAGACTTAATGCTGACCTGGGGCTGATACTTTTCGTCCGGCGAATCCGTCACGACGCGGCGGACCAACCCTGTGTTCTCGTCCCGTTCTTCCTTCAGCGTGATGCCGTCATGAATATCCTTGAAAACAACCGTCCCGCCGAATTCCGTCAGGATGGAAAACGAATACGGATCCCATTCCATCAGCGTCTGTCCCGGCTTGATTTTCTGTCCGTCCTTCACCTTGAGGATCGCGCCGTAAGTAACCGAATAGCGCTCCTTCTCGCGGCCGCTTTCGTCGGCGATGATCAGCATCCCGTTCCGGTTCATAACCACCAGGTTCCCGTCCTTGTTGGTGACGTACTGGATATTCTGGAACCTCACCAATCCTTCGTTCTTGGATTCTTCCGTGGACTGTTCGTGGGTCCGGCTTGCCGTTCCCCCGATATGGAACGTCCGCATGGTCAACTGGGTGCCGGGCTCTCCGATGGACTGGGCGGCAATGACGCCCACGGCTTCGCCCAGGTCCACCAGCTGGCCGGTCGCCAGGTTGCGCCCGTAGCATTTTATGCAGACCCCCCGCTTTGCCTTGCACGTCAACACGGAACGAATTTTCACCCTTTCAATGCCCGCCGCCTGAATATCGGCCGCAAGCTTTTCCGTAATCTCCTCATTGACGCCGAGGATCGTTTCGCCTGTCAGCGGATCCTTGATGGTCTCGAGGGCCACGCGCCCGACGATACGGTCGCGCAAAGGCTCGATGATCTCTCCTCCCTCGATGATGGAAGTCACGTAAATGCCGTCGAGCGTTTTGCAGTCGTCCGTCGATACAATGACATCCTGCGCGACATCGACCAGCCGGCGCGTCAGATAGCCTGAATCCGCCGTCTTCAAAGCGGTGTCCGCCAATCCTTTTCGCGCGCCGTGCGTTGAAATAAAGTACTGCAGCACGGTCAGGCCTTCGCGGAAGTTCGCAGTGATCGGAGTTTCCATGATTTCGCCCGAAGGCTTTGCCATCAGGCCGCGCATTCCCGCAAGCTGCCGGATTTGCTGTTTGCTGCCTCGGGCGCCGGAATCAGCCATGATATATATAGGATTGAATTCCTTCCCGCCCTCGTCCAGCTCCGCCATCTTATGGAACATCTCGTCCGATACTTTTTCAGTGACGTCCGACCAGATGTCGATAATCTTGTTGTATCTCTCCCCGTCGGTAATGGCGCCGTCCTGGTACTGCTTCTCCACTTCGATGACATTTCCCCTGGCCCTGTCGACCATCTCGCCCTTGCTGTCCGGAACTATCAAATCGTTGATGCCGATGGAAATGCCGGCCTTGGTCGCATGAAGGAAACCGAGATTTTTCAACTCGTCCAGCATTTGAACGGTCGTTTCGAGGCCGAAACTCAGATAACAGTAATTCACCATCTGCTGCAGGCCCTTTTTCTTCATCAATCCGTTGATAAAGGGCATTCCCTTCGGTACGACCGAATTGAAGATCAAACGGCCGATGGTGGTATTGATAAACTCGTTGTTGACTTCCCGAATGTCCGCCCGCATGACGGCCTGATCGTCGTACTGGGTGGTCAAATCCATCAAAGCCCCGGAATAGCGGTATCGAATGGGCGTGAGACGTTCGACCATGCCGTTTTCCAGGGCGAACATCGCTTCATCGTAAGTGCCAAAGGCGCGGCCTTCCCCAATGGTGCCCTTTTTCTCCTTGGTGAGGTAATAGCAGCCAAGCACGATGTCCTGGCTGGGGATTGCAATCGGCTGCCCGTTGGCGGGCGACAGGATGTTGTGGCTGCTCAGCATCAGCACGGAAGCTTCGATTTGAGCTTCCGGCGAGAGCGGAATATGCACAGCCATCTGGTCGCCGTCGAAATCGGCATTAAAGGCCGCGCAGACCAGCGGCGGAATCTTGATGGCTTTCCCTTCGACCAGAACCGGTTCAAAGGCCTGAATTCCGAGACGGTGCAGCGTCGGAGCGCGGTTTAAAAGCACGGGATGGTCTTTAATGACTTCTTCGAGAATATCCCAGACCACAGGTTCCTGCCGCTCCACCATTTCTTTCGCGCCCTTGATGGTCGCGGCATGCCCCTCTTTTTCAAGCCGGTTATAAATGAAAGGCTTAAAAAGCTCCAAGGCCATTTTCTTGGGCAGCCCGCACTGGTGCAGCTTAAGCTCCGGGCCTACAACGATAACCGAGCGGCCCGAATAATCGACGCGCTTGCCCAGCAGATTCTGCCGGAACCTTCCGGACTTCCCTTTGAGGGTGTCGCTCAGCGATTTCAGCGGGCGGTTGTTCGCGCCTCGAAGCACCCGGCCCCGTCTTCCGTTGTCGAACAATGCATCCACAGCCTCCTGGAGCATTCTCTTTTCATTGCGAATGATCACCTCGGGCGCCCGCAGCTCCATCAGCTTTTTGAGCCTGTTGTTGCGATTGATCACGCGGCGATAGAGGTCATTGAGATCGGAAGTTGCGAAGCGGCCTCCGTCGAGAGGCACCAGCGGACGCAGCTCCGGAGGGATGACCGGGATCACGTCAAGGATCATCCACTCGGGTTTGTTGCCGGACCTGCGGAAGGCATCGACGACTTTCAGGCGCTTGGCGTATTTGATGCGCTTGAGCTGGGAAGTCTCAGTCTTCATGGCCGCCCGGAGCTCTTCGGCGGCTTTCTCTATATCCACCTGTTTTAAAAGCTCCTTGATGGCTTCCGCCCCCATCATGGCTCTGAATTTTCCCGGAAATTCCTGTATCAGCGCGCGGTACCGGTCCTCGCTTAGAAGCTCTCCCGTCTTGACCGGCGCTTCTCCGGCGTCGGTCACGACATAAGCTTCAAAGTAAAGGACGCGCTCCAAGTCTCTGAGGCTTATATCCAAAAGATGCCCGATGCGGCTCGGCAAGCCCTTGAAAAACCAAACGTGCGAACAAGGAGACGCCAGCTCGATGTGTCCGAGCCTTTCGCGCCGCACCTTGGAAAGGGTGACTTCCACGCCGCACTTATCGCAGACAATGCCGCGGTATTTCATGCGCTTGTATTTCCCGCACAAGCATTCCCAGTCGTTAATCGGACCGAAAATACGGGCGCAGAAGAGCCCGTCCTTTTCCGGTTTGAAGGTACGATAGTTGATCGTTTCGGGTTTGGTAACCTCGCCGTGCGACCACGCCCGTATCTTTTCCGGCGATGCAAGGCTGATGCGGATGCTGTCGAAATCAGCGCTTAACTCCGATTTTTCCATTGCGTCTTTAAAACTTCTCAATTCCCCCCCCTAACCCATAGAGGTTTTGGTTTCTATGCGCACTTCTTTTTCTGTTCAACGGCCCGATCATCACGACCGCAACCATCGAATGCGAATTTAGAGCTGCGAGTTGCAGATGTTTCCATTCGTAATCCGCAATTTGCAATTATGCTGTGGCTTCCTCCTGCCGGGCTTTCTGTTTTTGAATCAGCTCGACATCCAGACAAAGGCTTTGGAGCTCGCGGATAAGCACGTTAAAAGACTCCGGAATGCCCGGCGTGAATTGAGATTCTCCCTTGACAATCGCCTCGTAGATCTTGGTTCGTCCCTGAATATCATCCGATTTCGCCGTCAGCAGTTCCTGCAGTATGTTGGCGGCGCCGTAAGCTTCAAGCGCCCAAACTTCCATTTCGCCGAATCGCTGGCCGCCGAACTGCGCTTTGCCTCCCAGCGGCTGTTGCGTGATCAGCGAATAAGGACCGATGCTTCGGGCATGAATTTTGTCGTCCACAAGGTGGGACAGCTTCATGATGTATATGTATCCGACCGTCACCTGCTGATCAAACCGCTCTCCGGTCATGCCGTCGAAAAGATCGATTTTCCCCCCTTCCGGCAGCCCCGCCCGCTGAAGCATATCTTTGATCTCCCCCTCCGAAGCGCCGTCAAACACCGGCGTCGAGAAATGCAGTCCGAGGGCCTTCGCCGCCCACCCGAGATGGGTTTCCAGGATTTGACCGACATTCATGCGGGACGGCACGCCGAGCGGATTCAGCACTATCTCGACCGAGGAGCCGTCCGGCAAATACGGCATGTCTTCCTCCGGCAGGATGCGCGCGATCACGCCCTTGTTTCCATGGCGCCCCGCCATTTTATCTCCCACCGATAATTTCCTCTTCATGGCCACATACACCTTGACCATCTTGATCACGCCGGGCGGGAGCTCGTCGCCCCGGCGCAGCTTGGAAAGCTGCTCCTCGTGAAGGCTCTTCAGTATTTGGATCTGCTTTTCCGTTTTTTCTTCGAGTTTCTTGATGCTTTCGTAGACTTTGCCTTCCTTTTCGGACTTGAAATCGTTCTTGATTTTATTCAGCTCCGCGGAGCCAAGCTCCTGAAGCAGGGAGGGAGTGAGCTTCGTTTTCTTTTTGATCACAACTTCCCCGGACCGGTTCAGGATATCTCCGGGAGCCGTTTCACCGCTGAAAATACCGATCAGATGCTTGTTCCGTTCCTCCTTGATGATGCGGATCTCGTCGTTGAGATCCTTTTCCATCTTTTCCACCTGCTCCCTCTCGATCAGTTTGGCGCGTTCGTCCTTGGGAACGCCCTTGCGCGAAAAAATCTTGACATCAACGACGGTCCCCTCGATTCCGGGAGGCGTCACCAGGGAAGCATCCCGGACTTCGCCGGCCTTTTCGCCGAATATGGCGCGGAGCAGTTTTTCCTCGGGAGAAAGCTGCGTCTCGCCTTTGGGGGTTACCTTGCCGACCAGAACAGATCCCGGCTGCACCTTGGCGCCGATCCGGATGATTCCGCTTTCATCCAGATCGCGCAAACTGGCATCGCTGACATTCGGGATGTCCCGTGTGATCTCTTCGGGGCCGAGCTTCGTATCCCTGGCTTCGATTTCCAGCTCCTCTATGTGAATGGACGTGTAGCTGTCCTCCTTGACCAGTTTTTCGCTGACAAGGATCGCGTCTTCGAAGTTGTATCCGCGCCAGGGCATGAACGCGACAAGCACATTGCGGCCCAGCGCCAATTCCCCCTTGTCGGTGCACGGACCATCGGCAAGGACCTGGCCTCGGATGACGTTGTCGCCTTTTCGGACCAAAGGCATTTGGTTGATGCATGTGTTCTGATTCGACCGCTTGAATTTTGTCAGGGTGTAGATATCCACTCCGGCATCCCGGGCCGCGCTTTTTCCGTTGCCCCCTTCTCCCAGGACACGAATGATGATTCTCGTGGAATCCACGCTGTCCACCACGCCCGAGCGCTTGCAGCTCACCACCGCGCCGGAATCCTTCGCCGTGATATATTCCATGCCGGTCCCGATGTAGGGAGCTTCCGCCCGCAGCAGGGGAACGGCCTGGCGCTGCATGTTCGAGCCCATGAGCGCACGGTTGGCGTCGTCGTGTTCAAGGAAAGGAATCAGGCTTGCGGCGACGCTCACCAGCTGTTTCGGAGAAACGTCTATGTAATGGACATCTTCCCGCGGGACCAGCGCAAAGTTGCCGGCCTTTCGGGCGTTGACGCGATCTTGAATCAGCCTGCCCTGCGCATCCAGTTCCGCGTTCGCCTGAGCGATCGTGTATTCTTCCGCCTCCCAAGCTGTTTGGTAGAACGAATGGGGTTCGTATTGAGCCGGACGTTTTCCCGCCGCTTCGCACCGGCGGTTTTCCTTTTCCACCGCTTCCTTTTCAACCTGCTCGCGGACTTTGAACCGCGTATCTCCGGGGAAAACGATCTGGACATATTCCAGAACCCTCCCCTCCTTGACTTGCCGGTACGGAGATTCAATAAAACCGTACTCATTGATCCGCGCGTAACAGCTTAAAGAGGATATCAGCCCGATGTTCGGTCCTTCAGGAGTCTCGATCGGGCAGATGCGCCCGTAATGGGTCGTGTGCACATCCCGGACCTCAAATCCCGCGCGTTCCCGGCTTAAGCCGCCGGGCCCCAAAGCCGACAGGCGCCGCTTGTGGGTGATTTCCGATAAAGGATTGGTTTGATCCATGAATTGCGACAGCTGGCTGCTGCCGAAAAATTCCCGGATGGATGCCATAACCGGCTTGGCGTTGATAAGGTCGTGCGGCATGGCCGTGGTCATTTCCTGGTGAACGGACATCTTCTCCTTGATTGCCCGCTCCATGCGCACCAGCCCGATGCGGAATTGATTTTCCAGCAGTTCGCCGACGGCGCGCACCCGGCGGTTGCCCAGATGGTCGATGTCGTCCACGCTGCCGATATTCCTGGAAAGCTTGAGCGCATATCGGATCACCGCATAAAAATCCTCCGGGGAAAGCGTGCGCTGCTCCAGAGGCGTATTCATGCCCAGTTTTATATTGAATTTCAGCCGGCCGACCTTCGAAAAATCATACTTCCGAGGATCATAAAACATGCCTTCGAAAAGGGCCGTTGCCGTTTCCAGAGTGGGGGGATCCCCGGGCCGCTGTTTTCTGTATATCTCGATTAGAGATTCGCCTTGAGTCTTAATGTGGTCTTTTTTCAGAGTCTGGGAAATGATGGATCCCGTTTCCTCTCTTTCGGGGAAGAACACCTCAAGCGAATGGATTCCGGCTTCGCTCAAAACGGTAAGCGTATTTGAGGTCACCTCCGAGTTGGATTCGATTAATATCTCGCCCGTTTTCTGATTGACGACCTCTGAAATGGATAAAGCGCCCTCTAGGGATTCAATTTCAATCTCTATTTCTTTTACGCCCGCCTTTGTCAGCTGGCCGTAAAGCCCCTCGGTGATTTTCCTGCCCTTTGCGACGATGACGCCTTTACCCTTGGGATCCTTGATATCGGCCGTGGCCCGCGATCCTATCAGGTCCCGCCCAAGGGTTCTCGAAAGAACCTTTCCCTCCCAGCGAACGGTGGTGACGTTGTAAAACGTTCTTAAAATTTCGGCATCGCTATCCAGCCCCAGCGCGCGCAGAAACGTCGTCGCCAGGAATTTTCGTTTGCGGTCGATGCGGACATAAAGGATGTTCTTCTGGTCAAACTCGAATTCCACCCACGAACCGCGATAGGGAATTATTTTTGCCAGAATGAATGTCCGCCCGGGATTGGATTCGAAGAACACTCCCGGAGACCGATGCAACTGGCTGACGATAACCCGTTCCGTGCCGTTTATAATAAAAGTCCCGTTCTCGGTCATGAGCGGAATGTCGCCGAAGTAAACCTCCTGCTCCTTGATATCCCGGACGCTTTTCCCTTCCGTTTCCGCATCCTTGTCCCACACAACCAATCGCACCGTGACTTTCAGCGGCACCGCATAGGTCATTCCGCGTTCCTGGCATTCCTCCATGCTGTATTTGACGTTGAGCCCCACTGTTTCGCCGCAGAATTCGCACCGCGGATTTTCAATTTCGTTTTTGGCGCCGCAATACGGACAGGTGCCGCTTTCCGGGTTATAGGGACTGTTGATAATCGTCCTTCCGCACTCCGAGCATTTGGCTTGCAGGTAACTCAGTCCTTTCAGGTTGCCGCATTTACACTGCCAGTTTCCGATTGAGTACTCCACGAATTCCAGGGAGGAGGCGCCGCGAAAGTCGTTAATTGGAAATACGGAATTGAAAACGGCCTGCAGGCCCACATCCTCGCGTTCGGAGGGCAAAACATCCATTTGAAGAAACCGGTGATACGATTTCCTCTGGACTTCGATCAAATTCGGAATTGGTATCGTGGTATGGATTTTTGCAAAATCCATCCGGTCCCGATATACATTCGAAGTACTGATGTTGGTCATTGAGAAATTTACCTCGAAAAACTTACTTAGATTTTGACATGCCTTTAGGGAAAGCCTTATTCATGGGATACAAGGCAACAGGCATACTTTGCCCCTTGCCCAATTGGGAGCGTATGATTGGTTTGTTCCGATTCCCCGAATCTGAAGGTCTGTGCACAGGGACCTCATATTGGGGTTTGAACATCGCGAAAATCCCATCGGAACCGGCAAGCCGGGACGAAGGAAAAGAATAAGGGCGGCCGCGCCGTTTCCGAATCTGCGTTTTCCGCCAGCGAAGGCGGAGGCATCATCCGCTTTACTTAATCTCCACGGTCGCGCCGGCATCTTCAAATTTTTTCTTGATCGCTTCGGCTTCTTCTTTAGAAATATCTTCCTTAACAGGTTTTGGAGCGCCCTCGACCAAGTCTTTCGCTTCTTTCAAGCCCAGGCTGGTTACTTCGCGAACCGCCTTGATGACGTTGATTTTCTTCTCGCCCACGGCGGTGAGAACCACGGTAAACTCGGTCTTCTCTTCCGCAGCCGGTTTTGCTTCGGCTCCGCCGGCGGCCATGCCGCCCACGGCCATGGGCATCGCCGCCGCCGCGCTGATGCCGTATTTCTCTTCAAGACTCTTTACCAGGTCTGAAATGTCCAGCATCGTCGCCTGATCGATCCAATCCAAAATTTCGTTTTTTGTAATCGCCATCCTATACTCCTATAGAATATGTAATGATCAATTGCTGAATCCGTTCGGATTCCTTATTTCTTAATCTGCTTTAAGACCAGGTTCAAATCCCGTACCGGAGCTTTCAAAACCATACCAAGTCTCTGCAAAGGCGCCTTGAGGATGTAGGCCAGTCTGCTTAACAAAACTTCTCTGGAGGGCATCGAGGCAATGGCCTTAATCTCCTCCACCGTCACTACCTTGCCTTCAACCAACGCCGCTTTAAACTCCACATTGGGATTGGTCTTGCTGACTTCCGTCAGCAGCTTGGCCAACCCTACAATATCCTTGGGATGATAGGCCAACGCCGTCGGCCCCTGGAAATGGGACTGCAACAGCTCCATTTTAGTCTGTTTGGCGGCAAGTATAGCCAAAGTGTTTTTGACAACCACATAGCGGCCGTCGATCTGCCGCACTCTCCGGCGCAATTCGGTCGCATCGACCACCTTCATTCCCCGATAATCGATTAGGAAGGCGCTGTCGATGGATCGGAATTGTTCGTTGAGAGAATCCACCATCTGCTGTTTTTCTGCTTTATTCATGAGAAAAGACCTTAGCAACAACCGCCTCAAGCCGGAGCCGGGCGACATTAAGCATGAGCTTCAATGGATGTATCATCCACCCGGATTCCGGGGCTCATCGTGGAAGAAATCGTAATGCTTTTAACGTATTTACCCTTGCTGTTTGAAGGCTTAGCCCTTATTACAGCTTCAATCAAGGCCTTAGCATTGTCGAACAAATTTTTCTCGTCAAACTTGATTTTCCCGCACGGCGCATGGACAATGCCTGTTTTGTCGACGCGAAATTCCACTTTCCCGGCCTTGATTTCCCGAATTGCTTTCCCGACATCGAAAGTGACGGTTCCCGTCTTTGGATTGGGCATCAGGCCCCGGGGGCCCAATATTTTCCCCAATTTGCCGACGCTGCGCATCATATCGGGCGTCGCGACCAGGGCGTCAAAATCCATCCATCCGCCCGCTATTTTTTCCACAATATCTTCGCCTCCGACCTCGTCGGCTCCCGCGTCCTGAGCTTCCTTCACTTTTTCCCCTGAAGCGATGGCGACCACCCGTTTGGTCTTTCCCAAACCGTTGGGAAGCACAACGGTGCCGCGAACCATTTGGTCCGCATGCTTCGGATCAACGCCCAGCTTCATCGAGATTTCGACGGTCTCGTCAAATTTGGCGAAGGCGATGCTTTTCAATAACGGGACCGCTTCTTCAAGCGTATAAAGCTTGTTTTCCCGGGCGCCGGCAGCTTTCTTATAATTTTTCCCTGCCTTAGGCATTGCGTTACACCTCATCAATAGGAGCCGGCCCCCTCAAGGGATCCGGCGCCGGATTACTCCTCGACGGACACGCCCATGCTTCGGGCGGTTCCCATAATAATTCTTATCGCAGCATCAATATCCGGAGCGTTGAGGTCGGGCATTTTCAACTGAGCGATCTCCCGCACATCTTTCATGGATACTTTGCCCACTTTTGTCTTGTTGGGTTCGCCCGAACCCTTTGCAATGTTGGCCGCCCTCTTGAGCAGGACGGCGGCCGGAGGAGTCTTCGTGATAAATGAATACGTACGATCGCTGTAAACGGTCACCACCACCGGGATGATTAGCCCTTCTTGTTTGGCGGTTTTTGCGTTGAAGGCTTTGCAAAAATCCATGATGTTGAGCCCGTGAGGCCCCAGAGCCGATCCTACCGGCGGCGCGGGGGTTGCTTTCCCCGCTGCTACCTGCAGCTTTATATTTGCTATTACTTTTTTTGCCATTAAAAAACTCCATCGGAATCGGCGCCGTTCTGCGCCGATCTTACTCCGCCTACGTCTTTTCCACCTGTTCGGTTTCCAGCTCCACCGGCGTTGCGCGCCCGAGGATGGTGAGCATCACTTTCAGGGTATTTCTGTCCGGATTCACATCTTCGACAACTCCGGTGAAATCCTTGAAAGGCCCGTCCATAATTTTGACCGCATCTCCCCGGTCGAAGGTGAATTTCGGCTTTGGCTGTTCCGCCGTGACGGAAACCCTGTTGACGACCTCGTTGATCTCCTCTTCGGTCAGCGGCGTGGGTTTTTTGCCCGTGCTGATAAAACCCGTGACTTTGGGAGTGCCCCGCACAACGTGCCAGGCCTTATCAGTCATGTCCATTTCGACAAGGATATACCCCGGGAACGTCAGCTTTGTTGTAACAATCTTCTTCCCGCTCTTCATCTCAACGACATCTTCCGTGGGAATCAAAATCTGCCCGATGCATTCCCCGAGATCGTACGCCTGGATGCGGTTCATAAGACTTTCCGCAACTTTTCTTTCATATCCGGAGTAGGTATGAATGATGTACCACTTCTTCGAATTATCCATGTTTCCGATCTTAAGATTGCGCCGAAAACGCACGCAAAAGGTTCATCCCGCCGTTGACGATGACATCCACTACGAAAAGGAAGAATCCGAAGATAAACACCGCCACGATTACGACAATCGTTGTTCCCGTCACTTCCCGCCGCCCCGGCCAGGATACGTTATGAAGTTCTTTCCGCGTATCTTTAAGGAAATCGATGAAATTTCTGTATGCTTTCGCTATTTTTTTGAAAAAATCCATCATTTGCCTAACTCCACGGACAATCGCCGGGCCGCTCTGGAATCGCGGTTTGCAGCGCCGCGCTAAAGGTGGCAGGCCAGGAGGGACTCGAACCCCCAACATGCGGTTTTGGAGACCGCCGCTCTACCATTCGAGCTACTGGCCTATGCCTCTCTCCCTGCATACAAATCGCATCCCGGACTAACGTGTTTCCTTATGCAGCGTATGCGCGCGGCAACGATTGCAATACTTTTTAAGTTCCAATCGCTCCGTCGTCGTCTTTTTGTTCTTTGTCGACGTGTAATTGCGGCTTTTGCACTTGGTGCATTCTAACGTAATGATATCTCTCATGGCTGCTTCGAAAATAAGAAACAAACCGCTGATTTTCATGGGATTCCAAGGATCAAATCCCTTTAAATCCGCGGTCCATTTTTGGTTTAGTCGCCGAATCCGGGACCGTTTTGATTATCTGCGCTATTGCGCCGAAGCTTTACGGAAGCGAGGGCGCGTAAGATGCCGCCCTGGATTATTCCAATATTTCGGAAATGGTGCCGGCGCCGACGGTTCGGCCGCCTTCGCGGATTGCAAACCGCAGCCCTT
>CAZDMR010000010.1:0-81850 GCA_964506795.1 uncultured Acidobacteriota bacterium | reverse complement strand
GCGGCGATTTTCGACCAGGTGCCCTCTACATGGAGAGAGAAGGGGGCTGTTTCCACCCATGCCATGGAACTGCTCTACGTTTTTGGGGATTACGACAATACAACCGGCTGGTGGTCCTTCATTCACGGGCTGGCTTCGCAGTCGGGAGCGAAAGATCCCGATGACCCGGGGCTTACCGAAGCGGATCGCCGGCTTTCCGAAACCATGATGAAGATGTGGGCGCGTTTTGCCGAAACCGGGAATCCGAACCTGGAGGGGATCGTCGAGTGGCCCCTTTATAAGCCTGACAGCGACGAATACATGTATTTTGCCGACCCTCTGGAGATAAAGACCGGTTTTTCAAAATTAGTTCCCGAGACTCCGCCGGCCCCAAAGGGGATTGCCGGGCGATAGGCCGATCATTTCAAATTGCGGCCAAACTATGATCCAGTTAGACGGTTCTATCTTTGGAATATTCATTTTCGGCGCTGAATACAGGACCGCCTCTATTATGAAGGCGACAAAAATTTGCGTTTAGTTGTGCGCCGGATTTACGTGAATTTTTCCGGTATTCCTCTGCGCCCATGAATGCCGCGAGGCGCGGCTTCAGGACATAAATTCGCAAAGAATCCGCGCGCCTTTACGGGGATTTAACCCGGATTATTCATGAGGATTCGTAGCGAGGCGGCGTAGACAGGCATGGATACAAGGCGCGCGACCGAGAGCCCCGCAGGCGTACTCGACAGTACGTCGAGGAGCCCGAAGGAACGCAACGCCGTAGACATGCCTGGATCCGGTGCCGCAGTAGAAGCTTCACTAATAATCCGGGCTAACTCTGATCCGGGCCGCCCAGCCTCCACCGGGCGCCAGGTGTATCCGAATTCGATCCGTCGACGATACCCGGCGCTTTTCATATTGATAGTCCACGCCCACGCGATCGGCGTTCGGTCCGTCGCGGTAAATATCCGCCTGATAAGGCCCCGAATCCAAAAAAGACAGATCGAGATTGAAGTCGCGCGCCGTCCAGTTCGTGATGGCGCCCACATACCACTCCCTGCCGCTGCGCCGCGCCATAAGAATGTATTCGCCCAACTGCGCATCCAGAACGCGCGTTTCATCCCAGACTGACGGCACGGCTGAAAGAAACTTCAGGCTCTCCGGTTCGCGGATATAGTTGGAGGGTGAATCGGCCAGCATCTGAAGCGGGCTTTCATACACCACATACATCGCCAGCTGGTGGCAGCGGGTTCCCTGGCTCATCGGCCGGTTGAAGATGGGCTTGAAATTTTCCTTTGAGGCATTGATCATGGCGCCCGGCGTATAGTCCGCCGGTCCGGCCAGCATCCTTATGAAGGGGAAAGTCACGGCGTTTTCCGGAGAAGCATCTCCGCTCCATTTGCTGTGCTCGAGCCCTTTGACTCCCTCGCGCGTAACCACATTGGGATACGTTCGATAAAGCCCGGTCGCCTTGTAGGCACCGTGAAAATCCACCAGGAGTTTTCGTTCAGCGGCAGCGCGGGCGACGCGCTCGTAAAAATTGACCATCCATTGATCCTCGCGCTGCATGAAATCGACTTTGATTCCCTTGATGCCCCATTGCTGAAACCGGTCGAGCGCTTCATCCATCTGTTCATCCAGCGTCTTCCAAATCACCCACAGTATCAATCCCACTTTCTTGCCGCGGGCATAGCGGACAAGAACATCCATATCTATTCCGGGAACCACAGACATCAAATCGCCGAGTTTGTACCAGCCTTCGTCCAGAATGACGTATTCAATTCCGTGTTCAGCGGCAAAATCGATGTAATGCTTGTAAGTCTCCGTGTTGATTCCCGCACGGAACGGAACGCCATAGATGTTGTTGGCATTCCACCAGTCCCATGCGACTTTGCCCGGCCGGATCCAGGATGTGTCCGCCAGGGGGGTTTCGGAAGCCAGGCGGTACACAATATCAGTCTTCAGCAGTTCGCCGTCCTCGGCGGCGATGGCCAGTACGCGCCATGGGAAGTCCCGCGTTCCCCGAGTTTTTGCAATATAATCGGCGCGCTCCACGACTTTTTCGTCCCGGTCGCTTTCTAATTTTACCCTGGTCGGATATCGGGGAAACAAACCCCGCAGACTATGGGGCGCTTCATCCGCCGCCAGGTCCATCCCGGCATAATCGAGCAGGTCGGATTCTGTTATTACCACGTTCAGGCCGGTAGAAAGCTTGACAAGCGCCGGCAGGGAGGAAAAACGCGGCGGCTTGATTTCGCCGATTCGAGTCCGCAGATACAGACGCTCCTGGTGCGACATCAGGCTTTCCTCTTCCGGGAAATAAACGAGCGCATTCTCCGTAAATCGGAAGCTGGCCTCCTCGCTCTTCACCGTTATTTCGCCCGGCAACCCTGTGCTGAACCGGTAGGCCAGGCCGTCGTTGAAAACACGCACCGTCAGGGAAAAACCGCCCTCGAAATCCATGCGTATTTCATTGAAATAATCGCGCGTTTCGGCACGCTTGATTCTGAGCACGGGATGGAGAATTCTATCCACGCATCGTGTTTTTCTCCCCGCAACCCTCGCATTCCTGCCCAGCACGCGGCCGGACGCCAGCGTCATGGAAATGGGAGAGGGCATCAGGACGGGACGTCCATCGACCGACACGGAATAGGAAAGAGACTTTCCTGCATGGATTGCGGCGGCAATGCGGCCGTCCGGCGAAGCCACCGTGAAGGGACCCATCGGCGCCTGGGCGCCTGTGGGCGGAATCATCGCGGCGCTGAGGATGCCGGCGGCGAAAAATCCGGTGAACCATCGCTTCATAAAATCCTCCTCCTTTGAACGGTATCGCTGTCGAACCATCACTTGCTAAAGTCGGGAACCGCGGCTCCTCCGCTCCTAATCTTCGAAGAGCCCCGGCGGCAATCTGCAGCCCTGGGGAATTGTCCCATGAAAAACAGAGTGCGCTGTTTTTCAGGCATTCGAAATTTGCCGGAAAACGGTTCAAAAATGCTAAACTTGCCCAATCAGCTGCAAGTATAGTGTGTTCTTTTGTGGGGAGGGCTAAATTTCCACTTTCGCCAACCCGGATGATTCATGAGGATTCGTAGCGAGGCGGCGTAGACAGGCATGGATACAAGGCGCGCGACCGAGAGCCCCGCAGGCGTACTCGACAGTACGTCGAGGAGCTCGAAGGAGCGCAACGCAGTAAACATGCCTGGATCCGGCGCCGCAGTAGAAGCTTCATGAATCATCCGGGTTAAGCGCCTGCAGTTTTCATTTCATTGGGGGTGAGTCCATGAACATACCGATGCATCGATTTAGTTACACCAAACTGACAAAAAAGCAGATCGAACAAAAACTCAGAGCCGCCGAACCCGGGCCGGCATGCGCCTCCGAATTCTCGGATGTTCTTGCCCGGAAATCCTTCAAGATCGTGACAGACAACGGCCCTGTCTTGGTCTACAGCTTCAAAGATAAAAGCCATTTGACGCTCTCCGAAAACAGCGGGGCCGAAGTTGAAGCGGGATACGGAGCGCTCTCGCTGAAGCAGATCGTCTTCTTCTCTCACATGATTCCCGGGACCCAGAAAGGCTACAACGTATTTGTGGATCTCGACACAAACCTTGTCACTGTCTTTGAAGTATGGCTCTCCAGCGGCAGAAAAGAGAAGACCCTGGGAAACAAGGAAATCGTCGTCGACGACAGAGAGGTGCAGCGCCAGATATATTTCGGTTATCTCGAAGCCGCAGGTCAAAAGCCGCCGGAAATGCGCCATCACCTTACAAACAGGATCGAAGGCAAGGGCTTGTACTGGAAGCAGGATACAGGCGTCGAGACCCTGGAATTCTACGCCTCGGTCGTCTCCTCCAACTTTGTCGAACTGACGCGGCACACGGACAAGCTCAGCTACACCAGCCCGTCGGATTACGTCCTGATCAATGACAACATGTTTATCTATGACAGGACCGAATGCGAATTTTCCGGCATCTTTACGCTCTTTGTCGCGGACCTGTTCACCGAAACCCAGGCCGGCGTGCGTCTCGGATTCAACGAAGAGGACGAACTGGAATACTATATGTTCCGGGGAAACGGCAAAGTTGTCGGCCAGCTGGCCTACCTGGAGCCCTTTGACGACCACGGCCAAGAGCCCATGGTTGTCCAGGCGGAATCCGATCCGCAATCTCCGGGAAAAGGCCAGAGACTGGTCTACCGCCCCGTGAGGGATTTCAGGCATATGACCGATGAAGAGGTCCATCAGGCGGCGTTGAAGAGCACGAAGGCATTCGGCGGCGGAATCGATGCGATTCAGCCGGCGTCCCGGAATAATATGCCTTTTACCGATATGCTGGTCGGAAAGGAGTTCACCCTCCGCTACGACAAAGGCGGGCCGGTCCGGCATTACAGAATCAATGACAAGTACAAACTAAAATATCGGGAAGACGGTGAAAACACATGGCATGAGGAAGCCTATCGGGCCTATGAAGCGGACGAAAAGCTCGTATGGTTCAGCCATCTTTTGACCGACAGCAAACCCCGTGCGAGCGTTCAGGTCGCCCTGGATCTGTTAAACGGCCTGACCACCTGCATCCATTCCCAGATGGGAACGAAATATTACGGGAACGAAACATCCTATTACGCCCTCTTCGGCGTGACTGAAATGGAAGGGCTGAAGCCTCCGCAGTATGTGCGCCACGAATTCACCGATGAACTGGTAGGCCATGCTTTTTCATGGTCCTATTCCGACCAGATGACGTCCATGCACCTTTACGCGACCCCTCACTCCATGTCATGGACGATATTTACCGAAAACCAGACCATGGGAGCCCAGTGGGGATCTCCGTGTATTTATGTCAAGATCCGCGACGGCGTCTATATATTCGTTCAAAATGAGGAAGCCTGCAACGGCGCGGAGATGTGCGTTATGATCAACACAAAAATAACGCATGACTGCGGCTTTGGATTTTCCGGAGGCGCGGGAGGCGTGAATCTCAGCCTGACCGGGGCCATAGGCCGCCACATCGGACAATTTCATGTAAAGGAATACTTCGGTCTGAATCCAATAAGGAAGGAGGCGTAATATGAACTTCCTGAAATTCGCATCAAAGCCGGGCGGCATTCAGGATCAGCCGAACGCGCGACGCCGTTCATTTATGTGGAAGGTCGGCGCCGCCGTTCCCGCGCTGCTGGCTTCTGCAGTTCCGGGCAAGTCAAGCCCCGGGACCAGTCAGGATGCGGCATTGAAAAACCAGATGGACCGTCTGTCCAGCCGGCTGGGAATCCTCGAAGACGAGAGCGCAATCCGCAGATTGCACCGGACCTATGAAGCCTTGCTCAATGACGGCAGCTACGAAGAAGCCATGAACCTGTTCACCGACGACGGAGAGGTGATATTCAACGGAGGCATATTCAAAGGCAAAAACGGAGGCCTCCGCCGCCTGTACGCCGGCCGTTTCCAGCCGGGTTCAGCGGGAAGGAAGATCGAACCGGCGCCCGGTTTCCAGCCCGATCCCGCCCGGCAGTCGGATGCCGTTACGGTAGCGGCGGATCGCAAATCCGCCCGCGCGAGCTTCTCACTCTCCGTTCAGATGGGAACGCCCATCATTTCGGATTCCCCATTGGTACAAATGGCGCGACTGCACGGCGAAGGGATCATGAAATGGTGGGAAGGCGGAACCTATGAAATTGCCTATGTCAAGGACATGAAAAACGGCGTCTGGAAAATTAAGAGGCTTGAATACCGGGCCCATTCAAAGGCCGACTATAGACCCGGGAGGCTCCGAGCCAAGCCTATTTCCGTTCCCCGCTTATCAAAGATATATCCTGAAGACCCGGCCGGACCGGATGTGTTGACGGATGAAAATCAGGAGCGGATGAATAATCCCATGGATTATTCCCAGCTTTTTTAGGAATAGGGAATCCACCAAAGAGTATCCAGGCCGGTAAAAAAGCTTTTTAAGGGAGAAGATTAATCCATTCAGCAGAAAAGAAACCCGGCGTTTTTTGATGGATTGCAGAAAGGAAGAATAATGAAATTTACCAGAAGATCGTTTTGGAAATTGGCGGGAACCGGAATTCTGGCGGCATCCATACCTGAATCAGCCTCCGCGGCTGCTGAAGGCAAGATGCCCGATTATTCATTTTCCCCGTTGACGGATATCGCAGATCATCTGAATCCGTGCTTCCCTGCTCACACTCCGAGATCCACAACGTCAAAACCATTTACGCAGGAGGCATGAAATCTGTTCTCGTCTTCCGAATCGTCCTGAAAAGACGCCATAGGCTGCTGTGAACAGAAATCTTATATCCCTGTCGGATTACGCCAAGGGGATTTTGTTATTCTGCCGCGCTTAAGAAGAGCTTTTCCGGCTGTCTTCTTGCGGCAGATATCCTGGTATGCCTGACGTTCCTTGATACATCACTCCGGTCTAGCGGAATTTATCGCTCTTATCGTAATCCAATCCCCACATCTTGAATGCCTGCTTATAGGGCGGAGGTTGAGGGAAATCCGGCATCATGATCGGATGGCCGCCGGTGAAGCCTCCCGGCATTTGCTGGGCCTTCTTAAGATTCGATATCAGTCCCTCCATTTTGCCCGCCGGCACCGAGAACATCATTTCCCCTTCATCCCCCAGAGCGCGAAAGTTCTCGCCGATGTCCGGCAAGACCACCCAGCAGTTTCCGTCCAGAATGGGATTGACAACGGCATAGGTGCAGGAAGGGGGCAAAAAGTGCGATTTTAAATTTCGCATATCTTCAGGACTCAACATCAATATCAGGATTCGCAGTTGATGATTGTTCGGGTACATAAGCACAACATCGGGAAGGTAGGTGGCGTCTCTGAGCGGTGCGGTAAGAATGCCGATATATTTGCCCGGTTTGAAACAGTAATAGCCGAAAATCTCCCCCGGGACCATATCCGGCCTCTCCGGCCTTTCATCCAATCCGAAAGCCGTTACCGGGGCCGGACACCAGTTGTCCTCCTTCAGCATTGCCACCGTCTTCCTTTCGCGTCTTGACAGAGCAAATGCCTGACATTGCGCGTAATGATAGCCGTCGTCCCTTTTGGGTCTGTAAGCATTCTTCGGGATATCCGATTCCCTTTCAATCATCTTTACCGCAAGCGGAGATGTTTTAAGAATCAGGAATTTCTCGAGGATTTCCCCGTATTCGTTGAATTCTTTTACATTGGCCATTTCCTTCTCCTTTCAGGTTTGGAATTCCGGTTTTTGTCCTCCAATGCTGACGCGATGCTCGCAAGGCAGTGAATAACGGCCTGAATTTGATATTATTTCAACCGGAATTCAGAACACCTTAAATCTTTTAAACTTTTCCCAAAACAACGCCAAATGCTCTTCCAAATCCCAGTAACGTCCGCCGAACAGTGTGGATCCTTCCACAATCGATTTTCTGAAGTCTTCGGCGGTGTTTCCCCTGAACCAGGTGTAAGCCGAACCTATTCCCGGTATTGAATGCGAATCAGAGCCGCCGGCCACCGGCAGCCGCCACAAAGCTAAATTCATTTTTAAGGCCTTATCTCCTGTTACTCTGCCGGCGATCGCCGGGTTTAGGAGCTCCACAGCGTCGAAGTACACGTCATCTTCCTTGCTTTCGAAAACCTTTTTGAAAGCAAGCTTCCCTATCGATGTAGTGAGCCAGGAGAGCGGATGCGGAACAATGCATATGCCGCCCTGGCCGTGGATGTCTTTTATCGTATCAACCAGGCATGTGTAACGGCGCACCCGCCTTTTCATGAAGAGGCCGATCAGATGACCCCTTAGCGTGCTCACTTCCTCGCCCGCGATGACTTCAATCTTATATTGCTTCCTATCGGCGTGTTCCTGGGCGATAAAACCGCCCTTTACCTTGTCGTGATCGGTTATGGCAATTACCTTCAGATCCGTGCTGTTCTCGGAGTAATCCACGATTTCCTCGGGCGTCATGACCCCATCGCCTACCGACGTGTGCAGATGGTAGTCCGCTTTGCTGTAGCCCTTGAGCGTTTCTTCCTTTACGAGAAGGCCTTTTGCGTCTACGCAGAAGCCCTCCGGAGGCGCTTCCGTCAACACCCTTGCTCTTTCCGCCATTCTCCTTTGCCCTTATGCATATTTAGGACACATACAATATAAAGCTAATCGGGAAACATCCTCCTGAACATATACCAGTCCTCGGGATGCCTCATGATGACCTTTTCCGCTTCATTCATTATTGCCTGCGCCACGATGCGCACGTTTTCGTCATAGTCTTGCGTAAGGCGGTACTGGATCACCAATCCCGGATCGCCATAGAACCGGTTTCCTTCCCTGAAAATGCACCCAAGCATTACCGCCGCGCCCGACCTGACTGCAAGACGCGCCGCAAGGGAACCCATATGGACGGTCTTCCCGAAAAACAGGACCTCCACGCCGCCTCCGTCCGCCCTTGATACGGGCCTATCCACCAGTATGCTAATGACTCCGTTTCTCTCAAGGCACCTGTATGCGTCCTTCAAATTCCGCTTCGGCAGCACGATGTTCATTCCATATACGTTCCGGGACTCCTGTATAAACCTGTTATAACCGCCTCCCAAATCATCCGCCACCGCCCAGACCTCCGCCCTTCCCTTAAGCCTGGCCGCGATGGTTATTCCCGCCATGTCCCAATTGGAAAAATGAAGCGTACAAATAATAAGCCCTTTGCCCGGCTTCAGAGCGTCCGTCAGTGCCTTCACCCCGCCGCCGCGCACTTCCGGAATACGGCGCGATTCTATCAGTTTGGTTATGTAAAGAAACTCCGCGATAAATTTGCCGTAGTTTTCGAAATTGCGCTTCATTACAGCCTTTATCTCCCGCTTTGTCGCGGGCCCGCCGTTTTTCACTTCCAATATGCGGCTGTAATTGGAATATACATTGCGCCGTTTTTCCCTCCAGAACACAAATACGATTTTTACAATGAATCCTGAAAAGACATAAAGCGCGTTCAACGGAAACAACCGAACCATCCGCGAGATGGCTTTCAATGCATAATACATTATTGACGACCGTGTTTTTCCCAGCACTGCTTGTAATAATCAATGTATTGTCTTGCTATTTTGCTCCAGGTAAATGCGCGCGCTTTTTCAAAGCCGCGACTTCCAAGCTCCCTTCGAAGCTCCGGATTTTTTATAAGAAGCTCAAGCTTTTGCGCCAAATCATGTACGTCGCGCGGCGCCGCCAGAAGCCCCTCGTTCATATTTGAAACTACGTCATCGAAACCGCTGATATTAAACGCCACGACAGGGACCTCGCTGGCCATCGCCTCAAGCAAGACGATGCCAAAGCTCTCGCCGAATAGAGCAGGCGAGCAGTATATATCGGCGGTGGAATAGTAATTGGGAAGCTTTCTCTCAGGGACAAAGCCTTCAAAGTGCACGTCTTCGAGGCCATGCTCTTTTACATATTTTTGAATTTCTTTTTGTATCGGTCCGCAGCCTACAATGATGATTCTCGTTTCGGGATACTTGGGTTTAAGCTCGGCGTATGCGTGCAACAGGTACTTCAAGCCCTTGCGCTTTTCGATTCTGCCTGTAAACAGTATGTTTATTTTCCCGTCATTGAACTTGGATATTTTTGCTTGATTTGGGCAGAAACGCTCCATATCAACGCCATTGGGTATGATCTCTATATCTCCCTTGAAATATTTATTGACGCTGCTTCGGGCGGACCGCGATACGGCGATCCGGCCGTAGATTCTCTCCCATAACGGATTCAGGACATTTGTTCCTATCCTATAATAAGGGTTCGACTTGAAATTAGCGTGAAAAGTGGCAATATGCATGGCTTTCGAATGCTTTATGATGGCGTACGAAAGAAAAGGGACAAAAGGCTCCTGAAAATGAATTATGTCGAAATCATATTTGTCTATCATTTGCCTTATTGTCTTGTTGTCTATTGACATTATTATTCTGCCGACGGATCCGTTTACCTTGATGGGGAACCCCCTGCCGAATCTCAAGACTTCCTCTTCGTCCTTGCTTTTCATCTTTCCAAAATGCGCGGTGATGACACGGCAGTAATAACCGAGCTTTTTGTATTCCTCTTTAAGATTGTAGACGTTTTCCTGTACGCCGCCGAAAAGCGGGTAATAATAAGGAGTCACTATTGCAATTTTCTTAAAATCTTTATCAGACATTTGCATTTATCCTTTTTGTTCATTCATAACAAAAGAAAAGCGATGCAAAAAATCGGATTCAGAAACCATTTATTGCCGGACCATCCTTCCCCTCTCAGCCAAAAACTAATTGCGGCCGACTCAGAGCTGATTCAGTTATTCACCCATACATCCTGAAGCATGCACCACTGGTCGGGATACTTTTTTACATATTTTTCCATGATGGCAACCATGTCCCGAGTCAGCTGGAGCTCATTTTCGGGAGTACGCTCGAGTTTCTCCAGATTCAGAGCGTCATAATTAAAGTCCGGAATAAACTTATAAGGATTTTTCCTGTCGCGGGTCAAGCAGGCGAGCATTAAAGGCACCTGGAAAGCGAGAGACAGCTTCGCGGGACCGCTCGGTATGTATGCTTTTTTGCCGCAAAAATCGATTTGATGGCCTGTTTTCTGCAGATCCCTATCCCCCATAAGAACCAGGACCTCATGGTTTCTTAATACTTTTATGATTTCCCTGCCGTTGTCCGCCGTGACGATCTTCATTCCGAATTTCCGCCGAGTTTTCTCAAACCATTTGAAAAGCTCCGGCGAGAGCCTTTCAACAACGACATTCGCCACGTTCGGAAAGATTTCCGAAAGATAGCAACCCGCAAAATCCCAGTTGCCCATGTGCATCGAAATTAAAATAAAACCTCCGTACTTTTCGTGAAGCTCCCGCGCCCGGGCTCGACTTCTTTTATAATCGTCCGTGATTATCACATGAGGCATGAGCTTTTCTTTGTCCACGCAAAGCTCATAATAATACCTGGCATAATTTTTGTAGTTTTGCTTCAACTCTTTTTTTGCGGCCGGCCTTCCGAGAACGTTTGAAAGGTTCCTGCGGAGTGCGTCCTTCCTTTTAGAAGGGAACAGAAGGGCGATTGAAAAAACCGTCTCGAAAAGGAAATATCCCGCTTTCATCGGAATGTTCCCTAAGATCGTTTCCAGGAATTTAAGGAAGAGATACAACGGATTTTGCCCCTGCTTATAAATTTGCCTCCGCACCGGAATCTGCATGGGGATTCCGACTGCGGCAGGCTGCCAAGTGAATAATAGAGTATACTGCATGCAGCTCTGAAAGTTCTGAAGCCATGGCATTTTCGGGCGGTCCGTTGGATGCTGTTGTCCGGATTTCGATGCCGCCGCCGGGAACCGTCTTTTTTAGCGCGAAACCATTTAAGCAAAAGGCTTATTTGGGACGGGAAGTATTCTAACAGTTTTTTTCACCGGCTCAATCAGGGATCGGCTCCCGGCTTCCGAAACAAAAAATCTGATCCTTGCAGCGTGCGAGGGTATCATGCGGGGCAAAATCCAAAGGCGCCCGGTGGGCCGACTGACGGCGACAGGCTCTTAATGAATATGTTTGCCCCCGGCGGAATGGACCGCATGACAGGAGCTGCAATTTTGCAGACCTTAACCCGAATAAAAATACTTTCCAAATGCCGAATGGGGTTCCTCCCGTGCTGTGGACACCCGCGATAATACCTCCCACAAAAAGGCCGCTGAGAGCATTATCCAGGGGGCGCTGATTATTTATTCTTTGGTATTACAATCATTTATCGCTGCACATCCCATGTTGCGGGAATGCAACAGTTAAAATATAATGCTTTCCCATCAGCAGAGACAGCTTCAAGAGGAAACGGCTTTTTAGATTCGGCGTTCATTTTCCCTGTGCGCCCGGAGGTGGCCTATGAATAGGAAAGGTATTTGGGCAGTGGTGTTTGTTGTTTTATCAGCGCTTGTGGGGACCGCGGCAGGTACGCTCTATGCTCCTACAATACCGCTGCATGCAATTGAACTGGATGCTCCAAACTGGGTAGTGACGGCCTTGCCGATGGGGCTTCCATCGATTATTGGGCTGATCATCCTGCTGCCCGTTGGAATCCTTGCGGACAGAACGGGCAGGAGAAAGGAAATCATTCTAATAGCCATGGCCGTTACCATGTTCGCAAATCTCGGGCTTGCGCTCAGCGAATCATGGGCCGCCCTCGCCATATGGAGAATATTCTCCGGATTGCCGTTTGCGTTCATGTCCGTCTATGTCGTTCTCGTGTCCTTTATGTTTCCCGAGCAGCGGCGCGGAAGCGCCGTAGCGCTGGCTACGGGCAGCGCCATGCTTGGGATGGGCGGTTCTCAAGCTTTGAGCGGATATCTTGTTAAAATGATGGGAGGCCCCATCGGTCTTTACTATCTTGGGGCGGGCATGGCTGTGCTGGCTATTCTATTTCTGCTCCCGGTCAAGATTCCGGCGGTAAAGAATCCGGCAGGAATTTCAGGAAAGGATATTGGCGGAGTTTTAGGAAACAGGGCCATACTCTATACCGGAATAACGTTGATGATTTATCTCATTGGTTGGCAGGCGATATACGGATCGTTTTCATTCGTGCTTGTCGACTTTCTAAATACCCCTGTTGAGCTGCAATCAGTTTTCTTCGCAGTCGCTTCGGTAATGCTCGGGCTTGGTACATTTATATGGGGACCCGTTATCGACAAACTTGGCGCAAAAAAGACTCTGTTTATCGCTCTTTTGATATCGGCGGCGGCAACTTTCGCAATGCTGCCTCTGCTGAAGAGCATGTGGGGGTACGTACTTCTCTTCTGGCTGGCGACGCTTGGAGGAGTCTGCGGTTCTCCGGGCGTGTCTGTTGTGGCCACAAAAAGCGTCAAACCGGAATTTGCCACTATTGGAATTAATACGATGTTTATGTTCGTGATGATGCCGGGAATCATTGGGGGATTTCTCGCCGGGCCTCTGATCGCAGGTATCGGGCTGTTCGGGATGATATTGGTTGCCGCGATTTTAGAGCTCATCGGATCCGGAATGTCGTTGGGCATCCCGGATTTGTAATCGACACGGCCTTGGTGTAAAGCTTGCCTAATTACCGGGCCGCTGGAGACGGGCTGGTTCCCGCCGAGGGAGTTTGCACTTTATCGATGGTTTCGATGTTGAAAAGTCTGAAATCCGAGTAGCGGTGCTGATTGCGCAGGTGGCGTCCGCGCCAGTCCACCGTGATCTCCACCTGCTCGGGAAGCCAGAGCCCGCCGTCCAGTCCGCTGAATTCAACCCTATGGAACTGAATCTCGGTCGCGAGCTTCTGGAGCCGGACCTCGGGCACAGGATTGAGAAGATAAGTGTGAAGGCGGAGGACGTGAAAATCTTCCGCGTCAACCCATGCGAGTCCATGCACCAGGATCAGAGCCCTGCCCTCGTCCGTGGAAAACCTTGTCATGACCTTCGCGGTCTCGGGCTTCTGCGCAAAGGCAATCACGTGCGCTTCCCGGCCGTTCAGCATTTGCTTCCCCAGGTATCGGAAATCAGCCCCCTGGCGGTTGAGCGGATGGAAAATCGAGGGGACTGAAGCAAAGCCCGAAGTAAGCATAAATCCTTTTCTGAGGCCGTCCATTGCGGCGTCGCTGCCGTCCTCGGTGGACCGATATTCCTTAATGCCCAGGCGAGACTCGCTGTAATCGGCCAGCATGATATATTCAAACTGCTGGTCGAGGGAATCTTTGACCTTGCCCTCCTTTCCGAGACGCTCCTGGTGCACCTCTTCCAGAGACGCTGTATTGGTAATGGTCTTAAAGAAGGCTTCCACGCATTGGCCGGTCCTTTCCAGAACCGGCGCCAGCATGTCCTGTCCCGATGCGGCCTCCAACCCTTCAAGCTCGGGGATGATTCTTTTGAGCTCCTCGGGCGATTGAGAAATCATGGATTGGACCTGTTCCTGCTTAATCAGGTTAAGGCGGCTGTGGATTTTGCTGTGCAGGATGCGCGCCTGCAGGGGGAGGTCTTTGATTTTCCGGCCGGCAGCATAGCGCTCCATTTCGCGGTTCGCCTCTCCGGCATCGCCGATTTCCAGCAGCGCGCCGGCTCGTAGAATTCGGGCGGTATTGCCGGCCCCCGCTTTAATCGCTTCGGCCAGGTAATGCTCCGCCGCTTCCCAGTTGCTCTGCTTCACAAGCATCCGCCCCAGTTCCTGTAGGACAAGCGCATTATCGGGATCAAACTCCAGAGCATGCAGATACGATGCGACCGCGTCCTTTACATGGCCTCTCCACGATCGCAGCACCCCCATGATGCAATCGGGCTCCGGGCGCGGGGAGCTTCCGGAGTTGTTGGCTTCCATTGCCTCCACCAGCTGGTTGTTGGCGCCGGTCCAGCTTCCCGAATCAAGCAGCGCCAGGCTTAACAGCAGCCGGCATTCCAGACATTCGGGCGTGCGGTCGACCGACGTCTGAAGCGGGGAAACCGCATCCACCGCGCTGCGCTTATTAATCAGTTCTGCGCATCCCCGCAAAAACTCCTTGCTCGCTCCTTCTTCGGGATATTTCCGCACCGCGTCCGCTTTCAACGGCGGGGCAAGCAGCCGAATCAGTGATTCCATGGGAAGAAGATCCGGATCCTCATCGGGCGTGCGCAGTATAATATCGATTGTCGCGCTATTTTCACCCTCCCCCAGCTCCAATAGCTCTCGCCCTTCCATATATCCCGCTTTTTTGGCGATAAGCGTTCCTCTCAGTCGGACGGAGGTATCGGAAAACCCGCTGATTTCAGTCCCATATTCTCCCTGGAGGTTGGTTTCCATCGTTATCGGTCCTTCGGCAGACAACTCGGAATCCAATTGAACCGCAACCCCTTCGAGCGGATCGCCTTCAGAAGTCAGAACCCGGCCGGATATTGTCCATGTCTGGAAATCCTCCGAATCCTCCGAATCCTTCGAATCGTCCGCAGGCAGCGCATAAGGGGACAAAAGAATTATGATTGCTCCCAGAAGCCGGCATCTCCAACGTCGACGCATTAAGCCATTCCCGCTTTCGTTTTAGATATAACAATATTACGTTTATGCCTCATCTTTGTGTTGCATGCGATCCTAAAAAATGTTGACCGCGATCATCCATGAAGCTTCTGTTGCGGCGGATCGCGATAGCTTCATCATTTACCGCTATGAGTTTTATCCTGTGATTTTGATATGGACTGCGCCGGCAAACGCGGCATTTTGCACACCTTCTCCTCAACGTGCAGACTTGCACCGCTGCGCCATCGGAATATTTTCTAAGGATTGAAACAATGATGCCCCAGCGGCATTCCGGCCAGATTCCACCGGCGCGGATTCAGTGTGCAAGACTCCCCGCGCCGGCTTGTCCGGATGTACCACGCAGCATGCGAGAATTTAAATGCGAGCCCCTGTTACTCCAGTCGCTTGAACCTGTATTTCACGGCCATGTCGCCGTAACCCATCTTTCCATCCGGCGAAGGCTTAATGTTCATTCCCGGCATGACCATTTTGTGATACTGCGGTTCCAGGAAAAGAATATCGTCTCCTTCCATGGAACACTTGAAAGTCATCGATCCCAGGGCGGGAAACGCCGCCAGCATATGATGAACAACCAGCTCCTTGCCGTCAAATTCATACCATCCGGCATCAGCCATGAAGGACCTTTCGGAGCTTTCCTTGCCCGGGGCCGGTTTTTCCGCCAAATCGCGGATCGCGCTGTAATGCTTATCCATTATAAAAATCATAAATCCCCGGGGAATGACAGTTCTTCTGTTTTCAATGGTTCCCACCTCCATCGATTCGATCGACCATGCGCCCTTGATTTTCGAGCCGTCAACCTGCGCCGATGCTTCAGGCACCGCATAACCCGCAACCAAAATCGTTAGAGCAACAAAGAAACATAGAACGTAAATAGTCTGTTTCATTAAACGCCTCCTTTGCCTGTGATTTTACTATGACTTGAAACGCCGGCGGCTAAAAAACATGGAAAATTGCGCCCATTCTATGTCTGCACTCAACGCACAGTCGTCGGCACGCACGCGATGGCGGCGCAAGAAGGCTGCGGGGCGTTTTTTTCGTCGCTCGTCGTCAACGATGTCGTCTGCTCTCGGGCTACTACGAGAATAGACAGGGAGCATTCCCTCGGTTGTTGCAGCTGAACTCAAACGAGACTCTCATCTCCTCGAGGCCTTCGGGCGCCGGCGGGGCGGCCTTGTCCGCTTTTGCGTGAGTATCCGAGCGTCCTTGCCGTTTGCTTCAATATGCCCCTTAACCAGATATGCCCCGGATCCTGGTCCTGATACCGATGCCATTGCATGCAGTGGACAACCTTTGGAACGGCAAAAGGAGGACGGATCAACCTCAAAGGCAAATGTTCTTCGTACATCTGCGCCATACGGCTCATAACCGTAGCGATTCTGTTTGTTCCCGCAACCAGTCGGCAAGCAACCTCGAAATCCTGTGCGATCACCTCGATCTTTCTTGTGTCTCCAAAATTCGCGGCAAACCAATCCTCAAATATAGCAGGGGCATGACCGAAATGGACGGCGATGTGCCCCATTTCGAGAAACCGTTTCCGGGAGAGCGTCTTCCCGATCACGGAGTTCTTGCGCCACGCCACACAGGTATGCGTATCCTCGAAAAGCGGTTCCTTCGGATGGGCCGGCAGGGCATGAACGGACGGCCGTATGAGAAAGTCGATGTCTCCCTTTTCAAGCATCTGATCGATGTTCTCGTCAAGACGCACGAGTTCGAATCGAATTCCGGGTCCCTGCCTCACCGCTTGCTGCATCACCTGGGGCATCAGGACGGCTGTAACGTAGTCGGAAACCGCCAGACGGAACAACCGATTGGAGGCCGCGGGATCGAACTCTGCTTTGGAGGCGATGGTGTACTGAATCTGGAGAAGACAGCTGCGCACGGGTTCCACAAGGCTCTCAGCCAATGGGGTCAAGACCATTTTGCGGCCGGCGGGAATCAGCAATTCGTTTCCGAAGTGTCGGCGCAGGCGGGCAAGGATGATACTTGTCGCCGGCTGGCTCAAGTGGAGCCGTTCGCCCGCGCGCGTCACGCTCTTATGCGTCAGCAGAGCATCCAGCGCCACAAGAAGCCCGATATCGAAATCGCGTAAGTTCACGGGTTCCTCAGATATTTATAATTTAAATAAATATATATAGAAAACATTCATTTTACAAATAGCAAAGCGCCCTGATAATCTCCCAATCAAGGTTATCCTCCGAACAGAAAAGGAGTGCGCCCAATGGAGACCGGGATTTTGAAATTACCTCCTCTCGATCCAGAAGAGCAATCCAAACCCTATTCCAAATATTATCGGGATCCCGCGCCTCCGGATCCCGCGCATCTGGCGAAGATGGATGTTCCGTGCGATCCGTCAAAGGCCATATCCCCGGAGCAGGTAAATGACCTGCTCAATCCCGGAGACCTGCAGGTGGAAATTGGATGGTGCAATCTGCCCAACGGCGCGGGATTTATTGCCAATCGCAACGTGTACAGAAACGTAACCGCGGAGATGATTGACTGGTGGTTTGCCTGGCATCCGCTGGATCCCCTGCGCTACCGCATATGGTATCCGCCGCAGCATGCGGGAATAGGGATAAGCCCCGAATCCCGCAAAAGAATTCTCGACCCGTCCATCCCCAATTTCGAAAAGAACTGGGGCGTTACGCACCATGTCGTTGAGGACTGCGGCAGCGGGATGGAAAACATCGACATCACTTTCCTATCGCCATGGGATTTCGGCTTTGATAGGGAACGATGGAAGGAACCGCACGTCTCGACTTTTGCAGGCGGTTTCGGATGGTCCAGCCCGGCGGACAAGACACGCCACGCCGTCAAGGCGCCGTCGCTGATGTGCCATATTTTTCGGCAGGCGCCGAACGGCCTGGAACATCGCACACGCTTCTGGATGGGATATCGGATGTCGCGCGGCAAGCCTGAGCTGTGCCTTCCTCCGGGCGTTGCGGTTCCCGAAAAGTCGGTCCGGGGGCTCGCGCAGCACAATGTGCGGGAATTTTCCAACCTCGCCGTCCTGCTTCCCGAGATCTACAGCGAATTCGGCGGCCGGATGATTTCATAAAAATTCAGTTCTGGAGGCCGCATGAGCGCCAATATTGAGATCCGCATAGAGGAATGTATCGGCTGCATGAACTGCGTCGAAGCTTGTTTCTTGGATGTGCTGCGATGGGACCCTGACGAAGAGAAACCGTTTGTTGCTTATGAACAGGATTGCGTTTGGTGCTTTACCTGTGAGATCCATTGCCCGGTTCAATGTATCGACGTCACACCTCACATTCCGGGGCAGCGAATCGAACCGTACTGAGCATCAAGAAGGAGTCGGGCATGGCCGATATAAAAAAAGATCCAGCGACCTTTGACGCGGATGTCCTCATTATCGGCGGCGGTTTCGGCGGCCTCGCGGCCGCTATCAGAATCAAAGAGCTTTCGCCGGAAACGAGCGTGCTGATTGTAGACAAACAGACGATTGGCTGGGGAGGAAAAGCGAACAAGGGAGCCGGAGTTTTATGGGTCCTGGCGCCCGGTGACGATATTGACGCCTTCGTTGATTTCCACGTGAAAAACATCGGGGTATACCTGAACGATCAGGATCTATTGTATGCCATGGCGCGGGAATCGTACCGGGCGGCCCAGAAACTTGCGGATTGGGGCGTTAAGGTCATGAAATCCCCGGAAGGAGAGCTGGACTTAAACCATCTGCCTTTCGGCTGGTCGCTGGCCGCCGCGGACCTGGACATGATGCAGCCGCTCAAGTCGAAGGCGACAAGGCTTGGGGTTGAGCTGCTGGATAAAACACAGGTAGTCGACTTATTGAAACAGGATGGCTGCGTAACCGGCGCAGTCGGCTTCAGCCTCCTCGATGGACGCTTCGTCCTCTTTAACTCAAAGGCCACCATATTGGCCAATGGCGATTGCGATTTCGGCGTCATGCGAATGTGGGCCAATGCATGCGGAGAAGGCATCGCAGCCGCCTATAATGCGGGAGCGGAGATGCGGAACGCTGAGTTCGGCAATTTCTACGATGTCATCAATAAAGCTACCGGCATCCCTATCGTCTTCGGCTTTGACTTTCTCTACAACGCCGAGGGCGAGCGTGTAAGCTCCAAATACATTAAGGGCCCGCAACCGGATATCCCGGTTTCCATCATACTGGGTATGGAAAAGGAGGTCCTGGAGGGAAGGGGGCCCATATATATCGACATGGCCGAGTTTGTCGAATCCCCGGAGGGCGGATCCGGGATATTTCGATGGGATAGACCGCATTTTAAAGAGCTCTTTAATCGGGAGACGGCCAAGATGCGGAAGCACCAGCCGCCACCGGGAGAAAGAATCGAGGTCTCTCTCGGATTTACGGGCGAGCTTTCAGCAGTCAGAGTTGACCGTGAAATGAAAACAACCCTTCCAGGCCTTTGGGCCATTGGAGATACCAGTTATGCGGGTTCCGCATGGGCGGGCGCGGCGGAGGCGCCGCCCGGAAGATTGAGAGGCTCCGGGCTTATGAACGCCCTGATATCGGCTTTGCTGGCCGCTCCGTCCGCAGTCGGGCATGCAAAAGAGACCGCTCTTTCCCTGCCGGACGACCAAGAGATTGGACGCGCGAAAGAGAAGATTTTTGCGCCTTTGAATCGCAGCCATGGGTATTCGGCTTCGGAAGCAATACGAAGCATTCAAGAGGTAGTAGTGCCAGTCCGATACAGCATGCGCAGAAACAGGGAAAGGCTGGAGGAGGCTTTGTCCAAGGTGGAAGGAGTCCGGGAAAAGCTAACGGAATTGTATGCCGATGATCCGCACGGCCTGGTCAAATGCCACGAAGCCTCCTGCATTGCATTATGCGCTGAAATGGGTTTCAGAGCCGCGCTTGCCCGCACCGAGAGCAGGGGCTGGCATTACAGGGAAGATTATCCCGAGCGCGATGACGCGAATTGGCTCAAGTGGATCATCGTCAGAAAGGCAGGGGACGATATGGCCGTTACCACCGAGCCGATTCCCATGGATCGCTATAAAATCAAGCCGGACAGGACGAAGGCGGTACTCGACGCGGTTGTCGACCACGAGGAGCTTGTCGGTGTCACGCCCGAAATGATCGACTGGTGGTGGGTCAACATGGAAAAGGGGTATCCGTTGTGGGAGCCGAACGATCACAAATCCTTTGTATGGGAAGTACCGCCGCCCTTGGGCGGTTATCTCGGAGCCATCCAGATAGCAGAGGAGAAAATGGGCCCAATGCCGCCGATGAAAATCAGGATTCGATGGGATGATCCGGACAGTTGTCCCATCCCACGATCCTACGAACATGCGATTGTTGCTTCCGGGATCAACTCCGAGGGGGAAGTGCAGGCGATGATTCTCCACGAGTACGAGAAGAGTCCACGCGGGACCAGGATGCGGTCCACAATGCGTTTCCTGGGGCCTGTTCCTCCCGGCCTGCCGGAGATTTGGAAAAAGCATGACAGGGCGGAAGTATCGACATTCCCAAGATTCCTGCCCGACCTGTACAGGATATGGCAGGTCGTCAAGGATCCGGCGATAAACAGGCAATGCAGCCTGGCAAAGAATCCGCGGCAAAAAAGCTAGCTTTTGTACCACACGGCTTCTTGAATCGGACGGCGCGGGCTGCGGCACATGTTGATGATGCTGGCCGGACAATCGTCACGGACATCTTTTATTGCGCCCCCTTCGACGGAGACCGTTGACGGAATCACCTTCGGGGGGGCAAGTTCCGATTCATCGAAGAAGCTCAAGCTACTTTTTAATAGACGCTGCTGCATCCCAATAGTTCCCTTCCCTCGTTTCATCGCTTCCGTGCGCTGATTGGGCTTGCGGCGGTAATATTTCCTCACCATAATCCCTGATCTGAATCCGGGGAAGTTCACGATTATTTATCATGCTGCCTTATGCGGAGAGGATTTCGTGCTGTGGGGGGAAACGCCCGAGGATCGAGCGGTTCCTCCGGTCTTGCGCAGCCGCAAGTCGGCGTCCGAAGTGCTTCCGTTTCCCTATGATCCGGGCGCCAAAGCAATCAACGCGTTTGCCGGCGCACTGTCGGCTTTGAGGACCGCGCCGAAGCTGCGCACGTCTTCGCCCGTTCGCTATGCCTGGCTGCCTACAGCCGAAACCGGGCCGCTGCCCTCTAGCTCGCTTATCGCTGAGACGGACGCAGCTATTCCGGAAAATCCTTACGGCGAGGTTCAGATTCCGCAGATCCCGGCAGCCTTGGCCAGGCGGCTCGGCAATTTCCCGTTCTGGCGCGGCAATGTCAGATTAATGGATGCGCTCGAGCGCATTTACGCTTCAGCATCCAATGCCGGACTGGAAGTATTGCTGCAAGCCGATACGCTGACTCAGAATGAACGATGGAATGATGAATCCGCGGAATCGCACAATTGATATAAGGTGAAAAAAGTCTGTCTTATTTGAGTTGACATTTCATTTCGTCATGATAATTTGAAGTATATGTTCAAGCGTCAACTGCATCTTCCCCGGCCGGGCGTGGAAACTTTTTTCCTTTGGGGGCCCCGCCAGACAGGGAAAACCACTCTTTTGCAGGAAACCTACCCCGATGCCTTCTGGCTCGATCTGCTCAAAGCAGACCAATATCGGCGCTATATGCAGAATCCCGAGCTGCTGCGCGACGAGCTTTCGCTACAGCCGGCGGTCCGCCAGGTTGTCATTGACGAAGTGCAGAAGGTCCCGCAGCTGCTCGATGAAGTCCAATGGCTCCACGATCATCGACGCATTCATTTTGCGCTCTGCGGATCCAGTGCGCGAAAGGTCAAGCGCGGACAGGCCAACCTTCTCGGCGGCCGGGCGATTCGTTACGAACTCCATGGCCTGACGGCGCTCGAAGTCGGAGAGGGTTTTGACCTTACCCACATGCTGAATCATGGATATTTTCCGAGAATGTACGATTCCGACCGCCCGAATCGTCTTTTGAATGCCTACATCGCCGATTATCTTAAAGAGGAAGTGGCCGCTGAAGGGCTTGTTCGCAAGCTGCCGGTCTATTCGGAATTCCTGAATATCGCCGCCCTTTCGGACGCCGAGTTGGTCAACTTCTCAACCATTGCGCGGGATTGCGGCGTATCCAGCCATACCATTCAGGGCTACTTTCAGATCCTGGAAGATACGCTGCTGGGGCGCTGGCTTCCGGCATATACCAAGCGTCCCAAGCGCCGAGTTATTTCCGCCCCCAAGTTTTACTTTGCCGACGTCGGAGTCGTAAACTTCCTTGCCCGAAGAGGAGAACTGCGGCCGGGCTCCGAACTTTACGGCAAGGCTTTTGAGAATTGGGTCTTCCACGAACTTTGCGCATCAAACGCCTACCGGGAAGCTTTCGCCGGACTCAGCTATTGGCGGCTCGCAAGCGGGATTGAGGTCGATTTCATCGTCAACGACATGCAAGCGGCAATAGAAGCAAAAGCATCAAAAAAGATTACACAGGATCATCTCAAGGGTTTGCGTGCGTTGGCGCAGGATCATCCTCGAATCAAGCATCGCGTGATTGTATGCCTGGAGAGCACCGCTCGCCGGACAACCGACGGCATCCTGATCCTTCCCGCAGGAGAATTCTGCCATCAGCTTTCTTCCGGAAATCTCTTCTGAACAATAACCGCGCCGCTCCGGGCTTTCGTCTCAGAAACGATTCCCGGCAACTAGCATGACCTTTCTTCTTTTTGAGGAGTTTTGAAAAATAACCCTATAAAGGCATTCTCACAGTTTAATGGAATTAAAAAACCGCTAAAATAAATCAAGCATACAGGCCTTGTTTAACTCCCCTAAATTATCAGGGAATAGCGGGATATAATCGCTCATGCCTGTTATTAATTAATGCGTTTTATAGTCCCGAGCCGATAAGAATAATTTTGCGTTGAAAACCGAATTCTTATTGGTGTAGTTTGGTTAAGCTGATTGTGCGCCTTCGTTAAAACGCAAGGGTGCACTATCCGGCTGGTATTTACGCACGCGTGTTATACGGATAAAATTCATGCCGCGCAATGAGCAGGTGACCCGCCAGTGGTTTCTGCTGCAGGCTCTCGAGAAACCCGGCGGCGCAACAATTGAAGAGCTCGCTCAATCCCTCCCGGAAGACTATGCCTGCCATACGCGCACCATCCGCCGCGACCTGGAGGCGCTGGAAACCCGTTTCCCCATTTATACCGATCGTGCGGACGGCCGAGTCCGCTGGAAGCTCGTGGATGGCTTCAGCCGCGTGCCCGCGCTGCAATTTTCCTCTACGGAACTGATGGCGCTTGTTTTTACGCGCGATCTTGCCAAGCCTCTGGAGGGGACGCCCCTCAAAGAATCGCTTGATTCCGCACTCCTTAAAGTCACCCGCGCACTGCCGTTTGAAGCGACGGAATACATTCAATCCCTCCATGACTGGTTCTCCGCCGGCATCGGCCCCCACAAGAGCTATCGGGAACACCGCGCCAAAATAGATCAGCTGGCCCGGGCGATAGCAAAGAAGCGTACAGTGGAAATGCGCTATTACAGCGCCGCGCGCGATAAGACGTCGAGGCGGAAAGTCGACCCGTATCATATATGGTTTGCGGTCGGCGCCCTCTATCTCATCGGCTTTTGCCATATCCGGAAAGACGTGCGCATGTTTGCGGTGGATAGAATCCTTTCGCTCACGGTCACCAATCTTCCCTGCCAGATGCCTCTGGGTTTCAACGTGGAGGATTATGTAAGAAATGCGCTGACCGTGATGCGCGGCGGCCCGCAGATCGAATTGGAGCTTCGCTTCGACCGCAAGACATCGGCCTGGGCCAAGGGCCGCATCTGGCACTCGAGCCAGAAAGCGACGTTGGATAAGGACGGCTGCCTGACCCTCAATCTCAAGGTCGCCGACACGCCTGAACTGACCGGCTGGATATTGAGTTTCGGTTCGGGCGTGCGCGTCATCAAGCCGGAAAGCCTTCTCCAGCGCCTGAAATCGGCAGCGCTGGAGGTGGCAAATCAGGAATGACCCCGGATGGGCTGCAAGCGCTGGCCTTAGTGAGGGATGCCCTATCGGCCTTGTTGATTCTGAGGGATGAATGACTGAACAGCAGGCACGCTATGGTTGGGGTTCGAATTTCCCGACATTCAGCAATACTTCCGCCCGCATTATCCGCCGGCGTCTGGAGGAGTTTATCCGCGATGCGGGAAAGCGGCAGGTCCGCGCATGGGACGAATCGATCCCGCCGCTTCAGCGTGAGGTGAATGAAGTTCTGTCAGTCAATGAAGAGGCGGTTGCCTACAGTGCTATTCTTGAGTACGAGTTGCCCTTGGAGTCGAGGCGTCCGGATGTCATTCTTCTCGCAAAAAGTGCCGTTATAATTATTGAACTGAAAGGAAAACTGTCTCCCAGCCAGGCAGATCTTGACCAAGCGTCAGCCTACGCTCGTGATTTACGATGCTACCATTCTGAATGTGAACATCGTCCGGTGGTTCCAATCGTGGTTCCTACACGTGCAAGAGGTTACATGGGAAGCCAGTCCGGCATTTTTATAGCAGGGCCTGATGCTCTCGACAGCCTTGTTGAAAACCTTGAGGAAAAACCGGACTTGCCTCCCCTTTCTCGAGAACAATTCCTGGCCGAATCCGCGTATCGGCCGCTTCCAACGCTGGTGAAAGCGGCCCGAGAACTATTTAATTCCGGCAACCTGCGCACTATCCGGCGCGCGCGTGCCGCCACCGATCCCGCAGTGGAAGAAATAAGCCGGATCATTCATGAGGCGGCCGGGACTCGAACAAGAAGACTGGTGCTCCTGACGGGGATACCGGGATCAGGCAAAACGCTGGTGGGGCTGCGAATTGTACATGCCCATTTTCTGGATGATCTTGTGGTGCCCAGGGCAAGCGGCAAGCCAACAGCACCGGCAATATTTCTATCCGGCAACGGACCTCTTGTGGATGTTCTTCAGTACGAATTGCGGGGCGCCGGCGGTGGCGGCAGAACGTTCGTGAGGGGTGTTAAGGACTATGTGAAGACATATTCCGTCAAGCGGGGCTTGATCCCGCCGGAGCATGTACTGGTTTTCGATGAGGCGCAGCGGGCTTTTGATGCAGAGATGGTGAGAGTCAAACACGCAAAAACACCCGGATTCACCTCCGGCAAATCCGAACCGGAGCACTTTGTGGAGTTTGCCGAACGAATTCCCGAATGGTGCGTTGTTATCGGCCTGATCGGCGGAGGACAGGAAATTCATGTTGGAGAAGAAGCGGGACTGGTACAGTGGCGCCATGCGGTAGAGCAACTTAAAGCAGATTCCAGGTGGATTGTGCATGGCGCACCGGCAGTAAGATCCCATTTCGATGGAAGCATCGTTGCTTTTGAGGAGAATGCTCGCCTCAACCTGGATACCGAGATCCGATTCCATTTGGCGAAAGACCTGCACCGGCTGGTTGATAATTTGCTGACGGGGGCGAATTCGGCCGAGAATGCCAAACTGGCGGATTCATTGGAGAATGAGGGATACCATCTAAGGATTACGCGCGATTTGGATATCGCAAAACAATATTTGAAGGAACGCTATCGCGAGCACCCGGAGGCCCGTTATGGACTGGTTGCTTCTTCAAAGGATAGGGATCTGGTTCGTTTTGGGATCGATAATGATTACCAATCCACAAAACGGGTGAATTACGGGCCGTGGTATGGCGAACCGGAAAGCGATGCCCGCTCCTGCCGCCATCTTGAAACGGTCGTCACAGAATTCGGTGCACAAGGGCTTGAGCTTGATGCCGTTCTTCTCGCCTGGGGCACGGACTTACTGCGGCTGGATAATCGTTGGTCAAATGTAAAGGCGCGAGGCTATATGCGCAGCGCCCACGTTCGTGATCCCTTTCAGCTTCGCATCAACGCTTATCGTGTGCTCCTGACCCGCGGCCGCGATGCAACAGTCGTCTTTGCGCCACCACTTTCAGAAATGGATGAAACGCATTGCTATTTAAAAGCCAGCGGATTTCGTTTGTTGGAGTAGATGCCATTGATAGCAGGAAGTACACATGTCCAATGATTTGGCGATCAAACAAAGGCTCCTTCAGTTCTGGCAAAGCCGGGATCGGAAGGAATTATTACCTACGCTTATTCCCGAGGCGAAAGAGCTGGTTCACAGCAATTCTTTTGCCTACCTTTTGGCCGCTTGCCTGGATCGTGGAATGGTGGCGGATATCGTCTGGACAATTCCATACTGGCTGAAGCAAGAACTCGGCCATCTTGATCCACATTTGATTTCCATGATGAGTCTCGATGGAATCCGCGCAACCCTGCTGAAAATGCCAAAAAGGCCGCGATATATGCGCGATGCTCCAAGAACGATTCACGAACTTGTCGCCATGGTCTTGGAACGATTTTCAGGCGACGCCGCCAACCTCTGGAAAAACCGTACGGCAAGAGCAGTTCAGAATGATCTAATGGAAATCTACTGCGTAGGCAGAGGAATCGCCGCCATGACTGTAATCCTGATTTGCCGGCTTGGATGGACAGAATTTCCCGACCTGGACACGATGCCGATCAAACCGGATGTTCATGTTCAGCGGGTCATGTACCGCATGGGATTAGCCGAGAATATGACGGAGCAAGCCGCAACCTGTGCAGCGCGCAGGATCAATCCTCAATTCCCCGGTGACCTTGACAGCCCATTATGGGTGATCGGGAGGGAATTTTGTTTTTCAATCCCGAAAACTCCGGACTGTGCTGCTTGTCCGATAACCGATTTATGCCCAAAGATTGGGCTTGAGACATAATTATGAACTCGCCACCGTTGAATGTTGCTTTGGCAACGGCTTGCGGACATAGAAAGAGGGATGGTGAATGGCCTGCCTGTCAGCTCTATCTCAGTTCCAGAATCAAGGCTTTTTGCAATCGTCGAAGCAAAATCGGCGTGGATTTATATATCTTGAGTGCCGAATATGGACTTATCCCCTCAGATCAGAGGATACAAAATTATCAACGAGTGATGGATCTTGAGCGAGCAGAAAACTTGGCTCCCCAGGCCGGAAACGTGATTAAGCAATATGACTGGCTTGTTTTTTTTAAAGGAGGTTCCCGGAAGTCGTATGCACAATGCATTCGCTCGGCTTCAGATATATGCAGGATTCCAGTCGCATTAATCGGTTTTGGCTTTATGGGTGAATTTCGGGAATGCCTTCAACTTGCCGTTAAATTGCAAAATGGCATGTTGCCGGAGGGTGGGCAGTTTCGGTCTCTGGAGATCCATAATCCATCGCACTGCCTTTGAAATGAAGAATGCATATGCATTTACCAATTCCCTATGTCCATATGCCGACTCATGAGGATCCGCTATTCGCGGAATTTACACATCGGGATAAAGGTTCCCGTGCCGGCGTCCTGAAATCCAAATGAAATCCAAAAAGAATTATAGTCCGAAGATTTTGGAAGCCAGGATTAGGAACAAAAAAGTAATGATAAATGAATGCGATATCGGCCGTTAGAGCTTCAGGGCTCATCATCCGGCTCGCGGATTTCTATCGGATGTACATTTTCAATCTCGTCATCCGGAACAAACACTATCCTCATGCCCCAGCCGGCATGCACAATGAGCATCCTGCCGAATTCTCCGAGCGACAACTCGTGGTCGTCAATCCAGATGGTCGCTTCACCATCGGGTCCTCCGTCTTCAATAATGCACCGGAGGACATCGCCTCTTGGAACCCACTGATCCCCGGCCGCGAAGTATTTGATCTGCGGCTTTCCGGCCGGAATTTCCACCGGCCTGTGTACGTATTCTCTCCGCATCTCTTCCATGGCTCGAACGGTCTTATTAAATGCATTAAGAATTTGCCTGTCGGTCATCGTTTTCACTTTGGGACCGAGTTTGAGATTCATTCCGGAAATGCCCGGTTCCCGAAACTCAATATCGGCGTACTCGCCTTCTCTTGAAATAATCACCTCGTCGAGGGTTGCAGTTCGTGGCTTTTTGTAACGCATTCGCCTGCTCCGTTTAAATTGAATTTGACTGTTGTTTGCAGAGTTATTTCGAGCTTCTTTGCATTAATAATCGGCCCAATCGAATTCCGAGAGTTTGAGATACGTGTCCTTCTCACATCTCTTGGTGACCCAGATTTCAATTTCCTGCACGCTTCCGATTTTACCCGGTCCTCTAAGCTTGCAGAAGATGGAACCCATATTCTCCTTGGGCTTATCCAAAGTATTGAACATGCTTTCTTCAGAAATTGGGATAATTCTCAGATTTTCGACAGATTGTCATAAAGCCTCTGAACGCCGCGCACAAAATTGCGCGCTCTTTTCCCTGTCACAGAATAATTGCAGGTCCATGGGTGCACTGCCCCGTTTCGACATTTGCCCCATTCGTTGAGCTCGCCGCTGCTAACACCCAGCTTTTTTAATAAATCCGGGTTTCTTTGAATTTCGCCAATACGACGTATGAGCTTGTCTTCCCTTCCGGAGAATTTCTGCAATCGTCTTTTACTGCGCGCGAAGATCTCATTAATTATAAACTCAAATGCGCGCGATGCGATAAGCGCGGCGAGTATATGGTCGTGATTTAAAAGAGCCCGGCTCAAGATCAAACGCTGAGAATCGGTTTCAATCCAGTTGCTGGAAAATCCCTCCGTGAGATTCCTAAGGCGGATTTCCTGGAAATAAGCATCCTTATTCATCTCCTCGACCAGATCCGTATATCTATGATCGAATGCCAGGTGTGCCGCAGCCCAAAGGCCCATGTCTACATTGGAAAGAAACTGTAACTCAGGATTTTGGCGGCAATATTGCTTTGAAAGATCTTTAAGGGCGCGCAAATAACGCAAAAAGTATTCCGGATTTGTCTCATTTTGCACCGGAACCAGATTGAGCATTGATGTTACCGGCGGAGAGATAATTCCAAAATGCTCCGGGTGCGTAAATCGAAGGATTACCGAAACAGCCTCAATGTGCTTCAGGTGCCCATATAATGCCTTGATTGCGGTCTTTTTGCCTTCCAACGTATGGAGATGTGTCGGCAGATGAATTTGCTCTTTCAACTGATCATGGATGCTTGGCCACCATGTGGGGTACTCCCAATACCGGTTTCCCTTATCTTCAATTAGGCTCAGATGTTCTGGGCCGATTTGGTAGGATTTGGTGGCCGGTAGCGATTGGATTACTTTGACCATTTCCTGATAATTGTTGATCTTTCCGGTTACGCGTGTGTACGCTTCAGGATACAGATTTAGGAATTCACCAAGCCACATCCTTCACCTCCGAACGGTTTTGATCATCGCATTCCCCATATTTCCTGATTTTCCCTTGTCATCGTTGTACCACGGTTTCTTCACTTTACAGAGCCGTTGTATTTTCTTCTTATCGATTCAACGGCAGACGCCTAAATCACCTATCTATCAAGGCAAAGTCTGAAGCTCAGTCCATTCGAAATCGAATCGGGCAAGAGAATTATAGTGCCCGATGATTCCGGGGTAATTAGTCGGGCGACTTCATCCTGGCCCATGACTACTCGGAACCACTGTTCTCGGTCCGACATTACACGATACTGCCGTTCATCGGCGGTGCCGGCCAGGTAGGGTAGAAAAACGACGATGGTATGACGGCCTTCGGCTTTGCAGCCAAGCCTGTCGATGCGGCCTGTCCTTTGTTCAATGCGGCTTGGATTCCAGTCCAGATCGTGATGAATAACATGGCGGCAGAAGCGCTGAAGGTCGACACCCTCTCCCATAACTTCACTACATACCAAAATGTCGGGGAAAAAGGGCGTATTGAAAGCACGCATCAGCCGTGAGCGCATTTCCCGGCGCGTTTTTCCCGTCGCCACCTGCACATTGGCCAGGGTGATGTATCCGCCGGATGAACTGACATTGTCATCAGCAGCTTTTTCATCACTATCGACACGAATTCCTCCTGTTTGGGTTCTCAGCGCTGCCTCTAAATAGAGATTACGCTCTTCAGCGGAGCATCTGTCGGTAATAAACTCTATGAAATTATCGAACTTCTGTCGCCACGAAAGACCGGACGCGTCAACATAATTCAGCGTTTTCCCAACAGCCTCATCTGGCTTGATTTGATCGAATTCGTCGAGAGGAAAACACCTTGCCAGGGTTGTTGATACGCGCAAAAAACGGCGCATTACATTCATGAGATCGTCGCGTTGCTCGATTGATATTCCGGCTTTTTCCAGTGACTGGGTGTGAGTTTCTAAAATCTTCGCCAGGGCTGAATTAATTGCCCGTCGTCCGGGGGAATCGCTGTCATCGAAAAAGCGTGTCTGAATCCGTTCGAAAAGCTTTTCAATAGAATCAATATCGACCCGGAGCCCGGTTCCCCGTAATCTCTGCTGGACCGTCAAATGGATACGCCTCTCGATTTCCTGACTTATGTGCCTGCGAAGAGCGCCACAAGTCTGCCGATAAAAGGCAAAAACGAGGACCTTTTCCCCGGCTTCCCACAGATCCGCAACCCTTTGCACAGTTGCCGAGATCTTGGGATGGACTGACCCACTGAGGCTTTTCAATGCATGGTCAAATTCCTCCAGGTACCAACGAGAGCGCGACAAATCGATCGCCGTTACCGGCACATCCTGTTCATCCTTATCCACTTCGCGATTTTGTCTGGTATAACGAAACGCCTCATAGGATGATGATAAGGCTTCGGATAAAAGATCCTGATCTCGACTTGCAGCGCTTCGAGCAGCAAGAAAAAACGGAAGCAATTGCTGCGGCGGGATCGGAATTCCACCCAGAGTCTCAGGATCTCTTAAAGCAGCTCCATCCATGCGTTGGCGGCGTGGAATTCCGGTCCCTTCCCATTGAAGCCCCTTGTTATGACGAACAATCCAGCGCTTCAAAGACTGTTCCGCCAGGTTTCGGCATTTCTTTGCGGCGTTATAGGCATCGACAACCGCACGTTGATGGGTTGTGAGAGATTCCCGTTCCAACCTGTGAAGCTTTTCCCACCAGGTTTCCATTTCGCCCTGGCAATCTTCAGGACGAAGCCGGCTCCAACTACGCTGCAAAGAAATCGCAGTCCTTTGAGTGTCATTCAGGTGAGTGCCCAGCTTTAATAGCTGCTGATGGAAATCATCTTTGCCTCCTAATTCCGCCTCATTCCATCGAACATCTCCAAACCTCTCCAGAACGCGCACGAGTTCGTGATGCCCAAGCTGAAATGGAGTGGCGGTTAGGAACAGCATGCGGTCGAATGCATTAGCCATAGCACCGTCTCCGGTACGCAGGTCTTTCTGCAGATCCGGAGATTGAAGCTGCCTTGCAAGAGCGGTTCCGGGATTTTTCAGATGATGCGCTTCGTCCATGACCAGCAGGGGAGATCTCCATCTCGTCTGTGCAAGCAATTGTTTCCACAAGCTTTCTTCAACGTTTCTCAGCGCTCGACGCACGGCGTTGATCCGTTCAGATACCCGCTCGCGCCCACCCCGAGCACGAACCGGCATTTTTTTCAATTCTTCAGCCAGCTCCGAGACCCCAATTCGCCGCAACGCACGGATAACGGAAATGGGTACCGGATCGTCAGTCAATTGCCTGCGCTGGTTGTGGACGGAGTTATTATAGATTCCGCGCCAGGTCCAGGGATCCGTCTTCAGTAAATGGTGCCACAGGTCCTCACCCCAATCATTGGCCTTCTCCTCGCCAATCGCCCACAGCATCTCAGCAAGAAACCGGTGGATATGTTTCTTGACCTGGATAAGCTTGTCCGCCTTGCCCCGGCCATGGCGACGAAGCGCTTCCGCGATCAGGGCCAACCGCACCCATTTGTCCGTCTGGCTTCTTGACATTGCGCCCTGGGCGAGAAAGATCAGATGGCATCTTTCGCGGACCGGATCGTCCAGCAACTTCATAAAATCAACACTATGCCGAGCCACGCCATAGCGAAGAGAGGATTTAGCCATCAGCTGCTTGCGAGTAGCTGAGTCCTTCCGGACAGGATAACGATTTGATAGGTACAGTTCGCAGAAGGTTTTTAGATCCTGCTCCCACTTGTCGACAAGGTTGGCGGGTACCATTATTATCACGGGCCCACGCGGGCTATGAAAAGCAACGCTGTAAGCAATCGCAAGCGCAACAAATGTCTTGCCCATGCCGACTTCGTCGGCCAGGATTACGCCCGGTTGACGGTGCAATCGCCGAAGGATTTCCTCCACTTCAGCACGCTGGCGTATTTGATCGGGCTCCGGCACGCTCTTATTGAATTCTTTGCCCAGCATGAGGTCCGGCGGCGAACAATAAACTTCTTTCATTTTTGACATCGCTGCACTACTCGCTCCCAGAATTGCATAAGGTCATCCGACAGGCGATCTCGATAGGTCTCAATTTGTGAATTCAACTTTCCGGAGAGGTCACTCAAAAAGGGTCGAAATATCTCTTCGAACTCCGACTTCGGCAGAGAACCATCGCTTGGTTGATAATCCACTTCATTCAATACGATTATGAAATCGGCAAGATTCAGTAATGCCTCATCTGCCGCCTCACCAGAAAGCTCGCGCACAAACCGATCCGCCAGGGACTCAACCCCTATCATTCCTCTCAACCGCCATTCCAATGCCTGGTGCCCCCAAACTGGCCGCTGGAGATTTGAGCGCAATTGAGCAAAGATACGGGCTCTTAGGCGAATTCGATGCAGAAAGGTGGTGCCCAGCTCATAGCGTCGGAGAGGATCCAGGTCAATGGGTGTCGCGGAATCGATATCGGAATCGAATATTGCTGAAGTCTCCTGCCGTCTTGCCCAGGCACGAAATGCAGCGCTGGGATCCGTTGCAGCCAGAATTCCAAGCATGTCATCGGCCGACATCTTCTCCAACTGGATAGGGGGCGGCAGCTGGCTGCTGTCCTCAACATTTAAAGGCATAAAAGCCCTATGATCGTTCCAGATCACAAGCAGTTTCTCCGGAGGCTGGAGGGGGTCCCAGTCAAGTTTTACGAGGGCAGGTCTTCCAAGTCCGTTCCAGGAGGTGGCTGACAGAAGCTCGCGATCTTCCCGGCCGCATGCGCGAATATTCCATTCTTCCGGCAATTCCGCCGGATCGAATCTGAGCAGGATTTTTTGATTATCGCCGCCATGGTACGAAGCCGAAAGGAATCCTGCGGGTATGGAAGGAACCGGATTTTGCTCCTCTTCCACCAGATCCGATTGTGTTCCGAGCCACTCAGCAGCATCGGGATTAACAACCTTTTCCATTTCTGGCCAGATAGACTGCAGAAAACTGCTTTCCTTGCCGCTTTTATCAAGATCAACAATGGTTATGATATTTGCCTCGGCATTCCTATGGCGTTCGATTCCCATTCCAGCACAGGTAAAATTAGACGATCCGATCATCAGGGCGGAATATGGATCCGCAAAAAACGACATCATCTTTGCATGCCAGGGACGGCGGTTTTTGTCTTCATCCATCCCGGGCAGTATCTCGATGTTGACGGCGCCCCCGTAATTATTTGGAGTCAGGAAAAGAGTCTTGGGAGCAGCGAGGCGAGGAACTGCAGTTTCATTTTCATCCTTGATTGCCGGAACACAGAACCGAAGCTTACGCTTCCTGCCTCGTGCCATGAGCTTACATAAATCAGCCGCCACTTGCCTGTTATCGGAATCGCTGTCAAAAAATGGCGAGGCTGCCCGGATCTCATAAGGAGATCCTCCTCGCCCGCGGCACGCTTCGATTGCTTCTTTAAGCGAGCTGCGTCCGCGATTTCCACTCAAATCCGGAAGCGTACAGGCAAGGTATTGCCGTGTTGCGCCCAATTTGGGAGATGGTTTCCAGTCGCGCACATTTTGCTCAACCTGGCGCAGGAATGTTTCAGCTCTTTGAATCTCCGGCGGCAGTTGATCCGATCCGGGCACGAATGCCAAAAGATTTCGGAGGAATGCAATCGTCTCGGAAAGAAAGCCGATATTGGCCTCTTTTGCTGTTAGATCAACCGCCGATGCCACTTCATAATTGGTTCTATATCCCGGTCCTGTTATGTTGGCAGAAGCCACAATAATTCGGATGTGATAGCTCCATACAAGCAGCGATATTTTCGCGTGCTGCTTGGCCGCGCGGATGCGCACGGGCAGAATGTCCCAACGCAATGAATGTTCAACGCCGGCTCGCGTGTAATCCACCATCACCCCCGCATAAACGCTTCCGAGGCGGCTCTCGCGCTCGAGGAGGAATGCCAGATCTTCACGATTGGGCTCCGACTCTATTTCAAGGAATCGGGCCAGGCATTGTTCATCAAACATCTCAGGCTCGAATGTATAGGTTGTCGCCAGGCAGCCGATCGGGTCTCCCGCACCTTGCGGCGGCCGCCATAGCTCTAGCATTGTTCCGCTTTTCGTTTTCTGGTATCTACTCATGCAAGTCCAAATAAAATCGGCGAATTGGCCAGCCTCGATATTCATGAAGATAGCGCCCCGGTCGGATTTCACGCCTTTCTTCCCGGTAGGCATGCCGGATGTAAATCCTGTCTTTACCAATGCGATCAAACCAGGGCCGCTTCCCTTCAGCCGACTTGGTCCGTTGAATTGCTTCATGATGCGAGCATAAATAGTATGCGCAGGTCGCTGCATCCATGGGTTCGGCAAATGCGCTGAATTTCTGGCTAAAAAGATTCTGTAACAAAAGACCGTTGATTTTTGCCTCACCCAGGGCGGTATGCGCCTTTTCAAATAGCCGGTGCAACTCCTTTACACTTTGGGTGAAATCGTCGTCTCCGGCTATTTTGGAGATAACAAAACCCTCCGAGTCCCCCTGGGTTGCTTCCGCCCTCAACACATCGAAAGCATCCTGCAGGCTGCGTGAAAATGCTTCATAGGCTCGAACAGCCTCGATAATGGGACTGTATGCGCGTTCGGCTTTTTCCAGCTTATCGTGTAAATGCTCTTCCCGGTAATTTTCGTTATCGAAAGTGCTTTGCAGTTCCCATAAAATCGGCAAGGCCCCCAATCTATTCGAGTCGGCCGCAAGGAGCAGGTCCCGTAGATATCGTTTCTCTCGGGATTTTGATGCCGAAGGAGCAAAAGCATTGGCAAGTTCTGCCCAGGAGACTTTGCTTAGTCCAGGTTTTGTACTGGGAGGCTTTTCGTTCAGACAGCGACGAACAGCGGCCGTCCAACGAGATAGCAACGGTTTGGATTCGTCCAATCCCGCTAAATTCTTCCCGCGTGCCCACGCATCCGCTAGACCTTGTGCCTGGGGACCGGGCCTCAGATGTACATCCAATATTCCGAGATGGATTGCTAGCCTTTTATAAACACCGTGGAAACCAAAAATGCGAGGCGTTTTAAGATAGCTTCTGGCATCAAGGTAGCCATGGCGGGCAAGTGCATTTTTTGTAACAAGAGTTCCAGGCACTCCCCAGATCGAAGAGTTGTTGCCCATTTCTCGCATTATCGCTTCCACAACCAGCCATTCCCAGACGAGATAGGGAGATGCATCCCGCTGGTTGGGATTGTCTTCGAGATCCTCCATCGCAAGCGCGCCAACGGCCATGGCGGTAAGGAACCGTATTCTTTGCATTCGCTCGCGCACTGCAGGTACAAGCTGCACCGCCAGTTGATCGGCGATTTGATACAGTCCGAGCGGATCGAGCGCCCCTTCACTTGATCCTGGAGGATCATAATTTGTCAGAAATGGGAACGTAATTGTCATTGAAACTAATCCATCCTCCTTTCAGATAATTTTTGGCAATGGTTATATCCGTTTTCCGCACTTCGCCGCCTTTTCAGGCAGTCAGGCCCATATTGGGCAACAGGTGGTTGGCTCGAGACTGAATCAGTTCGGCGGCGGTCATTCCGGTGGAGGCAAAATGAAGCTTGTTCTGGATCACGCTGAAGAATCTGGTTGTTTCGCTATCGGCCGGCTCATAATCCGCCGCCATAGCAAAGATCTCCCGCACACGCAGATACATGCGCCGCTCGCTGGCGCGGTTGTCGCGGATGCGGGCCAGCATCTCATCGAAGTAATCGGGCACCGGCGAGCCTTTCACCGGCGGATTGTTCAGCCGCTCGTCGTCCATGGTGAAACCCTTGACGATGTATTCTCTAAGCCGTTGCGTAGCCCAGATGCGGAAACGCGTGGCAATCAGGCTTTTGATCCGATAGCCGACGGAGGTGATCATGTCGAGGTTATAAAAATCCATACTCCGCTGAACCGATCGGGCCCCCTCCTGTCGAACTGACAAGAATTTCTTGTGAGTTGCCTCCTCAATCAGCTCACCTTCTTCGTAAATGTTTAGAATATGCTGACTTATGTTCTGTTGGGTCGTCTGAAACAGCTCGGCCATTAAGGGTTGCGTCGGCCAGATGGTTTCGTCTTCCAGCCGGACATCCAGTTTTATTCTGCCGTCTTCTGTCTGATAGACCAGGACTTCGCCTTTCGGCAGATCATGGTTCATGTCGGCATCTTTTTTCTCTTTGGTCATACGGCAGCAGCCCCTTCTCTTATTCGCCAATTATTCTTTCACAAAGCTCCGAAGCATGTTAAAAAGGCGTCAGCTCGCCCACCATGTGTGGAAGGAGTAACGATGCCGTCGCTTTCGGGAGGCGGCGTCAGATCTTTCGGCTGATTTCAGGGATTTACCCCGATTTTGTGGCTAAAAATCGGCCCAATCGAATTCTGATAGTTTCAAGTAAGCTCCTTTTTCCCAGCCTTTTGTTACCCTGACCTCAATTTCCTGCAGGCTTCCAATTTTTCCAGGGCCTCGCAGCTTGCAGAAAATAGAGCCCATATTTTCCTTGGGCTTTTCTAAAGTCAGGTAATAGCCTCCCTTCGACCTTCCTCCTTTTGGATGAAATCTTCCAAGGAATACCTCAAGAACGTCTGGTATGCGGCTGACATCTTCAAATATTTTCCGAGCGTCCGGCGGAAGGTCCGACATCTTTTGAATTTTTCGATCAAACATGGTGTTGTGCTGTCCTGCCGTGACATTAATATCCCTCGGATGATCAAGTATTGCTCCCGTGGTTATCATTCCGGATTTGAGTAGCGTTTCTGTTGAATGTCCTGAAATATCGATAGCAATTTCTGCTGGATCGCCAAGAAAACCGGCAGGTGGATGATCGCTTGGAATTATCGCCACATCCTCATAACCGACCGCAAATTGCTGACCGGGCGGTAATGCTAAAAGGTCTTGTTCAGAGGCGTTCAGGAGATATTCCCTACACAACACGCCAAGACTGGGCAAAAGATCCGGGCCGGCATTTTCATTCCCGAAAATACGAAACACCTCGGTTTCCGATTTAAGCTTTTTCCAATCAATCATGGAACGAAATGTTGGATCAGCCGTCATATCGAAAATCCGGATGATCCCATAATTGCGAATGTAGCCCATGAGCAGTGATGTCAAAATGTCATCAGTCCGCCAGATCTTGCCGATTTCTGCGCTGTCTTCCGGACAGCAATTGTATTCCTGAATCATCTCATCAGGAGTAAGCAGTCCGTAAAGGCCGCACAAAATCAATAAATGATGCGGACTCTGTCTAATAAGATCTTCCCGGTTCTGACCAAGCTCCTTATAGAAACGTCCGCTGAATCGCGTGGTACTGGACATATATTCGGCCTGTGCGCATCCTCCGAAATCGGGACCATTTGACAAATTCTCATTATGCGGAAACTGTGACAGTGGAATTCCCATACGGGTGGCCCGGCCACTTTTAATAAGGTCCAAAACAAGCGTTCTGGCTTCTATCAGCTTCCTGGAAAGCGCCGGAACAAATGAGCAGAAAGAGCCCTCTGCGCTGTAAGCAGCATTGCCACCTTTTTGCTTGCCATTTGAACAGATGGCCAGTAGCAATACGTTGGATTTGCTCATTGAACCTCCTTGTTTTAAAAGCCCTGGCTATAAAAAGGAAAACATCCTTGGGCATAAGAATCGCTGCCATAATTAAACGGGCTGGCTAAAAATGAAGGGAGCAATCCCCAAAGCATTAGAGGCTTCATTTTTTTGCATGTCCGCAGACAGCCAATAATTGCGATGGTCTTGTATGTTACCAATATTTTGAAAGCTCCTCGATGGCAGCAACGAGCAAGCGTCGACCTGTTTTGAAAAAGCTCCACCTTATAGGCCCAGTTGGTTTGCCAGACGATCGTTGAATGGCATGAGATAGATTGCTCTCATAACGTCGGGCGTGAATGCCATTTATTAAGGCACTAACCGCTGGATACTTTTTATCTCTAAGCTTATGCTTAAGACTTCCCCCAATATTTCCCAAAGAATATGGCCCGAGAGTGGCATCGTTTCTATGTAATGCGGCAAGAAGCCAGTCGTCAAAGACATCCATCGCATTAACCCAGGAAGTTACATCGGTTTCATTATAGGCGGCGATACATACGGTTTGCTTTTCAAGCTTCCTGTAATCACCCCCCAAATACTTTTTCCAGTTTATGACAGGCACAATGCCAAGCATCCTCACAAAACTCTGATGAATTCCGCACATTGCAGCGGGTCCGCGGCGGATAACGCCTCCCTGCAGTAAACTCATTCTGCCGGATCGATTAATAGTCTTCACCGCCCCCTGCAAATTTACATTTTGATCTAGAAAGGTCATCGCTGCCGCCAATGAAACATCGCCGCATGTATCACGCAACGCTATGTTCACCAAGCTCTCGAAGAATTGCCGACTAATATGGTGCGGATCAATGGACCGAACCATTTGCGCTCTAGCCCACCATGAGTGCAAGCCAGTGCATGCATGTTTGATCTGGGCTGGGCTAAGCTTGCCTTCAGCCATCAACCATTGTCCTGTCGCGACCAGTAGATCATCCTGCATGCTCTTTGGACGCCACAACGCTATGGCCTTCTTTATCGCCTCGGTCTTATACCTTCCCGCCATCCTGCCATTTGCCACGCCAATTAATGCCGCCGTTACTGAAGAATACAGGGGTTCTACTTGAATTCGCTGCGCGATCTGCCTATTCAACGATTCTGGGAATCTTTTATACCGCTGGAGATACCTAACTATGTTTGGATACAATTCGGGATGATTTGAATATATGCGCCAAAGACGATTCGTAATCGTGGAATGGGGAGTTGCGTATGCAAGCAGATATTTGAATCGGGTGGGATTTGAGACTCTGTAGCCTTTTGTCAATTTTACTATCCGAGCGCGCAGCTTCTTCTGGTTTACCGCCTTCCGTTTAACTGATTCTTCAGGCGGGTTACTAACCGATTTAAGCTCTTCTTCAATTCCCGATACTTTGTGAATCTCTATTTTGCTTGTTTGAGGGAAAAGGCCAATATCTTTGCTAAGTTTATCGAGATTAACCAGCATTCTGCGAAGATCTGTCTCGGATTTCGAGAATAGTCTTATGTCGTCAACATATCGAAGATATCGAACGCGCTTTGGCTTGCCACGATTATCGTCAAAATGTTGCAGGACTACTTCCGCTAGCAGTCCAGAACCCAAAGGCCCCTGAGGAATTCCATGGTCATGGAAAATATTTCTATCCGTTGATGTCCATTTTGAAAGCCATCCTGTTAGCATTTTGCAAAAGGGAGCGTCGCATCCATATGATTGGAGGAAATGCCGGAGCACACGGTGATCAATGCTGTCGTAGCATGCGGTCAGATCGAAACTTGCGGCATGTCGGAATCCATGCTTGAAAGCATCCCGGCAAGCATCATTGAATGCCTTATAGCCACTGCTCCATTTGCGATAGAACCAAGTGCTTGCTTTGCCAGCATAAAGGTGGCCAAAGACTTCCTTGTAATAGCGATGACGCACTCGCTTTGCAAACTGTTCCGCAACAACATTGACGGCCGCTTGGTAGACGATCTGATCTTCGACTGTTAGAAGGGTATATGGACGAAGAACTCCAGATGGTTTTGGAAGAAATACTTTGCGGGCTGGTGAAGGTTCATAGACTCCACGCTTAAGCCGATCTCCAAGATCCTGCAATAATCTATCGGCGGAAATTGCATAGTCAGAATATAGTGGGCGAAAGTATGCTTTGTATTGCGCATCGGGATTAGAACGAATCCAACGCCAGGCACGACGCAGGTTTTCCTGATTCCAAACCAGCGGCAGGCAGTTCATATTCAAGTAGACCTCAATGCGCAAACATGTAATGCAATGCCTTCTCTTTTTCTATATCGTCGGATAATTTATTTGGGTACCAAAATTCCGGTTGCATCAAAGGAAAACTATATTGGTAATGGAGAAATTCTGTTGTCCAGCGGGATCCTTCTCGCTTTAATTTCGCAATAAATGCCGCGATCTCGATGGAGCAAATCACCGAAGCTCCTCGAATGGTTCGAACCATGTCTTGCCAGCTTTTACAAGAAGTCCATCCGGTTGGTAACCAGCTTCGGCGATTTCACGGACGGCTTCTTCGGCAGCGCTTTGCGCAGAACTCCAACTCGAATGAAAAAGATATTTGGCCAAGGCCCCATGAATCCCTACTTCAAGATCGAGGCCATGAATTGGGATCCATGCGTTTTCGGCACTATCAATGAAACGCTGTCGGACATCTTCTGGGAACAGCTCAACTATAGGTGAATAGTAGAATCGCCAATCGTTCTCATTGAGCTGAACGTTAATGCCATGGATTTCATCAGGCGCGGGATCGCGCCAATAGAAATTCAGCGCATCGTCTCTGAAATAAGTAATCGCTCCGACGTGCAAACCGCATGGATTGCCGTTCACGCTAACCAGCCTTAGTGCCTGATCCTTAGCCTTGTCTTTTACATTAGAATCGGGTTGGCTTATTCGTCCTTTGCATTCAAATGCATGCCATCGGTTTGACTGATTTACCTTTCCAATAAGATCCGGCCGTGATCTGCCTTTTAAATAGACGTCAATCGTCGGACGAAATACATCGAGATGAAGCAGCCATGACGAATTTAAAAGCTTACCGGCAAAGAGTTTGGAGAATACCATTCCCAGAAAGTAATTCACCGCGCCTTTCTCAGTTGGATCTAGGGTTTTTACAGCGTCGGTTCTGTGTAGACGATATGCGTGAAAACTGCTCTGCTCCAAGGCCATTCTGACCAATGACCAACGAAAAAATGCCACATAGCGAGACGCATCCCCGTGCAGAAAAACATGATTTCTGTTTGGGCGCCCAACCGTAACCGCAGCCCAAAGTATGTCATCCCAAGACACCGGTAGATCGCTGTATGGGCGAGCGAATATCCCTGCGGGAAAATCATCTGCCTGAAATGGGATTCGGAGATTTGTTTGTGTCATGAGTGCTCCCGTGGAGGATGACAGCACCGCAAATCTGAGGGTAGTGGATTTAAACGAGTATAAAATGGCATGCTAATATAATAGATTCTCGCATGGTGTTCCAATTTTATGAGATGATCTGTTTAGTACTATGCGCTCGCTATTATCACCCTTGTTGAGATTCAAAAAAAGCCTCGACAATCCCAACCTGTTCGTCAGTCAATTCATATAGGCGATAGACAGCATCATTAATTACACGTTCATGCATGGCATTGAAGGCAGGGTCATCCTCGCCTCCTTTATTTGCCAAGAGTTCAGCAACTGAAGAAATAATTTCATGCTGTTCTTCAACTTCTGCGTTGCAGTCCAAGTTAGGAATACGAATGGGCAATGTGTCCAAATCTGTCTTCTTAACTTGGGCAATACTATCGGGATTGGTGAGACACCGTTTCTTAAAGTAGAAATTTATAAGCCGCGAATTTAGTATGCCCAATAAATATTTTGGTTCGATCGCAGAAGCAAAATTGAATAGAAAATACAAGGATTGTTCCGGAAAACGCCCACTGCAATCCAGTGTTGCTATTAGTGAATCGCCTGTCTTCCGGAGCAAGATCTTTGGAATAGCCCCAAGTTTATGGCGATCAGTAGTTCTACCGGTAATATTTTCTCGAATGAACTCAAACCAAAAGGAGCATTTAATTCCAAATCTACAGATGCTTTCACCTTTCAGGACCTCGATTTGAGTATGGATCTTATGTTCGCGAGTAATTTTCTGAGACTTACCGCCAAAACCAGAGGTTATATCACAAAGCTTATCCAGCCTTCTGACTCGCGGGTGACTCTCTATCTGCTCCATCAAACATCTATCGACGGAGCTTGTATAAAATTCAAAAGCACACACCGGATGCTTGAGCATGGCCGTCTGACTATGTAGTAGTGTATCCCCTCCCCATTCTCTTATTTGAATTTCATGATTTTCTGTTGGTTCAGACGAGCGGGTCACGAAGGCTAAGACATCAACAGTCACATTAGGAAATGGAACTTTAAAAACCAGCGTAGCGATCGACGTGTCTGAGAGAATCTTTTCACGCAGAGGCTGAAGGTAAACGTTGAAGGCAAAGCGGTCTGGCAAGAGTAAAGCTACAAATCCAGACTTCTGCACTATTTCCAATGCAAGCCGAACAAACATTTCGTAAGTATTCGGCATGTAAGTATTGCACCTGTGGCGAAAGATTCCGAGCTGCTTAGATCGTTGATCCGCTTCTTCTGAGGAGAATCGTCCTGTTAGAGAAACCCACGGTGGATTTCCAAGTACACAGCTGAAACCGCCTTCTGCAAAGATCTCCGGAAAAGAAAGATGCCAGTGGAAAAATTGATATTGTCGGCTGAGACGATCAATCTCGGCAATAATTTGAGCCGGAATGTTCGAAGGTCCGTTTTGCATTCGACGCAAAATATCTTCGGTTATAGCTGCAGCGCTATCCCTGTGTTTCTTCCATAGGAATGCTGCGCACCATGCATCAGCGGGCAATTTGGCATCACGATATTCTGCTGATGCATTAAGACGGTTGTAGGAATTTTCCTTTTTGCTAACACTTTCTATAGAATCATCGTCCATGCTGTCGAGATTGATGACCCTATCTGCAAGATCACCATAAGCAGCTTCTTCTTCGGCCACCAGCGGAAGCGACATCTGATTCCGCTCGGTTTTATTCAGTTTCTTCAAAGTTGCCGCATATTTTCTATCGTCTCCCTCAATAGGATTAAATGCTTCATCCGGAATTCCCTTGGCAAGAAGCTCTGGGGTTGTTCCCAGCAAGCTGTTGCCGACGCGTATGTGGTGATCAAGAAACGAAAGCGGTTTCCCCGGCTCCAAGGCTTCAAGCCAGAGGCTCACACGGCACAGTTCAGCAGCCATGGGATTGATATCCACGCCATACAAGCAGTGACCGATGACATCGCGTAGTGCGTGCTGATAGAGAAGCGGTGAAGGTTCGCTCTCTCCCTGGGAATGGGCGCGCACCCGAGCCAGGTGACGCGCAAGTCTGTGGGCTGCGCCTACCAGGAAATGGCCGCTGCCGACGGCCGGATCGCAGACTTTCAAAGCAAGGATTGCCTTCTCTGCCTCTGATCCGGTTTTTCCCCTAATTGCCTCCTCCACAACCGGATCTAGTGCTGAATCGAGCAGGCATTGCACCAGGGAGTCGGGCGTGTAATAGGAGCCGGAAGTCTTGCGTTCGCTGCCTGCAAATTCGGCAAACGTGAAGCGAGCCCCATCGGCACTAAGCTGTGGTGTTAGGGCAAGGAGGCTCTCGTAAACTCCGCCCAATTCTTCAGCTCCAAGATTTTGATAATCCACAGGGCGCAACACTTTGCCCTGGCGGGTGAACGCAAGATTTCGCAGACATTCTAGAAAATCATGATTAGTCAGCTGCGCATCATTAAGCGAAGCCGTATTAGCAGGATTCCATAGAAAGCTGCCCAATGCAGGCAAGTCCAGATTCTCTCGTATAGTTTTATATTTTTTGTCTCCTGAGAGCGCATTTGCCAGAAGCTGAAACTGTCGCCACAGGTCGCCATGGCGGCTGCCCTTAATCTTCGACGCCAGATCGCGAAACCGCGCTGTGCTGTAATGGGCTGCATATCGTTCTCGGGCAAGGCGTGCAGAGTCAGATTCATCGCGCGGATGCAGCAAAGGCAATCCATCGAGGATCCGGTCTTCTGCGACAAACAGAAAGATAAGGCGATAAATCACCCGCAAAAGCTGGCCGTGCAAGTCAGAGGGCGTAATTTGCCTTGTGCGCAAAGCATCGCGCAACACTGTGTTTTTGGGATGACTGGTGAAACCTTCCCCAAGAATCTGTAAAGCTTTTTCGACTCCGCCGCGCAGGTCCCCCAGGGCCCGCGTGCCCTGCTCTTCGGCAAGTTTGGTCCATTGCTCCAGCCAACAGGTATCCGGGCGCTCGCCCTCGCGCGGTGTAAAGCGGGATGCATGCGCCGTCATCCATAACAGGACAAAGTCGGAATAGACCTCGCCGCTAAACATGGTCTCAAGGTCGAATTCCAAATAGGACTGCCGCGAAAGGGCCTGATTATCGCGAAGAATCCTTAAGATAAGGCCGTTGGAAACGATGGCCCAAAGAGAATCCGGACAGCGATTCAGGAACTCCTGAACCAATCCATGGGGATTTGCCGAAGCAGCCCCGCGAACGCCGGCGGTGCGTCTATCCAAACTCACGCCGCAACCAACCAGATGAACCGGCACAGGCCCCAAAAAACGGCTGATGGCGTAAGCACGATCGGCTATCTGGCGTGCAGGCGTGGTCGGCAATGGGCCGAAATCCAGCTCGCGCAAAAGCGGCAATGTCCACTTATCGTTTGTAAGTCCCGTTCCGGCCTCTCCGTCGGCCAAACTCGCAGCGGCACTACAGAATTCAGCCCAATGCTTGCGCAGCCGGTTCCACGATTGGGTGATCACCTCATTTAACCGTTCGGATTGAGGTAATCCATAATCTTCCGGCCTGGTGCCGTCAAGTTTCGCCTTCGGATCCAGCACACGTCTCAGCAAATCCGGCGGCAATAATCCGCCCTCGGAGCGAATGGTCTGAAATTCAATAACGCGGCGGGCCATGATTAATTCAACCTCGGAAGAACGATGTACGCACCGAGAATATCTACAGGGAGCACAGGCTTGATTGAAACGCGACCCTTGGTTCTCGAGGCTTCGCGCACGCGTTCATGCGCAGCAAGTTGTGCTGTCGCGCGTTCTTCGGAGACCTTTTCCAAAGCCTTTTGAAGTTCCGGCAAACCAGCAAGCAGCAATCCTATTTGCTGATCAATACCAGTGGGGATAAGGGTACGCTCCGGTTTGGCGAGCAATAATTTCTCGCTGTCCTCGGACGTAAGCCATTCTGGATCATTTGAAGGTCCGGTGAAGGCAAGCGGCACTATTTCTTCGCACAGGATGGCTTCAGAATCCGATCCAGATATTTGCAGGTGATACCGGAATCGAGCTATGAGGATGGTCGTCCGGGTATTCACGGCAGAAGTGGAAATGACTCCGCACCGTGAAGCGATGGGGCGTCCATCGCGTGCAACGGGATCCAGCGCCTGGTCCAGGGCCCAACCGGCCAGCCCCTCCACAATCGGACTGGTGCGTCCGATATAGATTTCACCCTCTTCCAATGGAAGGTCGAACCGTCCGTTGAAAGACTCGTCGCGCCCGATCGCCTGCCGGAGAGCGCGCGGCGTCTCATTGCTTAGATGCACCGCGATGGCCTTTGGTTTTATCTCAAAAGGGACATTTGCCGCTAGCAGGATGCTTTGGATGAAACGCGAAACGTCTTCGCTATGACCTATGGCAGCGCGTACGCTCCGCAATTCTTCCGCAACGGCCTCAGGATTTAGTATGTGCTGGGCAAAACGGGAACGGCTGACTCTTTCGCGGTCCCGGGCGTTTTCCCATTCAGTGTGGATAGCCTCCTTCTTCGGCACTATATCATCAATAAAATCCAAAGTTAGCTGCCCTGTTTGCGCGCTGGTTTTCTCGCGGAACAAGGCCCCTTCAAACAAAGCCTCGGCAATCTGTTCGCTGGATCCGGGGACTGCAACCGTAACGCCCAGATCGCTTTTGATGCTTTTATGCTTGCGGATAAGAACATCCAGAATAACGCCATCGATAGGATTGTCCTGTCCATAATAGGTAATGACTCTGACTTCAGGCCTCTCCTGCCCGAATCGATCCACCCGGCCTTCCCGCTGTTCGTGTCGCGTTGGGTTCCATGCCAGGTCGTAGTGGAGCACGGCATTAAAGTGCTGCTGCAGATTAATTCCCTCTGCCAGGCAGTCGGTGCAGATAAGTACATACTGGTTCGATTCGGCCACCAGTTTGGCAATGCGATCTTCGCGCTCAGCCGGCGGTAGCGAACCGGTTACCGACTCAATATTTATCTTAGCCGGAAGAGCATCACGAAACTTCCGAGCCACATAGTCGGCTGTGTCCACAAAACGGCAGAAAACCACGGGATGGAAACCATCCTTGAGCAATTTCTTAATTTCTTGTATCGCTCCTTGAAGCTTGTGATCCGCCTCAGGCGGAATGGCCTCGGCGCGGCGGGCAAATTCCAGCAGTTTCCGGCGCATGGCATCGTCTGTGCTTTCATTATCGGCTCCGGGGCTTAAATCGAGCGCGATGACAGCGTCGGAATCGTCCTGATCCAGCACGGTGCGTCGGCCTACTTCATCGACTTCCTGATCAGCCGCTTGATCAACCGCCGCCCGGCTGCGCAAAGTAGCGGCAGCCGCAGCAGGACTTGAACAGACACAGCGCAATAGCGCAAGCGCCGACCAATAGCGGACCCGGCGGCGCCTTTCGCCTCCACTTCCTTCGGAAACAATTTCGCGCGCGAATTTAAGGATGTCCTCGAAAAGCTCGCGGTATTCGTCACTGAACGTGTATGTAAGTTCTGGAATCTTGTCATAGCGCTTTGGAAAGGATGTATCGGTTCCAAGGTAGTGATCGATATCCTTGCGGCGGCGCTGAACAAGATGGCGGGCCAATTTGCGCCGGATTCCTTCTCTCTCCGCCCGGTCAAGATCGGCGGGAAGGTTGGCGAACTCCGGCTCAAGAAGACTGAGCAGCGAACGGAACGCCTCTTCATTTCCGCTGTGAGGGGTGGCTGTGACAAGCACCACGTGCCGCGATTTATCTTCGGCAATTCTGCGCATTAGGTCAAAGCGCTGCTGGCGTCCCCGTCCAACGCCCCCGGCGAGGGTGCAACCATGCGCTTCATCTACAATTACGAACTCAGGGCATTTGAGGATGAAATCTTCAGCTCGACGGGTTGTCTTGATAAAGTCCGTGGATACAACGGTGAAACGATGGCGGTCGAATACCGAAATCCCGATTGGGAGATCCCGCTCGAGCCGCTGGATGGTACTGCTCAAAATCAGTTCCGCATCGATATGAAATTTTTCGGAGAGTTCACGCTGCCATTGCTCGGCGAGCTGCGGCGGGCATAAGACCGTAATCCTTTGGATCTCGCCCCTATCAAGCAGCTCGCGGGCGATCATCGCAGCTTCGATAGTTTTGCCAATACCCACGTCATCAGCGATTAATAAGCGCACGGGATCAAGTTTGAGAGCCATCATTAGCGGCACAAGCTGATAGGGTCGAGGCTCTGCGGCAATACGGCCAAAACTGCGGAAGGGCCCGGCGGCCGCACGAGTTGACAGCCGCGCAGCATTGCGCAAAAGCTGCCCGGAAGAGAAATCGCCAATATCGTTAAGAGTCGGGAGGGGAAACTTGCTGGACTCGACGGGCTCGATGGCGGGCATAATGCCGGTAATTTCTTCGTCCAGGCCGCCAACCGGACGGGCAATCAGGAGGTCTTCCGAAGACTCAGGAAGAATGACCCACTCGCGCCCTCGGGCGCGGATCATGGTTCCGGGTTGCGACAACATTATTGAATTCATTTAGACGGCGTTCCAAAGATATCGGGATGTCGGCGGAATATTTCACTCCAATCAGCCTGGTGATGGAAACGAATAACAATATATCCACCCTCCATTAGGGCACGATCTATTCCCTCGTCTTCTTTCATTATCTCCGGCTCGTCATGAGGAGGACCATCAATGTAAATGGCGGCATGATGCTCATGATAATAAAAGTCCGGCTTGGTGAAATAACCCTCAATCAGATATTGTGAATCGCTGGGGGGGCGAAGCATGAGCTCGTCAATGTAATCAAGCCAGTGCTTTTCCAGTTGGCTGTCGCATCGCTTGCGCAGTGCAGCCATTCGTTCCGCTCTCGACCCAGTCCCACCTGCGGGCTTGCATACGGATCGTGAAAGCTCGAACAGAAACTGCCGGATCAGGTAACGGTCGAGGTCTTTGTGATCCGGCTGGTTCCCGTAATCGAGCAGGCATTCATAGCACGCCTTGCCGCAGGTATTCTGTGCCTTGTCTTCCAGTGTTTCCGAATCGAAATGGCAGATTTCAAGTGCTTCCTTAGCCAAAAGGGGTAATATCGCTGGATCTTCTACAAGCTGCCTTAATACACCTGCCCCCCCTTCTGATGACTCATAGAAAAGAATCTCGCGACGATCCTGGAGAGAGGGCATCGGTTCGCATGAAAGCTCGCGTGGTTCGAGTTGAAAGTGCTTTTGTATAGCCTCCTTGAAGGCTGCCTGTAGCCCTGCCATTTCAGCACCCGATCGCTTTTGCAGGAAGCTCATCACCAAGGCATTTTTGCTATCTCTGACATAAGGCACGACACGCTGGAGCCGTCCTTGAGATGAGGCATCATCTTTATCTTCTTCGTCTGCCTGGTTCCGAGCCCAGTACCCACGTTCAAGATCTAGGATAAAACCCGGCGGCTGATCACTGCGCTGGTTCGCCCAACCTCGGTTGATGCGATATATATCAGTTGAATCTCCGTAGCTGAGTTTCATCGCCAACGATTCGCCCACATAAACTTCAGCATCCTTGCGATCTAGTTTGCCGCCTATTTCGGGGAAACGATAGGAGGTCACAAGTTTGTAGCCATAGCGTTGTCGCTCTTCTTCATCGCAGGTGATACGTTGGGCAAGCTTGAGGCTAACGTTCTGAAGGTGAACCAGGTTATCAATTCGGGAAGAGCCATCCAGAGCAGAGCCGCAGCGATCGCAAACCTCCGACATGTTGAGGCTTCCACGCTCAAGATGAGCGTATCCGCATTTCACACAACGTTTCATTGTAGCTGTCACCAATTCATGTGTAGCCTCAATGTCATCTGTGCCGAAATCCAGGTTGACCTTATAAACGCGATATCGGGAACCCTCATGATAGATCAGAGCCCGCGGTCCGAATTCAGATATTGCGAGGAACCGCGGTCGAGAGATAAATTCGTCGTTGCCTTTGCGCAGGCGTCGACCGGGTACGTATGCCGATAAGGGCAGACGCGGAAAGTTATAGCCGGGGAGAAAGCCTTCTTCAGCAAAATAGCGGTAGGAATAGAAATCTCCTTCATAAATCCCTTCAGCCTCTGTTAGGAGGCGAATCTGGCTTTCTGCCTGAGCCCGCAGACGACGCGAATGCTGACGTTCGGTTTCCGGTCGCAAATGATCGCCGATAATTTTATGGTGCAACTCTCTTTGAGAAACAGCCGAGCGATAGAGACTGCGCCACCGATCGCAGGAAGCATCAAAGGCCCGTTCTACCTGGTCAAGAATTTCCTTTGTCCAATTTTTGTGAAACCACCCGGCGGAAGAGAGCTCATGTTGAATACTGTCGATGAATTGATTGGCTTTTGCTAGCGCTGTTGCACGAGAAACTGGATTTTTCAATTCATGCAACAGCCACTCTTTTACATGCAGCGGGAATCCACTATGGTCGGGAGTGAGATCAAGAACCGTAGTGAGCGTCTTGCCAAGGTCCGGTTTTACGACTTCCATCCAGATGGCGTTCACATGGGCGCGCACCAAATCATGATTTCGGATATCTATGCGCGGCGGCGCTACAGAGCCTGCGACCATATTAATGGGCTGGCGAAAATAATATTGATCATGTGGGCTGCGCCCTGCGCAATAAGTATAAACCAATGCGGGTTGCCCGCTGCGTCCGGCACGCCCGCTGCGCTGGGCGTAATTGGCCGGCGTGGGGGGAACATTCCGGAGATTGACCAAATTAAGCTGAGCTATGTCAACGCCAAGTTCCATTGTCGGGGAACAGAAAAGCAGAGGCAACTCTCCGGTACGAAATCGCTCTTCGCGCTCTTCACGGTCCTCGGATGCTACCTGTGCTGTATGCTCGCGAGCTTCAAGCACACATTTCAAATCAACAAAACTGCGGTAACACTCAACGAAATACCGATTCACCTCTGGTGGAATTTCGCCAGCAGCGAGGAGGCGAGTTCTATCGATTGGTCGAATGACGCCATCACCAGGTTTCCACCGGAGAGCATCGGCATTGATTTGGTAACCGGGAATATCGCCGCTCCGTACCTGCTCGACGATGCCATAGCGCTTGAGTGCGAGGAAGAGGAAACGAATTATTTCATCGACTCCCTCGCGGCCAAATTTTTGGTCTTTACCCACATGGGGAGCCAATGCTCTTTTTAGATACCTTCCATATCCTCCGTACGAGGATACAAATAATCCCGATCTATCCTGGCGTCGCTTTGGACGGGGGTAGGCAACAACGGATTTTTCAAGATCCATTGCATTTTCTAAATACCAGACCGTGCCTTCCAAAAGACGCGGATTTGTCTGCTCCACCAAATCCAGTTGTTTCTGCGGATCCAGCACATCTACTTTAACGGCAAGAGTTTTGCGCAAAACATCAAGAAGAGTTGAGATGATTTCGTGCCGCAATTCCGGCGGACAAGTGCGCAAAGGCTCCGGAGTCTCAATGAGCTCCTCATGATCGCGATCCAAATGGATTTTAAATCCGGACGTCCAAAGCTGCTCCTCCTGCAGCAATCCTTCTTTACCTTCCAATCCTTCATAATCAAACAATAAAAGACCGCAATCCTCTAAATTCGGAGCAGTGACTCGCCAACCTCGCCGAAGATCCCGGTACAAGTAATAGTCGATGACGCGGCGTAGAGCATCATCGGAAGCGCTTCTTGCCGGGCCGCGCACTTCCGGATCAGCGGCATATTCATCAAATCGAAGTTGCATGGCTTCAAAGACACTGCGCGAGAGATTGCCATGGCTTAAACCCCGCGATCCTTTATCCTGAGTCGCCTTGTATAAGGCTGAACGAAGTAACGCCACCTGGGTGAAATCGTTGAAGTGGCCTGCCTGAAGAGAAGCATCCTGCCGGTTATCCGTGAAGCTTAAGAGCTTGCGAGCCTCTGCTTTCAGATCTCGGTCTGACTGCAGTTCAATAAGAGATCGAACAGCCAGAATCGTGGTAGCCGTACTCCGATTGTCAATTCCCAGCGTAGCAAGCTTGGTTCTTTCCGATCTTTGGCTCTTGGCATAGGCAACTCCGCAGGATGGCTCCAGACAAAAGAGGAAATTTCGTCGGATCAGAGCCGCAGGGATACCTTGTCCTTCAGAAACAATTTGTCCTTGCGCATTAACAAAAATCGGTTCGGGGACGTCCGATCGCGAATCCGGTCGAACACGCTCCACCCCTTTTGGTGTCATTTCCTTCATGAATTCAGGCAGACGTTCCAGGAGTGCTGCACCCTCGGTGCGCGGCCATGGTGCGGATTCAGATGTGTAAAGGTAGGCATACTGGCTGCCGTCTTCGTTTTCTTCGCGACGATCTTCCCTGGGTAATAGCTTTTTGCCGCTTTCGTCCGCTGCTATTTTGACACGGTAATAGGCCGTGCCGCATTGTCGACAGAAAACGAGGGGGAAAAGAGGTTTGTCCGTTTCTCCGGGTTTCGAGCCCTTTTTCGACATCTCCAGATGGCGATCCGCCTCTGATTCAATGGTTGCCCATACCGTGTCTCCGCGAGTGAAGAACTGGTGCAATCTGAATGCAAAAATGGGGAAACGGCTCGATTCGCTGCGCCTCAATTCGGAACCTTTAAGAAGAAACCGGCGCAATACGGCAGCGCACCGTGAAGAATCAGACGAGGTCAACTGGGCAAGCTCTTCTGAAGCACTGCCTTCTCCTTGTATGGATCTTGGGTTTTGTCTAATCAGTCGGCCTGTTCCATCTTCACTACGTACTCCAAAAGTGGATTCGATCCATGACGCCATGGGATGGCGGCTATACGCTACATAGTCCTCTGGAGGAGCGGCATCGGTTTCAACGGTTTTGCGAAGAATCTGGACAACTCCCTGATCTCCGGAATCAATTTCAGGAGTGGCGCGTTCCAGGGTTTCACCAATCACTTGCGATGTATCAAAGGGAATTCCAAACATGGTTTGGGCTACCTTTGCGACCTCTTGCTTCTGATCCTCCGAAGAACCGCTGTTGGCCATGGTGGCTGAAGTACCGATACAGATAGCCTCCTGAGCTGAAAAGGCAATGCGACAACGCCTGATCAGCAAGGCTACATCGGCGCCCTGCCGGCCGCGATATGTATGCAATTCATCAAAAACCAGAAAGCGCAATTTTTGAGCGGCGCGCACAAGTTCGCGATCTTCGCTGCGAGTGAGCAGCAGTTCCAACATCATGTAGTTGGTAAGAAGTATATCCGGCGGATTGTTTCGAATTGCTTCACGGTCCAATAATTTTTCCTGGCCGGTATATCGGGCAAAGCGTACAGGCGGCCGACCCTCCGGATACCCTTTCTGGAGGAACTTTCCTAATTCTTCACTCTGGCTGTTAGCCAAGGCGTTCATCGGATAAACAACAATGGCTTGTATGCCTCGGCCCGATCCGTTCCGGAGAATATGATCAACAATTGGCACGATATAAGTCAGGCTTTTGCCTGATCCAGTACCGCTGGTAAGGATGAATGATTTGTTATCTTTGGCTTTTAGAATTGCCTCTCGCTGGTGCATATGCAGAAGCAACTGCTTGCCCGTAGGATCGTTGTCGGATTTTTCTATGCGGAATATTTTGGAGCATTCAGGATGCAAGGTGTCATTTTTAATTAGGTCATCAATCGTGCCTCCTGGCAAAAATGTCGGATTCAGCTGAAGCAGAGGTTCCGGCCAGAATGCTCCTTCGCTTAATGCGATATCCACCGTTTGAGAAATGCGAGCGTCTGCAATTTTAATAAAGCTGCGAGTGTAGCTCCCGTAATCGGAGACCAGCCGATTGCGGAGTTCGAAGACATTCATTTGCCGGCTCCATTTGAAAAGGGCGGATTTGGCAACATGGGGAGAAGCCGAAGTTTTGGAGCATAGGTTCTGAGTGTTATCAAGCGTCGTGCGATTTCTTGAAGCCTAAATCCGCTCCCCATATTTTCTGGTTTAACCATTTCAGAGTTCATGTTTTGTCCAGCGATCAAAGGATCAAAGCTCCTTTAGCGCTCAGCATTATCAAGATGTCAAAAGACAACTGTAATCCTTGTCGGCAATTTCCGTCACTCTAATAACGGCAAGGCTATAAGACGCTGTCAGTAATTGGCTTAATCCTAATATGATAAGCATGTACTTTATGCTCCTCAACAAAAAACGTATAACTCTGCGGAGACTCGAAAAAATTAGTAATTAGCGGTGCTGAATGAGCCTAATCCAACGGTTCTATCTCGCCATTTGGAAGACTTTTGCTAATGCTTCTGTGGCTTGCTCATCAATGGACTTCCTCCATCATTCCGGAAACAATTTGCCCTCTCCTTCGACGAGCGCTTTATAAATCTTTGGCTTGACGTGAGTATCGAAAATAACGCTGCCCGTGGGGCATAGCATCAGAAGGTTGCCGCCTGACTTTTTACCTTTGGCCAAAGTATGGGCTTTCTGATGTATCTCAGCATGGTGCCCACAAAGCTCACAGATCCCCTCGCCTTTATTTTCATTTCTTCCCTCATTTGCTGCATTTCTCCGAAAAAAAGCAAAATCTTGGCTTGAACCGGTTTCACTCATTTGGATAAATCCCTTTTCAGCAGCGGCTTCGTTTCTATGTCCAATTGCTCATAGCAGAGGAGTAAACAAAAGCGGTCTCCAACCTCTTCAACCGCACTATCGCGATATCGCTTGGGATATCCGGCATAGTTGTCGGCCCAAGATACCCTCATAAACAAATCAATTTAAGAGATAACGTAATTTTATCATCACCCATCAAATAAATGATTACAAAAATCCTATTTATTCCGAATACGCCGGAGGATTCTATACAACATCGGGGTGACATCGGAGGTCATATACGACCTTTATTTTCAAAGCAGGGCAGCTGCCCCGTTGGGGAAAATCCCGTAACGTCTACCGTAAATTCATAAGAATCAGTGGGCGGCGCAGTTCGGATGGAGTTTTTGGCAGATACAAACACGGCGGCCATGATTCAGGGGAGGCCCGCGAGCCAGCGCGGGGCGCTTACGATTGTCACGGGCATTCCGTTGCGAGCGAAGCGTCGATAAATGCCCGCCCGGTTCACGAGCTGCAGTGCGGGAATTTTGAGCTGCGATTGGAATTTCAGAAGCGGTCCGGCCGCATCGGTTTCGCTCTCTTTCGCCTCGATCAAAAGGAAAGGTTTCCGGTTCTCCGTCAGGAGAAAGTCCGCTTCGTTGCCGTCTTTGTCGCGGACATAAAAGATGTCAAAAGCGCTCCATCCCCATTCGTTCCACATGGAAACCGCGCGGCGGAGTTCCATCGCAACCATGTTTTCGAACAGCGCGGCGCGGGACTCGATTTGGGGTGCATCGTACAGGTAAAGCTTTCCCTGTTTTTTAAGTCCGCGGACTATTTTGCGCGACCAGGGATAAATCCGGAAACAGATATAAAACCGCTCCAGAGTCTCTATCCAAGACCGGATGCTTTTGAAACTTACTTCAATATCCCGGCTCAGACTCTCCATGGATAGGGGGCTCCCCACGCGCGAAGGCAGCAGAAATGCAAGCGCCTCCAGGTCGTCTATTCTCTTCAAATCCGTAGCATCGCGAATGTCTTCCCGGATCAGCTGCTGGTGATATGTAGACGACCAGCGCCGATAGATCTCCGGCTTCTTTGCCAGAAACGGCTCGGGAAATCCGCTGAGGCGACCCAAGCGTTCCCACAGGTCCTGCAGTCCTTCCTCGGAAACAGGCCGTGCAGGGTCGCTGCGAAAATCTTTGAGGGAGCGCCGCCGGCCGCCCAGCTCCGCAAGGGTCAGGGGCCATAGAGAAAATAAATTGTAGCGGCCGGCGAGCGAATCCCCCCCTTTTTTGGTACATGTTGAGCCGCCCGCTTCCCAAGACCAGGAACCGGTAGTCTTGCGAGTGGCCATCAAAGACACCTTTTAGATAATTCTTCCAACGGCGGTACTTGTGGATTTCATCGAAGACAACCAGCGGCGGCTCTTCATTGCCGCGGTCGATGCCGGTGAAGAAGACGGGATCCCTCAGGACCTTCGCCCGGTCATCGCGAATGTCCCAGTCTACATACGCCGCCGCCGCGAAGCCTGCGGCGTTTGCCTTGGCAAGCGTCGTCTTGCCGGCCTGTCGGGGGCCGGACAAAAAGACCATGGGTTTTGTTCTGGCCAGTTCGGACCAGAGGTCAAAATAAAGCGGCCGATCCATGCCGACAATTTTGACCTCAACTCCAGAAAAGTCAGGACTTTTTTCCCCTTGGCTCCAGAAAAGTCAAAATAGTTTTCGGGCAGTTATCAAGGCCATGGAGACATGGGCTGCCGGTTGCCGAAAGCTGATCCAGTGAATTTCCCCTTTGGATTTTCTCAAATCGAATAAGCTCGGAAGCATTATTGCAGGGCAACTGCCATCTGTATGAGACTTGCTCCTCATTGTGGAGTTTCCCGGTAATACGAGAGTTTTTCTCTCTTCTGATTTCATCGCTCTTATGGCTTGATTAGGGTTGCGGCGGTGATATTTCCCCGCCATAATCCCTGATCTGAATCCGAGGAAGTCCATGATCATTTTTCACGCCGCCCTATGCGGAGATGATTTCGTGCTGTGGGGGGAAACACCCGAGGACCAGGCGGTTCCTCCGGTCTTGCGCACCCGCAAGTCTGCGTCCGAAGTACTTCCGTTTCCCTATGATCCCGGCGCCAAAGCAATCAACGCATTTGCCGGCATGATGTCCGCTTCAAGGTCAGCGCCGAAGCGGCGCGCGCCTTCGCCCGTCCGTTACGCCTGGCTGCCTACGGCGGAAACCGGGCCGCTGCCCTCAAGCTCCCTTATCGCCGGGACGGATGCAGCCGGCGAGATTGTCCATGCGCCCTGGGCCGTTTCGGTCCGGGTTTTGAATAACCGCGAGATTGTGGACATTCTTACGGCTTGCTGCAGCAAGCAGATTCTCGCTCCAGGCCGGATTGTGGGCGCGGACCTTGCATGGTGGTGCCATGCCTTGCGTTTTGCCGGAACCATTGTGGCCCGGCAGCTTTACTTGCCCGGCATAAGCGCATCGGACGGTGTTTTCCGCTCGCGCTGGATTCCAATCCTGCAGGCGGATGATGCCGAAAAATCAGCCGCTATTGCTGACGCCATGCCGGCCGCAGCGCGCGCCGTCGGCGCTGAAGCCGCAGCAGCCCCGCAGACACCTTCTTCGGAACTATTGCGGCGCTTCGTGGAACGCATGGTGGATGCGCTGGTCCGCATGAGCGCAGCCCGGGGGCAGCCAGTGCCGGAGCGGGCGCCGGCCCGCCGCATCAGAAAGCAGGCGGATTTCGAGAGCGTTCACGACCAGTGGATGCATTCCCTGCAATCCGAAGACCCGGCCATGCCGGGCGACGAAACGGAGCTTGCGCGCTTTGCGGCCCGGATCGAGGAGTGGCATCGCCCGGTATCCCTCTCCGTATCTTCTCCTTTCCGTCTCTGCTTCCGCCTGGAAGAGCCGCATCAGAAAGACGGCAGCCAAGACATGGACAAGTACGCCGGCCCGGATGCATGGCAGGTGCGTTATCTGCTGCAGGCTGTGGACGACCGCAGCCTCCTCGTCGAAGCGCGCGACGGCTGGAAGCCGCGAAAATCCGTTGAACCGGTCTTCCGCTCCCGCGCCTTCGAGCCTCGTCAATACCTCCTCTCGGCGCTCGGGCAGGCGGCGGGAATCTGTCCGCGAATCGAGAAGAGCTTGAAGCGACCGGCGCCTCCCGGCTACGAGCTGGACACAGCGGGCGCCCACGAATTTCTTACCCTGCGCGCTCAAGCCCTGGAACAGGCCGGATTCGGAGTCATGCTTCCCGCATGGTGGACGCGGAAAGGGACAAAATTGCAGATTGCCGCCCGGGCGCGCGTGAAGAGTCCCGCCATGCAGGCATCCGTCGGCCTTTCGCTCGATGAGGTCCTGCGCTTCGATATCGACCTCGCGCTCGGCGGCGAAGCCATCACGCTGGAAGAACTTGAGGCGCTGGCAAGGCTCAAAGTTCCGCTGGTCAGGCTGCGCGGCCAATGGGTCGAGCTTAATACGAATGAAATCACGGCGGCGCTGGAGTTCTGGAAAAAGAGGTCCGGCGCAACGGCGACCGTGCGCGAGATAGTGCGGATGGCGCTCGGCGGAGTGAGGAGCCTCGGCGGAATGCTGTTTGACGGGGTTTCGGCCGAAGGCTGGATTGCGGATTTCATCGCGCGCCTTGAAGGGAAAGCAAAATTTGAGGAAGATGCCGCGCCGGCGGGATTTCACGGCGAGCTGCGTCCTTACCAGGTGCGCGGCTATTCGTGGATGAACTATTTGAAGCAGTGTGGGCTGGGCGCATGCCTGGCCGACGACATGGGCCTCGGCAAGACAATCCAGGCGCTGGCGCTCATCCAGAGAGATTGGGAGGCAGACGGCCGCCGGCCAGTGCTCCTGATATGTCCCATGTCCGTGGTCGGCAACTGGCAGAAGGAAGCAGCCAGATTCTGCCCGGAACTTCCGGTGATGGTGCACCACGGCGGAGCGCGCATCAAAGGAAATGCGTTTCAAAAGGCCGCCGGGCGGCATGCCATTGTGCTGTCGAGCTTCGCGCTTCTGCACCGCGACCTGGAGCTCTTTCAGGCCGTTTCCTGGGGCGGAATCATTCTGGATGAAGCGCAGAATATCAAGAATCCGGAAACAAAGCAGGCGCGCGCGGCCCGGTCGATCCCGGCCGGTTACCGCATCGCCATGACCGGGACTCCGGTGGAAAACAATGTGGGCGATCTCTGGTCCGTGATGGAATACCTCAATCCGGGATTTCTCGGATCGCGGGAAGAATTCCGGCGCAGCTTTTTTATTCCCATTCAGGCGATGCGCGACGAGGATGCCGCGGAGCGCCTGAAACGCCTGACCGCGCCATTTGTCCTGCGGCGGCTGAAGACCGACCGGTCCATCATTGCGGATCTCCCGGATAAAAATGAGATGAAGGTCTTCTGCACCCTGACTCGAGAGCAGGCGTCTTTATATAAAGCTGTCGCCGCCGAAGCGGAAGAAGCCATGGATTCGGCCGAAGGGATTCAGCGCAAGGGAATCATTCTGGCAACGCTTTCTAAGCTCAAGCAGGTATGCAATCATCCGGCGCAGTTTCTCGGCGATAATTCCGCCATCGAAGGGCGCTCGGGAAAACTCGCGCGCCTGTCCGAGATGCTCGAAGAAATTATTGAAGTGGGCGACCGGGCCCTGGTTTTTTCCCAGTTCTCCGAGATGGGAGAAATTCTGCGGCGGCACCTGCAGGAGACCTTCGGGCGGGAGGTTCTGTTTCTGCATGGATCGGTTCCGAAGAAGCAGCGCGATGCCATGATTGAACGCTTCCAGCAGGCGAATGGACCGCCTGTGTTCGTGCTTTCTCTGAAAGCGGGCGGCACAGGACTTAACCTAACCGAAGCGAATCACGTTTTCCACTTCGACCGGTGGTGGAATCCGGCGGTGGAAAACCAGGCCACGGACCGGGCTTTCCGCATCGGCCAGCGCCGGAATGTGCAGGTGCATAAGTTTATATGCGCCGGGACGCTCGAAGAGAAAATCGATGAGATGATCGAAAATAAAAAGGACATCGCAGCGAGAGTGGTCGGGACAGGCGAAGGGTGGCTGACGGAGCTTTCAACGCGCGAATTAAAGGAGCTCTTTGCTCTCAGGAAGGAAGCGATCGGAGACTGATATGAGTCGTTGGGACCGCTATTGGGACAGAGAGTATTTTGCTCCTTCGAGGCCGCTCGATGCCAAAGGCGGCATCAAATCGCAGGCGCGGCGCGGGGCTTTCGGCGAGAGCTGGTGGGCGAAGCGCTGGATTTCAGCGCTGGAAAGTTTCCAAATCGGCGCCCGTCTGCAGCGCGGGCGTTCCTATGCGCGCAGCGGCCAGGTACTCTCCATCAATATCGAGAAGGGAATCGTGCGCGCCAAAGTGCAGGGTTCCCGGCCCACTCCATACGATGTAACAATTAAGATGAAGGTCCTTGCCGATGCTGAATGGCAAAAGCTGGGGAAAACGCTGGCGCGGAGCCCCATCTATGCCGCAAAACTGCTGGCCGGAGAGATGCCGCAGGATATTGAAGAAGTATTCAAACAGGCGGGCGTCTCCCTTTTCCCGCAAACATCGCGCGACCTGGAAACGGACTGCTCCTGCCCGGACTGGTCGAATCCATGCAAGCACATCGCCGCCGTTTACTACCTGCTCGGAGAGGAATTCGACCGCGATCCTTTCCTGATCTTCAAGCTGCGCGGGCGCACCCGAGAGGAGATCGTTGGAGGCCTGAAGATCCCGTCCTCTTCTTTAGAAGCGGAGGAAGTCCGTCCGCCGCAAAATGAAACGCTTCCTGAAAGTCCTGCAGCATTCTGGCAGGGCGCAGCTATCCCGGAAGACCTGTGCGGCGAAGTCCGGATTCCGCAGATTCAGGCTGCCTTAGCCAAACGGCTGGGTAATTTCCCCTTCTGGCGCGGCAATGAGAGATTGATGGATGTACTCGAGCGCATTTATACATCAGCATCAAATACCGGGCTGGAAGTGTTGCTGCAGGCGGATACGCTGAGCAAAAAGGAACCATAGGACGGGATTTATAGAAATGCTTATCGAGCGTATTCAATAAGCATTAGTCGAAATCAAAAAGCAAAGATGAGGAGATATACTTCCACCCTGGGATGGATATATTCACGAAGCGATCCATCCTTTTGGGATTTCCAATCTAAACAACAACGCCTTCGGCTATCGGTTAAATAAAAAGCCCGGCGTTATGGAATCCTTTTTGCCACGATCTCCTGAGGAGGCTGCGATCCCATGGGCGAACCGCTGGGACTGGTCATGCCCTCGGGAAACTTGGTTTCCACTGTAAATTTGATCTCATTCCCGGAGATTCTGCCTTTGTATTCTGTTCTTATCTCGTTGCCAAAAATCTGACTGATGATCACAAAGGAAATGTCATTACCACTGACTTTCCCTTCGGCTATTTTTTGGGGCTCTCCACTTTGGGTTTTCAGTGTTCCGGTCATTGCGGATCTGCCTTCCGGTTCAAAAGTAGCCCGATAAACCTGTTGGTCTACTATCGTACCTGTCAGATTGCTTCCGGAAACATTTAAGGTAAAGATTCGTTCAGTTGGCCCCGCTCCCGGCCGGCCGGCAACATCAGCGATCCACTTGCCGCTGACGTCGGCTGCGCTGCACGCCACGGCAGACAATGCTACGGCTAACACCACAAAGTATATTTTCATAACTCCCTCCTTTGCGATTGATAGCGAGTTTCCTTTTAATTTCTGTCGCGATACTCAAGCCGCACCTTCCGTGTTTATACCTATTCAATCTGTCAATCCCAACCTCACCGGCCGGGTCTATTCCCTTGCGGCCCTTAGGGCCTCCATATTGTGCTTCGCGACATAAACTAACGCACAGGCTTGACACAAATTATAAAATCCCCGTTTTTAGAAATGGGTTTCTGCTTGGCTTCGGCGCGGTTTCGCTTAGGCTATTTTTCACTTGTTTTATAACTCACCGATAATCCGCGGGAACCTTGTAGCTCCTCTAAAACCTTTGTCTCAAGATTGGAAAAGCTTCGAGCATATTCGAGGAAGTCGCCAACGCCGAAGCCTCCTCGCCCTCCAAATCCTCCGCGAAAGCTTGCCCCACCGCGTCCCCCAAAACCTCCCATGTACCTGCCTTCCGTAACATTATGTGCGGCAAAGCAGCCGCCCACTGTCAGCTTCGGCTCAACCGCTTCCAAATATTTTTTGTACCAATCCTTGTCGGCATCGCAGAAAACAAAGTCAAGCGGCCCTTTCAGTTCCGGGACAAGTTCATGCGCATCTGCGAGGCGGGCATCAATATATTCAGCCACTCCCGCCTCTTTAAAGTTTGCCAACGCTTGTTCGTATTTATATTTGTCAATCTCAATCGTAATCAGTTTGCCGCCGGTTTTCGACAATGCCCAGGCGATCCAGATAGTCGAGTGGCCCGTGGAGGTCCCGATTTCCAATGCGTTTTTATATCCGTGTTCCAGGACGATATTGTGCAGCGCCCTACCGTCTACTTCCGGAACATTCGCATCACTCCATGACCAGCGATGGCTATCAAGAAATTGCTGAACCTGCCTATCAATATCTTCCGAAGCAGGCTGATCTTGGACACCGGCCGGAGCTGCGGATAAGAAAAATGCAAGAGCAATACATGCAACAAGGGGGAAATAGCGAAGCTGTTTACTCATGGGAAACTCCCTTCGAGGATAGACTTATGGTATTAAAATACGGATTAAAATGCGGGGAAGTTACAGCTTTTTAAGATTACAGAATCATTCAGCAGCGGCGCTCACATAATATCTGAAAATCCCGGCGCGGAGCCCCATCTATGCCGCAAAACTGCTGGCCGGAGAGATGCCGCAGGATATTGAAGAAGTATTCAAACAGGCGGGCGTCTCCCTTTTCCCGCAAACATCGCGCGACCTGGAAACGGACTGCTCCTGCCCGGACTGGTCGAATCCATGCAAGCACATCGCCGCCGTTTACTACCTGCTCGGAGAGGAATTCGACCGCGATCCTTTCCTGATCTTCAAGCTGCGCGGGCGCACCCGAGAGGAGATCGTTGGAGGCCTGAAGATCCCGTCCTCTTCTTTAGAAGCGGAGGAAGTCCGTCCGCCGCAAAATGAAACGCTTCCTGAAAGTCCTGCAGCATTCTGGCAGGGCGCAGCTATCCCGGAAGACCTGTGCGGCGAAGTCCGGATTCCGCAGATTCAGGCTGCCTTAGCCAAACGGCTGGGTAATTTCCCCTTCTGGCGCGGCAATGAGAGATTGATGGATGTACTCGAGCGCATTTATACATCAGCATCAAATACCGGGCTGGAAGTGTTGCTGCAAGCGGATACGCTGAACCCCGATGAACGATTGGATGATGAATCGGCGGAATCATCCAATTGATGCAAGGTATCGATCGAACTCCTGCTTAGGAAGCGGGAAGCGCCGGTACTTGCTTCGAATTGCGGCTATCCATTCGGACATCCCTGGCGATTTATCGACAGCGGCGCATGCGGCGGCCAGGGATGCAGCGCGACCATAACGGCTGCGGCGCTTATGTTCCGCGACACCCTCGATGCGCTTCAGGGCAGCCTTTTGCATCGCTTGGATCAAACTGGAGCGCTCATCATCGCTTTTCACATCCTCCAAGCCCGCGAAAGCCATAATCTCATCAACCGATGGATTGGGCAGACACGGTTCATCCCGGTCCGAGCTGAGCGATTTCAATTCATCAATGTCCATGACGTGAATATCGAGAGTATCGGGATGCCGGGCTTCGCCTTCGAAATGCCGTGAGAGGCCGCCGAGCAGGCGGCAGAAAATCGGAAACAGCAGGTGACCGGGATGTTCGCTGTCCGACCAGCCAAGTCCGGGTGCGGAGGCCAGCAGTTTTGCGGCCGCTTCGTAGTCGCCGAGCAATACATGAAGGAATGCTTTCTGGCGATGTGCTTTCATAGGACAGTCTTCGATTGCCGAAGCGGCTCGTTTTTTCAAGGCGCCCTTGCTTTTGGATGAACCGAGCCACCGTCGAAGCCGCAACAGGCGGGGAGCTTTGCGCCACGCCGTCTCGAGGCGCTTGGGAAGATCTTTACGGCCCAACTCCTGCGAGGCCAAAGCGGCGCCGTCGAGAAAATCTCCCTGTGAATATGATTTATCACCGACGATTTCAGCGGATTCTTCGTTGGCTGATAAAGCGGCTTCCCAATCCCCGCCGTCCATCAGCGCCCGGCACCAGGCCTGAAGATCATTTGACCGGCGGGCCGACCTTGCAATCCCGGCAACTCCATCGGCGCCTTCCAGTCGCAATACCACCTCCCGCAGCCAATGGTCCGTGTCAGTATCCCACTCATGGTCGCGCTCGTCCTTGACGGCGTCCTGAACGAGAGCACGCCACTGCGGCAGAAAGACCTCGAAATCGGGAAGCGGCTCGACCGCAATGCGCTCCATCTCCCGAAGCGGATTCAGGAAGACTCCGACCTCCCTCATATCATCGATGGCTTTGAATACGGCACCGGCGCGATGCTCGAGGGCGGAAGTCATATACACGGCGACGGCGTATTGCGCGGCGCAATCAGCTGCATTCACGCCGAGAGATTGTCCGGAGCGTTCCGCAGGCACTCCATTTTTGAGGTAAAGCGATTGAAAGGGCTTTGTCCGGTCGAAGAATGAATCCGCTGATGGTATTGCTCATCGAGCCAAAGGGTGAAAGCGAGATTGATCTCATCGAGGGTTGTTGTGTTGAGGCAGATGCTCCCCAAAATGCTTTGGCTCGCATGTCACTTTGGCAATTAGATCTGTTGCCGCCTTCGGGCCGCGGGAGGTCTGTTGCCCAGCATACCCTTTCGGCTTCACACGATCGGCCTTGGCCTTCATGGATCGGAAGCATACCTTTGTGCGAACGGGGAGAGTGTTGCGGAGTCTCCGTCCCAATATCATCCGAGACATCCCGAACGCTCCGCCTTTTATCAGCTGTTTGAGACTCACTTCGACAGTTACGTCCGCGCTTACGAACAGCGCTTCGAGGCGCAATCGGCTCCTTTACGCCCAGTGGTCCTGCGTTCTGTGGAGCAGTTCCTTTCCTGCGGTCGCCTCCAGGGAGGCTTCGCCCGAATTCGCTGTACTAAATGTCATGCAGAGCATTTATTGGCGTTCTCTTGTCGCACAAGGAATTTTTGCTCCAGCTGTCAGGCCAAACGCTCCGTCCTGTTTGCCGAAAAGCTCGCCGGGATTCTCGCCCCTGTCCCGCACCGTCACTGGACCCTTTCCATCCCACGGGTGCTGCGAGGCCTGTTCCAGCGCGAGCGCGCCTTGCTGGGACTGCTGTCCCAAACCGCCTATGCCTCGATATTGAAAACCTTTCAGGCCCTGCTCGGCCGCACCGACGTCCGCCCCGGTTTCGTCCTGTCGCTGCAGACCTACGGCGCTTACGGGGCCAACTTCAATCCGCATTGTCATGCGCTTGTCACCGATGGCGCTTTCTCCCCCGATGGGGATTTTCTCCCCCTCCCTTCACTGGACACTTCGGCGGTCATGCAGCTGTTCCGCCGCCTTCTGCTCCTGCGCCTGCACCAGGCCGAGCGCTTGTCGCAATCGTTCATGCACAACCTCTTGTCCTGGATCCATCCCGGATTCTCCGTTTATGCGGGCCCGCCCGTCGATGCCGCCGAGAGCGCCGCCCTGCAATCCCAGGCCCGATACATCACCCGGCCCGTGTTGGCCATGGATGCGCTGCGTAAACTGGACGGCGCCGGCCTGGTTCTGGAAACGCCTCCCGATCCCAGGACCGGCGCGACCTCCATCACGCTCGATCCCCTGGAGTGCATCCACCGCATCACGTCGCACATCCCCGATCCCGGACGGCATTGCCAAAGGTTTTACGGGGCCTATTCCAACCGCGGGCGGATTCCCATGGCGGCTCCCGCAAGCGAACCCGCCCCTTTGCCGGCAGCGAAGCTTTCCGAGCACGACAATCGGGATGCTTCCCGCGAAGCCCGCAGCACGTGGGCCCGGTTGATCCGTAAAATATTTGAGGCCGACCCCCTCCTTTGCCCTTGCGGCGGCCGCATGCGCATCGTCTCCTTTATTACCGATTCCCGTGTCGTCGACCGCATCCTGCGGCATCGGCAAAGCGGACGCTGCAAAACGCAGGACCCCTTCGAGCCCCGGCCGCCCCCCGGCCCATCCGCCAAAGCTCCGCAATAATTCCGATACGGCAGATGTCCGCTTGCCTAACGGGACGCCTGCTCAGTCAAGGTGCGCCTGAACGCCCGCGCCATCACCGGCCGCCCCCCGGAAATCAGCACAAGGATGGGTCGGTCCGGAACAAACCTTCCTTCATCGTCTCGCGGCTCCCCTCCGACCCATCCTTGCCCTGATTTCCCGTGCTCTTCTGCTCTTCTTCCTGCTTTTCCCCAGATTTTCCCTTGCCGCCCAGGATAGAAATGCTTATAAAGGGGCCCGCTTCATCGGCTTCAGTTGCCACGATGTCAACAATATGGTTACGTTTATTCTGAAAACGGGGAAGCTCGATGTCATCCAGACGATCTACAGCTTCCCCATCGGCGGACGCTATCGGGAGCAGGCGATTGCCAGGCTCCACGAAGCGGGCATCGGGGTCATCGCAATGAAAGTCGTCGTGGCTCTGTCGGGATTTAACCTGAAGACGTTTGAAAATCCACCCGCCAGGCCGAATGGCGACGGCCCGCTTGCAGGCATTAAGTGGGTTCTGCAGAATCCGGCGATCGCCACGACGGTCCCCAATATGAGGACCATTCCGCAGCTCGAAATGAATTTCCGTGCAATGTCGGAACGGTATACCCCCGCGGATGAGAGGCTGCTGACTCTGTTGAATGAGCAGATCCGGCCGGATTACTGCCGCATGTGCTATGAGTGCAAAGGCGTGTGTCCGAAGGGCCTGCCTGTGGCCGACATGCTGCGCTTTCTGTCCTACAATGATTTTTACGGCGATTACCATCGCGCGATCGTAGACTTCAGAGACCTCGCGAGAGAAGTCCGTGATGTGCGCTGCAGCGATTGCGAATCCTGCGCCATTCAATGCCCGAACGGCGTGCATATCCAGGATCGCTTAATCCGCGCCCAGCAGATCCTCGCCTAAACAAATGGGGACAGTCAACCCCCCAAAAGGTGTAACGGCTCGTTTGGTTCCCTTCAAAATGACTTTGCTTTGACCGAAAATCGAGGTAATTTCTCGTTGCTCTGTTTTGTCCTCTCCTCAGTTTTTGATAAGGCCAATTCAAGGTAACTGATTAGGGGTAAAACAGTGCACCTCAACTTAGGAATCCGGGTTTATTCTTTTGTCACTACCAGAGGAAAGGAAGACAATCCGACGGTCTGCTCCATAGTTCCGCTGATGGTATTTCCGCTCAAGGTTCCTGAAAAATTCATTCCGAGAGAATTTAAAAGAAGGGCGCCGTCAACAAGGGACGCCTTGTAAATCCGCATTCCTTTGACATTCGACTCCGGAACGTCGAAGAAGCCGGCAAATTCCCCACCAGGGCCCTGCTCAAATCGAAAAATGATTGTTGCAGTTCCCAGGTTCGCGCTCCAGCGCCCTTGAAGCGTTTTCCTGACTTCAGGCGACAAACCAAGGCGGATAACCGGAGGATCATACTTCTTATCTTTAATGAGGACTACCTCTCCCGTAGTCCCATCAGGATATGCCACCCGGGCTTCAATGCCTTTATCTGTAAACCGGCCCGAGTATTGGACCGAAATCAGTGGAACTCCAAATCGCAGCTGATCGTTCTGAAGGAGAATATCTACGATCTGAGTGTTTATCACACCGGCATCCGGATAGTCCAGGAATCCGATCAGACTTCCATTATCCGCCTTCCGGAACCGGTACACGGTTCGTAAAAGAAAACCTTCCCGAGTAGTATTGATGCTGGCCCATTCCCCCAGCAAACGGTCCAAATCCCGGCCGGCTGGCTTGGAGCGCTTAAATGGAGTCAAAACCATGGGAACGGCCTTGCCGCTCTGTCGCCAATTACCCGTGATCGTCTTGTTTTCCAAAGTCCCCGAATAGGAACCGCCAAGATCCTCTACGGTGAAAACAATTTTCCCGTCTTCGAAACTTACGGATGTGGCAGTCAGGTTTTTGACCGCTCCCTGCTCCATATAGTGCACCGTGACTCCATAAGCGCCACCCGCGAGTTTATTTATGACAATCTGGAGATTGAGTTTCTGTCCGGCACCCGTATCAAGATCGCCTTGCCACACACCGGCAAGTCCGGTCTGCGCCATCAGGGTATAACTGGAAACCAACAGACTCAGCAGAAATAAACATATGACCTTTTTCATTTTTATCTCCGTATGATCGTGTTCAATGCAATATCGAATATACATTCAGGATTCATTCATACCTCAACGAATCGACAGGATTCCCTCTGGCAGCCCTGATTGTCTGCCAGCTTATGGTAATAAGCGCTATGACAAAAGCGCCGAGGCTCGTGACTATGAATATTTCAATGCCTATGTCCGTCCTGTAGGCGAAAGTCTGCAGCCACCGTTTCATCGCAATATAGGCAACGGGCCAGGCGATTATATTGGCAACAAGCACCCACTTCAGGAACTGGCGGGAAAGGAGCAAAACGATATCCGTCACGGATGCGCTGTAGGCCTTGCGGATGCCGATCTCCTTAGTCCTTTTCTCCGTAATATAGGAGGCCAGCCCGAACAGGCCCAGGCAGGAAACGAATATCGCCAGCACGGAAAGGTAATTGAACAGAATGCCCATTCTTTCGATGGCCCGGTACAGGTTGTCGTAATCCTCATCGACAAACCCGTATTCGAAAGGAATTTCAGGGATAATTTCTTTGTAACTTTCTTCAAGAGCGGCCAGGGTCGTTTTAATGTTCCCGGGATTGACCCGTATTACCATAATGCCACTCGGTTGAAGGGACATAACCAGGGGCCCGATCTTTGTCTGAAGCGGCTTGTAGTGGAAGTTCTTGAGAACGCCGATGACAGGCTTCTGCTGTCCGAGCAGTATAAGGGTTTTTCCGACTACCGATTCCCCTTCGCCCATCATCCTTGCCGCCTCTTCATTGACAACTACGGCATTACTGTCTCCGAAAAATCCTTCCGCAAAAAACCTGCCCTCCATAACTTCCATTTTGAACACGTCGGCGTAGTCCGCATCGACATAGGCCATTTGGAACAGAAATTTCTCCAGCGGATCCTTGCCCTCCCATCCATCTGCGAATGTGGAAGAGCTTAAATTTAAAGGAAGTTCCGATGTCCGGGTCACCGCGGCAACGGATGAAAGTTCCAATAATCTGCTCTTCAACGCATCGTACCGGGTAAAGGCTTCTCTCTGCAGCCTCACATAGACCAGATTTTCCTTGTCCAGGCCAAGCTGCTTGTTCTGGACATACCGGAGCTGGTAGTGCACGACAACGGTGCCGATAATGAGAATGACGGAAAGGCTGAACTGCAGGACCACCAGGCATTTCCGCACAAAGGTCCCCCTTCTGCCCGATACAAGCGTACTCTTCAGCACACTGACCGGCTTGAATGCCGAAAGGTACATGGCCGGATAGCTTCCGGAGATAATGCCCGTAACCAGGGCGATCAGCAGCATCCGCCCGTAGAGACCGAAGTTTTCCACCAGCCCGAGGCTCAGGTCCTTCTGGGACAGGTTGTTGAAAACCGGCAGCAGAAGCTCCACAAGAACCAGGGACACGGCAAATGCGATCAATGCATAGACCAGGGCTTCTCCCATGAACTGCCGGAAAATCGCGCCTTTGCGGGCCCCGACCACCTTTCTCAGCCCGATCTCCTTTGCACGGTTCCCCGATCTTGCCGTCGCCAGGTTCATATAATTGATGCAGGCTATGAGCAGTATAATTCCGGCAACGAGACTGGACAGTCTTACATAGAAGATGTCTCCATTTCCCGCGACATCGGCCGCATATCTGTTCCCGGAATAGAGGTGTATATCCTTCATCGGCTGCAGGTGCAATTCACCGTGGAGATTCGGATGAATTGTTTGCTTCAAATTCAGAATTTTTTCGCCAAGGCTTTGATACGGAAATCCATTCTGAAGCTGAATATAAGTGTAATACATATTGTTCCACCAACTATCCATGTTCTGGCCATAGCCGTAAGCCGTGCGAAGCGTTTCAAAAGGGATAACGCAGTCAAACTGAAGATGGGAATTCCGCGGAACGTCTTCAATAACTCCGGTGACCTGGAAACTCAGCTCGTCATTGACAATCAGGCTCTTTCCAATGGGATCCTCGTCCTTGAAATACTTCGCCGCCATCTGTTCGGTCAATACAATGGTATTGGGATCCGAAAGAGCTTTTTCAGGAACACCCTTTACGAAAGGGAATGAAAACATCTTGAAAAAATCCGGATCCGCCGGCATGACCCGGTCTTCGACGAATTTATTGTCTCCGTATCTCAAAATTTCATTCACACATCCGCCTATCCGGACTGCGCTTACGATTTCCGGATAGTCGCTTTTCAGTTTCGCAGCCAGGGGGCCGGGGCCAATGGCGACATGTTGAGGTTCGCCTTGATAGAATTGCATTTCCACAACCCGGTAGATGTCATCGGCATGCTCATGGAACCGGTCGTAGCTCATCTCATCCTGCACCCACATGTAGATGAGAATTGCAGCCGTCAGTCCGATGGCAAGACCCGCTATATTGATGCATGCGAGTATTTTGTTCCGCAACATGCTCCGGATCGCGACTTTCAGATAGTTGATCAGCATAAGGCCTCACTAGTATATAAACCGTTCCAGGTTCCAGGTTTCCCGAAGGGGGTGAGCCTGTCGAATCCCTCACGAACCCATGTTTTCCGAAACGATGTGGCCGTCGAACAGACGAACGATCCTCTGGGCGCATTCGGCATAGGATTCGGAATGGGTAACAATGACAATCGTGGCGCCCTGCTCGTGCAGTCCGGTCAACAGGTTCATGATTTCCTCCCCGTTCCCGGAATCCAGGTTGCCGGTAGGCTCGTCGGCCAGGATAAGCTTCGGATCTCCGATAATGGCCCTGGCCACCGCCACCCTCTGCTGCTGGCCGCCGGAAAGCTGCTGGGGAAAATGTTTCAGCCTGTGGGCGATCTTCAGCCGATCCGCGACTGCGTCAATCTTTTCCTTTCTTTCTTTCGAGGGTGTCTTCAGATACAGGAGGGGAAGTTCGATATTTTCATAAACCGTCAACTCGTCTATAAGGTTGAAGCTCTGAAACACAAAACCGATATTGCCTTTTCTCAGGTCGGCCCGCTCCTTTTCCGAACATCCCGACACCTCATCTCCCGCGAATTGATACGTCCCTTCCGTGGGATTGTCCAGAAGGCCGAGAATGTTCAGTAACGTGGATTTGCCGCATCCGGACGGCCCCATGACGGATACAAACTCGCCTTCCCTTATATTCAGGTTCACACTGTCCAGAGCAGTGGTCTCAACCTCGTCGGTCGTGTATATTTTCTTGATATTCGTTGCCTGAATCATACTGCGCTCCTCTCGATTATCTGATGACAAGCCTGTCTTTCTCGCCGTAGTTTTCGTACCCGTTGGTCAGGACCTTCTCCCCCTCCTCAAGTCCTTCCGCTACAGTAAAATATTCCGGATTCTGAAGGCCCAGGCGGATAGGCCTTTTCTCTGCAAATTCCCCGGAAGGATCCACGACATAGATCCAACTCCCCCCCGTCCTGTTGTAAAATCCTCCCCGCGGAACCAGGAGCTCCTCAGACACGATACCTTCTTCGAGCTTTATGTAGAGCGATAGTCCCCGGCGCAGATCGTCCGGTACGGTATCCTTGAAATCAAAGTCCACAACAAACTTGCCGTCGGTTATCTCCGGATAGATCTTGGAAACCGTCAGGGCGTACTCCTCCCCGGAATGCTCGAAATTCCCCGACTTGCCGATCTCCACTCGGGAAATAAAGTGTTGGTCGACCAGCGCGCGCACCTTGAATCCGCCCATCTCGTCTATCCGCCCCAGTCTTTCTCCGGGAGCCTTGGATTGGCCGATTTCGGCGTTGAGCGAGGTCAGGTGCCCGTCGATCGGCGCTTTCAAAGTCAGGTTCTCCTGCTTCCGCTTCACAACGTCGAGGTTGGCCCGCATTCTTTCAAGGGACTCTTCAAGCTGCTTGATCTGCTCTTCCCGGAAACTCAGGTCCTTTTCTATGGACTCTACCGTGAGTTCTTTTCTCTTAAGTGCATAATCGTATTCATCCCTGGCGTTCTGGTAGTCCTGCTCCGGAATGAGCTTGTCTTCGAACAGGGCTGAATACCTTTTCAGCTTCCGCTCAGCCTGCTGGAGCTGGAAGTCCACATCCGCAAGGTCGTTGTTGAGCTGGAGCCTGTTCTGCTCCAGAAGCAGGCGGGTATTCCTCAGGTTGTTGCTCTGCTCGAAGAACTCCGCTTCCCGGTTCATGATGTCGAGCAGAAGGTTGGTATTGGACAGTCTCAGGATAGAATCCCCCCGGCGCACCATATTTCCGGCTTCCAGGAAAATCTCATCCACCCGGCCACCCTCGATTGCATCGAGGAATGTGGTGTTCTGCGGTTCCACAATCCCGACAATGCGGATATATTCCTGGAATGGCCCTTTTTCGACCGTTTCAATTTTTAACCGTTCGGCTTCTATGGTTAAAGTGGAATCGGCGGTTCTTAAAATGGCATACAGCGTTATGGATAGAAGAACTGCTACGGCAGCCACACCCCAGAGAACCTTGGGCCACTTCTTTTTTTTGATTTTTCTGTCCATGACCGATCTTATCAGCAATACGTGTGCCAGTCGCTACACGGATTTCCTAAATTATTGAATTATAAAGTTTTATGCAGACAGAGCTCCGGTTGCAGGTATCGTTGAAGTGTGCGCCGGTGTACAACAGATGTCCGCCGGCGGACACCCGGACACCGGCAATAAATCCCGAAGCGTCTTTTGGACGGCAATTTCAGTCCGGAAAACGCTTTAGATGCAGAACTTAGAGCCATGGAGACCACCGGGGGGAATTTTGTTCCGGCATAGGAATTCAGGCACCTGAATTGCATAAAAAAAGCTTGGAGGGTATGATCAGGCTGCTATCCCACGTGAAACTTTGAGCGCTTCTGCCGGGAATGGGTTTCGAAAATATGATTTTTGAACGCAATAAACGGGAAGGGATGCCGTCGTGACGAAAGATATCGGCAAAGTATTGATCGTGGATGATGATGAAGATGTATTGAAAGCCGCGCGCTTTTTTCTGAAAAAGCATGTTCAGTCCATCCACATGGAAAAGAATCCCGAAAACATTCCCGGTCTTCTTAAAAACGAATCTTACGACGTTATCCTGCTCGACATGAACTTCACCCGTGATGTCACCAGCGGGCAGGAAGGGCTTCACTGGCTGTCGAAAATAATCGAGATTGATCCGCAGGCCGCGGTTGTCATGATTACGGCTTTCGGCGATGTAAGCCTGGCGGTAAAGGCCGTCAAGCAGGGTGCGACCGATTTCGTTCTGAAGCCATGGCAGAACGAAAAGCTGCTTGCGACCATCTCCGCAGCCGGCAACCTTCGCAATTCCAGGCTGGAAGTCGCCCATCTCCGATCCAGGCAGGAACAGTTGAGTGCGGACATGGATCAGCCGTTCCACGAATTCGTCGGCTCTTCCTCCGCCATGCAGCAGGTGTTCAACACCGTTCTCAAGGTAGCCGGGACGGACGCCAACGTGCTGATCCTGGGCGAAAACGGCACCGGCAAGGAACTTGCAGCCCGCGCGCTCCACCGCAATTCCCGCAGAAAGAACGAGGTATTTATCAGCGTCGACATGGGGGCGATCAGCGAGTCCCTGTTCGAAAGCGAGCTTTTCGGTCATGTCAAGGGCGCGTTCACGGATGCTGCATCGGATCGAGCCGGTCGCTTTGAAATCGCGTCCGGAGGCACCCTCTTCCTCGACGAAATCGGGAACCTGCCCTTGCAGATGCAATCGAAAATTCTAAGGGTGCTCGAAACGCGACAGGTTTCCAGGCTGGGTTCCAGTAAAACGATACCCCTCGACATACGCCTTGTCTGCGCAACAAATATGAATGTCCTGGAGATGGCGGCCGGAAAGGAATTCCGGCAGGACCTTCTGTACAGGATCAATACCGTTGAGATTCATCTGCCGCCTCTCAGGGAAAGGGGCGAGGACCTGCGACTGCTGGCGGAACATTTTCTTAAGAAATACTGCAGGAAATATAACAAGCCTCTGAAGAGTCTGGGCCCCGCCGTCCTGAACAAATTTTACACATATCATTGGCCCGGAAATGTCCGGGAGCTCCAGCATTGCATGGAAAGGGCGATTATTCTCTGCGAATCCCGGGTTCTCCAACCGGAGGACTTCCATCTCTCGCCGGCACCCGCCGAAGGTGAAGGAATTGTCTTTGAAAACTACAACCTGGAAGACGTTGAGAAAACGGTAATTCGCCGGGCAATAGACAAACACAAGGGGAACATCAGCCAGGCGGCCGACGAGCTGGGCCTGACACGGGCGTCCCTGTACCGGCGGCTGGAAAAATACGGACTATAGATGTTCTGGAAAACTTTTCAATTTCGCGTCATCGCAAGAGTGCTGCTCCTTGCCGCGACCCTTTTGCTGTTCGCCTTCCTTGTTGCCGATTGCGGAATGCCTTTTCTGACTATCGCTGTTTTTCTCATTGCCGTTTTTCAGGTTTACGCCCTGATTCATTTTGCTGCAAAAACCAACAGGGATCTGAGCCGTTTCCTTCTATCCATCAAATACGACGATACTTCCCAGGCTTTCAGAAGCGAAGGGCTCGGGTCCTCCTTTACCGAATTGAAAGAGGCATTCGACCTCATAATGCAAAAGCTTCGGGAGAAGCGCTCGGAAGCGGAAGTTCATGCCAGGTATCTGAGTATGATCATACAGCATGTCGGCATAGGCCTGCTGGCATACAAAACGGACGGGACAGTGGACCTGGTCAACCGTCCGGCCAAAAAGTTGCTCGGCATTCCGGCTCTAAGGAACATACAGGATCTTGAACGGACTTCGCCGGATCTTCTGCCCGCGCTGAGGGAGCTCAAACACGGCGATAAAAAACTGATTAAGCTGTTACGCGAGGATGAGGTGCGCCCTATTTCCCTGTCCGCCTGCTCCTTTCTTCTGCGTGACGAGAAATACCTTTTGGTTTCCCTACAAAACATTCAGTCCGAGCTGGAAGAGAAAGAAATGGAGGCATGGCAGAATCTCGTACGGATCCTGACCCACGAAATCATGAACTCCATAACACCCATATCTTCGATGACGGCCACTCTGCTGGACATACTGGGAGCTTCCGAAAAAAATTCCCATACGGATGAGAAAAGCTTACGGGCGGATGAAATCGAGGATATGACCGAGGCGCTGCAAACGATACATCAAAGAAGCCGTGGCCTTATGAACTTTGTAAACAGCTATCGCAACATGACACTCATTCCGGAACCGAAATTTTCGATTCTTCCCCTGTCGGAGTTTTTCATGAGAGTGGAAACTCTCATGAAATCCAGGCTGTCTGACTGCGGCATTCATTTCCAGCGGACCGTGGAGCCCGAGACTCTTGAGTTAACCGCTGATCCCAATCTTATGGAACAGGTCATGATTAACCTTATCCTGAATGCCATTCATGCGGTGACCGGAAGAAAAGAGCCCCGCATTCGGATTTCGGCTTCACTGAGTCCGGAAAACACAATCATAATCATGGTTGAAGATAACGGAGTCGGAATCACGGAAGAAGCCTTAAGTAAAATTTTCATCCCGTTCTTTACTACGAACAAGCAGGGATCCGGGATAGGGCTCAGCCTCTCGCGCCAGATACTCCGCAAGCATAATGCCACAATCAACGCCCGTTCCATTCCGGATGAGGGCACTGTCTTCACACTGCGATTCCGCTGACACTGAAAAAGCTTCGGGCTGTAATGCCACCTCTATGTCAATGGGGCTCCATCAGCAGCTGCATCCGCCGCCTATCGCTCGCCTTGCGAGATATTCTTGGGTATTAGAAGTGCTTTCCTATATCCGAATCACATATCCCCGCGGCATTTGAATGCCCGCGGCGGGAATCGCGCGGCAACTCGGAGGAGCGAGTTATTGAGCAGTATGGCAGGAAGGCAAAGATCCATTTCATTGCTCTCGATTCGATGGTGTCCAATGGATTCCAGAGCTGGGCGTGGGATAACGGCAGCCAGCATGGCGGATGGGGAACGCGTGAAACCATGGTGCGGATCCGCCAGGCATATTCGGGAAATGCGCTCTCAGCGTTGCAGAATGAAGAGGAAACGCAAAAGGCTTCAGAAATAGATAGAAAAACAGCAGCGAAGAATCCAACCGCCTATCTGGAAGGTCTCCGGAAGCGATTATACCAGCAAGGCCTTCAACAGCTGATGGATCGCTTGAAATCTCGGGGTTTAACCGGCATGCAGTTTCAGATCGCGTTTCTTTCTGAATATGAACGCGCAATACAGGAAAGTGCCATCTTTGCGCATGAAGGCCGGCACGCCATCGATCAGCAGCCTGGTCCTTATAACATAGCATCCAGTAATAGTGAGGAACTCTAATTCCGCGCAAAGCTTTCGCAGGTTGCTTTTGCGCCGGAGCCAAGGCTTGTATTGAATGGAATAATCGATGTCAACATCGGTGACTCCAGTCCGCATGGCCAAGCCAACCTGCGAATCATGAAAGGATTGGTTCAATGGTTGTCCAAGCACTCAACGGAAATCCAAGGATTCGACGGTTCAAGCCATATCCTCCCACAACGGAACAAGCTTACGGACGATCAGCTTCGGACTGCGTTTCGCAGAAGGGATTCATGACCGAAAGGGCAGCTTGTGCTCCCCATCATTTCTCTGACGGAAGAGAAAATCATGTTTTCAGGTGACCGGTATAGAGGTCAAAGAAAATACTGTGTAAAACTGTGGATAATATTTCTTTTATTATCCTTTGTTTTACTGGATATCCCTTCGGGAACCAGGAAGAAAGGGATACACCTGTTCAGGCAGGCACACAAACCATTCTTCCGCTGCAGAAAATGAAGGAGGATCTGGACTACACTGTCAGCATAATGAGAAATGTCTACCTCCATCGTCTCGCGGCTCCCCTCCGACCCATCCTTGTCCTGATTTCCCGTGCTCTTCTGCTCTTCTTCCTGCTTTTCCCCAGATTTTCCCTTGCCGCCCAGGATAGAAATGCTTATAAAGTCAGATTAATTGATGCACTCGAGCCGATTTACGCTTCCGCATCAAACGCCGGGCTGGAAGTGTTGCTGCAAGCGGATACGCTGAACCCCGATGAACGATTGGATGATGAATCGGCGGAATCATCCAATTGATGCAAGGTATCGATCGAACTCCTGCTTAGGAAGCGGGAAGCGCCGGTACTTGCTTCGAATTGCGGCTATCCATTCGGACATCCCTGGCGATTTATCGACAGCGGCGCATGCGGCGGCCAGGGATGCAGCGCGACCCTAATGGATGCGGCGCTTATGTTCCGCGACACCCTCGATGCAGTTCCCGGGGGTCCTTCTGCATCGGTGTTATCTCGTCGTCTCATAGCTATAGCCCCAGCCTTTGCCCGAGAATATGGGTTACGAAGCGCTCGCCGAAAGTCTCCGCGGCTACGAGAGCGCGGATTCGTTCTCGCGTTTCAGCCGCAATGCCCGCGTTCTCGGCAGCAGTCATGGTAAACGAATAAGCGTTGGAGACATCGAGGCCGGTCACTTCGTAGCCATAGCCTTCAACCAGCCACCTGAGGGCCGCCATGCCGGCTTCGACCGCAAATCGGGGATTCTTCACGGCAAAGTCGCGCGCCGCGCGAGTCAAGGTCTGCGGCGAGCACGGCGAGCGGTTGGCAAGGACGATGGCTTCGTCGAAAAATCCGGCATCCTTGGCGGCCGCAAACCATTTGCCTTCCTCGCCGGGTGTTATAGCAACAAGGTCTTGGAGAATCGCGGCCGGATTTTTGTTCGGATACTTCTTTGCCACAGCGCGGAACCAAGCCAGATAGGTTCCCGCTTGGTTGGCGAGCAGCCCATAGCGTTGGTAGGCTTCATCAATGAGGCCCGAGGACAATAAAATCTCCTCGCAGTCTCTGGCGATGGCGAATGGGCTGTCGTTCAGGCAGCGCTTTTCTTCGGCATAGCGGATCGCTTCGGCCGTCTTGCCCAGGACGGCGAGCGCCTTCACGCCGTACCGGCGATAATCCCATATCTGGTGAGGTTCCATCTCGAGCAGGTCGAGGATCTCTTGGCTGCGTCCCGCATAGAGCAGCGCACTCAGGCAGTTGGTTGCGCCCTTAAAGAATGCGTGCAGGCTCGGATCGGAACTCCAGGCCGTACGGCATCCGTCCAAGAGCCGATCAGCCCATTGCGAAGCAATCACTTTTGACGCACACAGCTCGCCCCAGTAGTCGCCGAGCGACTCGATATAAGGAATCTCGTCATCTTGATAAGCTTCCCAGAGGCGTTCAAGCCATTTTTCACGAGTCCTCCGGTCGGCAGGCGCGGAGGCGATGACTTCGGCGAGCTCTGCGATGGCGTTGTTCACTGCCGTGCCGATAGCGCCGGAAGAGCCGTCCACGTGCTCCAAGGCGGGGGAGACCTTTTCCAGAAAGGCAACGGCGCCCTCAGCGGCAAGCGTTTTATCGTTGCGGGCAACTTTCCTGATCTCGGATACGGCTTCCCTGATCCGTTTAATGGCCGGCTGCGATCTCCAGCCGAATGCGTTCCGCCGGAAGCGCGGCTTGAATTGCCATTTATGCGTCGTGTCTTTGATGGTCATGAGGCGGTATCTCGTTTCTTTTGAGTATCAATTTCACATTCGTCGACTGCAGTGTCAAGAAATGGATGCGTAAGCCTACCGCATCCCGGATTACTTGCGCCGTTACGCCAAGCCATAATATCCGATTCCTCCGCCAAATCCTGCCTCTCCGGGAAGCGGACTAATTCTGTGCGACCAAAATTGCGTTTTTTTTATTCCTGAAATTGCTCGGCGCGCAACCGCGATTTGCGTTTTTGCATTGCCTTGTTCGAGGCTAGTGACCTATTTCATGATTTGATGTTGGTATGGATTCCAGCTTGGCGCCCATTTCTCTTGCCGCTTCAGCAAAAGCAGCGGAGCCTTCTTCCATGGCATCAACGAGTGTCAACAAGTCGAGGTCGTGAGTCTCACGATGGCCGAGGTGGAAACCAGCCAGCGCAGCTCCACCGGTCAAGAAGAAACGATTCTCTTTTGAGAAAAACGCCTGCAAAAACCTTTTTTGAAGCTCTCCAAGCTTGCTATGCAGGGAATTCCTCGATCTGCCAGCGTTTAAGCAGAAATTCCCAGAAAGCCCTCCGGCGGCCAAGGTGCATGCAGAGTTCCGGCCACAACCGCCGGACTTCGTCCGGGCTAGTAAAGGCCCAGACATCCGTATCCCGCGCCTCGCGAAGGATTTTTCCAAGCAGGCGGATGCGTTCCGATTTTGATGCGCTAAGAAGCCGCTCTTTGAGTTGAGCGACATTCATCGGCTCATCCCAGAGAAAATAAGGAAAATTGCCGCAGGATCCTCAATCTTCGTTGAAAGATTTACGTTTTTCACAATAATTCTCGCCAACGCCTGCCGGCATTTTAGCATAAGACCTCAAAATCAGTATCCTGCTATAAAGGCAAGATTGAAAGCAACCGGCCGACGGCGAGACGGGGCAGTGGCGATCTTGAGGGAACGGTATGGATAGCGGCAACGTTCTCGCAGACCCGGGGAAAATGTCGAGCTGAAGAATCTCGCCGGGCAACTCGGCTAATCAGGAGCCGGCCACGGTACTGATTCCTGGCCTGTTGGGATGCAAAGGATGGCAAGATGGCATGTGGTTGCGTGCCGCCCAGGCTGCCAAAAGGCGTAGGCCAGGATCTCAGATTCCTGTAATACGCGCTACCCTGCAAAGCGACTGCCAGTCCCCCAGGATGGAGATTTCCGCCTGCCTTCCGCACTGAAACTTGATATCATTAAAACTGATTTCCCGCCCATTTAATCAAAAATTCGAAAGGAGGAGCAGACCATGAAATTTTTAACAACCTGGTCGTATCGACCTGAAACCCGCGACGCAGTACAGGCGCGTTTTAAAGAGAGCGGGGGAGACAAGCCGCCTGAAGGTATTAAATTAATCGGCCGATGGCATGCAATAGGCGCTGCAAGGGGCGTTCATATATGCGAATGCGATGACCCCGCGCTGATAGCGAAATGGGCCCAGATATGGACCGATCTCCTGTCTATTGAGATCTATCCGGCAATGGATGATGAAGAAGTTGCTAAATGGCTCCAGTAATCCAAAGCAGTGGGGCCGCGTTGCCCCTCTGTAAATCCGGCCCCACTTTTTTTCTGACTAGGACTATTTCGGAGTCCTGATAAACACCCTACACTCCAAACTGTCTCTTTTACCCGGCTGCGGGCGAACGTAAACCCATAATTTCCCTCCCGACATCAAATCAATTAGCGAATTAGATTAACAGCCCGTGGGGGAGTACAAAAGGCCGCGCGCATGCGGCTTGCGGGGCGAGATCAAGGCGCCAGGCGGAGGCGATGTGGCGCATCGTCGACGATGAGCAACAGAGAGACTGACCGCGATCTCCCTGCGCTTAAAGGATTCCGGCCGCACAAATGCATCTGCTGCTTTTGCGTTCACCGATGATGGCTCAAATCAACTGCGTTGCGGCGCCCGGCGGCGAATCCTCATGAATAATCCGGGCTGTGATTTTCCTCACCGCCCCGGAACCATCGGAATATAATACGCGCATGTTTGGACCGAAAGCATTCAACCGCTCTATATCGAACCCATTGCTGGAGGAAGGCGACAATCATGCAAAGAATCTATCGAAGCATCGGATTTTCGGCATTCCTGTTGATATTGATTTCAATTCCGTTCGGATGTAATTCCGGCAAGGAAGAAGCGGGCCAGGAACCGCAAGGCGAGGAAAGCTCGGAAAAGAAATATTCCAAGTATTTCTTTTACGATTTCGAGGCCCCTGAGATTCCCCCTGAAGTGGCTAAAGAAATGGAGGAAGCACAGCAGAAATCGGAGTCAACCGTAGAAGCAACGCGCTTTATAAATATGAACGCGGAGAGGTTGGAAGGCGCTCCGTACATGGATTTTGTCTGGCTGTGGAAAGGATCCTCGAAGGATTATGTCGAGTCGGAGCACGTCCATAACTTCGACGAGTTTATAGGGTTTTTAGGCACAAGAGGACCGCAGGATCCCGACGCTCTGGGTGGAGAGATCGAGTTCTGGCTGGGCGGCGAAAAATACCAGATCACCAGGAGCTGCCTCATCTATATACCGAAGGGATTGAAGCATTGCCCTGTACGATTCACCCGGATAGATACGCCTATTCTCTTTTTTTCGGGAGCATTTGAAGTTGGCGAGTACGAGAGGACCCCGACTGAGTTCACGGATGAAAAGGCCGCGGAGCGAAACTACGCCAAATATTTCTCCTATTTTGTGAATCCCAAAAAGATTGCTCCAAAGGATGATTCTGCGGAGGCGAAGCGGAAGCCGGAGGAAGCGCCGCAACAGAGCGGATCAACAATAGAGGCCAGCGGCTTGCTGAATATGAGCTCGATAGAGGGAGCTCCCTATATCCAGTTTGCCTGGTTGTATAGCGGTTCAGAGGAAAAACCCACTCACCCCGAACACTCCCATGCCTGGGGTGAAGTTTTTGGCTATATCGGATTCGTGGGACAGGAAGACCCGTTTGGCACGATGGGAGAGGTTGAGTTCTGGGTCGGCGGGGAGAAACACGTATTAACCAGAAGCTGCCTGGTTTGGATTCCGCCGAATCTTCCCCATAGTCCGGTGAGATTCGCGCGGATAGACAAACCGATATTATGGTTTACGCTGGGAATTGGAATGCAAGGCGGCTACTCTTTCTCAAAGCCGCCTGCCGATAAAATAGAGTGATGCTCCCAGAGCAACCCGCGGCGGAAGCACAGAGGGCTGCGTCCTACCGGATTTTTGCAGTCCATGTAACGATGATTCCAATTACACACAGGGGAATCATCAGGTAGCCCGCGCTAGCCCAACCTGTGATTTCAAGCAGCGCTCCGAAAAGAGCGGGTCCGATATACATCCCCAGGTTCTGGCAGAATGCGGCAACGCCCATGCCGACGCCGACCGTTTCGGGTTTCTTCATTATTTCCGGAACGGCGGCGAGAATGACCGGAGCGATAGCGCCTACCATAATACCGGCCAAAATCATGACTCCCGGAATCATCCATCCGGTCACGGTGAATGGGAACAGGAACAGCAGTGTCAGGATGATATATGGAATGAGGATCACTTTCTTGCGCGATCCGATTCGGTCGGATATGAAACCGCCCAGGGGAGCCGCGAAGATGCTGAGCATCATAAGAAGGCTCGAAGTAAAGCCGGCGTCGTCCAGAGAATAGTCGCGGTTGGTGGCCAGGAAGTCCGGGTAGAAGCTGTTCCAAGCCATCACCGCAAGGTTATACATGCCGAAGGATATGCCGATCATCCAGAGGCTGGAATTTGCCATAGCTCTCGTCAGGCTTACGGATTTGTTTTCCGTGCCGTCAGGAACAAGCGGCGCCGGCAACTGCTGAATTTCACCCTTTTTGGGCATTCGAAAGAGTATTGCGAAGAGCACAAATGCGATGGCCGAAATCGCCGAACCGGCCCACCATACTGCCTGCCAGCTGTATGCCGCAACCAGCTTCGGGGCAAGATTCATCGCGGTAATGATACCGACTCCCACAGAGCTGGCCCATAATCCCATCGGAAGGCCGCGTTTTTCAGCCGGGAACCATATTGAAATTGCCGCCGGCGCCGCCACCATGATCAATCCCATCCCGATTCCTTCGATGAAGCGGCCGAAGAACAACAGGCCGGCCCCGCCGGCCATAGCTCCCAAGGCGGATCCAATCATGAGAGAGCCTACAGAGATCAGCCCCGTGAGTTTAATCCCGATCTTCTGAACGATGAATCCCGCCGGCAACGCCAGCACAAATCCCATGATGGAAAATATGGATATCAACTGCCCTGCGCTTCCGTAATCCAGGCCGAAGGTTTCCCGGAGAAGGGGCAATACGGGTGGAACTTTCGTCTGGTTCAATGGCGCAATCACCGTCGCCAGGTAGATGGCAAGCAATACCACCCATGCGTAGCCGGGCGTTTTTACAGCTTCATTAGATGTCGATACGGGTTGCTGGCTCATCGGATTCTCCTTATGCCAATTGCGAATAAAGAAATAGTGGCGCGATCCATGCGCCTATAGGATAAACAAGCCCGACCTTTTCTATGTACTCTTCCTTTTAGGGTCGCTCGGTTTCCAGCTAAAGGCTTTAACCCGGATTATTCATGAAGCTTCTACTGCGGCGGCGGATCCAGGCATGTCTACG